>NZ_JBIDCC010000002.1:130947-745402 GCF_043204415.1 Nonomuraea sp. NPDC047897 | reverse complement strand
TAGCTATAAAAGGAATCCGTCACCGAAATGACGGGGTTGTGCATCATGCACTGGCTTTTAACACACTGTTGAGTTCTCAAGAAACGGACGCGTACTCCCCAGAACCTCAGGAAGGCGCACACTTCACGTTCCGATCTTACCAGGCTTGCGATCCCGTGTCAATCTCGATCTCGCTGGTCCTGGCGCCCCGTCTCCGGGGCAACCCTCGTAACTTACCGTGGCATCATGGCCGTGTCGAATCAACCGATTTTCCGGTGATTCGAACGCGCCCACGACGACTCGAACCTGGGCACGACGAGGCGCCTTGGCCGAGTGTTGTTCTCAAGGGGCTTGCCCGAGGCCCGTCCGCCTGTCCGGCGTCCGGCTCACTCCCGGGCGATGTGAAAGATTAGGTCGCCATCCGCGACTCGTCAAATCGCCCTGGAGCGGGCAGGTCAACGGGTAGGTCAACGGGCAGCCGCGAGTGCGCGCACCTGGGCCGCCGAGGTGAACAGCTCCGCCGCCATCCCCGCCTCACGCGCCGCCGCCACGTTCGCCGCGTTGTCGTCGATGAACAGCACCCGCGACGGTTCGACCCCCATCCGCGCCGCGCAGATCTCGTACGCCCGCGGGTCCGGCTTGGCCACCCCGATCCGGCAGGAGAACGTCAGCGCCGCGAACCTCGCGAGCCACCGCCCGTGCCCGGACTCCCACACCGGCACCAGGTCCTCGACGATGTTGGACAGCAGCCCCAGCGTGCGCCCCTCGTCTGCCAGCTCGCACACCACCTCCACCATCTCCTCGTCCACCACGCTCCAACTGGCCACGTCCGCCCGCACGAGCGCCGGCACGTCGGCGAGCCGGACGCCGAGGCGGGCGGCGACCGCGGCCCAGTAGCCGGCCGCGTCCTGGCCGGCGTCGTAGGGGGGCCGACAGGCCCAGTACGCCTCCCAGAACCCCTTTTCCGGCACCCCGGCCAGTTCCACGAGGCGCCGCCGCGCCTCCTCCGTCTGGTTACGGGCGATGACTCCGTACAAATCGAAAACGATCACATCGGGCATACCGCCGAGCCTATGCGCGTATCCTGCCCCGGTGTCCCAAGTCGCCACCCTCGCCCCTCCTGTCCCACCGGCGGTGCGTTCGCGCCGGTGGAGCCCCTGGTTGGCGGCGCCCGCCGTCTTTCTGGCCACCCTCACCGGGTCCGGCTCGGCGTCACTGAACGGCGACGAGCTCGCGACGCTGAGCGCCGCGTCACGATCCGTGCCGGGCCTTTGGGCGCTGGCTCACAACATCGACGGGCACTTCCTGCCGTACTACCTGTTCATGCAGCTGTGGGTGCAGGCGGGCACGGCGGAGCTGTGGCTCAGGCTGCCGTCCGCGCTGGCGATCGGGGTGGCCGCGTGGTTCCTCGCCGACCTGGGGCGCCGGCTGCACGGCGTCCCGGCCGGGCTGACGGCCGCGACGGTCTTCGCGGTGCTGCCGACGGTGTCCTTCTACGGCGCGTACGCCCGGTCGTACGCCTTCGCCGCGGCGGCGGTGACGCTCTCGTTCTGGGCGCTGCACCGGGCGGCGCGGGGGCACGGCTGGGTGCTGTACGGGGTGTCGGTGGCGCTGGTGTCGTGCACCCACCTGTTCGCGGTGCTGGCCCTGCCCGCGCACCTGCCGGTGCTGCTCTCGCTGGTCCCCCGCCGCACGCTGCTGCTGCGGGCGGCTCCCGCGCTGGCCGCGGGAGCGGTGCCGGCGCTCGTGCTGGGGCTGGTGGGGTACGGCGCGCGGCACGCGATCAGCTGGATCCCGCAGAAGGGTCCGGAGGTGCTGCTGAAGTTCCCGCTGATGACGACGGGCGTGACGGCCACAGGCGTGATCCTGCTCGCGGTGGCGACGGCCGGCGCGGCGCTGCTGTTCGCCCGGGACACGGACGGCCGGCCGTGGGCCGGGGCGCTGGCGGGCTGGGTGGTGCTGCCGCCGCTGCTGCTGCTCGCCGTGTCGCACCTCGTCACACCGGCCTACGTGGACCGCTACCTGTTCGTGACCACGCCGGGTGCGGCGCTGCTCGCCGGGATCGCCGCGGCGAGCGTGCCGGGGACCGTGGCGCGGGCCGCGGCGGGCTGTCTGCTCGTGGTCGCCACGCTCGTCCCCGGGCTCACCCGGCACGCCGAGCTGCGGGCGCACAACGGGCGGTTCGAGGACTTCCCCGGCGCGGTGCGGCAGGTACGCGCGCAGGCCGGCGACGCGATCGTGTTCGGGCAGAGCTCGGTTCGGGCGGGCTTCCACTACTACGCCCCGGCCGGCGGGCCGGACGACGTGCTGCTGCTGGACCGTGCTCCGCAGCCGCGCGGATTCGGATTCGCGGAACGCACCGACGTCGCGGCGATGCTGGCCGACCGTCGACGGGTCTGGCTGGTGTGGCGCGGCACCAAGGCGACGGGGTCGCGCCTGCCGCGGGTGCGGGCCGTCAGGGAGGCCGGGTTCGAGCAGGTCAGGTCGTGGCACTCGGCCGAGCTGCCCGGCCTCACCGTCGCATTGTACGCCCGGCCCTGATCGGTCGTCGGCCCGCCGGGGCCTCAGCCCGGCCCGGGCCTCGGCCCGCCGTGACATGCCGGCGTGGGCGGACCGAAGGAGCCGCCCACGCCGCCGCCGGGCAAGGTCAGCCGATCTCGACGCCGCCGATCGCCTTCTTGCCGCGCCTCAGCACCATGAACCGGCCGTGCAGCAGGTCGTCGGCCGTCGGCACGTAGGCCTCGTCGGTGATCTTGACGTTGTTGAGGTAGGCGCCGCCCTCCTTGACCGCGCGGCGGGCCGCCGACTTGGACTCCACCAGCCCGCTGTCGGCCAGCAGGTCGACGTACGGGACGCCCAGCGCGGGCACCGTCGCCCTGGGCACCTCGGCGAGGGCGGCCTCCAGCGTCGCGGCGGGCAGCTCTTCCAGCGAGCCCTGCCCGAACAGCGCCTTGGACGCCGCCACCACCGCCGCCAGCTCGGCCTCGCCGTGCACCAGGGTGGTCATGTCCTCGGCCAGCGCCCGCTGCGCCTCGCGGGCGAACGGCCGGTCGGCGACGGCCTTCTCCAGCGCCTCGACTTCCTCGCGCGAGCGGAACGTGAAGACCTTGAGGAAGCGCACCACATCGCGGTCGTCAGCGTTCAGCCAGTACTGGTAGAACGCGTACGGCGAGGTCAACGAGCCGTCGAGCCACACCGCGCCGCCGGCGGTCTTGCCGAACTTGGTGCCGTCGGCCTTGGTGATCAGCTTGCCGGTGAGGGCGTGCACGTGGGCGCCCTCGACGCGGCGGATCAGGTCGACGCCCGCGGTGATGTTGCCCCACTGGTCGCTGCCACCGAGCTGCAGCGTGCACCCGTGGCGCCGGTAGAGCTCGAGGTAGTCGTTGGCCTGCAGGATCTGGTAGCTGAACTCCGTGTAGCTCAGCCCCTCACCGCCCAGGCGGGCCGAGACTGACTCGCGGGCCAGCATCCGGTTGACCGGGAAGTGCTTGCCGACGTCGCGCAGGAAGTCGATGGCGGTCAGCTCGGCGGTCCAGTCGAGGTTGCTGACCAGCGTCGCGGAGGTGGGACCGGCCTCGAAGGACAGGAACTTCTCCACCTGCACCCGGATCCTGGCCACCCACTCGGCGACGACGTCGGAGGTGTTGAGCACCCGCTCGGTGCTGCGGCCGCTCGGATCGCCGATGAGCCCGGTGGCGCCGCCGACGAGCCCGATCGGCCGGTGGCCGGCGCGCTGGAAGCGGGTCAGGATCAGCAACGTGGCGAGGTTTCCGACATGCAGCGACGGCGCCGTCGGGTCGAAGCCCGCATAGACCGTGATCGGGCCCTCCGACAGCGCCTTGCGCAGGGCGTCGACGTCGGTGGTCTGCGCGAGGACGTCGCGCCATTCGAGCTCATCGAGAATGTCGGTCACGGTGCCGGCTTTCCAGTAGGTGTCGGATGTTCACAGCGTGCCCGATCGCGCAGGAAGACCGCCACTTGGATAGTCTCGATCCCCATGTGGAGGGTCCGTCGCGAGCCGGCCGTTTTCAAGATTTTAGGGGCTCTGGTCTGTGCGGGTCTCGCCGTCCACTGGTACGTCGGCGGTGACGTGCGCGGCGTCATCCTGGCGGTCCCCGCAGCGGTGCTGGTCGGCGCGATGGGGCTGCGCGACCTGCTCGTGCCGGTGCGGCTGACGGCCGACGAGAGCGGCATCACCGTGGTGCACGGCTACGCCGGCCGGCGGCACGTCCCGTGGGAGCGGATCGAGGACGTCAAGGTGGACGTCCGCAGGCGGTGGGGGCTGCGCAGCGAGATGCTGGAGATCGACACGGGCGACCACCTGCACATCTTCAGCGCTCACGACCTGGGTGCATCGCCCACGGAGGTGGCCGCCGAGCTGCGCCGGCGCGGCACGTGAGGCCGGTACGGCGAGACGGTCGGGTCGCCGTCGATCCAGAACCGCCAGGGGATCTCCTTGGCCGCCGAGATGCCGGTGCGCGGGCCCGACCTGATCAGCTCGGGTTCGGGCGGGCTGCCCGCCAGCACGACGGCCCCGGCCGACCAGGCGGCCCCCGCTGACAGACGGCTCTCCACCGTGAAAGCAGGCGGGTCGTCCATGGCGACGGCGTCGATGCCGTTGTGCTCGCGGGCCAGGCCGAGCGCCGTCGCCAGCCGGGCGGGACCGCGGGCGAGGTCACGGTCGGCCATCCGCCGGGGAGCCCGCGCCGCCGAGCCGCCGGAGCCCTGACCGTCACCCGACCCGGCGTTCGGTTCAGCGTCCGGTTCAGCGTCCGACCCGGCGGGGGCGGCGCCGGCGGAGCGGCGCAGGCGGGCGAGGTCGTGGCCGCCGACGATCTCGCCGGCGCGCAGCAGCACCGCCGACCCGTGGTCCTCGGGCAGGCACACCAGGTTGGCGCAGAAGTGCATGCCGTAGGTGAAGTACACGTACAGGTGACCCGGCGGCCCGAACATCACCGCGTTGCGCGGTGTCCGGCCGCGGTAGGTGTGGGCGGCCGGGTCCTCGCCCGGCCCGCCGTACGCCTCGACCTCCGTGAGCCGCACCGCCACGGCGCCGTCCGGGCCACCGTGCACGAGGACGCGCCCGAGCAGGTCGGGCGCCACCTCGTGGGACGGCCGGTCAAAGAACGAGCGCGGCAGCGGCGCGGTGGTCAGGAGCCCGCCGCCCATGCCGCCTGGGCGTCGACGGACTCGCGCAGCGCGGCGAGCTGGTCGCGCACCCGGTCGGGGGCGGTGCCGCCGTGCGCCTTGCGCGCGGCGAGCGCGCCGGCCACGTTGAGCACGTCGCGGACGTCGGGCGTGAGGTGCTCCGACACCTTGGCGAGCTCATCGTCGGTCAGCTCGCCGAGGTCGCGTTCGTTGACCTGGCACCACACCACCAGGTGGCCGACGGCCTCGTGCGCCTCGCGGAACGGCACGCCCCGCCGGACCAGCAGCTCGGCCAGGTCGGTGGCGAGCGCGAACCCGTCGGGGGCCGACGCCTCCAGCCGGGCGGTGTTGACCCGCATGGTCGCGACCAGCCCGGCCATCGCGGGCAGGACGAGCAGCAGCGTGTCGACGGCGTCGAACACCGGCTCCTTGTCCTCCTGCAGGTCGCGGTTGTAGGTGAGCGGCAGGCCCTTCAGCGTCGTCAGCAGCGCCATCAGGTTGCCGATGAGCCGCCCGGACTTGCCGCGGGCCAGCTCGGCCACGTCGGGGTTCTTCTTCTGCGGCATGATCGACGAGCCGGTGGAGTAGGCGTCGTCCATCTCGATCCAGCGGAACTCCTGCGAGGCCCAGAGCACGATCTCCTCGCCGAGCCGCGACAGGTGCACCCCGATCATCGCCGCGTCGAACAGGAACTCGGCGGCGAAGTCGCGGTCGGCGACGGCGTCCATCGAGTTGGGGGCCGCGCTGTCGAAGCCCAGCTCCGCGGCCACGGCCTGCGGGTCGAGCGGCAGCGACGAGCCGGCCAGCGCGCCGGAGCCGAGCGGTGAGACGGCGGCGCGCCTGTCCCAGTCGGTGAGCCGGTCGATGTCGCGGGCGAAGGCGTGCACGTGGGCGAGGAGCTGGTGGCCGAAGGACACCGGCTGCGCGTGCTGCAGGTGGGTCATGCCGGGCGCGGCCGTGTCGGCGTGCCGCTCGGCCTGCTCCATCAGCGCCGTCTCCAGCTCGACCAGCCGGGAGACGATCGTGCGCGCGTGGTCGCGCAGGTAGAGGCGCAGGTCGGTGGCGATCTGGTCGTTGCGGCTGCGCCCGGCGCGCAACTTGCCGCCGAGCGAGCCGAGCCGCTCCAGCAGGCCGCGCTCCAGCGCCGTGTGCACGTCCTCGTCGGCGACCGTCGGCCGGAACTCGCCCGCCTTGCAGGCCCGCTCCAGGTCGTCCAGCGCGCCGATCATGCGCTCCAGTTCGCCGGGCGTCAGCAGGCCGGCCCGGTGCAGCACGCGGGCGTGCGCCCGGGAGGCCGCCAGGTCGTACGGCACCAGCCGCCAGTCGAAGTGCACGCTCACCGACAGCCTCGTCAGCGCGTCGGACGGGCCTCCCTCGAAACGTGCGCCCCACAACCGCATCGGCTTGCCCTCACTCACCGTTCATCTCCTTTTCGTCAAGATCTCGTAACCGCGTGCGCGACCCTGGTGCACCTCACCCGTGCTTCGCGTCCCGGGCAGCAGCGATCTTGGAAGGAAGGCTGAAGAGCTGGACGAAGCCCCTGGCCAGGGACTGGTCGAAGGTGTCGCCGGTGTCGTAGGTGGCCAGCGAGAAATCGTACAGGGACTCCTGGGACCGCCGCCCGGTGACCACGGCGCGGCCGCCGTGCAGCGTCATCCGGATGTCGCCGGACACGTGCCGCTGGGCGTCGTCGATGAAGGCGTCGAGCGCGTCCTTCAGCGGCGAGAACCACAGGCCGTCGTAGACCAGTTCGCTCCAGCGCTGGTCGACGCCGCGCTTGAAGCGGGCCAGGTCGCGTTCGACGGTGACGTTCTCCAGCTCCATGTGGGCGGTGATCAGGGCGATGGCGGCGGGCGCCTCGTACACCTCGCGCGACTTGATGCCGACCAGCCGGTCCTCGACCAGGTCGATCCGGCCGACGCCCTGCGCGCCGGCGCGCCGGTTGAGCTCGGCGATCATCTGGTACGGGGTGAGCGACCGGCCGTCGATCCCGACGGGGACGCCCCGCTCGAAGGTGATGACGAGCTCGTCGGGGTCGCGCGGCACGGCCGGGTCGGCGGTGTAGGCGTAGACGTCCTCGGAGGGCCCGTTCCAGATGTCCTCCAGGAAGCCGGTCTCGACGGCGCGGCCCCACAGGTTCTGGTCGATGGAGAACGGGTTCTGCTTGCTGGTCTCGATGGGCAGCCCGGTCCGCTCGGCGAAGTCGATGGCCTTGTCGCGGGTCCAGGCGAAGTCGCGGGCCGGCGCTACGACGCGCAGGTCGGGTGCGAGCGCGGCCAGGCCGGCCTCGAAGCGGACCTGGTCGTTGCCCTTGCCGGTGCAGCCGTGGGAGACGACCGTGCCGCCGAACCGCTTGGCCGCGGAGACGAGGTGCCTGGCGATGAGCGGCCGCGACAGCGACGACAGCAGCGGGTAGCGGTCCATGTAGAGGGCGTTGGCGCGCAGCGCGGGCACGCAGAAGTCGGCGGCGAACTCCTCCTTGGCGTCCACGACGACCGACTCGACCGCGCCGCAGTCCAGGGCGCGCTTCCGGATGGCTTCCAGGTCCTCGCCGCCCTGGCCGAGGTCCACCGCGACGGCGATGACCTCGGCGTCCATCTGCTCGGCCAGGAACGGGATGGCGACGGAGGTGTCGAGGCCCCCGGAGAACGCGAGGACTACTCTCTCGGACATCGTGCTGGACCTTTCCTTGGCGGCTCGTGTCAGCTTCGCCGGTCGGCGGCCTTCAGCAGGGCTTCGGCGAGCGCCTGGCCGCCCTGCGGGTCGCGGCTGATCACGAGGATCGTGTCGTCCCCGGCGACGGTGCCGAGGATGGCCTCCCAGTCGGCGTGGTCGATGGCGGAGGCGAGGAACTGGGCGGCGCCCGGCGGGGTGCGGACGATGACCAGGTTGGCCGAGGCCTCGGCGGAGACGAGGAGTTCTTCGGCGATGCGGTGCAGTCGTGCCGCGGGCGTCTCGCCGGTGCCGAGGCGGGCCAGCGGGATGCGGCCGCCGCCCTCGCCGGGCAGGGCGTAGACGAGGGAGCCGTCCTCGGCGCGCAGCTTGAGCGCGCCGAGCTCGTCGAGGTCACGTGACAGGGTGGCCTGGGTGACCTCGACGCCGCTCTCGGCCAGGAGCTTGGCCAGCTCGGGCTGGGAGCGCACGGGCTGGCGCTGCAGCAGATCGGTGATCTTCGCCTGGCGCGCGACCTTGGTCATCGGGATCGTCATGCCGTGCCCACCAGCCAGTGCAGGAGCGCCTTCTGGGCGTGCAGGCGGTTCTCCGCCTGGTCCCACACGGCGCTGGCGGGCCCGTCGAGCACGTCGGCGGTGATCTCGTAGCCGCGGTAGGCGGGCAGGCAGTGCAGCACGATCGCGTCGTCGGCGGCCAGGCCGAGCAGCTCGGCGTTGACCTGGTAGGGCATGAGGGCGGCGACGCGCTCCTCCTTGCCGTCCTGGCCCATCGACACCCAGGTGTCCGTGGCGACGACGTGCGCGCCGGCGACGGCGGCGGCCGGGTCGGACACCGCCACGACGGACCCGCCGGTCTCGGCGGCGATGGCGGCGGCCCGGTCGAGGACGACGGCGTCCGGCTGGTAGCCGGCGGGCGCGCCGATGCGCACGTGCATGCCGGCGGTGGCGCAGCCGAGCAGGTAGGAGTGGGCCATGTTGTTGGCGCCGTCGCCGAGGTAGGCCAGCGTCAGCCCGGCGGTGCGGCCGAGGCGTTCGCGGACGGTCTGCAGGTCGGCGAGGATCTGGCAGGGGTGGAACTCGTCGGTGAGCGCGTTGACGACGGGCACGTGGGACGCCGAGGCCATCGCCTCGATGCGCGCCTGGCCGGAGGTGCGCCAGACGATCGCGGCGACCTGGCGTTCGAGGACGCGGGCGGTGTCCTCGATCGGTTCGCCGCGGCCCATCTGGGAGGAGCCACCGTCGATGACGAGCGGCAGCCCGCCGAGCTCGCCCACACCGACGGCGAAGGACACGCGGGTACGGGTGGACGGCTTGTCGAACAGCAGGGCGACGGTCCGCGGCCCGGCGAGGGGGCGGTAGCCGAACCGGTCCTTCTTCATGGCCTCGGCCAGGTCGAGGACCTCCGTCTGCTCGGCGGGAGTGAGGTCGTCGTCCCTCAGGAAGTGTCTCACCGGCTCGCCTCCGTCAGGATCGCGGGGAACGCGGCCACCAGCGCGTCGATCTCCTCGTCCGTCACCACGAGCGGCGGGGCCAGCCGGACGGCGTCGGGTTGCAGGGCGTTGACCAGGAAGCCCGCGCGGGCGGCGGCCTCCTGGACGCGGCCGGAGACCGGCTGGGTCAGCACGGTGGCGAGCCACAGGCCGCGGCCGCGCACGCCCTTGAGCAGCGGGTGGTCCACCGCTTGCAGGCCGGTGCGCAGCCGGTGGGCGACCCGCTTGACGTGGTCGAGGTCGACGTGGTCGAGGACGGCCAGGGCGGCGGCGCAGGAGATCGGGTTGCCGCCGAAGGTGGAGCCGTGGTCACCCTTGGCGAACAGGGTGCCTGCCTCGCCGAAGCCGACGCAGGCGCCGATCGGCAGGCCGCCGCCGAGCCCCTTGGCGAGGGTGAGGATGTCGGGGACGAAGCCGTCGGCCTGGTGGGCGAACCAGTGGCCGGTCCGGCCGATCGCCGACTGGATCTCGTCGGCGACGAGCAGCGCGCCGGTGGCGTCGCAGATCTCGCGGGCGGCGGCCAGGTAGCCGTCGGGCGGCGGGACGACGCCGGCCTCGCCCTGGGTGGGCTCCAGGAACACCGCGATGCAGTCGCCGGTGACGGCCTCCTTGAGCGCGCCCGCGTCGCCGTACGGGACGAAGCGGACATCCACCGGGAAGGGCCCGAACTTGTCGCGGATGGACTGCTTGCCGGTCAGCGACAGGGCGCCGATGGTGCGGCCGTGGAAGCCGTTCTCGGCGGCGACGAAGTAGCTGCGGCCCTCGCGCCGACCGTAGGTGAGCGCGAGCTTGTAGGCGGCCTCGTTGGCCTCGGTGCCGGAGTTGGCGAAGAAGACGCGGCCGGGGGCGCCGAGCAGGCCGAGCAGGCGCTCGGCGAGCAGCACCTCGGGCTCGTGCAGGAACAGGTTGCTGGTGTGGGCGATCGTGGCGGCCTGGCGGGAGACCGCCTCGACCAGCGCGGGGTGGGCGTGGCCGAGGGAGCTGACGGCGATGCCGCCGATGAAGTCGAGGTAGGCGTTGCCGTCGACGTCCCACACGCGGGTGCCCTCGCCGCGGGCCAGCGCGACCGGGGGCACTCCGTAGTTGGGCATGAAGGCCCGCTCGAACCTGTCGTACAGGCTCGGCTGGTCACTCATCGGGCATCACCATGGTTCCGATTCCTTCGTCGGTGAAGATCTCCAGCAGCAGCGCGTGGCGCACCCGCCCGTCGAGCACGTGGGCCCGCGGAACGCCGCCGCGCACCGCTGTCAGGCATGCCCCCATTTTGGGGACCATACCGCTGGACAGGGTGGGCATGAGGGTTTCGAGCTCGGTGGCGGCCAGTTCGTCGATCACGTCGGTGTCGTCGGGCCAGTTGGCGTACAGGCCCTCGACGTCGGTGAGGATGACGAGCTTGTGGGCGCGCAGCGCGACGGCCAGCGCGGCGGCCGCGGTGTCGGCGTTCACGTTGTAGATCTCTCCGTCGGCGCCGCGGGCGACGCTGGAGACGACGGGGATGCGGCCGTCGCCGAGCAGGGCCTCGACGGCGCCGGGCTCGACCTTGACGATCTCGCCGACCTGGCCGATGTCGACGGGCTCGCCGTCGACGACCGCGTGCGTGCGCTCGGCGGTGAACAGGTGGGCGTCCTCGCCGGACAGGCCGACGGCGAACGGGCCGTGCCGGTTGATCAGGCCGACGACGTCGCGGTTGACCTGGCCGACGAGCACCATCCTGACGATCCGCATGGCCTCGGGCGTGGTGACCCGCAGGCCGGCGGTGAAGGTGGACTCGATGCCCAGCCGGTCGAGGTGCTCGCTGATCTGCGGGCCGCCGCCGTGCACGACGACCGGGCGCAGGCCGGCGTGGCGCAGGAAGACGACGTCCTCGGCGAAGCCCTCCTTCAGGGACTCCTCGGTCATCGCGTTGCCGCCGTACTTGATGACGACGGTCGCGCCGTGGAAGCGGGTCAGCCAGGGCAGCGCCTCGATGAGAGTGCTCGCCTTGGCGTGCGCGCCGTTGGCCCTCATGACGAGTACGCCGAGTTCTCGTGCACGTAGGCGGCGGTCAGGTCGGTCGTGTGGACCGTCGCGGTGTGGGTGCCGGCCGCCAGGTCGATGGTGATCGTGACGTCGCGGGGACGCATGTCGACCTTGTCGCGGTCGTCGCCGACCGCGCCGCCGCGGCAGACCCAGATGCCGTTGATGGCGACGTTGAGCCGGTCGGGCTCGAAGACGGCGTCGGTGGTGCCGGCGGCGGCCAGCACGCGGCCCCAGTTGGGGTCCTCGCCGTGGATGGCGCACTTGAGCAGGTTGGACCGGGAGACGGCGCGGCCCACGGTGACCGCGTCGTCCTCGCTGGCGGCGCCGACCACCTCGATCGCGATGGCCTTGCTGGCGCCCTCGGCGTCGACGAGCAGCTGGCGGGCCAGGTCGGCGCAGACCTCGGTGACCTTCTGCTCGAACTCGGCCAGGTCGGGCGTGACGCCGGCGGCGCCGCTGGCGAGCAGCAGCACGGTGTCGTTGGTGGACATGCAGCCGTCGGTGTCGAGCCGGTCGAAGGTCACGGCGGTGGCCCGGCGCAGCACGGTGTCGAGCTGCTCGGCGGTCAGGTCGGCGTCGGTGGTGACCACGCAGAGCATGGTGGCCAGCCCCGGGGCGAGCATGCCGGCGCCCTTGGCCATGCCGCCCACCATGTAGCCGTCGGCCCGCTTGAAGGAGATCTTGGAGACGGTGTCGGTGGTGCGGATGGCGTCGGCGGCGGCGAGGCCGCCGTCGCGGGAGAGCTGCGCGGCGGCCTGCTCGACGCCGGGCAGCAGGGCGTCCATCGGCAGTCGCTCGCCGATCAGGCCGGTGGAGCAGACGGCGACCTCGCCGGCGGAGTCGTCGATGACCTCGGCGACCTTCTCGGCGGTGGCGTGAGTGTCCTGGAAGCCTTCGGGGCCGGTGCAGGCGTTGGCACCGCCGGAGTTGAGGACGACGGCCCGCACGCGGCCGCCACGCAGCACCTGCTGCGACCACAGGACGGGCGCGGCCTTGACGCGGTTGGCGGTGAAGACGCCGGCCGCGGCGCGGCTCGGCCCGTCGTTGACGACGAGGGCCAGGTCGCGGGCGGCGCCGGGCTTGATGCCGGCGGCGATGCCCGCGGCCCGGAAGCCGAGGGGGGCGGTCACACTCATGGGGCCACTCCAGTCGTGGGAAGTCCGAGCTCTTCCGGCAGGCCGAGGGCGAGGTTGGCGCTCTGGATCGCGCCTCCGGCCGTGCCCTTGGTGAGGTTGTCGATGGCGATGACGGCGACCAGGCGGCCGGCGCGCTCGTCGAGCGTCACCTGCAGCGCGGCGGTGTTGGCGCCGTAGGTCATCGCGGTGGCGGGCCAGACGCCCTCGGGCAGCAGCCGCGCGAACGGCTCGGTGGCCAGCGCGCTCTCGTACGCCTCGCGGACGGCGGCCCTGGTCAGGCCGGGGGCGGCGGGGGCCGTGCAGGTGGCGAGGATGCCGCGGCTCATCGGGGCGAGCGTGGGGGTGAACGACACCCGCACCGGCGTGCCGGCGGCGGCCGTGAGTCCCTGCTCCATCTCGGGGGTGTGCCGGTGGACGCCGCCGACGCCGTAGGCGCCGACCGAGCCCATGACCTCGCTGCCGAGCAGGCTGGTCTTGGGCGACTTGCCGGCGCCGCTGGTGCCGCTGGCGGCGACCACGACCACGTCGGGCTCGGCCAGGCCGGCGGCGAACGCGGGGGCGAGGGCGAGCAGGACGGAGGTCGGGTAGCAGCCGGGGACGGCGATCCGCCGGGCGGACTTGAGCAGCTCGCGCTGGCCGGGCAGCTCGGGCAGGCCGTACGGCCAGGTGCCGGCGTGCTCGCCGCCGTAGAACTCCTGCCAGGCGGCGGGGTCGGCGAGCCGGTGGTCGGCGCCGCAGTCGACGACGAGCGTGTCGTCGCCGAGGGCGGCGGCGACCGCCGCGGAGTGGCCGTGCGGCAGGGCGAGGAAGACGACGTCGTGCCCGGCGAGCGTCTCGGGGGTGGTCTCCTGGATGCGGCGGCCGGCCAGGGCGGGCAGGTGGGGCTGGTGGGCGCCGAGCGGGCTGCCGGCGCTGGAGGCCGCGGTCAGCGCGCCGATCTCGAACTCGGGGTGGGCGAGCAGCAGCCTGAGCAGCTCCCCTCCCGCGTAGCCGCTGGCTCCGGCGACCGCCGCCCTCATCACAGGACCCCCTGTATGTTCATGCACGATAACTCATGGTTTTGCTATGAAGAGATGATGCACGGCCCGGGATGGATATGCAAGCCGGGCACGCCCAGGTGTGGTCTGGCGCACATACTTACCGGTCGGTACTGTGAGGAGCCGGATCAGCCGTCCACCTGCGGGAGTCTGCGCATGACCGTGACGCATGCCGAGGTACAGGCCCGGCTCACCGGGCCCGGTGAGCTGTTCGAGATGGAGGAGATCGGCGACACCGGGATCCGCACCTGGAAGCACGCCCCCGTCCACTTCCGGGCCCTGCTGGAGATGAGCCGGTACCACGGGGAGAAGGTCTTCCTCGTCTACGAGGACGAGCACATCACGTTCGAGGAACACTTCCGGCGGGCGGCGACGCTGGCCCGCCGGCTGGTGGAGGACTACGGCGTGGCCAAGGGCGACCGGGTCGTGGTGGCGATGCGCAACTACCCCGAATGGGTGGTCGCCTTCTCTGCCGCGCTCGCGGCGGGCGCCGTGGCCGTGCCGCTGAACGCCTGGTGGACCGAGCCGGAACTGGCCTACGGCGTCACCGACTCGGGGGCCAAGGTGCTGATCGCGGACGGCGAGCGGGCCGCGAAGCTGGCGGCCACCGGCGTCCCGCTGATCGTGACCAGGGGCGAGCCGCCCGCGGGCGCGCGCTCGCTCGACGAGGTGCTGGGCGAGGTGCGCGCCGACGTGACGTTGCCCGAGGTGGAGCTGCTGCCCGAGGACCCGGCCACGATCTTCTACACCTCCGGCACCACCGGCCGGCCCAAGGGCGCGCTGGGCAGCCACCGCAACGCCGGACAGTCGCCCATGACGGTGGCCTACGGGCTGCTGCGGGCGGTGGCGCTGGCGGGCCGGGACGTCGCCGCGGCGGTCGGCGTGCGGCGGGTGACGCTGCTGGCCGTGCCGCTGTTCCACGTGACGGGCTGCTTCTCCGCGCTGACCACGACGATGTTCACCGGCGGCGGGCTGGTGCTCATGTACAAGTGGGACCCGGAGCGGGCGCTGCGGCTGATCGAGCGCGAGAAGGTCACCACGATGATCGGCGTGCCGACCAACGCCTGGCAGCTCATGTCGCACCCGGACTTCGGCCGGTACGACCTGTCGTCGTTGACCACGCTCGGCTACGGCGGCGCGCCGGCCCCGCCGAGACTGCTGGAGCGGATCAACGAGAACCTGCCGAACCGGGCGCCGTCCAACGGCTACGGCATGACCGAGACGACCGCGCTGGCCATCGGCAACGGCGGCCCCGACTACGACGCCAGGCCGGACAGCATCGGGCTGCCGTCGGCCGTGGTGGACGTGCGGGTGGTGGACCCGGCCGGCGACGAGCTGCCGGCGGGCGAGGTGGGCGAGCTGTGCGTACGCGGCCCGAACGTCATCCTCGGCTACTGGAACCGGCCGGAGGAGACGGCGCAGACGTTCGTGGGCGGCTGGCTGCACACCGGCGACCTGGCGCGGATCGACGAGGACGGGTTCGTCTACATCGTCGACCGAGCCAAGGACATGGTGATCAGGGGCGGCGAGAACGTCTACTGCGCCGAGGTCGAGGCCGCGCTGTTCGAGCATCCGGCGGTGGACGACGCCGCGGTGATCGGCGTGCCGCACGACGAGCTCGGCGAGGAGGTGGGGGCGGTCCTGTGCCTGGCGCCGGGGTCGTCGGTGACGGCCGGTGAGCTGCGGGAGTTCCTGTCGGGTCGGATCGCGGCGTTCAAGATCCCGGCGCACGTGTGGTTCCGGGAGGGCGAGCTGCCGCGCAACCCGGGAGGCAAGATCCTCAAGACGCGGCTGCGGCGGGAGATCCTCGGCCCCTGAGCGCGAAGAGGCCGCCGGTCCCCCGGCGGCCTCTCTTCTGACCTCTATATGGAATATATCGTTCCGTTCCGCTATGCTTTTCTTGAACAGAGCGATCCGTTCCGTATCTGGAGGAACCCGTGACCGCAGTACTCGAGGCGCCCGCCCCGGCCGCCGCCCCCGTCCGGCGCCGCTGGCTGGGCCTGGCCGCCGTGCTGGCCGCGACGCTGATGAACCTGCTCGACTCCACCGTCGTGAGCGTCGGCGGCCCCGCCATCCAGGCCGACCTCGGCGGCGGCTACGCCAGCCTGCAGTGGATCGCGGCCGGCTACACTCTCGCCCTGGCCATCGGCCTGCTGGTCGGCGGCCGGCTCGGCGACATGTACGGGCGGCGCCGCATGCTGCTCCTGGGCACCGCCGCCTTCGTCGCCGCCTCGCTGGCCTGCGCGCTGTCGCCCACGCCGGAGGCGCTCATCGTGGCAAGGGTCCTGCAGGGACTGGCCGGGGCGGTGATGATCCCGCAGGGGTTCGGGCTGATCCGTGACCTGTTCCCGCCGGCCGAGGTCGGCAAGGCGTTCGGCGCGTTCGGCCCCGCCATCGGGCTGGCCACGATCCTCGGGCCGATCGTGGCGGGGCTGCTGGTCGAGGCCGACCTGTTCGGCACCGGCTGGCGCATGATCTTCCTGATCAACCTGCCGCTGGGCGCGTTCGCGCTGCTCGCGGGGGTCAAGGCGCTGCCCGCCGTACCGGCTGCCGTGCCCTCCTCCCGGCTCGACCTGGGCGGCGGCCTGCTGGCCGGGGTGGCGATCCTGCTGCTGGTCCACCCGCTGGTGCAGGGCCGCGAGCTGGGCTGGCCCACGTGGTCGCTGATGATGGCCGCCGCGTCGCTGCCGATGTTCGCCGGCTTCGCCCTGCACCAGGTGCGGCGCGCCCGCCGCGGCGCGGCCACGCTGGTCGAGCCGAGCGTGTTCGGCAAGCGCTCCTACACCTCGGGGACCGTGCTGGTGGTCGTGTTCTTCGCCGCGGTCTGCGGATTCTCGCTGGCGATCGGGATGTTCCTCCAGCTCGGGCTGGGCTACGGGGCGCTGCGGGCCAGCCTGACGATGACGGCCTTCGCGGTGGGCGCGTTCCTCGGCACCGGATTCGCCGCGGCCAGGACGGCCGCGCTCGGCCGGACCATCCTGCACCTCGGCCTGGGGCTCCTGGCGGCCGGCGTGCTGGCCTTCCACCTCGTCCTCGGCTGGACGGGCAGCGCGGTCGGCCCGTGGGACCTGGTGCTCCCGCTGCTGCTGGGCGGGGCCGGCATGGGCATGATCTTCGTGCCGCTGTTCGGCATCATCATGGGCGACGTGGAGGAGCACGAGGTGGGCTCGGCGGCAGGCGTGCTGGAGAGCATCCAGCAGCTCGGCGCCTCGCTCGGCTTCGCCGTCCTCGGCACGGTGTTCTTCGGCCGGCTCGGCTCCCCCGTCCCGGGGGCGGCCGTGGCGCGGGCGGTGGACGCCGCCCAGGCCGTCTCACTGATCACGCTGGGGCTGGTCGCGGTGGCGTTCGCGCTCGGCTTCCTGCTCCCGAGGCGGGGCCGCCACTGAGCTCCTCCCCCTCGTGTCCCCGGCGGGTTCCGTCCCGCCGGGGACACGCCCGTCTCATCCGGGATGCAGGGTCGCCTCGCCGGTGACGGACACGGCGGCCTCCTCGCCCGGCCGGACCCCGGCGGGCCCCGGCACCCGGACCGCCACCGGCTCGTCCAGGCCGGGCACGGCCACGCGGACCATCGCGTCATGCCCGTAGAAGCGGACGTCCACCACCCTGCCGGGCGTGCCCGCGCCGCCCAGCACGAGCTGCTCGGGCCGCAGCACGACGACGCCACCGCGCCCCCGGCGGTCGCCGACCAGGGGAACGCGGCCGAGGGGGGTGGCGGCCGCGCCGTCCTCGACCGTGGCCGGCAGGAACACCGCCTCGCCGACGAACCCCGCCACCCACAGGTCGGCCGGCCGCCGGTAGACCTCCTCGGGCGTGCCGCACTGGGCGACCCGGCCCTGCCTGAGCACGGCGACCAGGTCGGCCGTCGACAGCGCCTCCTGCTGGTCGTGGGTCACCAGCAGGCCGGTTGCGCCCGTGGCGCGCAGCGCGGCGCGCACGTCGGCCCGCACCTCCGCCCGCAGGGCGCTGTCGAGGGCGTTGAACGGTTCGTCGAGCAGCACCAGGTCCGGGGCGGGCGCCAGCGCGCGGGCGACGGCGACGCGCTGCTGCTGGCCGCCGGACAGCTCGTGCGGCATCCGCTCGCCGTAGCCGGGCAGCCCGACCAGCTCCAGCAGCTCCCCGGTACGGCGGCGCCGCTCCGCGCGTGCCGTACCGGTGAGGCCGAACGCCACGTTGCCCGCGACGCTCAGGTGCGGGAACAGTGCCCCCTCCTGCGGGACGACGCCGACCCGGCGCCGCTCCGGCGGCAGGTGCGCCCCCGGCCGGCACAGGACGCGCCCGCCGAGCTCCACGGTGCCGGCGTCGGCGCGCAGGAACCCCGCCACCACGCGCAGCAACGTGGTCTTGCCGCAGCCCGACGGGCCCAGCACGGCGGCCAGCAGGCCGGACGGCACGGCGAGGTCCAGGCCGTCGAGCACCCGCACCGGCGGCTCGTAGCAGACGACCAGCCCGCCGATCCTCAGGTCGGTCATGCGCGCCGCCTTCCGAGCAGGTACGCCGGGACGGCCGCGATGAGGATCAGCACGGCCGCGTACGGGGCGGCCGCGGCGTAGGAGGCCGTGGTCGTCTCGGCCCACAGCCGGGTGGCCAGCGTGTCCACGCCGGTGGGCCGCAGGAGCAGCGTGGCGGGCAGTTCCTTCATGCACACCACGAACGTCAGGGCGGCCCCGGCCGCGATGCCGGGCGCGGCGAGCGGCACGGTGACCCGGCGCAGCGCCCGCAACGGGGAGTCGCCGAGCGAGCGGGCCACGTCCTCCAGGACCGGCGGCGACTGGAGGACGGCGGCGCGGGTGGCGGCCACGGCGACCGGCAGGAACAGCACCGCGTAGCAGAGCACCAACAGCGGCGGCTCCTGGTAGAGCGGGCCGGCGTAGCGCACCGCGAGGAACACCATGGCCAGCGCCACGGTGATGCCGGGCACCGCGTGCCCCGCGTACGCGGCCTGCTCCAGCAGGTGCGCGACGCGGCCGCGGTGGCGGGCGGCGAGGATGCCGACGGGCAGCGCGCAGGCCACGGTCAGCGCCGCGCCCGCGGCTGCCACGGCGACGGTCGCGCCGGCCGTCTCCAGCAGCCGGCCGGGCTCCCAGGCCCCCGACCTGCCGGCGGTCAGCCAGTAGCCGAGCGTGGCCAGCGGGAAGCCGACGCCCGCCGCGGCCACCGCCGAGCACCAGCCGAGCGCCGCCCAGCGCAGGCCGCCGAGCCGGGCCGCGGAGGCGGGCCTGGCGCTGCCCCCTCCGGTGCGGGCATGGCCGGCCCGGCCGCGGGTGCGGGCCTCGGCCCACACCAGCAGCACGGTCATCGCCACCAGCACGCAGCCGAGCGCGGCGGCCGGGGTCCGGTCGAAGCTCGCCCGGTAGGAGGTGAAGATCGCCCCGGTGAACGTCTCGTACCGCATGATGGAGACGGCGCCGAAGTCCGACAGCACGTAGAGCGCCACGAGCAGCCCGCCGCCCGCCGCCGCGGGCCGCAGCTGCGGCAGCGTGACCCGCCGGAACGTGCCCAGCGGGCCGTGCCCGAGCGAGCGGGCCGCCTCCTCCTGCGCGGGGTCGGCTCCGCGCAGGGCCGCCGCCACCGGCAGGTAGACGTACGGGTAGCTGACCAGCGTCAGGGCGAGCGCGGCGCCGGCGAACCCGGCGAGGCCCGGCTCGGTGGAGATCCAGGCGAACGCGGCGACGTAGCTGGGCACGGCGAGCGGCAGCGTGGCGAGCACGGACCAGGCCGGGGCGCCCGGCAGCGCGGTCCGCACGGTCAGCCAGGCCAGCGAGACCCCGATCAGCAGGCAGGCGGCGACGACCACGGCGGCCAGGCCCAGGCTGCGGGCGAGCAGTTCGAGGGTGCGGCCGGTGGCGACGATCCGCCAGGCGTGGGCGGGGCCGTGCTCGAGCGCCCGGACGCCGAGGTAGACCAGCGGCAGCAGGGCGAGGGCCGCCGCGGCGGCGGCCCAGCCGACCAGGAGCGGCGACGGCCGGCCCGTGGCCGCGGGAGAGGATCTGGTGACGGACACCTCGGGTCAGACCATCCCGGTTTCCTGGAGCATCGCCAGCGTCTCCCGGAGTGAGCTGAGCTTGCCGAGGTCGATCTTCGGCGCGCCGAGGGACTCCAGCGGCGGCAGCCCCTCGACTTTGCTGGTCACGCCGGCGGCCAGCGGGTACTCCTTGGTCTGGTCGGCGAAGTAGGTCTGCGCCTCGGCCGAGAGCAGGTAGTCGACCGCCTTGCGGGCGGCGGCCGACTGGTCGGAGCCCTTGACGACGCCGACGCCGGCGACGTTGACGAGCGCGCCGGGGTCGCCCTTGGCCGGGAAGTGCAGCTTGGCGGTCATGTTGGCGGCGCCGACCTCGGCGGCCTTCTCGAACCAGTAGTAGTGGTTGATCAGGCCGAGGGCGATCTCGCCGGAGTCGACGGCGTCGAGGATCGCGCCGTTCTTCTCGTACGCCTTCGGCTCGTTGGCCTTGAAGTCCTCCAGCCACCGGCGGGTGGCCTCGTCTCCGTCCAGGACCCGCATGCCGGTGACGAACGCCTGGAAGGAGGCGTTCGTCGGGGCGTAGCCCACCTTGCCGCGCCACTGCGGCCCGGTCAGGTCACGCACGCTGTCGGGCGCCTTCGTGGTCAGGTCGGGGTTGTAGGCGATGACGCGGGCCCGGCCCGACAGCCCGACCCAGGTGCCGTCCTCGGCGCGGTAGGGCCGGGCGACCCGGTCGAGGGACTCCTGCGGCAGCGGCTCCAGGCGGCCCTGCTGGGCGAGGGCGCCGAGCGCCCCGGCGTCCTGCGACAGGAACAGGTCGGCCCGGGTGCTGTCGCCCTCTTCCAGCAGTTGGGCGGCCAGTTCGGCGCTGTCGCCGTAGCGGACCTCGACCTCGCCGCCTGTGGACCGTTCCAGGTTTCGCAGCAGCGGGGCGATGAGCGTTTCGTCGCGTCCGGAGTAGACGACGAGCGGGGATTCCCGCCGGGCGGCCGCGGCCGCCGAGCCGGGAGCGGCCGCACGATCCTGGTCGCCGCACGCGGCCAGGACGGGGGCGAGGAGCGTGGCGACGGCGATCGCGGCGAAGCGGCTGGCGGTGGTACCCATGACGTGCCTTTCCGGGCTCTGCGAACACTCGAAGATTAGGTGTGCCTTACCTAAGCTTATGGATGATGCCCGACGTGAAGCTTCAGACACTTTGTAACGATTTGCCGGATTTTCGCTGGAGCTTCGCCCGTAGTGAAGTGCCTTGCCACCCGGCGTGCCGATCGGGCTCACTGGACGCATGCGGATCTTGGTGTTGGGCGGCACCCGGTTCATCGGCCGGCGGGTGGTGGAGGCGCTCACCGCGCGGGGCGACGAGGTGCTCGTGGTGCACCGCGGGCAGAGCGAGCCCGACGACGGCCCCGCCTGCGCCCACCTGCACGCCGACCGGCGCCACTTCGCCGCGGTGGCCGGGCGGGTCCGCGCGTTCGCCCCCGACGCGGTGGTCGACACCTACGCGCTCACCAGTCGCGACGTGGAGTCGGTGCTGCCCCACCTGCCCGACGTCCATCTCGTGGTGCTGTCCAGCGTGGACGTCTACCAGGCCTTCGAGGCGCTGCTCACAGGTGACCGCACGCCCGTGCCGGTGCCGTTCACCGAGGTCGCGCCGCTGCGCCGGTCCCGCCACCTCTACCGGGGCAAGGGCATCGGCCTCGACGACTACGACAAGCTGGACGTCGAGCCCGGCTACCTGGCGCGCGGCGGCACCGCGCTCCGGCTCGCGATGATCTACGGCCCGCACGACCCGCAGCGGCGCGAGGAGCCCGTGCTGCGGCGCGTGCGAGCCGGCCGCGAGCGGATCCCCGTCGGGCCGGGGGCCGCGCTGGTGACCCGGCTGCACGTGGACGACACGGCCGCCGCCGTGCTCGCCGCGCTCGACCGGCCCGAGGCGGCCGCCGGCCAGGCGTTCAACATCGGCGAGACCACGACCTACAGCCTGCACGGGTGGATGCGGCTGATCCTTGACGCGGCGGGGCACGCCGCCGAGCTCGTCCCGGTGGCCGACGAGGTGCTGCCCGCCGACCTGGCCCTGACCGGCGCGACCGTCCCGCACGTGCTGGCGAGCAGCCGCAAGGCGGCTGACCTGCTCGGCTTCCGGCCCCGCGACCCGGCGGCCGCCATCGCCGACTCGGTCCGCTGGCACCTGGCCCATCCCCCGGCCGGCGCCGTCCCCGACTTCGCCGAGGACGACCGCGCCCTCGGCGAAGTCGCCGGCTGAAGGACCGGCCGCTCAGCCGGCCGTGAAGAGCGCGTTGACCTGCTGGTTGGCGGTGGTCAGCGCGGTCCGGGCGTCCTTGCGGCCCAGCCAGACCTCCTCCAGCGCGCTGCCCACGATCTGGTTGATCTCGTCGCCGTGGTCGCTGACCGGCAGCAGGAACGTTCCGTCCGGCGCCTCCGCCTCCTCGACGAAGACCTTCGCGTCCCAGCCCTTGTCCGCGTACGCCTTCAGCGCGCGCTCGGAGGAGGACGCCACCGCGGGGAAGACGACCGCGTTGTCCGCCACGATGTCCTGGCAGGCCGGCGAGCCCAGGTACTTCACCCACTGCCACGCGGCCTCGGGGTGCTTGGTGCCGGAGTAGATGACGTCGGCCAGGCCGTTGAAGGCGGACTTGCGGCCCTGCGGCCCCGCGGGCAGCGGCGCGAACGCGAACTTCTGCTCCGTGGAGCCCAGGTACGTCCTGATCATCCAGGAGCCGGTCATGCCGAGCGCGCCCTTCCCCGAGTTCAGCACCGCGTCGATGCCGAGCGAGCCGGCCTTGTCGTACGGCGGTGCGTAGCCCTTGTCGATGAGCCGGCGGAACCAGGCCACGGTCTCGGCCAGCTTGGGGCTGTCGTAGGAGTAGCGGGTGCCGAACGGGTTCTTGTCGATGTAGCCGAACCCGTTGGAGACGGCGAGGTTGCCCCAGCTGTTCTGGCCCAGCGAGCCGTCGTTCAGCTCCGGCACGATGCCGTGCACGGCGACCCTGGTCTTGTCGAAGCCGGGCTCGTCGCCGCGCCTGCCTTCGCGGTCGACGGTGAGGCGGGCGATGGCCTTCTCGAAGGTGCCGCCGTCGGCGGGGTTCCAGGTCAGCTTCGACAGGTCCACGCCGGCCTTCTCGGCCAGCTCGGTGTTGTAGACGACGGCCATGGTGTCCCAGTCCTTGGGCAAGCCGTACCGTTTGCCGTCCTTGACCCACGGCTCGGCCAGGCCGGGCCGGTAGCCGGACAGGTCGACCTTGTCGGCCCTCACCATGGGGTCGATGTCGAGGAGCTGGCCGTTCTTGACGAACTGCGGGTAGTAGGAGGCCTGCATGGTGATCACGTCGGGGGCCTCGCCGGAGACCATCTGCGTGGTGAGGTTCTGCCAGTACTGGTCCCAGGCGTTCTGCGTGATCTTGATGGTCACGCCGGGGTTGGCCTGCTGGAAGGCGTCGGCGCACTGCTGGTAGGCGCCCTGCTGGACGTCGTCCCACAGCGCGTAGGTGAGCGTGACCGCGCCGTCACCCGGCCGGTCGCCGCCGTTGCCGCACGCCGTGGCCAGCAGCGCGAGAGCCAGGGCCGCACATGCCGTTGTTCTCATCGTCAACCCTTCATGCCGGAGAACTGGATGGAGTCCACGAGGCGGCGGCCGAAGAAGACCACCAGCAGCAGGACCGGGAGGACCGACAGCGCCGAGCCGGCCATCAGCCCGGTCCAGTCGGGAGCGGTGTTGGGCGACTGCTTGAGGAAGATGCCGAGCGCCGCGGTCAGCACCCGGGTCTCCTCGCCCGGGGCCACGAGCAGCGGCCACAGGTAGTCGTTCCACGTCCACACCGCGGTGGTCAGGGCCAGCGTCAGCAGCGGCCCCTTGGTCATGGGGAGCACCACGCGCCAGAAGACGGTCCCCTTGCCGGCGCCGTCGATGAGCGCGGCCTGCTCCACCTCGCGCGGGACGCCCAGGAAGAACTGCCGCAGGAAGAAGACCGCGAACGGCGACATGAGCAGGCTCGGCGCGACCAGGCCGGGGATGGTGTTGAGCCAGCCGAGCTCCTTGACCAGGACGAAGTTGGGCAGCAGCGTGAAGATGGGCGGGACCATCAGCGCGGCGACGAACAGCCCGAACAGCATGTCCCGGCCTCGGAAACGCAGCCGGGCGAAGGCGTAGCCGGCCATCGCGCAGCACAGCGTCTGCACGACCGTGACGAGCCCGGTGTAGATGACGGAGTTGCCCAGGTAGCGGAAGAAGTCGAGGTCGGCTCCCGAGCCGCCGGCCGCCCGCGCCTCCTCGCGGGTGGTCAGGCCGAGGACCCGCTCGAAGTTGACCAGGGTGGGGTTCGTCGGCACCAGCGCGGCGCTGTCGCCGACCAGTTCACGGCCCGGGGTGGCGGCCGTGCGCAGCATCCAGTAGAGCGGGAACAGGGAGATCACGAGGGCCAGGGCGAGGCCCAGCCAGGCGAGCTTTCTCATGCGGGTCCTCTCATGCGAGGTCCGAGGCCGAGGCGCGCAGCAGGCGCATCTGGACGAAGGTCAGCACGCCGAGGATGAGCAGCAGGCTCAGCGCCAGCGCCGAGGCGTAGCCCATCTTGAAATGGGTGAACGCCTGCTCGTAGATGTAGTAGTAGACGACCCGGGTGGCGTTGGCGGGGCGTCCCATGGTGGTGACGGCGACGGTGTCGAAGAGCTGGAACGAGCCGATCAGCGACACCACCAGGACGAACGCCAGGATGGGACGCATCAGGGGCAGCGTGATGCGGAAGAAGGTGCGGACCTCGCCCGAGCCGTCCAGCGCGGCCGCCTCGTAGACCTGCGGCGGCACCAGCAGCATCCCCGCGTACAGCAGCAGGGCCGTGTAGCCGGTTCCGCTCCACGACGTGATCGCCGCCACGCTGGGCAGGGCCAGGTCGGGCGAGGTGAGGAAGCCCTGGTTGTCGAGACCGGCGGCGACCAGCAGGTGGTTGACGAATCCGAGGTTGGCGTCCAGCAACCACATCCACAGCAGGCCGGTGGTCACGCTGGGCACCAGCCAGGGCACCAGCAGCAGCGACCGGATCACCAGCGAACGGGTGAGCCGGTGCAGCAGCGCCGCGAGGCCGAGGCCGAGGATCATCTGCATGCCGATGTTCATGACCACGTACCCGCCGGTGACCTTGAGCGAGTTCCAGAACAGCGGGTCGCGGGCCAGCTTGGCGTAGTTGTCCAGGCCGACGAACGACGGCTCCGACAGCAGGTTCCAGTCGGTCAGCGAGTACCAGGCGCCGCGCAGCGCCGGATACAGGTAGAACACGGCGAAGCCGAGCAGCACGGGCGCGAGGAACGCCAGCGCGATCCGGCCGTCTCCGCGCGGCCTGGCGCCGACCTCGCGGCTGACCGCCGGCCGGGTGAGCGTCACCGTCATGGGCTGATCCGTTCGGCCGAACGTGGCAGCATCGCCGGACCTCCTGGGCCACTGGTGCGGAATGTTGGAGCCCATCATGGCGACTTACGAAAGCTTGTCAATACCTTCGAAGCACTTCCCGTCTGGGCCTGGGGATTGTCCAAGATCCCTGGGCCACCTGGGGAGATAAACGAAAGTATTGACAAGTTATTGAAGGTGCTGGGACCGTCCTTCCCATGGCCTTCACAGACCTCGACCTGCTCGTCGTGGGCGACGCCAACCCGGACGTGATCCTGGCGGGTGCGCCCCGGGCGCCCGCCTTCGGACAGCGCGAAGAGCTCGTGGACGCGGGACACCTGGTGCTCGGCGGCTCCGGGGCGATCACCGCCCACGGAGCGGCCCGGCTCGGGCTGCGCACCGCCTTCGTCGGACGGGTGGGCGACGACGCGGCCGGCAGGTTCGTGCTCGACGCGCTCACCCGCGCCGGCGTGGACGTGTCCGCCTGCGTGACCGACCCCGGCGCGCCGACCGCGCTCACCGTCATCCTCACCACGGGGCACGACACCGCGCAGGGCGGCGGCGGCCCCGGCCGGGCGATCCTCACCGCGCCCGGGTGCCTGGACCGGCTCGTCGCCGGGGACGTGCCGCCGGCGCTCCTGCGGAGGGCGCGGCACGTCCACGTCTCGTCGTACTTCCTGCAGCCGCTGCTCGCCGCGGAACTGCCCGGCCTGTACGCGGCTGCGCGGTCGGCCGGGGCGACCACGTCCCTGGACACCAACGACGACCCGTCGGGCCGCTGGCAGGGCCTGGACGAGGTGCTGCCGCTGACCGACGTCCTGCTCCCCAACGACCGGGAGGCCCTCGCCCTGGCCGGGACCGACGACCTGGAGCGCGCGGTCCGCGACCTGGCCGCCCGCGGCACCACCCCGGTGGTGAAGTGCGGCCGGGACGGCGCGCTCACCGTGGAGGGCGGCACGCCGGTCCGCGTGCCCGCCGTCCCCGCCCGGGTCGCCGACACCGTCGGCGCGGGCGACAGCTTCAACGCCGGCCTGCTGGCGGCCCGCCTGCGCGGGCTGGGGACACGGCGCAGCCTGGAGATCGCCGTGGCCTGCGGCACGCTCTCCACCCGAGCCGCGGGGGGTACAGCGGCACAGCCGACCTGGGAGGAAGCCACCGCATGAGACCACCGAAGATCACCTTCATCGGCGCGGGAAGCGTCGTGTTCACCCAGGGCCTGCTCGCCGACCTGCTGGCCTATCCCGAGCTGGGCGCGGTCCGCGTCGCCCTGCACGACATCGACCCCGAACGGCTGGAGGTCGCCGAGGCGGCCGCCCACCGGATCGCCGCCGCCCGCGGCGCGCGGCCCGAGATCACCGCGACCCTCGACCGCAGGGCCGCCCTGGACGGCGCCGACTTCGTCATCAACATGATCCAGGTCGGCGGGCACGACTCCACCGTCACCGACTTCGCCATCCCCGCCCGCTACGGCCTGCGCCAGACGATCGCCGACACCATCGGCGTGGGCGGCGTCTTCCGGGCGCTGCGCACCTTCCCCGCGCTGGACGCGCTGGCCGCCGACATGGCCGCCGTCTGCCCGGACGCGCTGCTGCTCAACTACACCAACCCGATGGCCATGAACGTCTGGTACCTGGCCGGCAAGGTGCGCAACGTGGTGGGGCTGTGCCACTCGGTCTACTGGACCATGCGCGGGCTGGCCGACCTGGTGGGCGTGCCGTACCAGGAGGTCACCTACCTCGCCGCGGGGGTCAACCACCAGGCGTGGGTGCTGCGCTTCGAACGTGACGGCGAGAACCTCTACCCCCGGCTCGACGCGGCCATCGCCCGCGAGCCGGAGCTGCGCCGCCGGGTGCGGGTGGAGATGTACCGGCGGCTGGGCAGCTACCCGACCGAGACCAGCGAGCACTCGGCCGAATACCTCCCCTGGCTGCTGCGCCACGACGCCGAGATCGACCGGCTGCGGATCCCCGTCGACGCCTACGTGGGCATCAGCGCGGACAACGTGCGCGCCTACGAGCGGACCCGGCAGGCCGTGCGCGACAGCGCCGAGCTGGCCATCGCCGGCACCGACGAGTACGCCCCCCAGATCATCCACAGCATGGTCACCGGCACGCCCCGCGTCGTCTACGGCAACGTCGTCAACGACGGGCTGATCGCCGGCCTGCCCGCCGGATGCGTGGTCGAGGTGCCCTGCGCGGTGGACTCCTCAGGCGTCCGGCCCACCCGCGTCGGGGCGCTGCCGCCCCAGCTCGCCGGGTTGAACCGGGCCTACGTCAACGTCAACGAGCTGGTCGTGCGCGCCGCCGTCGAGGGGCGGCCCGAGCACGTGCGGCACGCGCTCATGCTGGACCCCAACACCTCCGCCACGCTGTCGCTCGACTCCATCTGGCGGCTGTGCGACGACCTGGTGCGCGCCCACGGGGACCTCCTCCCCGAGCCGCTCCGCGTCACGCTGGCCGGCTGACCCGCGCGCCGCCGCCCGCCCGCTGCCTGGCGGCGATCTCCACCCGCAGCCCCCGCTCGCGCAGCAGCCGCACCGTCTCCGGATCGGCCGACTCGCCGGTGATGAGCAGGTCCACCTCCGGCAGCCCGCAGACGGGCGCCATCTCGATCCTGCCGAGCTTGGAGGAGTCGGCCACCACGATCCGCCGCGCGGCGGCGCGCAGCATGCGCTGCTTCATCTCGGCGTCGGGCAGGTTGACGTTCGTGACGCCCGCCTCGGGGTGGACGCCGCCGCAGCCGAGGAAGACCGTGTGGGCCCGGATGCCCTCCAGCATCCGGCCGCCCAGCGGGTCGACCAGCGAGTGCTGCTGGCGGCGCAGGCTGCCCCCGGTCACCACCACGGCGAACCTCGGCAGGGCCGGCTCCAGCTCCAGCGCCGTGCGCAGGCCGTTGGTGAACACCGTCACCTCCGTCAGCTCGGGGCGGGCCACGAGCTCCCTGGCCACGTACGCGGTCGTCGTGCCCGCCCCCATCAGCACGCTCTCCCCGGAGCCGACCAGCCGCGCGGCGGCCCGGGCGATGAGCGCCTTCTCCACCGCCGCCGCGCCCAGCGACAGCTCGAACGACGGCTCGCCCTTCGGCGGCGGTCCCGCCGCCACCGCGCCGCCGCGCACCCGGCGGACCTTGCCCTGCTCCTCCAGCGCGTCCAGGTCGGCCCGGACCGTCACCGTCGAGACGCCGAACACCTCGGCCAGCTCCGCCACCCGGGCGAACTCCTGCTCCACGAGGACGCCGAGCATCCGCTCCCGCCGCACCTCGGTCGGCATGGACTCACTCATCCGCGGATCGCCTCCGGCAGCAACTCGCCGTGCGCCTCGATCAGCTCGTCGCAGAGCGCCTCGATCGCGGGCAGCGGCAGAGTCGCCGCCGTGTTCGGGTCGAGCATCGCCGCATGGTAGACGTGCCTGCGGTCGCCGTCGAGCACCGCCCGCACGGTCAGCTCGACGACGTTGAGGAACGTCCGGTTCAGCGCCGCGAGCTGGATCGGCAGCTCGCCGACCGGCCGTGGATGGATGCCGTCGGCGTCGACGAGGGCCGGGACCTCCACGCAGCAGCCGGCCGGGAGGTTGCCGATCAGGCCGTCGTTGCGGACGTTGACGTAGACCTCCTTCTCCTGGCCGGTCAGGACGGCGAGGATGGCCGCCGCGGCGGGCTCCTGGTGCTGCCAGCGCACCAGCAGCGACCGCCCGGCCGACAGCGCGCGACGGGTCTCCTCGTAGTGGTGCATGCTCTTGCCGACCCGGCGCAGATACTCCTCCACCGGCACGCCCAGGCGCGTGGTCTCCTCGGCGTGCGGCAGGAACCACGGGACGTACTCCGCCGCGTGCTCGCTCGACTGGGTCGGGAAGTAGCCGAACCGGCGGTACATCTCCACGCGCACGTGCCGCGCCAGGTCCGGATCGGCCGCCAGGAGCGCGTCCAGCTCCGGGTACAGGGACCGCCCGTCGGCCTCGAACCGCAGCACGAACGACTGGTGGTTGAGCCCGGCGCTGAGGAAGCCGATCTCGTCCACCCCGCGGCCCACCAGGTCGGCGAGGTAGGTGTGCGTGTCGCACACGGCATGACACACCCCGACGAACCGGTCGAAGCCGGTGGCCTCCTGCACGGCCCAGCCCGTCATCGCCATGGGGTCGCTGCAGTTGAGCAGCCAGGCCCCCGGGCACAGCTCGGCCAGCTCGCGGCCCAGCTCGACGAAGTAGGGGATGGTCCGCAGGCCCCGGAAGATGCCCCCGATGCCGATCGTGTCGCCGATCGTCTGGCGCAGGCCGTACCGGTGCGGGATCTCGAAGTCGCGCAGGGTCGCCTGGAACCCGCCCACGTCCACCTGGCTGACCACGAAGTCGGCGCCGTCGAGCGCGCGCCGCCGGTCCAGGCACACCGTGATCGCCGCCGCGGAGCCCGCCTCGGCGTCGAGCGACCGCACCAGCGCCTCGACCGTCGCGAGCACGGCCGGGTCGGTGTCGTGCAGCACGATCTCCAGGCCGCCGCGCAGCCCGGGTTCGAGCAGCAGGTCGGACGCCACCCTGCGGGTCAGGTCGACGTCGCCGGCCCCGATGAAGACGATCCGCGACATCCCACCTCCAGCCTCGTCCGCGCACGAGGCGCGCGGGCATCATAACCCTTCACCGGCGAGAACCCCTCTCCCGTACGACGGGCCCGGCGGCTCGGCATTACCTGGCGCGTAATCGCGCGCCCTATGCCCGCGCTGGCATCGTTCGAGGTGTCGGAACACGACCTCGAAGGAGCCGAACATGACCGCCTTGACCGTCACCGCAGATCGGACCAAGTTCCTGCGCCTCGCGCTTGCCGCCGACGCCGTCGTCACGGGGGTCAACGGGCTGGCCTACCTTGCCGCCGCCGGGCTGCTCAGCGACCTGCTCGGGCCCGGCACGGGCCTGCTGCGGGGAGTCGGCGTCTTCCTCCTCGGTTACGGGCTGGCGGTCGGGTTCCTGGCGAGCCGGCCCGTCATCAGCGCCGCCGGCACCAAGGCGGTGATCGCGCTGAACGTCGTCTGGGCCGTGGCCAGCGTCGCCGTCGTGGTGACGGGGGCCGCCGCGTTCACGACGGTCGGCGCGGTGTGGGCGATCCTCCAGGCGCTGGTGGTCCTCGTGTTCGCCGAGCTGCAGGTCATGGGCCTGCGCAGGGCCCGCTGAACCGGCCGCCGGGCACACCTGGCTCGCCCGGCGGGTGCCCGCTCACCGTCGAAGTGGCCCCCGGGATCCCGGGGGCCGCTCTCATGCGGGCAGCTCGGTCACGGCGCCCGCACACCCCGCCGGTACGTCAGCGGCCCTCACGGCGGGCGAACGCCCGCAGGGCCTGCGCGTCCGAGTAGGTGTGGCGCACGTACTCGGTCACCCACTCCTCGATCCCGTCGAAGCCGCTCTCGGCGATCAGCCGCCCCGCGACCAGGTCAGCGTCCAGCGGGGTGCGGCGCAGGGTGACCGCCCCCGTGCCGCCGTCCAGCAGCGCCCAGTGCGCGCCCGCCGTGCCGTACGGCATCCCGACCGAACCCGGGTTGACCACCAGGACCCGGTCCGCCAGCCGTACGAACGGCATGTGCGTGTTGCCCAGCACGACCGTGTCGGCCCGCTCTCCGGCCAGCACCTCGGCCCAGCGCTCCAGCGAGCTGTCCACGAGCACCATCTCGTCGTCGGAACGCGGCGTGGCGTGCACGAACAGGGCCGTGCCCAGCCGGCCGAGCTCCAGCTCGCGCCGCTGCGGCAGCCCGCCGAGCAGCTCCACCTGGTCGGGGCGCAGCCGCTCCGCCGCCCACGCCGACACCGCGATCTCCCCCTGCTTGCCCGCGGCCAGCTCCACGAGCTCCCGGTCGGCGTTGCCGTTGACCCACAGCGCCCGCTCCCCCAGCGACACCAGCAGGTCGAGCGTCTCGACCGGCTGCGGCCCGGCCGCCATGTCACCGGTGAGCACGATCAGGTCGGCGGCGGCCACGTCGGGCTCGGCCAGGACAGCCTCCAGGGCGGGCAGGACTCCGTGGATGTCGGACAGCACGGCGATGCGCATGCCACCACCCTGCCCCCGGCCGCCTGCCGACGGGCCCGTGTTCGCGGGGGACGAACAGGACCTACTCGCTCTCCCGCCACCCGTCGTACCGCTCCACCAGCGCGTCCACCTCGGCCAGCCGCCCCAGGTCGAGCCCCTCGGCCACGACGAGCCACTGGGCGTCCTCGGCGTCGTCCTCCCCCGCCAGCGTCTCCCGCACCACGCGCGGCACCCCGGCCTCCGGGAACAACTCGCCCAGGACCTCCGCCACCTCCTCGGCGTCGTCCCGCTCGGCGAACACGAGTAGCTGCCTCATGACATGGCATTCTGCCGCACCCGGCACGAACTGAACGTGCTGAGCGGTTCACCGGCCGTGAACGCGGTAGGTTGCTAGCGTTGGACCATGACGGCAGAAGCGGTGAGTCTAGAGATGGCGACACCTTCGCTCCCCGACTGGGTCTTCCCGCCCCCCGAGGGCTTCCGGGCCGAAGACCTCGATCACATTCCGGATCTGCCTGCGCACACAGAGTTGATTGATGGAAGCTTGGTCTTCGTGAGCCCTCAGCGAGACTTCCACACCTCGATGCTGTTCCTCCTGCACACCGAGCTACGCCGCTCGGTTCCCGAGGGGTATCGGGTCCGCAGGGAGATGAGCGTCAGGCTCGGTCCCAAACAGCGGCCTGAGCCGGATCTCATCATCGTCCCGCAGGCCGTCGTCCGGCTCGACGCCACCTACTACGAGGGCGAGGACGTGCTGCTCGCTGTGGAAGTCGTCTCCCCCGACTCGGAGGAGCGCGACCGCAGGCGCAAGCCGTCGCTCTACGCCGAAGCCGGCATCCGCCACTACTGGCGAGTGGAGACCGAGTCCGGCAGGCCGGTCGTCTACGTCTACGAACTCGACCCGGCCACCCGCGGGTACGCACCCACCGGCATCTACCACGACCGGCTCAAGGTGAGCGTGCCGTTCGACATCGACATCGACCTCACCGAGATCGACGAGGTGTGATCCACAGCAAGGGCCCCGGTACGCCGTATCGGGGCCCTGCTCATGGCAGGGCTTCTGCCGCACCCGGCACGAACCGAACGTGCTGAGCGGTTCACCGGCCGTGAACGCGGTAGGTTGCTAGCGTTGGACCATGACGGCAGAAGCGGTGAGTCTAGAGATGGCGACACCTTCGCTCCCCGACTGGGTCTTCCCGCCCCCCGAGGGCTTCAGGGCCGAAGACCTCGATCACATTCCGGATCTGCCTGCGCACACAGAGTTGATTGATGGAAGCTTGGTCTTCGTGAGCCCCCAAGCCTCCTTCCACACCCTCGCCGTGGATCTCCTCGTGGCCGGTCTCCGCCGGATCATCCCCGGCAGCCTGCGCGTCCGCCGGGAGATGAGCGTCATCCTCGACACCGACCAGCGGCCCGAACCTGACATCTGCGTCATCGCCGGCGGCGCGGACCGCGGACCGGAGCAGACGTTCTACCGGGCGCAGGAGGTCGTGCTCCTTGTCGAGGTCGTGTCACCGGAGTCCAGGATCCGCGATCGGGAGCGCAAGCCCACTCTCTACGCCAGAGCCGGGATCCCGCACTTCTGGCGAGTGGAGAACGAGGCCGGCAGGCCGGTCGTCTACGTCTACGAACTCGACCCGGCCACCCGCGGGTACGCACCCACCGGCATCTACCACGACCGGCTCAAGGTGAGCGTGCCGTTCGACATCGACATCGACCTCACCGAGATCGACGCCCTCTGAGGCACGACGAAGGCCCGGTACGGCGTACCGGGCCTTCGTCGTGCGTGGTCAGGCGCCGCGCAGGTGCGCCCCCACCCGGTCGGCCGCCATCGCCACGGCGGCGTCGCGGGCGGCGGTGGTCTCCTCCACCGTCAGCGTCCGGTCCTGGGCGCGGAAGCGCAGCGTGTAGGCGAGCGACTTGTTGCCCTCGCCCGCCTGCTCGCCCGCGTACACGTCGAACAGCCGCACCGACTCCAGCAGGCCGCCCGCCCCGTCGCGCAGCGCCGCCTCCACGTCGGCCACCGGCGTGAAGTCGGGCACGATCAGCGCCACGTCCTGCGTCGCCACCGGGTAGGCCGACACCTGCGGCGCCTGGACCGGGCCCGGCACGGCCGGCTCCAACCGGGACAGCTCCAGCTCCATCGCCGAGGTGCGCGGCGGCAGCCCGTACGCCTCGACGACGCGGGGGTGCAACTCACCGGCGTGGCCGACCAGCGTGTCACCGGCGTAGAGGGCCGCGCAGCGGCCCGGATGCCACGGCTCGTGCTGGTCGGCGACGACCGACAGCTCGACCCCGGCCTCGTCGGCGACGATCCGGGCCGCCTGCACGGCGTCGGCCCAGCACTCCTGGCGTCCGCCGCCCCACCAGCCGGACCGGTCGAACTCGCCGGCCAGCACGACCGCCACGCGGTGCGGCTGGTCGGGCAGCGCCGCCGCGACCGAGGCCAGTTCGTCGGCGGTCGGCCTGCGCTGCACGCCGAGCACCGGAGCGGTGGGGGGCGCGCCCTCGCGCGGGCGGTAGACGGCGCCCGACTCGAACACCGCCACGTCGGTGAAGCCGCGCCCGACGTTGCGCACCAGGGTCTTGAGCAGCCCCGGCAGCAGCGTGGTGCGCATCAGCGGCTCGTCGTCGGCCAGCGGGTTGACCAGCCGGACGGCGCGGCGGCGCGCGTCGTCCGCGGGCAGCTGCAGGTGGTCGAAGTCGGTGTCGCTGACGAACGGGTAGGCCAGCACCTCGACGTAGCCGGCCGCGGCCAGCGCCCGGCCGACCCGCCGGCGCAGCCGCTGCCCCTCGGTCAGCCCTGCTCCGGCCGGCGCCGCGGGCAGGATCGACGGCAGCCGGTCGTAGCCCTCCAGCCGGATGACCTCCTCGGCGAGGTCGTTGGGGTCGGTGAGGTCGGGCCGCCAGGACGGCGGCGTCACCGTGATCATGTCGTCGCCGGTGACGGCCAGCTTGGCCGCCAGTTCGCCGCCGGTCACCACGCCGGTCGGGTCGACGCCGCCGCGGCGCACGGCCGGGTCGTCGCCGTCGGTGACGGTGCAGCCGATCTGCTCCAGCCGCCGTACGACGCTCTCCTTGGCGTAGGTGACGCCGGCGACGGCGCCGGGGTGACCGGCCGGCATCGCGATGCGGGCCGGCCGCACGTCGGTCTCGGCGTGGGTGACGCCCGGCTGGACGCTCGCGCCGCCCAGCTCGGCCAGCAGTTGCACGGCCCGCCAGGAGGCGACGAGCGGCAGCTCGCGGTCGACGCCGCGCTCGAACCGCTTGGACGCCTCCGACACGAGCCGGTGCCGGCGGGACTCGCGGGAGATGCCGGTGGCCGAGAAGTGGGCCGCCTCGATGACGATGTCGGTCGAGGCGTCGGAGATCTCGGTCTCCAGGCCGCCCATGGTGCCCGCCATGGAGATGGGCCCCGACTCGTCGGTGATGAGGATGTCGTCGGGGTCGAGGTCGCGTACGACGTGGTCGAGCGTCTCCAGCCGCTCGCCCGGCCGCGCCCGGCGCACGACGATCTCTCCGGTCAGCTTGGCCCGGTCGAAGGCGTGCAGCGGCTGGCCGAGCTCCAGCATCAGGTAGTTGGTGACGTCGACGGCCAGTGACACCGGCCGCATGCCGGCCCTGGCCAGCCGTACGCGCATCCACAGCGGGCTCTGCGCGGCCGGGTCGAAGCCGCGGACCTCGCGCAGCACGAACCGGTCGCACGCGGTCGGGTCGGCGATCGACGCCGGCCACGCCTGCTCGGTCTCGGCGGGCAGCTCGACGTCGGCGGGGTCGCGGAACGGCACGCCGAACGCGACGGCCGCCTCGCGGGCCACGCCCCGGATGGACAGGGCGTAGCCGACGTCGGGCGTGATCTCGAGTTCGAGGACGTCGTCGCGCAGCCCGAGCAGGTCGGCGACGTCGGCGCCGATCGGGGTGTCGGGCGGCAGCACCATGATGCCGGCGTGCTCGTCGGTCAGCCCCAGCTCGCGCTCGGAGCAGATCATGCCCTCGGACATGCGCCCGTACGTCTTGCGGGCGCCCACCTCGAAACCGCCGGGCAGCACGCCGCCCGGCAGCACGACCGGCACCCGGTCGCCGACGGCGAAGTTTGTGGCGCCGCAGACGATCTCACGTGGCGTAGCCTCGCCCACCTCGACCTTGCAGTGCCTGATCGGCTTCTTGAAGCCGGTGAGCTCCTCGATCTCGAGCACTTCGCCGACGACGACGTTCTTGACGTCGTGACCGTAGGAAGTGATCGACTCCAGCTTGAGCCGGGCGGCCGTGAGCTTGTCGGCCACCTCCTGCGCCGTGACCGCGGGGAGATCGACGTACTCCCGCAGCCAGGAGAGCGGGACCTTCATCAGATCTCCATTCCGAACGGAAGGGTGAAGCGGATGTCACCCTCGACCATGTCGCGCATGTCCTCGACGTTGTGGCGGAACATCAGCGTCCGCTCGATGCCCATGCCGAACGCGAACCCGGAGTACTTCGACGGGTCCACCCCGCAGGCGACGAGCACGCGCGGGTTGACCATGCCGCAGCCGCCCCACTCGATCCAGCCCTCGGACTTGCAGGTGCGGCACGGCGGGTTGCCCGGCACGGCGGAGGAGCCGCGGCAGACGAAGCACTTGAGGTCCATCTCGGCCGACGGCTCGGTGAAGGGGAAGTAGTTGGGCCGGAACCGGGTGGTGATGCCCTCGCCGAACATCACCTCGGCGAACCGGTCGAGCGTGCCCTTGAGGTGGGCCATCGTCAGGCCCTCGTCGATGGCCAGCCCCTCGACCTGGTGGAAGACCGGGGTGTGGGTGGCGTCGAGCTCGTCGGTGCGGAAGACCTTGCCGGGCGAGATGACGTAGCAGGGCACGCCGCGCTCCAGCAGGGCCCGCACCTGAACGGGCGAGGTCTGGGTGCGCAGCACCATGCCCGAGTCGGCCGAGCCGACGAAGAAGGTGTCGTGGTCGGAGCGGGCCGGGTGGTCGGTGGCGATGTTGAGCGCGTCGAAGTTGAACCATTCGCCTTCGAGCTCGGGCCCTTCCGCCACCTCGTAGCCCATCGCGACGAAGGTGTCGGCGATGCGCTCCTGCATGGTCGTCAGCGGGTGGCGCGCGCCGCGCGGCCGGCGGTCCCACGGCAGGGTGACGTCGACGGTCTCCTCGACGAGGACGCGCGCGTCACGCTCGGCCTCCAGTTCGGCCTGCCTGGCGGTGAGGGCCTCGTTGATGGCCTTGCGGGTCGCGCCGACCCGTTTGCCGGCCTCGGCGCGGGCCGCGGGGGGCAGCGCGCCGATCTCGCGGTTGGCCAGCGCGATGGGCGAGCGGTCGCCGGCGTGGGCCAGGCGGGCCTGCTTGAGTGCGTCGAGGCTGCCGGCCGACTTGATCGCATCGAGGGCTTCGGCCTCCATGCGGGACACCTCGTCGGCTTGCAACGGTGTGACCTCGACGGGGTCGTAGTCAGACAAGAGTGAGCTCCGTATCCAGGGCTTGAGCGGTCAAGAGTCTAACGGGGGCGCCCACCGGCCGACTCGCTCGTGATGCCGCGGGCGTCAGGCGAAGTCGGGCGTGCCGGTGGGCACGGTAAATCGGAACTCCGCGCCGCCCTCGGGCGCCCGCTGCACGGCGATCGTGCCGCCGTGCGCCTCGACCAGGCCCTTGACGATGAACAGGCCCAGCCCGGTGCCGCCGCGCCTGCGGCTGTTGCCCCGCCAGAACTGCCGGAAGACGCGCGGGGCCAGCTCGGGCGCGATGCCCTCGCCCTCGTCGCGCACCGACACGGCTAACCCCCACCCGACGGACTCGATGTCGATCGTCACGGTGCCGCGCCCGTGCCGCACCGCGTTCTCCACCAGGTTACCGAGAATCTGGTCGATCTTGTCCTGGTCGAGCCACATCTCGGGCAGATCGTCGCCGGCGAGGAGCCGGAAGCGGTCCTCGGGCTCGCCCGCGGCGACCCGGCCGGCGATGATCCTGCGGGTCCTGGCGGGCACGTCGACGACCTGGCGGTGCAGCTCCAGCCGCCCGGACTCGATGCGTGAGACGTCGAGCAGCTCGGTGATCAGCCGGGTGACCCGGTCGGCGTCGTTGTTGACCGTCTCCAGCATGACACGCTTCTGCTCGTCGGTGAAGCGGGTCCACTTGGCGAGCAGCGTCGCGGTGAAGCCCTTGACGCTGGTCAGCGGCGAGCGCAGCTCGTGGGCGACGGTGGAGACCAGGTCGGCGCGGCTGCGCTCCAGCCGGGCGCGGGCGCCGCCGTCGCGCAGCGTGATGGCGACCCGGACGACGTCGCCGCACCGGGCGGGCTCGCGCACCAGGCGGGCGGCGACATGCAACTCCTGGCCCGCGGGCAGGTGGAGCGGCCGCTCGGGCACCCTGCTGCGGGTGCGCAGGCCGCCCCGCGGGTCGAGGCCCTTCCACCATTCGCGGCCGTCGTGGTCGCGGAAGGGGAACACCTCGTCCATGTCGCCGCCGACGGCACGCTCGGGGGTGACGCCGGTCAGCCGGGCGGCGGCCCGGTTGACGGCGAGCACCCGGCCGTGGCCGTCGGTCACGATGAGCCCGTCGGGAAGGTCGTCGATGGCGATCGTGCACGCGGGCGAGACCGCTGGACCACCCGTGTCTGCGCCCTGCACGACCTCGCCTCCTCCGCCTACAAGGCCGACAATAGCGGGTTTCCCGGCGCCTGGGGGACTCGCCGAACGCCTCCCTATGGGTCCTGACGGGTCCCACCTGCGGGCGCGGCCGATCATGACGGGCGGGCGTGGACTCAGGGCAGCCGCTGTGCTCTGGCGGAGGAGTAGAGGCACACGGCGGCGGCGGTCGCCAGGTTGAGGCTCTCGGCCTGCCCGTAGATAGGGACCCGGACCACGTCGTCGGCCTCCGCGAGGACGTCCTCCGGCAGGCCCCACGCCTCGTTGCCGAAGATCCACGCGGTGGGCCCGGACAGGTCGACGTCGTCGAGCGTGTGCTTGCCCGCGCCGTCGGCGGCCAGCACGCGCAGCCCGCGTTCCCTGAGGTGGCGCACCGTCGCGCTCACCGGCGCGCCGATGACGACAGGCAGGTGGAAGAGGCTGCCGGCGCTGGCGCGCACGCACTTGCCGTTGTACGGGTCGACGGAGGCGTCGGTGAACACCACGGCGTCCGCGCCGGCGGCGTCGGCGGTGCGCAGGACGGTGCCGGCGTTGCCCGGGTCGCGCACGTGGGCGAGGATCGCGACCAGGCGCGGCTCGGCGGGCAGGGCCTCCTGCAGCGGCACGTGGACGAGCCGGCAGACGGCCAGCAGGCCCTGTGGGGTGACGGTCTGCGACAGCTCGGCCATCACCTCGCCGCTGACCCGGTGCACGGGCAGGTCGCGGGCGGCGGCCTCGCCGACGATCTCGGGGTGCCGCTGTTCGGCCTCGGCGGTGGCGAACAGCTCCACCATCACGCGGTCGAGCCGGAGCGCCTCACGCACCGCCTGCGGGCCCTCGGCCAGGAACTTGCGGTCCTGCTCGCGGAAGGCGCGCTTGGTCAGCCGCCGGGCGGCCTTGACCCTCGGCGACCTGACGTTGGTCAGCTCGGATCCCGCCATGCGTCCCCCTGCCTGCCGTACCGACTGGAAAAGCCCTGTTAGATGAAAAAAGGGCCCACCCTGAGGTGGGCCCTCCGTCTAGAGCCCTGCCGGGCCCGTCACACGCCTCAGCTCGCGGCCGGGGCGTTCACGTTCGCCGGCAGCGCCTTCTTGGCGGCCTCGACGAGCGTGGCGAAGGTCTGGCTGTCGTTGACCGCCAGATCGGCGAGGATCTTGCGGTCGACCTCGACGCCCGCCAGGCGCAGACCCTGGATCAGGCGGTTGTAGGTCATGCCGTTCTGGCGGGCCGCAGCGTTGATGCGCTGGATCCACAGACGGCGGAACGCGCCCTTACGGTCCTTGCGGTCCCGATAGGCGTACGTCATCGAGTGGAGCATCTGCTCCTTGGCCTTGCGGTAGAGCCGTGACCGCTGGCCACGGTAACCGGTTGCCCGCTCGAGGACGACCTTGCGCTTCTTCTTGGCGTTGAGCGCCCGCTTCACGCGTGCCATGTTTCTTCTCCCCGGGGGTTCGCGCTACTTGGCGAGCAGCTTCTTGATCTTCTTGGTGTCGGCGTCGGAAAGGACGACCTCGTTCTTGAGACGGCGCGTCAGCGTGGACGACTTCCACTCGTTGTAGTGCGCGCGGTTGGCACGGCGACGCTTGATCTTGCCAGAACCGGTCAGCCGGAACCGCTTCTTCGCACCGCTGTGCGTCTTCATCTTCGGCATGTCCGCCGTCTCTCCTCAATTCGGTCGTGCCGGTGGCCGGGCCGGTGCTGGCCGACCCGGTCGCGGCGTCTTCGTCTGCTGGTGGCCGTTCGGGGTGCGCTGTAAGGCTAACCCCTACGGGGGGTCACGCTTCCTGTGTGGAAGGTTCCTCGCTGCCACGCTGGGCCTTGGCCGCTGCCTTCTCGGCCTTGGCCTCCGCCTTCTTCTTGTGCGGACCGATCACCATGATCATGTTACGGCCGTCCTGCTTGGGCTGGGACTCCACGAAGCCGAGCTCCTGGACGTCCTCGGCCAGCCGCTGCAGCAGCCGGAAGCCGAGCTCCGGACGGGACTGCTCGCGGCCACGGAACATGATCGTGACTTTGACCTTGTCCCCCGCCTTGAGGAACCGCACCACGTGACCCTTCTTGGTCTCGTAGTCGTGCGGGTCGATCTTCGGCCGGAGCTTGATCTCCTTGATGATCGTGTGCGCCTGATTCTTGCGCGCCTCGCGCGCCTTCATCGCGGACTCGTACTTGAACTTGCCGTAGTCCATGAGCTTGCACACGGGCGGTCGAGCCGTGGCCGCGACCTCGACGAGGTCGAGGTCGGCCTCCTGGGCCAGCTTGAGGGCATCGTGAATCGAGACGATGCCGACCTGCTCGCCGTTCGGGCCCACGAGGCGAACCTCGGGAACTCGGATACGCTCGTTGATGCGGGGCTCAGTGCTGATGGGGCCTCCTAGGTTTGCGATCCCTACGTGCTCGTCGTGCCGGGGAACTTTACGCGAAACGCGAAAAGCCCCGCACGTCGCGCATGCGGGGCCACTGAGCTCTTCGGCGTCGTGGCCTCAAGCTCCCCGGAGTAGTCCGGCGTGATCCTGGACCCGGCCACCTCGCGGCGACCCGGGTGGGAGGGAGACCTCCGCTTGCGCGTCCAGCAAACATGCCGGACCGATCAGAGAGCTACATTACCACAACCACGAACGATGCTCGAATCTTCCCTCCCGGCCCTCGCCTGGGCGACTAGACTGTGGACGATCCAGCCTAGTCTGTCTAGACAGGAGAGTGCCGAGTGACGACGTGGCAGTTGCAGGAAGCCAAGCAGCGCTTCAGCGAAGTGGTGCGCCGGGCCCACGACGAGGGCCCCCAGATCGTGACGCGCCATGGCGAGGACGTCGCGGTGATCCTCGACATGGCGGAGTATCGCCGGATCAAGGGACAGGAACCCGACTTCAAGGAGTTCCTCCTCAGCGCGCCCGATTGGGACGACGACCTCGAGTTTCCCCGGAGCAAGGACCTGCCCCGCGAAGTGGACCTGGGCTGGTGAGCGTCGGCTACCTTCTCGACACCAACGTCGTCTCCGAGGTCCGCAAGCGGAACGGCGATCTCCGGGTGAAGGCCTGGATCGACGCCTCGCTCGGCCCGACCCTGCACGTGAGTGCGATGACCATCGGCGAGATCCGGTACGGCATCGAGCTGCGCAGACAACGTGATCCCCGTCAGGCACTCGTCCTCGAGCGGTGGCTGGCCAGGCTCTACGAGTCGTTCCGGGACCACATCGTCCCGATCTCCTCCGAGATCGCGGAGGAGTGGGGGCGGCTCAACGTCATCCGTCCGATGCCCGCCGTCGACGGGCTGCTGGCCGCCACGGCGAAGGTGCACGGCTGGAGCGTGGTCACCCGCAACGTCAAGGACTTCGCCGGAACCGGCGCCACCGTGATCAACCCGTTCGAGTGGCCCGGGTGAGCAGCTCGGCCTCGCCGGCCGCGCGCATGGCCGCCACCGGCACGTCGGCGCGGCCCGTCATGAGCTCCACCTGCCGGACCGCCTGGTGGAGCAGCATCGCGAAGCCGCTCACGACCGTGCCCCCGGCTTCCCGTACGGCCGAGGCGGCCCGGGTGGGCCAGGGCGAGTAGACCACGTCGAACAGTGCGGGAACCCCCGCCAGCAGGTCCGCGTGGGCGTCGGCCGCGCCGCCGGGCAGCGTGGAGACGACCAGGTCCACCTGGAGCCGGGCGGTGAGCTTGTCGAGCGTCTCCACCTCGAGCGCCACGCCGAGCCGTTCGGCCACCGCCACCGTCTCCCCCGCGCGGGCCGGGTCGCGGACGAGCAGCGTGGCTCCGTGCACTCCGAGGCCGCGCAGCGCGGCGAGCGTGGAGGCGGCGGTGGCGCCGCCGCCGAGCACGGTCGCCGTCCGGGGCGCGGGCACCCCCGCCTCGGTGAGCGCCTGCTCGATGCCGTAAACGTCGGTGTTGTGGCCGTGCGCGGCGCCGTCGCGGAACACCACCGTGTTGGCGCCGCCCACCTCCAGCGCCAGGTCGGAGACCGTGTCGAGGAGCGGCAGGACGGCCCGCTTGAGCGGCATCGTCAGTGACAGGCCCGCCCAGGCGTCGTCCGGCTCGCCGTCGTCGCCCGGCCGCCCGCGCCGGACCGGCCGCAGAGCGCGCAGCGTGCCGGGCAGCGACGCCTCGTCGCACTCGACGGCCTCGTAACTCCACCCGGCCAGGCCCATCGCCGCGTAGGCGGCGCGGTGCAGGCAGGGTGACAGCGAATGCCCGATCGGCGCCCCCATGACCGCGGCCCGCATGATCACCTGCTCCCTTCGACTGGCAGCACCCTACCGCCGCCGGCTCCCGGACCGGCCACCCGGCCGCCGGTCGCGGTCACCGACCGTCCCGCACCCCGGCCGCGGCAAGGCCACCCGGGACTCCGCCCCACGGTCGCGAGCCGGGGCCGCCCTCCGGAGCCCCGGCCGCCTCGCTCAGCCGCCGTTCTTGCGGTACTCCGCCAGCAGGGCCTGCCGTTCGGCCTCGGTGGTGGCGAACTTGGTGACGTTGCTGTTGGGGTCGGTGGCGACGAAGTACAGCCAGGGCCCCCTGGCGGGCTTGAGCGCCGCCTCCAGCGCGTGCTGGCCCGGGTTGGTGATGGGCCCCGGCGGCAGACCCGGCCACTTGTACGTGTTGTACTTCGACGGCGTCTCAAGCTCCTCGTGGGTCGCCGCCGTGCCGTACTTGCCGAGCGCGTACATGACCGTGCTGTCCATCTCCAGCTTCATCGCCGGCTCGCGGTTGAGCCGGTTGTAGATGACCCGGGCGATCTTCGGCATGTCCTCGTGCCGGCCGGCCTCGGCCTGGATGATGCTCGCGATGATCACCATCTCGCGGGCCGTGTAGCCGAGCTTCTTCGCGCCCTCCTCGAGCTCGACCTTGTCGGCCGTCTCGTGGAACCGCTCCACCATCGAGGCCAGGATGTCGGCCGGCGTGGTCTTCGGCTGCACGTCGTACGTGGACGGGAACGCGTACCCCTCCAGCCTGTTCCCGGCGTAGCGGGGCAGGTCGAGCGCGCGGACGTTCTTCGCGGCCGCCTCGAACTCCTTGACCGGCTTGCCCGTCTCCTCGGCGAGCTTGGCGAGGGTGTCGGACAGGCGTAGCCCCTCCTGGAGAGTCACCCGGCTCAGCATCCGGTTGTTCGCGTCGAGCCGGGTCACGGCGGCGGCGGCTGACATGCGCTTGCGCATCGTGTACTGGCCGGGCTGCAGGCTGTTGCTCTTGCCCGCGCTCTCCAGCGCGTTGGTGAACGCCCTGGCGCTGGCCACGACCCCCTGCCGTTCGAGCTCGACCGCCACCTCGGAGGCGATCTGGCCGTCCTTGATCTCTATGATCACCTCGCCCTCGCCCTGACCGGTGAAGTCGTCGGGGACGAGGGCGCCGCTGAGCCACTGGTAGCCGAAGTAGCCACCGCCGCCCAGGATGCCGACGAGGATGATCAGGGCGAGGACCGGCGCGATGAAGCCGCCCCGGTTGCGCCGCTTGCGCCGCCTGCGGCTGCCGCGTCTGCCGGAACCTCTGGAGCGCCTACCACGACCCTCGTCGTCTTCGGCGCCGAGCAGGAAATCCATATCGAGCTCGCTCATGGGTGCGCTGGCCAATCTCCCGGCGCCGGCCGTCCGGCGTCAAGCGGACGGACCGAACCGTTCGGGATCACCGGGGGGAACGGGGGGATCCGCCGGACATGCTCGCACGTCCGGGGAAGTTCACTCGGGGTAGCCATGTTCGGGGACGGCGAGGGGAGGGCCGGCGCCCCGGCGCGCGGGCCGGGGCGCGGGCCGGGGCCGGGGATCTCGCGGATCCCCCGCGGGGTGGAGGGCGTCCCAGCGAGCATCAGTTCGTCCCGAGGTTCTGGTGCGACTCTTCCCGGTATCTCACGAACTCGCTCTCTTTGTCGGTGAATTTGGTGATTCTATGCGCGGGATCAGTTGTGACAAACCAGCACCAATCCCCCTTCGCCGGTCGTAGTGCCGCCATCAGTGCCTTCCGGCCGGGGTTCGAGATCGGCGCCGGCGGCAGACCCGCGCGCGCATAGGTGTTGTACGGCGAGCGGACCCGCAGATCCCTCGCGGTGATCCGTGGGGTCCGCCTGCCGACCGCGTAGGCGACGGTCGCGTCCATCTGCAGGGGCATCCCGCGCCTGAGCCTGTTGTAGACCACTCTGGCGATCTTCGGGTAATCGGCGTCCCGGCCGCCCTCCACCTGCGCGATGCTGGCCACGGTGACGGCCTCCAGCGGCGTCAGGCGCACCCGCGCCGCGCGGGCCTCCAGGTCCAGTCGCCGGGCGACCTCGCCGTACCGCTCCACCATCGCGGCGAGCACGTCCACGGCCGTGGCGTCGGGCTCCACCTCGTACGTGGCGGGGAAGAGGAATCCCTCGATCCCGCGGGCGTACGCAGGAAGCCCGACGAGTTCGGGTTCGACCGCCCGCAGCGCTCTGAGCGGCAGGCCGGCCTGGGCGGCGATGCGCCGCAGCACCTCGTCCGCGCGCATCCCCTCGGCCACCGTGACCCGTCTGACGACCCGGGACGCCGGAGCGAGCAGCAGGTCGAGCGCGGCCTCGGCGGCCATGCCGGCGCGCAGCCGGTAGTGGCCCGGCCTGAGCTCGTGCGACACGGCCCGCGCCTCGGCGGCGTCGACGAACGAGCGGGCGCTCGCCACCACGCCGCTGCCGGCCAGGATCTCGCCGATGTCACCCGCGGTGGCGCCGGGCCGGATCCGGACGGTCACGGCGCCGGTGCCGGGGCCCTCGTGGTCCTCCGGGTCGAGGCGGGGCTTGAGCACGGCGTACGCGCCGGTGCCGAGCGCGAGCGCCGAGGCGGCGATGCCCGCCGTGAGGGCCACGCCTCTGCGGGTCGGCACGGGCGTCGCCCGGTCGGACCGGGCCCTCCCGGACTCGGCGCCGCCGCGGTCGAGGTCTCCGGATGCGCGCGCCGCCGGTGCGGGCGCGGCGGGACCAGGGTGGCGCGGCGTCATGAGGCCGGTCCGCCGGCCGCCGCGGAGGGCGGGTCGACGGGCCTGCCTGGAGGTCTGTCCGTGGCGCGTTCGGCGTCGAGCGCGTCCTGGAGCAGGACGACCGCGGCCGCCTGGTCGACGACCCCGCGCTGCTTCCTGGCGCGTACGCCGCTGGCCCGCAAGCTCTGCTGGGCGGCGACCGTGGTCAGCCGTTCGTCGAACAGCCGGACCGGGGTGGGGTCGAGCCGGGCGGCCAGCTCGGTGGCGAAGGCGCGAGCCAGCGCGGCGGCCTGCCCCTCGCGGCCCGACAGCGAGGTGGGCAGCCCCACCACGACCTCGATCGCCTCGTGCTCCGCCACGATCGCGGCGATGCGGTCGAGGTCGCCCTTGCCGCGCCTGACGGTCTCGACCGGCGTGGCCAGCAGCCCGGAAGGGTCACTGCGGGCCACGCCGACACGTACGGAACCGACGTCCACGCCGATCCGTGAACCGAACCGCATGTCAGCCGAGCTGTCCCTCGATGGCCTGCTCGACGAGCCGCAGCGCGTCGCCGATCGCCTCGGGCCGGCTGCCGCCGCCCTGCGCGACGTCGTCCTTGCCGCCACCGCCACCCCCCAGCGCCTTGGCGGCGACGCCGACCAGTCGCCCGGCCTTGAGCCCCCGCTCGCGTCCCGCCTCGTTGACCGCGGCAACGACCACGGGTCGGTCGGAGGGGACGCCGGCGATCACGATGACCGCAGGCCGGTCGGCCGGGAACCTGCCACGCACATCCAGGGCGAGCTTACGCAGGTCGTCGGCTCCGGTGCCATCAGGCGCGCGGTGTGTCACCACGGAGACGCCCTGCAGGTCACGAGCCTGCGAGGCCAGCTCGCCGGCCACCTGGAGCACCTGGGCGGAGCGGAGCTTCTCCAGGTCCTTCTCGGCGGTGCGCAGCCGGGTGACGATGCCCTCGATGCGCTCGGGCAGCTCCTCGCGGCGGGCCTTGAGCTGCTCGGTGAGCTGGGCGACGAGCACGCTCTCCCGCGCCAGGAAGCGGAAGGCGTCGATGCCGACCAGCGCCTCGACGCGGCGCACGCCCGCGCCGACCGACTGCTCACCGAGCACCTTGACCAGGCCGAGCTGGCCGGAGCTGTGGACGTGGGTGCCGCCGCACAGCTCGCGGGAGTAGTCGCCGATCTCCACGACGCGGACCTCGTCGCCGTACTTCTCGCCGAACATGGCCAGCGCGCCCATCGCCCGGGCCTCCGCCTGGGAGGTGTGGAAGGCGTTGACCTTCAGGTCGTTGATGAGCACGGCGTTGACCTCGTCCTCGACGTCGCGCAGCACGCTCGGCGGGACCGCTCCCGCCGAGGTGAAGTCGAAGCGGAAGCGGCCGGGCGAGTTCTCGGAGCCCGCCTGCGCGGCCGTCTCGCCGAGGGCGTTCTTGAAGCCGCGGTGCACGAGGTGGGTGGCGCTGTGGCTGCGCGAGATGGCGCGGCGGCGCTCCACGTCGATCTCCGCCTGCGCCTCGTCGCCGACCCGCACCTCGCCGGTGCGGACCTTGCCGCGGTGCACGACCAGGCCGGCGATCGGCGACTGCACGTCGACGATCTCGACCTCGGCGCCGGCGGTGCGGACGACGCCCTGGTCGGCGAGCTGGCCGCCGCCCTCGGCGTAGAAGGGGGTGCGGCCGAGCACGATCTCGACGGTCGAGCCGGCGCCCGCGGCCGGGACGGTCGCGCCGTCGACGAGGATGCCGACGACCGTGGTCTCGGCCTCGGTCTGGTCGTAGCCGAGGAACTCGACCCTGCCGGCCTTCTCGAGCAGCTGCCCGAAGACGGACACGTCGGCGTTGCCGGTCTTCTTCGCCGCGGCGTCGGCCTTGGCCCGCTCCCGCTGCTCCTTCATCAGCCGGCGGAAGCCCTCCTCGTCGACCTGCAGCCCCTGCTCGGCGGCCATCTCCAGGGTCAGGTCGATGGGGAAGCCGTAGGTGTCGTGCAGCTGGAACGCCTGGTCGCCGGAGATCGACGTGCCGGACCTGCGCTTGGTCTCCTCGACGGCCACGTCGAAGATCGCGGTGCCGGTGCGCAGCGTGCCGAGGAACGACGCCTCCTCGGCGTCGATGACCGCGTGGATCTGCGGGGCGTCCGTCTTCAGCTCGGGGTACTGCTCCCCCATGACGTCGATCGCGACACCGGTCAGCTCGTGCATGTAGCGCTCGTCGCCGGAGCCGAGCAGGCGCAGGTTGCGGACGCTGCGGCGCAGGATACGGCGCAGGACGTAGCCGCGGCCCTCGTTGCCGGGCATGACGCCGTCGGCCACCAGCATGGTGCCGGTGCGGACGTGGTCGGCGACGACGCGCAGGCTCACGTCGGCGCGGGCGTCGCGGCCGTAACGGGTCTTGGTGAGCTCGGCCGCCCGGTCGAGGATCTTGTAGGTGGTGTCGATCTCGTAGATGTTGTCGACGCCCTGCAGGATGGCCGCCATGCGCTCCAGGCCCATGCCGGTGTCGATGTTCTTGCTGGGCAGCTCGCCCGCGATGTCGAAATCGACCTTGCTGCGGACCGCGCTGAGCTGGTACTGCATGAACACGAGGTTCCAGACCTCGAGGTAGCGGTCCTCGTCGGCGACCGGACCGCCCTCCTTGCCGTACTCGGGGCCGCGGTCGTAGTAGATCTCCGAGCAGGGGCCGCCGGGGCCGGGCACGCCCATGTGCCAGTAGTTGTCCTCCAGGCCGCGGCGCTGGATGCGCTCGGCGGGCAGACCGACCTTGTCGTGCCAGATGCCGAACGCCTCGTCGTCGTCGTGGTAGACGGTCGCCCAGAGCCGGTCCTCGGGGAAGCCGAAACCTCCGTCGGCCTCGGACCTGGTGAGCAGCTCCCAGGCGAACGGGATCACCTCGGCCTTGAAGTAGTCGCCGATGGAGAAGTTGCCGAGCATCTGGAAGAACGTGGCGTGCCGGGTGGTCTTGCCCACCTCGTCGATGTCGGGGGTGCGCACGCACTTCTGGGCGGTGGCCAGCCGGGACGCCGGAGGCTTGCGCTGCCCCAGGAAGTACGGCTTGAACGGCACCATACCCGCGTTGACCAGGAGTAGCGTGGGGTCCTCAGCGATCAGGCTGGCCGAGGGCACTACTTTGTGCCCACGCTCCTCGAAGAAGCGCAGGAAGCGGCGGGCGATCTCTGCCGACTCCATGGCGGCCATCCTTTGCGTTAGTCGTTGTGGTCAGAGTCGCCGAGCCCGAAGCGGGCCCGCAACTCGATTTCGCGATCGGCCGCTTCGCCGAGCGCGTCGGAAGTAAAGTCTCTCACCTGCGCGAGCATGCCCGCCGCGCCGCTGACGGTCCGGCGCGCCATGTGGTTGGGGTGCAGGGCCTGCAGCCTGCGCATCACCCACAGGGTGATGCACGCGCCGAGCGACAGGTAGAACAGGCGTCTGATCACGGCCGCCGCCCGATGCCGGGCGTCGGGCGGGTGCGGCGGGCCTCGATGGCCCGGCGTACGCCGTAGCCGAGGGACGACACCTTGATCAGCGGCCCGGTGAAGATCGTCTGGGTGACGGCGCTCAGCTTGGCCGCGTGGCCGCTGATCTGCTTGACGTCCTTGGTGATGGCCTCGACGGCGACGAGTTGCCTGTTGGTCTCGTTGACCGTGACGCTCACGTCGTCGAGCAGCGGCGCCACGCGGCTGCTTAGGTCGGAGACCGCCTTGGTGGTCTCGGTCAGCAGCCTGGTGAGCCTGACGAGAACCATGACCAGCACGCAGACCAGGACTATCCAGCCCGTGGCCGCGATCAGCCCGGCGACCTCTCCAGCGGTAAGCATGCGCTCATCTCCCTCGTACGCTGCGCCGGAACGGCATGAACCCTATCGTGTCCGGGGACTCAGGTTAGTGGGGACGAAGATCTTGATCTGGCCGCCACGTCGGGGCGGCCTTGTTTCGCCGGGTCGAAGTGCCCCCAGCGGGCCCCCTCGAACCTCGATCCGGCCTCATCGGTCCGACGCCGTCGATCGGCCTGCCGGCCTTGCGGGTCAGCCGGCCGGGAGGCGGGCGAAGGCGCGTACGGGAGCCCGCCGGGCCCCCGCCAGGCGTGGCGGCACGGCGGTGAGCAGCGCGCCGGTCGGCGGCAGCCGGTCGAGCCCCGTGAGCCCCTCCACGACGGGGATGCCCGCGTTCAGGAGGATCCGCCGGGCAGGCCGGGCGCCCTCGGGTGCACCGTCGGGTGCGCCGTCGGAGGCGTTCTCGGGTGCGCCGTCGGGTGCGCCGTCGGAGGCGTTCTCGGGTGCGCCGTCGAGTGCGTCCGCGTCGGTGCCGGCCAGGGCGGCGCCGCGTTCCACCAGCCAGGTCGCGGCCTCGGGCGTGAGCGGGTTGCCGTGCCGCGCCCCCGTGTGCAGCAGGACGGCGGCACCGCGCACGTCGAAGGCGGCCAGCGCGCCGACGCCGACCGGCAGCGGCCCGGCGCCCGCCACCCGCACCACCACGACGGGCAGATCGGCGACGCCGGCCAGGCTCAGCGCGGCCACATCCGCGGGCGTCTCGATCGAGGTGGTGCCCGCGGAGGGCGCCCGGTCGAGTTCGACCAGCGGCCCGGTCCGGCCGGGCGGCGGGACGCTGCGGTCGGACGGGCCGCCCCTGGTGCCCTTGTGCGGCTCGGCGAAGACGCGGACGCCGGACAGGCGGACCTCGTCGGTCATCAGCAGGCCCAGCGAGGCGACGAAGAGGGCGGCGATCTCGTCCTCGCCGCAGTCGGGTGACGGCAGGTCGACGCGGAACCCGTGGACGATCAGGTCGCCGCCGTTGCCGAAGGTGATGGCCGCGTCGAACGAGGCGCGGTAGGCGACGGCCGCGTCGGGCGGTGCCGTGGCAGGAGTGTCGCCCGCGGCGTCTCGTCCGGGGTGATCGGAGGGTGGCCGGGCGGCGTTCATGGAGCGCTCCTTCGCGTGGGGTCGAGGCCCCGTGGTGTGCCGGTCACGTGCCGCGCAGGAAGTCGCGGATGCGGGCCCAGCGGTCGGCGACCGGGGCCTCGGCGCCGTGAGTGGTCGGCTCGTAGTAGCGACGCTGCCGGATCTGGTCGGGGGCGTAGTCCTGGCGGACCAGTCCGTGGTCGAAGTCGTGCGGGTACTTGTAGCCCTCGCCGTGACCGAGCTTGGCCGCGCCCGGGTAGTGGGCGTCGCGCAGGTGGCCGGGCACCTGGCCGATGAGGCCGCGCCGTACGTCGCCGACGGCCGCGCCGATGGCCTTGACGACGGCGTTGGACTTGGGGGCCAGGGCGCAGTGGATGACGGCGTGGGCGAGGTTGATCTGGGCTTCGGGCAGGCCGATGAGCTGCACCGCCTGGGCGACGGCCACGGCCGTCTGCAGGCAGGTGGGGTCGGCGAGGCCGACGTCCTCGGAGGCGAAGATGACGATGCGGCGCGCGATGAAGCGCGGGTCCTCGCCGGCTTCGATCATGCGGGCGAGGTAGTGCAGGGCGGCGTCGGCGTCGGAGCCGCGCATCGCCTTGATGAACGCGCTGATCACGTCGTAGTGCTGGTCGCCCTGCCGGTCGTAGCGGACGGCCGCCTTGTCGACGGCCTTCTCCACCACCTCGACGGTGATGTCGTCGGCCAGCAGCGCCGCGGCCTCCAGGTAGGTCAGGGAACGGCGCGCGTCGCCGCCGGCGAGCCGGACGAGGTGGTCGAGGGCCTGCGGGGCCAGGGTGGCGCGGCCGCCGAGCCCGCGCTCGTCGCCGACGGCGCGCTGCAGCACCTCGCGGATGTCGTCGTCGGACAGCGACTCCAGCGTCAGCAGCAGCGAGCGTGACAGCAGCGGCGAGATGACCGAGAAGAACGGGTTTTCCGTCGTGGCGCCGATGAAGGTGACCCAGCGGTTCTCGACGGCCGGCAGCAGCGCGTCCTGCTGCGCCTTGTTGAAGCGGTGCACCTCGTCGACGAACAGCACGGTCTGGCGGCCGGTCATGCCAAGCTCGCGGCGGGCGGCGTCGATGGCGGCGCGCACGTCCTTGACCCCGGCGGAGACGGCCGAGACCTCGACGAAGCGCCGTTTGGTGACGCCGGCGACGACGTAGGCGAGCGTGGTCTTGCCGGTGCCCGGCGGTCCCCACAGGAAGAGCGACATCGGCGCCTCGCTCTCCACGAGGCGCCGCAGCGGCGTGCCGGGGCCGAGCAGGTGTCGCTGGCCGACGACCTCGTCGAGGCCGCGGGGACGCATCCGCACGGCGAGGGGTTGCGGCGTGGCCTCCTGCGCCGCCGAATCGAACAGGCTCTCCACAACGCGAGATTACAGGGTGGGCCGCGCCGGGCGGTCCACCGCGGGCGGGGGCACCCGTCTGTGGTGCTGCCGGACGGCTACTCCCACACGGCTCTGGCTCCCGAGTCGCCGGCCTGGAAGACGTAGTAGGCGGCCACGAGCGCCAGGACCACGGTGAGCGCCGACAGGGCGACGGTGGTCGCGCGGCCGAACCGGTCGCCGCCCGAACCACCCGAACCACCCGAACCGCCCGAACCGCCTGTGCCGTCCGAGCCGCCGGTGCCGGGTGTGACGGCGGTGCGGCCTTCCGCGGCGCGGGCCGGGGTGGTGGCGAGAACCAGCAGCAGCGCGCTGACGCCGAGCCCGAGGGTGGACAGCAGCAGCGGGTTGGCGAAGCCCTGGTGGGCGGCGATCATCGTGGCCAGTTCGCCCTCGGCGGTGGCGAAGCGGGCCGCCTTGAGGCTCTCGCCGCTCTGTCTGGCGGCGAAGACGGCGGCCGGGCTGCCCACCGCGAGCAGCGCCACGGCCCAGCCGAGCCGCGGGCGCAGGCGTGGCAGTGCCGCGTACGCCACGGACAGCAGGGCGAGCAGCGGCGTCAGGACGACGGCGAAGTGCACGATCAGGGGGTGGGCGGGCAGGCCGAGGACTTGGTCGAACACCGGGGAACTCCTTAGTACGTCTTTCAACTACAAGTTCCAGCACCCTATGATTCCCGCGTCGCCCGCAACAGTGACCGTTTCCCGTCACTTACGTCTTCCACATTCCAGGGCCGGTAGCATTCGCGGAGTTGTTCGGTCATGTGTAGGCAAAACTGGAGGACATACCGGTGAGCGGCGAGGACCGCCAGAGCCAGCTGGCGCGGGAGCACAAGGAGCGGCAGGCGCGGCGCGCGGCTGAGCAGTCCGCCAAGGCGAAGCGGAACACCTTCATCGGCGCCGGCGTGGCCGTCGTCGTGGTGGCGGGGGGCATCTACGCCGCCACCACGCTGGTGGGCGGGGAGACGAAGGCGCCCGTGGCGGCCAAGAGCACGCCGTCGGCCTCCCCTTCGACGTCGGCCCCGGCGGTGCTGCCGACGGAGACGCCGACGAAGAAGGCGGGCCCGGTGACCTGCACGTACAAGCGGGGTCCCCAGGACGTGCCGATCAAGTACGTGGGCATGCCGGGCCGCAAGCCCAACATGAAGCTGTCGAAGATGACGATCACCACGAACCACGGTGACATCGTCATCGACGTGGACCCCGCCGCCACGCCGTGCTCGGTCAACTCGATGGCGTTCCTGGCCAAGAAGGGCTTCTACGAGAACACCAAGTGTCACCGGCTGGCGATGCCCGAGACCGAGGGCGTCCACATCCTGCAGTGCGGCGACCCGAAGGCCAAGGCCGACGGCAAGAACCCGACCGACGGCCAGGGCACCGCCGGCTACGCCATCCCCGACGAGAATATCGGCGTCATCCCCTACTCCCGGGGCGTGGTGATGCTGACCCAGCCGGCGGGCGCGACGAACCAGAGCAGCAGCCAGTTCGCCATCTCGCTGTCGGACGAGAACGCGCAGATCCAGGACCCGTACACGGTGCTCGGCGTCGTCACCTCCGGGCTGGAGATCATCGACAAGGTGGCCGCCGACGGCGTCATCGTCAACAAGGACGACGCCATGACCGGCCAGGGCGCCACCGCGCCGAAGAACCCCATCATCATCAAGAAGGTCACGCTGCGCTGAGCGTGTCCCCAGCGGCGCGGCCGCCCTCCGGTAGGCAACCGGGGAGGCGGCCGCGCCGTTTCGCGTCCCGTACGGCCGACGCCCCGCCTCTCCGGGCCGGAGGGACGGGGCGTCGGCGTGCGGCGGGGAGGGCTACTCCTTGGGCTGGGCGTCGACGCCCGCCTCCTTGCGCTGCTCTCCGGTGATCGGCGTCGGCGCGCCGGTCAGCGGGTCGAAGCCGGAGGCCGTCTTCGGGAAGGCGATGACGTCGCGGATGGAGTCGCCGCCGGACAGCAGCATGCAGATGCGGTCCCAGCCGTAGGCGATGCCGCCGTGCGGGGGCGGCCCGTACTTGAACGCCTCCAGCAGGAAGCCGAACTTGCTCTCGGCCTCCTCCTTGGAGATGCCGAGCACGTCGAAGACGCGCTGCTGCATCTCGGCCCGGTGGATACGGATGGAGCCGCCGCCGATCTCCATGCCGTTGCAGACCATGTCGTAGGCGTAGGCCAGCGCCTCGCCGGGGTGGTCCTGGAAGTTCTCGGCCCACTCGGGCTTGGGGCCGGTGAACGGGTGGTGCACGGCCGTCCAGCCGCCCTCGCCGTCCTCCTCGAACATCGGCGCGTCGACCACCCACAGGAACGACCACTGCGACTCGTCGATGAGCCCGCAGCGGCGGCCGATCTCCAGCCGGGCCGCGCCCAGCAGGTCACGGGCGGCGCTGCGGCCGCCGGCCGCGAAGAAGACGGCGTCGCCCGGCTCGGCCTTGACGGCCTCGGCCAGGCCGGCCAGCTCCCGCTCCGACAGGTTCTTGGCGACCGGGCCGCCGAGCGTGCCGTCGGGCTGCACGAGCACGTACGCCAGACCCTTGGCGCCGCGCGAGCGGGCCCACTCCTGCCAGCCGTCGAGCTCCTTGCGGGTCTGCGACGCGCCGCCCGGCATGACGACCGCGCCCACGTAGTCGGCCTGGAAGACGCGGAAGGAGGTGCCGGCGAAGTAGTCGGTCATCTCGACGAGCTCCTGGCCGAAGCGCAGGTCGGGCTTGTCGGAGCCGTAGCGGGCCATCGCCTCGGCGTAGGTCATGCGCGGCAGCGGCATCGGGATCTCGTAGCCGAGGATCTCGCGCCAGAGCCGGCCCACGAGCTTCTCGCCGACCGCGATGACGTCCTCCTGATCGACGAAGGACATCTCGACGTCGATCTGGGTGAACTCGGGCTGCCGGTCGGCCCGCAGGTCCTCGTCGCGGTAGCACTTGGCGAGCTGGTAGTAGCGCTCCAGCCCGGCCACCTGCAGGAGCTGCTTGAACAGCTGCGGCGACTGGGGCAGGGCGTACCAGTTGCCGGGCTGCAGCCGCACCGGCACGAGGAAGTCGCGGGCGCCCTCGGGCGTGGAGCGGGTCAGCGTCGGCGTCTCGACGTAGACGAAGCCGAGCTCGTTCATCGTCTCGTTGGCCAGGTAGGTGGCCTTGGAGCGGACGCGCATCGCGTGGGCCACCTGCTGGCGGCGGATGTCGAGGTAGCGGTACTTCAGCCGGGCCTCCTCGGAGACGCCGACGTTGCCCTCGATCGGGAACGGCAGCGGCGCCGACTCGCTGAGCACCTCGACCTGCTCGGCGACGACCTCGATGGCGCCGGTCGGCAGGTCGGGGTTCTCGTTGCCCTCGGGGCGCACCCGCACCTGGCCGACGACCTTCACGCAGTATTCGGCGCGCAGGTCGTGGGCGTGGTCCTCCTCGCGGAAGACCACCTGCGCCGAGCCGGAGGCGTCGCGCAGGTCGATGAAGACGACGCCGCCGTGGTCACGGCGCCGTGCCACCCATCCCGCGAGCGTCACCTGCTGCCCGGCGTGCTCCTCGCGGAGCGACCCGGCCGTATGCGTGCGAATCACTGCACTTTCCCTTTCAGAACGTCGACGACCTGGGCCAGCGGCACCTCGGTCTGCTCAGCGGTGGTCAGGTCTTTCAGCTGGACGGCACGCGCGGCCAGGTCGCGCTCGCCGAGGATGAGCGCGAAGCGGGCGCCGGAGCGGTCGGCCCCCTTCATCGCGCCTTTGAGCCCCTTGCCGCCGAAGGCCATGTCGGCGGCGACGCCGGCCGCCCGCAGCTCGCTCAGGAGCTTGAACATGGCCCGCGCCGCCTCCTCGCCCAGCGCCACACCGTACACCTCGCAGCGGGGCGGGATCTCCAGGGCGATGCTCTCCCGTTCCAGGGCGATGACGGTGCGGTCGAGCCCGAGCCCGAAGCCGATGCCCGGGAGCGGCGGCCCGCCGATGGCCTCGGAGAGCCCGTCGTAGCGGCCGCCGCCGCCGATGCCGGACTGCGCGCCCAGGAGCGGGTGGTCGAACTCGAAGGTGGTGCGGGTGTAGTAGTCGAGCCCCCGTACGAGCCGGGGGGCGTCCTCCCAGGGGATGCCGAGGTCGGCCAGGAACTGCTTGACCCGGTCGTGGTAGGCCTTGCAGTCGGCGCAGAGGTGGTCGCCGATGAGCGGCGCCCCGTCGAGCTGCGCGCGCACCTCGGGACGCTTGTCGTCGAGCACGCGCAGCGGGTTGACCTCGATGCGGGCCCTGGTGGCCGCGTCGAGGTCGAGCGCGCGCAGGAACTCCTGCAGGCGGGTCCGGTAGATCGGGCGGCACTCCGTGCAGCCGAGCGAGTTGAGCAGCAGCCGCACCTGGGTGAGGCCGATCGTGGCGTACCACTGCCAGGCCAGCGCGATGGTCTCGGCGTCGACCGCTGGGTCCTCGCTGCCGACGGCTTCCAGATCGAGCTGGTAGAACTGCCGGTAACGGCCTTCCTGCGGCGCCTCGGCGCGGAACACCGGCCCGTCGGTCCAGACCTTCACCGGCAGCTGGCCGCGGTGCAGGCCGTACTCCAGGACCGCGCGCAGCACGCCGGCGGTGAACTCCGGGCGCAGGGTCAGCGACCGGCCGCCCCGGTCGGTGAAGGTGTACATCTCCTTGCTCACGACGTCGGTGGACTCACCCACCCCGCGGGCGAAGAGCTGGGTGTCCTCGAAGACCGCGGTCTCCAGGCGGGCGTATCCCGCGCGCCTGGCCGTCTCGGCGAACGCCCCGCGTATCGCGGAGAACGTCGAGGCCTGCGGCGGCACGTATTCCTTGACGCCTTTGGGTGCTTGGAAGTTCATCAGATTCCTCGTGTGGGACCGGCGTGCGGCGCGGCCTCCTTGAGATAGGGATTGGTGGCGCGCTCGTGGCCGATCGTGGTCTGCGGTCCGTGGCCGGGCAGGACGACCGTATCGTCCGGCAGCGGCAGGCACTTGGAGGCGAGGCTGCGCAGGATCGTCGGGTAGTCGCCGCCCGGCAGGTCGGTGCGGCCGATGGAGCCGGCGAACAGCAGGTCGCCCGCGAACATGATCTGCTCGCCGGGCAGCCGGAAGCTCACCGACCCCCTGGTATGCCCCGGTGTGTGGTCGACCACGAGGTCCAGGCCGGCGAGCGGCAGCGCCGCCCCGTCGGCCAGCTCCCTGACGTCGTCGGGCTCGCTGAGCGTGATGCCGCCGAACAGCTCGGCGCCCGTGGCCCCCCAGCCGGCCGCCGGGTCGGACAGCAGATGGCGGTCGTCGGGGTGGATCCAGGCCGGGATGTCACGCGCGCCGCACACGGGCGCCACCGACCAGACGTGGTCGAGGTGGCCGTGCGTGAGCAGGACCGCGACGGGCTTGAGCCGGTGCTCGCGCAGCAGCTCGTCGACCCCGGCTGCGGCGTCCTGACCAGGGTCGACGATCACGCACTCCTCGCCCGCCGCGGGCGCGATGACGTAACAATTGGTCTGGAAGGCCCCTGCGGGGAAGCCTGCGATGAGCATCTGCCTCAGCTGATCTCGTCAAAAAAGCCAATGGGAATGTAACCGAAGGGTACCGGTGCGGGTCGCCGGGCTGCGAATCATTACCCATGGGCCGATACGATTCGCCCACCTCAGTCGATTCACTATGGGAGGCAAAGCGGTGGCCACGGGGAAGGACCGGCAGAAGCAGCTGGCACGCGAGCACCACGAGCGGCAGTTGCAGCGCCGCCTGGAGCGCGAGCAGCAGGCGAGGCGCACCGCGATCATCGGCTCCACGGTGGGGGTCGTGGTCGTGGTGGGTGGCATCGTGGCCGCGGTCGCGCTGCTCGGCGGCGACCCGCAGACCGACGCCGCGGCCTCGCCGTCCGCGTCGGCGTCGGCGCAGGACACCTCGGCCCCCTCGGCCTCGCCCGCCGCGGGCCCCAAGCCGTACGACGCCAAGACCGGCACGTGCGACTACGTCGCCGACCCGACGGGCGGCACGGTCAAGGACGTGGGCATGCCGCCGAAGAAGGCCGACACGAAGCCCGCGACGAAGACCATGACGCTGTCCACCAACCTGGGCGACATCGAGGTCGAGCTCGACAACGCCAAGGCGCCGTGCACCGTCAACTCCCTGCAGTTCCTGGCCAAGAAGGACTACTACGACGGCAGCAAGTGCCACCGGCTGGGCAGCGACCAGTTCCCGATGCTGCAGTGCGGCGACCCGACGGCCAAGGCCGACGGCAAGAACCCGACCGACGGGCAGGGCGGCCCCGGCTACGTGATGGCCGAGGAGAACCTCCAGGGCGCCACCTACAAGCGCGGCGTGATGGCGATGGCCAAGACGCAGGCCCCGGGCAGCACCGGCAGCCAGTTCTTCCTGGTGTACGGCGACATCGGTCTCACGCCCGACTACACACCGGTGGGTACGATCACGAAGGGACTCGACATCCTGGACAAGGTGAACAAGGCGGGCGTCATGGCAGGCTCGGGCGGGGACGGCACCGGGGCTCCCAAGGAGACGGTCGAAATCAAAGACGTGACAATCGCTGGCAAGAGCTGACGTAATTCAACTAGGGACGCCACGTCCCGAAGGGTCTGATGGAAAGTGCAGGAGGACACGGTGAGCACCGACCCGTGGGGCCGGGTAGACGACGACGGCACCGTCTACGTGCGTACGGCTGAGGGAGAGCGCGCCGTCGGCTCCTGGCAGGCCGGTGAACCCGAGGAAGCGCTGGCATACTTCCATCGCAAGTACGACGAGCTGGCCGGCCAGGTGCAGTTGCTGGAGCAGCGGGTCAGGGGCACCGACCTGGCCCCGGCGCAGGCCGAGGCCGGCATCGTCAAGCTGCGCGAGGCCGTCGCCGACGCCCACGCCGTCGGTGACCTGGCCGCGCTGACGGCCCGCCTCGACGGGCTGTCGGAGCTGGTCGCGCACCGCCGCGAGGAGGTCAAGGCCGCCCGCGAGCAGGCCCGCGCCGAGGCCAAGGCCGTCAAGGAGCGCATCGTCGCCGAGGCCGAGCGCATCGCCGACGAGACCACGCACTGGAAGTCCGGCGGCGAGCGGCTGCGCCAGCTCGTCGAGGAGTGGAAGGCCGCCGACCGCATCGACCGGGTCACCGAGGCGCAGCTGTGGAAGCGGCTGTCGGCCGCCCGCACCGCGTTCGCCAAGCGGCGCAAGGTCTACTTCGCCGGCCTGGACGAGCAGCGCGAGGGGGTGCGGGCCGCCAAGGAGCAGATCGTCGCCGAGGCGGAGGCCATCGCCGACTCCACCGACTGGGGCGGCACGGCCGCCGTCTACCGCGAGCTCATGCAGCGCTGGAAGAGCGCCGGGCGGGCCTCGCGCGAGGTCGAGGACGCGCTGTGGACACGTTTCAAGGCCGCCCAGGACCAGTTCTTCCAGGCGAGGTCGGCGGTGTTCGCCGAGCGTGACGCCTCGCTCGCGGCCAACGCCGACGTCAAGGAGCAGTTGCTGGCCGAGGCCGAGAAGATCCTGCCGGTCACCGACGTGCGTGCCGCCCGTGCCGCGCTGCGCCACCTCGTGGAGCGGTGGGAGGCGGCCGGGCCGGTGCCTCGCGAGCAGCGCGACCGCCTGGAGGGCGGGCTGCGGCGGGTGGACGACGCCGTCCGCAAGGCCGAGGAGGCCGAGTGGAAGCGCTCCAACCCGGAGGCGCGCGCCCGGGCGCAGAGCACGGTCGACCAGCTCCGCACCTCGATCGAGCAGTTGGAGAAGCGGCTGGCCAAGGCGCAGGCGGCCGGCCGGGCCAAGGACGTCAAGGAGGCCGAGGAGGCGCTGACCGCGCGCCGCTCGTGGCTGGAGGAGGCCGAGCGCACGCTCGCCGAGTTCAGCCCACGCCAGGGCCGCTGAGGGCTCGCGCGGGCGACGGGGGGCGCCCGCGGACGCGCTCGGCCGCTCACGTGCCGCGCGGGCCGGGCGAGGGTGCGGCAGACGGCCGTGCCGTCCGTGACGGCGGCCCGCCCTGCGCGGGTCAGCGGGCGTCTTCCTGGAAGCCCCCGGCCTCGTACGGCGGGTGGCGCATTCCCCGGCCGTGCCGTGACACGCCGTGACATGTGACAGGCCGTGCCGTGACAGGGGGAAGCAGGATCAGGTGGCGCCGCTGACGCGGTAGACGTCGAAGACGCCCTGGATGTTGCGAACGGCCTTCAGCACGTGGCCGAGGTGCTTGGGGTCACCCATCTCGAAGGTGAACCTGCTGATCGCGACCCGGTCGCGGGAGGTGGTGACCGACGCGCTCAGGATGTTGACGTGCTGGTCGGACAGCGTCCGCGTGACGTCGGACAGCAGGCGGGGCCGGTCGAGCGCCTCGACCTGGATGGCCACGAGGAACACCGAGTCGTCGCCGGGCGACCAGCTCACCTCCACCAGCCGGTCGGGCTGCGACTTGAGCTGCTGGACGTTGGTGCAGTCGGCGCGGTGCACCGACACGCCGTGGCCGCGGGTCACGAAGCCGACGATCTCGTCGCCCGGGACCGGCGTGCAGCACTTGGACAGGCGCACCCACACGTCGGCGTCGCCCGCAACGACCACGCCCGGCCCGCCGCCCCGGGGACGGCCCTGCAGGCGCGTCGGGACCGACGTCTCGGCGATGTCCTCCTCGGCGCTCTCGACGCCGCCGATGGAGGCCACGAGCTTCTGCACGACCGTCTGCGCGGCGACGTGCCCCTCCCCCACGGCCGCGTACAGGGCCGACACGTCGGGGTAGTGCAGGTCGCGGGCGAGCGCCAGCAGCGACTCGCCGGACATCAGCCGCTGCAGCGGCAGGCCCTGCTTGCGCATGGCGCGGCCGATGGCCTCCTTGCCCGCCTCGATCGCGGTCTCGCGGCGCTCCTTGGAGAACCACTGCCGGATCTTGTTGCGGGCCCGGCCGGACTTGACGAACTTGAGCCAGTCGCGGGACGGCCCGGCGTCGGGCGACTTGGAGGTGAAGATCTCGACCGTGTCGCCGTTGCCGAGCCGCGACTCCAGCGGCACCAGCCGGCCGTTGACCCGGGCGCCGATGCAGCGGTGACCGACCTCGGTGTGCACGGCGTAGGCGAAGTCGACCGGCGTCGCGCCCTCGGGCAGCGCCACGACCTGACCGCGCGGGGTGAAGACGTAGACCTCCGACACCGACAGGTCGAAGCGCAGCGACTCCAGGAACTCGCCCGGGTCGGACGTCTCCTTCTGCCAGTCGAGCAGCTGGCGCAGCCAGGCCATGTCGCTGCCCGGCTTGACCTTGCCCTGCGGGCCCGGGGAGCCGACCTCCTCCTTGTACTTCCAGTGGGCGGCCACGCCGTACTCGGCCCGGTGGTGCATCGCGTGCGTGCGGATCTGCAGCTCCACCGGCTTGCCCTCGGGGCCGATGACCGTGGTGTGCAGCGACTGGTACATGTTGAACTTGGGCATCGCGATGTAGTCCTTGAACCTGCCGGGCACGGGGTTCCATCGCGCGTGGATCGTTCCGAGGGCCGCGTAGCAGTCGCGCACGCTGTCGACGAGGACCCGGATGCCCACCAGGTCGTAGATGTCGTCGAAGGCCACGTCGCGGGCGATCATCTTCTGGTAGACGGAGTAGTAGTGCTTGGGCCGGCCCTTGACCACGGCGCGGATCTTCGCCTCGCGCAGGTCGCCGGAGACCTTCTCGATGACCTCCTGCAGGAACAGGTCGCGGCGGGGGGCCCGCTCCGACACCATGCGCGCGATCTCGTCGTAGCGCTTGGGGTAGAGCATGGCGAAGGCCAGGTCCTCGAGCTCCCACTTGATGGTGTTCATGCCCAGGCGGTGGGCGAGCGGCGCGAAGATCTCCAGCGTCTCGCGGGACTTCTGGTGCCGCTTGTGCTCGGGCAGGTAGCGCATCGTGCGCATGTTGTGCAGCCGGTCGGCCAGCTTGATGATCAGCACCCGGATGTCGCGCGACATCGCGACGACCATCTTGCGCACGGTCTCGGCCTGCGCGGCGTCGCCGAACTTGACCTTGTCGAGCTTGGTGACGCCGTCGACCAGCGAGCCGATCGTGTCGCCGAAGTCGGCGCGCAGCTCGTCGAGGCCGTAGGAGGTGTCCTCGACGGTGTCGTGCAGCAGCGCCGCGCACAGCGTCTCGTCGTCGGTGCCCAGCTCGGCCAGGATCGTCGCCACGGCCAGCGGGTGGGTGATGTAGGGGTCGCCGGACTTGCGCTTCTGGTCGCGGTGGTGGTGCGCGGCGACCTCGTACGCGCGCTCGATCAGGCGCAGGTCGGCCTTGGGGTGGGTGGCGCGAACGGTCCGGAACAGCGGTTCCAGCACCGGGTTCATGGCCCCACCCCCAAATCGCCGTCGACGCGCCGTGGGAGCGCCGCCGGCAGGCTCGGCGCCGCCGGCGTCGGTCACGTCGGGCACGACCACTTCACGGGGCACACAGACTCCTCATGTTCGAGTCCAGGTCCCCCAGTGTATCCAGGTGCGAAACCTGGCCCGCCGTGGGTCCGGCTCAGACGATCACAAGGGAGCGGACGTCCACTCCCGGCAGGCGCTCGCGTCCCTTGAGGAAGGCCAGCTCCATCAGGATGCCGAGGCCGATCACCTCGGCTCCGGCCCTGCGGACGAGCTCCACGGTCGCCTCGGCCGTGCCGCCCGTGGCCAGGACGTCGTCGACGATGAGCACCCGGTCGCCCTCGGCGAAGGCGTCGCGGTGCACCTCGATGGTCGCGGAGCCGTACTCCAGATCGTAGGACTCCGCGAACGTTTCGGAGGGCAGTTTGCCCTTTTTCCGTACCGGCACGAATCCGGCGCCGGCCCGGTAGGCCACGGGGGCGGCCAGGATGAAGCCGCGCGCCTCGATGCCGACGATCTTGTCGACGGGTTCGCTGCCGGCCAGCGCGTCCACCACGGCCGCGAACGCCGTGTGGTCGGCCAGCAGCGGGCTGATGTCCTTGAACAGCACGCCGGGCTTGGGGTAGTCGGGCACGTCCCTGATCCGGTCGAGGATCAGGGCGCTGAGGTCACTGCTTGTCACGGCACTCCTTCGGGGAGGTTGCGGGGCGCGGACGCGCGGCGGGGGCGGCCCGGCCCGGACCGCCCCCGCCCTGCGACGCGCTGGTGGCCGGTGTCAGCCCTTGGCCACGGCGGCGCTCTTGGCGCCCTTGCCGCTCTGCGAGGCCAGGCGCTTGGCGATGGCCTGGTACTTCGGCTCCCGCTCCTTGAGGGTGACCAGCAGCGGCGTGGCCACGCACAGCGAGGAGTAGGTGCCGACGATCATGCCGACGAACAGCGACAGCGACAGGTCCTTCAGCGTGCCCGCGCCGAGCACGGTCGTGCCGATGAACAGGATCGCCGCCACGGGCAGGATCGCGACCAGCGAGGTGTTGAGCGACCGGATCAGCGTGTGGTTGAGCGCGTTGTTGGCCGCCATCGAGTAGGTCTGCTTGGACGTCGTGCCCAGCTTGGCCGTCACTTCCTTGATCATGTCGAACACCACGACCGCGTCGTAGAGCGAGTAGCCGAGGATGGTCAGGAAGCCCAGCAGGGTCGCCGGGGTGACCTCGAACCCGGACCAGGCGTAGACGCCCGCGGTGATGACGAGGTCGTGGAGCAGCGCGACGATCGCGGCCAGCGCCATCTTCGGCTCGAACGCCATCGACAGGTAGAGGATGATCGCGAGCATGAAGACGCCCAGGCCGATCCACGCCTTCTGCGACACCTCACCGCCCCAGGACGCGCCGATCGACTGGACGTCGACCTGGCTGACCGGGACGTTGTAGTCCTTGGCGATGGAGTTCTGGACGGCGAGGCTGGTGCTCTCGGGCAGGGTCTCGGTGGTGACCCGCCAGCGGTCACCGGCCGTCTGCACGATCGGCTGGTGCACGCCCTGGTCGCGGAAGCCCTCACGGACCTGCTCGATGGTGGCGGTCGGCGCCTTGAACGAGAAGACCGACCCGCCCTTGAACTCGACGCCGAGGTTGAGCCCGTTGATCAACAGGCCGGCGAGGGAGATGACCAGCAGGAAGCCGGACAGGCCGTACCAGAGCTTCCACTTGCCGACGAAGTCGACGTCGATCTCGCCTCGGTAGAGGCGACGCCCCAGTCCCATGTCAGGCCTCCTGCGGGGTGGTCGGGCGGCTCGGGCCGGTCGGCTGGACGCTCATGCGTTCGGCGTCGATGCCGGACAGCGGGTGTCCCTTGGCGAAGAACTTCAGCCTCGCCAGCAGCGCGATGAACGGCTTGGTGAACATGAACACCACCACGATGTCGATCAGCGTGGTCAGGCCCATGGCGAACGCGAACCCGGCCACACCGCCCACCGCGAGGGCGTACAGCACGACCGCGGCGATGAACATGACGGCGTCGGCGATCAGGATGGTGCGCCGGGCGCGAACCCAGGCCACCTCGACGGCCGCACGGAGCGTGCGCCGTCCCTCCTTCATCTCGTCACGGATGCGCTCGAAGTACACGATGAAGGAGTCGGCGGTGATGCCGATCGAGACCACCAGGCCGATGATGTGCGGCAGCGACAGCCGGAAGCCGGCGTTGTGACCGAGCACGACGACGGCCAGGTAGGTCAGGATCGAGGCGACGACGAGGCTCAGCACGGCCACGACACCCAGGCCGCGGTAGTAGAGCAGGCAGTAGACGACCACGAGCGCGAGGCCGATGACGCCGGAGATCAGACCGCCCATGAGCTGGTCCTGGCCCAGCGTGGAGGAGACGGTGTCGATCGAGCTGCGCTCGAACTTCAGCGGCAGCGCGCCGTACTTGAGCTGCTCGGCCAGGTCGGTGGCGCTCTTCTGGTTGAAGCCGCCGGTGATCTCGGCCCGGCCGCCCGGGATCGGGCTGATGATGTTGGGAGCGGTGATCACGACGCCGTCGAGGACGACGGCGACCTTGTTGCGCGGCTCCGGCGAGTTGAAGGCGGCCGAGGTGAGCTTGCTCCACTCGCCCGCGCCCTTGCTCTTGAAGTCGAGCTGGACGACCCACTCGGTGCTGCCCTGGCGCACGCCGGCCGAGGCGGTGTCGATGTCGGTGCCGACGACCTTGGCGACGTCGAGGACGTACTTGAAGCTGCCGTCGCTCTCGCACCCGGCGAACTGCTTGTTGGGGTCGTCCTGGACGCCCTGGCCGCGGTTCTTCGGGTCGGCGCAGTCGAGGCTGTTGAACTGCTTGAGCACCGCCGGGTCGATGCCCTGGGTGTTGATGCCGGAGTCCTGCTGCGGCTGCGTGGCCGTCGGGCTCGGGGCGGGGGTCGCCTTGGCGTCCTGGCCCCGCTTCTGGCCCGTCGGCTGGTCCTCGGGCTGCTGCTTGGGATCCTGCTGCTTGGGGTCCTGCTGCTTGGGGTCCTGCTGCTGGGCGTCCTGCCGGGCGCGGGTGGCCGTCGGCGTGGGGTCGGGCGCCTGCGCGGTCAGCGCCGACGACAGGGCCTTGCCCGTCGGAGAGGCGCTGGGAGTGCCCGCGGCGGGTGATCGGGGGCTTGAGGGCTCCGACCTGGCCGACTTCGACGGCGAGGCCGTCGGCTCAGGTGACGCCGAAGCCGACGGAGCCGCGCTGGGCGTCGCGGGCTGCGTGGTGAGCTCCTGCGGGAGCTGCGTGGCCTCCATGGCGAGCACCTGGCGGAAGCGCAGCTCCGCCGTGGTCGCGACCAGCTTGATGGCCTCGCTCTGCCCGACGCCCGGGATGGAGATGATGATGTTGTCGCCGGACTTGGCGACCTCCGCGTCGGAGATGCCGGTGCCGTTGACCCGGTCGCGGATGATGTTGACCGCGCGGTCCAGGATCTCCTCGGGGGGAGCCGCACCGTTCTGGGTCACGGGTGAGAGTGTCACCGTCGTGCCGCCGGCGAGGTCGAGTCCCAGCTTCGGCGTGAACGCCTTCTGCAGGAACATCGTCCCGCCCAGGGCGAGGATGAGCGCCAGGAGCAGCAGGAGCGTGCGCCCCGGCTTACTGTGGCTGCTGGTCGGTCGGGCCACTGGTCGTCTGTTCTTTCGGATAGAGGTTGGTCGCGGAGTCTGGTCAGGGCTTCCTGGTGTCGTGTCCGTCGTTGCGCTCCGCGGTGTCGTCGTCCTTGCTCGCGTCCGCGGTCTCGTCGGCGTCGGCGTCGGCCACGGAGTCGGCCACGGAGTCGGCCACGGAGTCGGCCACGGGGTCGGCCACGGGGTCGGCCACGGGGTCGGCCACGGGGTCGGCCACGGGGTCGGCCACGGGGTCGGCCACGGGGTCGGCCACGGCGTCGCCGGGCGTCACCACGCGGCCGATGGCGGCCTTCACCCAGCGGGTCTCGACGCCGGGGGCGACCTCGAGGACCACGTCCTCGTTGTCGACGGCGACCACGGTGGCGAACAGGCCGGTCGTGGTCATCACCCGGGCGCCGGGAGAGAGGCTGTTCTGCATCTTGACCGCCTCCTGCTGCCGCTTGCGCTGCGGGCGAATCAGCAGGAAGTAGAACACCACCACCAGAAGAATCAGCGGCAGGATACTTCCGAGTTGCTCCATGAGAGGCGACCTTCCATAGTCGTTCAAGAGGTTGACACCGGCCTCGCGCCGGAAATTCCACGCGTAGCGTCGGGGCCGCGCCGCTCAGCCCATCAGCCTACACAGCCAGCCAAGCCACGGAGTGTAGGCGCTTGTTGCGAAACGCGGCAACGAGGCAGCGTTTCGGCGCGCGGAGAAGTTCCCTATTCGAAACGGTTGCAACCGATCTGTAATCAGTCGAAAAGCGCGGCTCCGAACGCGTCGGGGGGCGGGGTCATCCCGAGGTGGTGCCAGGCCGCCGCCGTGGCGACCCGGCCGCGCGGGGTCCTGGCCAGCAGTCCCTGCCTGACCAGGAACGGCTCGGCGACCACCTCGACCGTCTCCGGCTCCTCCCCCACGGCCACCGCGAGCGTCGACAGGCCCACCGGCCCGCCCCCGAACTTGCGCAGCAGCACGCCGAGCACCGCCCGGTCGAGCCGGTCCAGCCCTTCGGCGTCCACCTCGTACAGGTCGAGGGCCGCGGAGGCGATGTCGTGGTCGATGACGCCGTCGGCGCGGACGTCGGCGAAGTCGCGTACGCGGCGCAGCAGCCGGTTGGCGATGCGCGGGGTGCCGCGCGAACGCCGGGCGATCTCGTGGCCGCCCTCGGCCGGCAGTGTCAGGCCGAGCAGCCTGGCCGACCGCTGCAGCACCTGCTCCAGCTCCGCCACCTCGTAGAAGTCCATGTGGGCGGTGAAGCCGAACCGGTCGCGCAGCGGCGCGGGCAGCAGCCCGGCGCGCGTGGTGGCGCCGACGAGGGTGAACGGCGCGATGTCGAGCGGGATGGCGGTGGCGCCGGGGCCCTTGCCGACGACGATGTCGACCCGGAAGTCCTCCATGGCGAGGTACAGCATCTCCTCGGCCGGACGCGCCATCCGGTGGATCTCGTCGATGAACAGCACCTCGCCCTCGGCGAGGGTGGACAGGATGGCCGCGAGGTCGCCGGCCCGTTCGAGCGCGGGACCCGAGGTGATGCGCAGCGGGGCGTTCAGCTCGGCTGCGATGATCATGGCCAGGGTGGTCTTGCCGAGCCCGGGCGAGCCGCTCATCAGCACGTGGTCGGGCGGGCGGTTGCGCCGCACGGCGCTCTCCAGCACCAGCGACAGCTGCTCGCGCACCCGGCCCTGGCCGATGAAGTCGCTCAGCCGCTTGGGCCGCAGCGCCGCCTCGATCTGCAGCTCGTCGCCCTCGGCGTCGGGGGACACCAGGTCCCGCTCCAGGCTCACGTCTCGTCCTTCCGCGTCGTCCTGCCGGCGTCTTGCGCAGGGTCTGTCGGGGCGCCTGTCCGGCTGTCGGTCCGGGCACGTGTCGGGGCGCGTGTGGGAGCGCCCGGCGGGGCGGTCATCGGACGCTGAGTGAGCGCAGGGCCGACTTGAGGAGGGCGGCCACCCGCAGGGGCCGGCCGGCCGCCAGGTCGGCCTCGGCCTCGTGCTCCACGGCGGCGACGGCCTCGTCGGCGTCCTTGGCGGAGTAGCCGAGGCCCACGAGGCCCGAGTGCACCTGGTCGCGCCAGAGCGCCGTCCCGCGGTCGCCGTTGAGCGCGGCGTCGACGGCCTCGGCGGGGGTGCCGAGGCGGTCCTTGAGCTCCAGGACGATGCGCTGGGCGCCTTTCTGGCCGATGCCGGGCACCTTGGTGAGTGCCTTGAGGTCTGCGGCGGCCACGGCGACGCGCAGCGCGTGGGGGGTGTGCACGGCGAGCATGGCCAGCGCCAGCTTGGGGCCCACCCCGCTGGCGGTCTGCAGCAGTTCGAAGACGGCCCGCTCGTCGTCGGTGGCGAACCCGTACAGGGTGAGGGACTCCTCGCGGACCACGAGCGACGTGGCCAGGCGCGTCTCCTCGCCGACCTTGAGCGTGGCGAGCGTGCCGGGGGTGCAGTGGGTGAGGATGCCGACCCCGCCGACCTCGATCACCGCGCCGTCGGGGGCGACGGCCGCGACCCTCCCGGCCACCGAAGCGATCACAGCGTCATGTCCTTCCGGGTGAGCGGTGCTGCCACAGTGTCACGTCCCTTCGGTGCGATGCCGTCGCGGCGTGGCCGTCCCAGCCTGGCACGACTCCGGCGGGCGATGCGACCACGGCGTCACGGGCTTCCGGGAGTCCGGGCCCCGTCGCCGGGCGGTCCCGCCGCGTCCCGGGGGGTGCGGGCCGGGCCGCCGGGCGCGACGGTCCGGGAGCGCGCCTTCGCGGCGGCGACGGCCTGGGCGAGGCGGTGCTGCGGGCCGCCCCGCCAGACGTGGCAGATGGCCAGCGCGAGGGCGTCGGCGGCGTCGGCGGGCCTGGGCATCTCGGTGAGGCGCAGCAGGCGCGTCACCATGGCGCCGATCTGCTTCTTGTCGGCGGTGCCGCTGCCGGTGATGGCGGCCTTGACCTCCGACGGGGTGTGCAGGGCGACGGGCAGGCCGCGCCTGGCGGCGCACAGGACGGCGATGCCGGCGGCCTGCGCGGTGCCCATGACGGTGCGGACGTTGTGCTGGCTGAAGACCCGTTCGACGGCCACGGCGTCGGGGCGCACCTCGTCGAGCCAGTGTTCGATGCCGGCCTCGATGCCCACCAGCCGGGCGCCCAGCTCCTCGTCGGCCCCCGTGCGGACCACGCCGACGGCTACCAGCGACAGCGGCGCGCCCGGGCGGCCCTCGACCGCGCCCACTCCGCACCGGGTCAGCCCCGGATCGACGCCCAGCACCCGCACTCGCCCGCCTCCGCCCCGGCATACAGCCACGCCGAACATGTGTTCGGCACGAGACTCTACCCCTGCCGATGGGGCCCGCGCATCGCGAAACGCCCGCCGCCGTGCCGGCCGGCCGTACCGCCGGTGCTAGAAGCCGTACCGCCGGTGCTAGAAGTAGTCCAGCATGTACGGCCGGGCGGTGAAGGCCGAGTCGAGGGCCTCGTCGTGGCGGTCGTCCCCCGACAGGAGGCCGCTGAGGCGCAGGGTGGCCGTGGGGATGCCGGCGTACAGGGCCGACAAGCCGTTGATCGCGAGCCTGGGGCCTTCGGAGGGGCCGGCCGTCGGCAGGGCCCCGACATCGGCCCCCGGGCCGTCAGCGGCCGGTGTGACGGCCTCCAGAAGGGTCGCGGCACCCTCTCCGCCGGAGACCCGGAGTCGCCAGCGGCCGGTGTTGCCGGGCCGCAGGGGGTCATCCACCGTGACCGTCGCGTCGAGGGCGACCCCCGCCGGGTAGCCCCTGCGCGCCACGGCCGCGGCCAGGTCCACCACCCGGAACATCCAGCGGACGTCGGTGGCCTTCTCCTTGGAACGTTCGCGGGTCAGCCAGAGCACCGGGTCGTCGGGCGCGACGGGGGCGGTGACGTGCTGGGCGATCGAGGAGGAGGAGCCGACCAGCGACCACAGCGCGCGGGCGGTCGGCGCGGAGCCGGCGACGAGGTTGACGACGCGGATGTCCTCGCCGTCCCACCGGTAGACGACGTAGCCGTCCTCGGCCAGGTAGAGGAAGTCGTCCTCCTCGGCCAGCCACAGCGCCCAGGTGCGCTCGTCCCACGAGACGGGGCCGCTGGCGCGGGCCGCGCCGTGCGCGCGGTGCAGGACGGAGACGACCTCGGCGGCGTCGGCGGGGCCCATCCGGCGCAGCTTCACCGGCTCGGAGGGGCGGATGGAGCGCAGCGCCTCGGCGCGCAGGGTCATCAGTCGCTGGGCGCCCGCGTGCTCGTAGCCCGCCGCGCGGTAGATGGGGGTGGTGGCCGGGTACAGCGCCGAGACGGCGTCACCCAGCTCGGCGGCCCGGTCGACGACGGCGCGCATGAGCCGGCTGCCGACGCCCTTGCCGCGGTCCTCGGGGTTGACCGTGACCCCGGCGATCCCGGCCATCGGCTGCGGCCTGCCGTGCCACCACTGGGTGAACGCCCGGACGCGGGCGCTGGCGGCCAGGCGGTCGCCGTCGAGGACGCCGAGGTAGCGGCCCTCGGCCATCACCGGGGGCACCGCCCGTCGCCATCTGTCGGCGTCCGCGGCGGAGACGGGGCCGAACGACCGCCTGCGCAGGTCGAGGACGGCGTCGATGTCGTCGGGGTTCAGGTCGCGAATCTCCACAGTCGGACAACCCTACGCGGGCGTCGTCGGGATCGGCGAACGACCCTCGTCCCCCACCGTGAGCGTCAGCCGGTCGAGGTAGCGGAACTGGGCGGCGACCACGGCGAGCAGGGCGATCGCCATGACGGGCAGCGGGGTGGTCAGGGCGACGTCGGCCGCGGCCCTGCCGAACTGGGTGAGCTGGAGCAGCTGGGCGACGGGGGCGGTGGCCAGTCCGCGGTCGTGGGTGACCAGCAGGGGCCACAGCACGTCCTGGGCGTTCACCAGGGTGACCGCGCCGGTCAGGACTCCGGCCATGGGCAGCGACGGCAGGACCACCCCGCCGAGGAGGTCGCGGTCGGTCCGTTCGGCCAGCCCCTTGCACAGCAGGGTGAGCACGAACAGCGCCGGGACGCTGAGGAGGAACGGCTGGACGAGCACGAGGAAGGTGTCGAGGAGGCGCATGCCTCGGAAGTTGCTCCAGCCGGCGACGCTGAGCGGGCCGACGCCCACGAACAGCCAGGGGGCGAACGGCAGCAGCAGCCACTCGCTGCGGCGGCCGAGCGGGCGCAGGGCTCCGATGCCGAGGGCGGCGAGGTAGGCGGTGCCCACGGAGACCACGGCGCCGGCGAGGGCGGGCACCCACGTGTTGACCTGGGTGCGCGGCCCGGTGCCCGCGGGCGCGGCGGGCTCGGTGAGGGCGGACAGCCATGGCCAGGTGAGCACCAGGGTGACCGCGACGGCGGCCACCAGGGCGGCCACGCCCGCCGCGACCGCCACCGGCGAGCCGCCCTTCGCGCCGCCGCCGGGCCGCGGAGTGATCGACAGGCGCATGCGGCTCGTCACCGCGACGACCGTGGCGGCGACTCCGAGGACTCCGAGGAGGAGCCCGGTGACCGTGGCCGCCGCGGCGCCCAGGCCGGGCTGGGCGGCGACGAACCCGTAGTCGTACTGCAGGCCGGCCGCCGTCCGGGTGGCGCCGCGCGGGCCGCCGCGGGTCAGCGCGACACCGAGGGTGAACGCCTGCAGCCCCGCGGCCGGCATCGCGAGCACGACGACGCCCGCCACCGCCAGGACGGCCCGGCCGGGGGTGCCGCCGCGCAGCGCCGGCAGGAACGCCGTCACAGCCAGCGCGCACACCACGCCGAACGTCGCCGCGGCGACGATGAGCCGCAGCGCGCCGGGCGCCGTGGCGGGGTCGTCCAGCGATCTGACCAGCGAGACCACGCCCGACTCGGCGGGCCGCAGCCCGCGCAGCCACGAGGCGGCCACGGCCGTGGGCGAGAACACGATCAGCGACAGCCACAGGACGACGACGCCCGTCCGGCGGACGAGCCCGCCCGCCCGGTCGAGGGCCAGGGCCAGCAGCGGGCCGGCGACCAGCGCCACGAGCAGCGGGAGGAGCACCAGGGACAGCGAGAAGCCCAGCGCGGCCCCGTACGGGCCGCCCGCGCCGAGGAGGCGGTCGTAGTTGTCGAGACCCGCGGGGGTGCTGGGCGTCAGGGCCCCGCCCGATTCGAAGCTGAGCAGGACCGTCTGGACGCTGGGAAGCACCAGGGAGATCAGCATGCCCACGAAGGCGGGCATGAGGAGCAGCCAGCCGAGCGCGGGGGACGGGGGTCGAGGAGGGATGGGGGAGATCACGTCGCCCGACCCTACGCGGCCCGCCGCCGCCCTGCCACGGAACAACCGTCTGTCGCCGCGGCGTGTCGCGTCAGGCGTCGAGCTTCTCCATGATCTCGTCGGAGACGTCGAAGTTGGCGTAGACGTTCTGCACGTCGTCGCTGTCCTCCAGGGCCTCGACGAGCCGGAACACCTTGCGGGCGCCCTCCTCGTCGAGCGCCACGCTCATCGTGGGCAGGAAGCTGGACTCGGCGGAGTCGTAGTCGATGCCCGCCTCCTGCAGCGCCTTGCGCACCGGCACCAGGTCGCCGGCCTCGCAGACGACCTCGAAGCCGTCGCCGAGGTCGTTGACCTCCTCGGCGCCCGCGTCGAGGACGGCCATGAGCACGGTGTCCTCGTCGAGGCCGTTCTTCGGCACGATGACGACGCCCTTGCGGTTGAACATGTAGGACACCGAGCCGGGGTCGGCCAGCGAGCCGCCGTTGCGGGTCAGCGCGACGCGCACCTCTGAGGCGGCGCGGTTGCGGTTGTCGGTGAGGCACTCGATGAGCACGGCGACGCCGCCGGGCCCGTAGCCCTCGTACATGATGGTCTGGTATTCGGCGCCGCCGGCCTCCAGGCCGCCGCCCCGCTTGCGCGCCCGCTCGATGTTGTCGTTGGGCACGGAGTTCTTCTTGGCCTTGTAGATGGCGTCGAAGAGGGTCGGGTTGGCATCGGGGTCGGGGCCACCGGTCCTGGCCGCCACTTCGATGTTCTTGATGAGCTTCGCGAACAACTTGCCGCGCTTGGCGTCGAGCGCGGCCTTCTTGTGCTTCGTCGTCGCCCATTTGGAGTGGCCGGACATTACCTAGAGCTCCCTCAGCATGTCTACGAAGTAACGGTGCACGCGCGTGTCCCCGGTCAGCTCGGGGTGGAACGACGTCGCGAGCAGTGGCCCCTGGCGGACCGCGACGATCCTATCCCCCGGCTCGGCCCTGCCCAGCACGTCGACGTCCGCGCCGACGGACTCGACCCACGGGGCGCGGATGAACACGGCGTGCACCCGCTCTCCGGCGAAGTCGAGGTCGGCCTCGAAGGAGTCGACCTGGCGGCCGAAGGCGTTGCGCCTGACGACCATGTCGATGCCGCCGATGGTCTGCTGGCCCTCGATGCCGTCCTCGATCCGGTCGGCCAGCATGATCATGCCGGCGCAGGAGCCGTAGGCGGGCATGCCCTCCTTGACGCGCATGCGCAGCGGCTGGAGCAGCTCGAAGGTCTCGGCGAGCTTCCACATGGTGGTCGACTCGCCGCCGGGGACGACCAGCCCGTCGACCGCCTCCAGCTCGGCCGGGCGGCGCACGGGGATGGCCGTCGCGCCCGCCTCCCGGAGCATGCGCACGTGCTCGCGCACGTCTCCCTGGAGTGCGAGTACACCGATCGTGGGCACGGTGGTCCTTCCGTTCTGGTGCCGGGGTCGCCGACCATTCAACACCAGAACGGCGTGGTGTCTTCCGTCAGGTGCCCGCGTGCCTCGGAAGCGGACGTCAGGGGCGTTCGGTCTCCAGGCGGACGGTGTCCTCGGCCGTGACGCCGGGCAGGGCGCGCAGCGCGGGGTCGAGCGGGCGCAGGTAGGTCTGCTGGACGCCCGGCACGCGGTCCTCGACCACGTACGTGGCCCGGGTGTGGACGCCGGAGCCGGGCACGCGCACCTGGGGCACCACCTTGAAGTCGGCGGTGAGCCGGTCACGGTCGATGGTCGTCAGGACGTAGCCGCGCTGGTTGTTGTAGAACCTCAGGTGCGGGTTGATCTTGAGGAAGGGGTGTGTCGCCGGGTCGGAGTCGGCGCCGTCGCCGCCCGTCGAGATGGACGTGGTGACCAGCTCGGAGCCGACCGTGGGGCCCGTCGGGTCGTCGTAGTCGAGCTTGAGGTCGGCCGCCCAGTGGGCGTGCACGTCGCCGGTGAGCACGACGGGGTTGCGCACGCCGGCGTCGAGCCAGCCCTGGGTGATGCGGCGGCGGGAGGCGGCGTAGCCGTCCCAGGCGTCCTGGCTGGTGACCTTGGCGGGTCCGGCGTTGTTGTCGCGCTGGGCGAAGAACACCTGCTGGCCGAGGATGTCCCACTGGGCGCGGGAGTGGCGGAAGCCGTCGAGCAGCCACGCCTCCTGCTCGGCGCCGGTGATCGAGCGGGCCGGGTCGACGGCGGCGGGGCAGTCGCGGTAGCCGTCGCCGCAGCCCTGGTCGTCGCGGTACTGGCGGGTGTCGAGCATGTGGAAGGTGGCCATCCTGCCCCACCGGACGCGCCGGTAGAGCTGCATGTCGATGCCGCGCGGGATGGAGGTGCGACGCAGCGGCATGTTCTCGTAGTAGGCGCGGAAGGCGGCCTCGCGGCGGGACAGGAAGCCTGGCTGCGGCACCTCGGGCTTCTCGGGCACCTCGTCGGCCCAGTTGTTGTCGAGTTCGTGGTCGTCCCAGACGACCAGCCACGGCGCGGCGGCGTGCGCGGCCTGCAGGTCGGGGTCGGTCTTGTACTGGGCGTGGCGCTGGCGGTAGCCGGCGAGGGTCTCGGTCTCGGGACCTTCGTGGTGGCGGACGTTGCCGCCGGGGATGGTGTAGGTGTCCCGGGTGTACTCGTACTGGTAGTCGCCGAGGTGGAGCACCAGGTCGGGGTGGTCCTCGGCGAGCCTGCGGTAGGAGGTGAAGTGGCCGTGCTCGTACTGGGCGCAGGAGACGAAGGCCATCGACAGCGCCCCGCCGTACGACAGGGGGTGCGGCGCGGTCCTGGCGCGGCCGAGGGGCGACAGGTACGGGCCGACGCGGAAGCGGTACCAGTAGTCGCGGTCGGAGCTGAGGTCGTCCACCTCGACGTGCACGCTGTGGCCCCACTCGGGGGCGGCGACGGCCATGCCGGCGCGGACCACGCGGCGGGCGCGCTCGTCGGCGTACACCTGCCACTGGACGGCGAACGGGTGCCGCGGCATGCCGCCGAGGCCGTCCTCGGCGAGGGGTTGCTGGGCGAGCCGCGTCCACAGCACGAAGCCGCCGTGGTCGGGGTCGCCGGAGGCGACGCCGAGGGTGAAGGGGTCGGCGCGCAGGCCGCGCGAGGCGAGGTCGCGCGCGGTCTCGGTGGTGGTGGCGTCGGGGGTGGGATCGGCGTGTGCCGCGGTGGCGGGCAGGGCCGCGGCGGCGCCGGCGGTCAGCCCGGTGACGAGGAAGTGCCGCCGGTTCAACTGGGACATGGGGGGCTCCTGGGGCGAGGGGTTCGTCCCGTAGCTTGACGGAGCTCCATGACAGATCGGTGAACATCATTCGACACGAAAAAGGCGACATCCTTGGTGGATGTCGCCCTTGTCGGTGTTTCTCGCCAGAAGGCGGGGTGCCGGCCAGGAGGCGGGCCGGCTACCAGCCGCGCTCGGCCAGGCGGTGCGGCTGCGGGATCTCGTCGACGTTGATGCCGACCATGGCCTCGCCCAGGCCGCGGGAGACCTTGGCGATGACGTCGGGGTCGTCGTGGAACGTGGTGGCCTTGACGATGGCGGCGGCCCGCTTGGCCGGGTCGCCCGACTTGAAGATGCCCGAGCCGACGAAGACGCCCTCGGCGCCGAGCTGCATCATCATCGCGGCGTCGGCCGGGGTGGCGATGCCGCCGGCGGTGAAGAGCACGACGGGCAGCTTGCCGGTCCTGGCGACCTCGGCCACCAGCTCGTACGGCGCCTGCAGCTCCTTGGCCGCGACGTACAGCTCGTCCTCGGGCAGGGAGGCGAGGCGCTTGAGCTCGCCGCGGATGGTGCGCATGTGCGTGACGGCGTTGGAGACGTCGCCGGTGCCGGCCTCGCCCTTGGAGCGGATCATGGCCGCGCCCTCGGTGATGCGGCGCAGGGCCTCGCCGAGGTTGGTGGCGCCGCACACGAACGGCACGGTGAACTGCCACTTGTCGATGTGGTTGGCGTAGTCGGCCGGGGTGAGCACCTCGGACTCGTCGACGTAGTCGACGCCGAGCGACTGCAGCACCCGGGCCTCGACGAAGTGGCCGATGCGGGCCTTGGCCATGACGGGGATCGAGACGGCGTTGACGATCCCGTCGATCATGTCGGGGTCGCTCATCCGGGAGACGCCGCCCTGCGCGCGGATGTCCGCGGGGACGCGCTCCAGCGCCATGACGGCGACGGCGCCGGCGTCTTCGGCGATCTTGGCCTGCTCGGGGGTGACGACGTCCATGATGACGCCGCCCTTGAGCATCTCGGCCATGCCGCGCTTGACACGGGCCGTTCCGGTGACGGCGCCCGGCGCGGGGGCGGTGGTGGACGGGGCTTCGGGCGTGCTGCTGGACACGGTCTTCCTCACGAACTCATCGGTCGAGTCCGCCGCACCCGCGCACCGTCCCGTGGCGGACGCCGTCGCGTCGCACGAGCGGGTGGCCGGTCCGGCTGCCTCTCCTCCGGCATGCTGTCAGTTACCAACCCCATGGTAGGTCCTGAGCGACCTCGTCCCTGACATACCACGATGTCATGATTTCCTGGGGTTTTTGTACGTCACGGTGTGACGGGCGTACGGCTGGCGAGCGCCACCCAGACCTGGCCGGGCGCGAAGTTCATCGGTTCGCCGCCCGCGGTGGTGAACGTCGTGCCGCCCTCCTCCGACTTGCGCTCCCAGCGGGCCTTGTAGGCCTTGCCGTCGCGCAGCACGATCGCCGAGCCCTTGCCGACGGTGCGCACGAGCGGCGTGTAGCTCTGGTTCTTGTCGTGGAACTGGGACCGCTCGGTCCTGGTGTACTGCACCACGATGGTGGGCGCGCCGAGCTGGCCGCCCTCGGCCGCCATGTTCTTCTTGCCGTCCTGCCAGATGAGCCACTGCTTCTTCGCCTCCGACCAGGCGAAGGTGAAGCGCGCGGCGGGCCACCTGACCGTGTACGACCTGCGCTCGACGCCGCCCTCGGCCGGGGCCTCACCGAAGGTGAAGCCGATGTCCTTGGCCTTGCTCGCCTTGGGCGCCTTGGCCAGGAGCTGCTTGGTGTCGGCGAACAGGTTGTACGGGGCGACACGGCCCGGCTGGCGGAAGTAGGCGCCCGGCGCCCGGCTGTCGGAGACGTCGAACAGCGACGCCTGCGCGATGAACGGCAGCATCTTGGTCTGCGCGCCGGAGTAGGCGAAGGCCGGCTTGCCGAACTGGGGGGCGAGGTGCAGGTCGGAGATGCGGGCGCTGCGGACCGGGCCGATCTTGGCCGGGATCCTGGACGAGAAGACCGCGATCAGCCGGGTCAGGCCGGCCTCGACCTGGGTGACGTAGACGATGTCCGCGCTCTTGAGGCCGAGCTGCGGCTTGCCCGCCGCGGTGTTCTCGATCTTGGCGGTGAGCACCGGCCTGAGCGGCGCCCCCGGCTTGCCGGTGAACGGGTGGGGCTCGCCCGCCGGCGTCTCCTCGGCCGGCGGGGTGGGCGCCGCGGTCGCGGCCTGCGGAGCCTGGCCGGCGGCCGGCTCGTCCGACGAGCACGCCGCCGCGGGCAGCAGCACGGACGCTCCGGCCAGCGTCACGGCGATCATCCGGGGTAGGCGCACCTGCACAACTCCTCCGCATTTAGCCCAGAAACGGAAGAAGCTTACCGGCCTGACCAAATCAGGTCATTCAGATGCCATGGCCGCCGGTGGATCGTCGTCGATCTCGAAGAAGCTCGGGAACTCCGTGTGACCGGCCAGCCGAAGCGTGCGGGCCAGCCAGCGCCGCTGCGCCGTCCGGGTGACCCCGACGGCGTTGTTGTAGAAGCGGCGGGAGTAGACGACCTTGGCCACCGCCGTGTCCAGCTCCTCCAGCAGGTCCTCGCCGCCCGGCGCCTCGGCCAGCTTCTCGCGGAAGCGCTCCTGGTCCACGGCGGCGCGCAGGGCGCGCGACAGGTCGCTCTCGGCGTGCTCGCGCTCCTCCGGCCCGGCCATCCTCGCCTCGTGGGCCGCCGCGGCGAGGAACAGGGAGGTCGCCGGGTCGAGCAGGCGGGAGCCGGCCAGTTCGAGGACCACGGCCCTGCGCCGCATCAGGGCGGCCTCCAGCGACTCGCGGGCCAGCTCCAGCCGGATGTGCAGCCGGTCCAGCCGGCCGGCGCGCCACGAGACGTACACGGCCAGGAGCACCATGACGATGCCCACGACCAGGATGATCAGGGTGGACGTCACCGAGCCCCCTCCGGCCGCGCCCTGCCACCGTGCGTCACAGGTCCTCCTCCACCCGGCCGGCGCCGCCGGCGGTCACCGTCTCGTAGACCCGGACCACGTCGCGCGCCACCGTCGACCAGTCGTACTTGCGGACCGCCACCAGCGCCTCCTCGGCCAGCTTGGCCCGCCGGTCGGGCGCGTCGAGCAGCGCGGCCGCCTCGCGCGCCAGCGAGGCGGCGTCGCCGTTGGCGAACAGCGCGCCGGCCTGGCCGTCGCCGAGCACCTTGCGGAAGGCGGGGATGTCGCTGGCCAGCACGGTCGCGCCGGAGGCCATGGCCTCGGCGAGCACGATGCCGAAGCTCTCGCCGCGGGTGTTGGGCGCGCAGAAGACGTCGACCGAGTGGTAGGCGCGGATCTTGTCGGCCTCGCTCACCATGCCGAGCACGGTGACCCGGTCGTGCAGCTCCCTGGGCACCCGGTCGTAGACGTCCTTGGCGTCACCGGGACCGGCGATCAGCAGTTTGAGGCCGGGCCGGTCGGGGCCGAGCCGGGCGAAGGCGTCGAGCAGGATGGGCAGGCCCTTGCGCTCCTCGTCCATGCGGCCGAGGAAGCCGAGCGTCGCGCCGTCGGGCCCCCAGCCGTCGAGCGGCTCGGCCTCGGTGTAACGGGCCACGGTCACCCCGTTGGGGATGAGCACGGTGTCGCCGCCGAACTGCTCGACCAGGCTCTTGCGCGCGGCGTCGGAGACGGCGATGCGCCCGCTCAGCTTCTCCAGGGCGCTGCGCAGCAGCGGCTCGGCGACGGCGATGGCCCGCGAGCGCACCCACGAGGCGTGGAAGGTCGCCACGATCGGGCCCCTGGCCGCCCAGCAGGCGAGCACGCCCAGGCTCGGCACCAGCGGCTCGTGGATGTGCAGCACCTCGAAGTGGCCGTCGCGCACCCAGCGCCGCACGCGGGCCGCCGACAGGAAGCCGAACGACATGCGCGCCACCGACCCGTTGTACGGCACGGGCACGGCCCGGCCGGCCCCCACCACGTACGGGGGCAGCTCGTCGTCGTCGGCCGCCGGCGCGATCACGGACACGTCGTGGCCCTGGGCCATCAGCGCCTGGGCCAGGTCGTCGATGTGCTGCTTGACCCCGCCGGGCATGTCCCAGGAGTAGGGGCAGACGATGCCGACCTTCATCGGGGCAGGTCCTCCAGCCACAGCCGCTGCAGCATGTGCCAGTCGTCGGGGTGCTCGGTGATGCCCTTCTCGAAGACGCGGCTCAGGCTCTGCGCCATGGCGGCCACCTTCTCCTGCCGGCTGCCCGCCTCGGGCACCGGGATCTCCTCGTGGATCTCGATGCCCCAGTCGTCGCCCGCGAAGTAGACGGTCGCGGGCAGCAGGGCCGCGCCGGTCTGCACGGCGAGCAGCGGGGGGCCGGCCGGCATCTTCGTCCGGGCGCCGAAGAAGTCGACCTCGACGCCGCCGCGGGTCAGGTCGCGCTCGGCGGGCAGGCAGACGACCCCGCCCCGCCGTACGCGCATGGCGAGGGCGGCGAAGGTGTGCCCGTCGCCGCCGGTGAGCGGCAGCACCTCCATGCCGAGCCCTTGGCGGAAGGCGACGTAGCGGCGGAAGAGCGCCTCCGGCCGCAGGCGCTCGGCGACGGTGGCGAACGGGTGGCCGACGGCGACCAGCCAGGCGCCGGCGGCGTCCCAGTTGCCCATGTGCGGCAGGGCCAGCACCACTCCCCTGCCTGCGGCGACGGTGTCGTGGATCAGCTCGGCGCCGCGCACCCGGGTGCGTCGGACGATCTCTTCCGGCTGCAGCGACGGCAGCCGGAATACCTCCTCGAAGTAGCGGAAGTAGGACCGCATGCCCGCCCTGGACAGCGCGCGCAGCTCCGCCGAGCCGGGGTCGAGGCCGGTCACCCGGGCCAGGTTGGACTCCAGGCGGCGCACCGACTTGCCGCGCCGGGCCCACACCCGGTCGGCGCCCAGGCGGAAGGCCCCGCGGGTGAGCCGGGGCGGCAGCAGGGGCACCAGCTTCCAGCCCGCCGCGAAACCCGCGGCGACCACGCGATCGGTGACGGACGGCTTGTCGCTCATCGCTCCCTCGTCTGCCGGTGGACATGGACCACGCGTTGCACCACCGTGACGGCGCTGGCCGCCGCGAGCAGCCACATGCCCGCCGGCAGCACGTACGGCACGCCGAGCCCGGCGAGGAAGGTGGCCACCAGCACCACGACCAGCCGCTCGGGCCGCTCGGCCAGGCCCACGTCGCAGGTGAGCCCGAGCCCCTCGGCCCTGGCCTTGGCGTAGGACACCACGGCGCCCGCCACCAGGCAGAACATCGCGACCGCGGCCATCAGCACATCGTCACGGGAGATGAAGTAAAGGATAAGCCCGGCGAAGATCGCCGCGTCGGCGACCCGGTCGAGCGTGGAGTCGAGGAACGCCCCCCAGGTGCTGCCGCCCTTGCCGCCGAGGCGGGCGACCACCCCGTCGAGCAGGTCGAACAGCACGAACACCGTGATGACGACGACGCCCGTGGTCAGCAGCCCGAGAGGGAAGAAGATCAGGGCCGACACGACGGTGCCGAGGGTGCCGACGGCCGTGACGGCGTTGGGGCCGATTCCGTGGCGGACCAGGGCCCTGCCAAGCGGGGTGAGTATCCGGGTCATGGCCGGGCGCAGGAGTTTGAGCATCGCGGTCCGATCGTAGGCCATCCCGCGCCCGGCGACTTTCTTTGCCTCCGCCCCCTTGTGATATCCGCCACACGGGTATTTGGTGAACACACCGCGTCCATGCGGTGTCCACGTGGACCTGTGCACTTTTGTACGGATTCGTGTGGGTTCATCTGGGTCCTGTGCGGGCCTGTGCACCCTCCGCGCGGGCGCGGCGCTGGAACCTCAACCTGTCCCACGAGGAGCGGAGGCGTTGTGGCGGAGAAGAACCCCGGTGGGGCCTTGGGAGCCGCGGGCAGGGCGCCGGCGGCCGACAGGGCGGATGCGATACGCAATGTCGTGCTGGTCGGCCATTCGGGAGCGGGCAAGACCACCCTCGTCGAGCACCTGCTGGCCGCCACCGGAACCGTCCAGCGGCCGGGGCGGGTGGAGGACGGCAACACGGTCAGTGACTTCGACGAGGTCGAGGTACGCCAGCAGCGGTCGGTCAACCTCGCGCTGGCCCCCCTGACGTACAACGACATCAAGATCAACCTTCTGGACACCCCCGGTTACGCCGACTTCGTGGGCGACCTGCGCGCCGGGCTGCGCGCCGCCGACGCCGCCCTGTTCGTCGTGTCGGCCGTGGAGGGCGTCGACGGGCTCACCCAGTTGCTCTGGGAGGAGTGCGCCCAGGTCGGCATGCCCCGCGCCGTCGTCATCACGAAGATCGACCACCAGCGGGCCGACTTCGACGAGGTGCTCGACGCCTGCCAGGCCGCCTTCGGCGACGGCGTGGCCCCCCTCTACCTGCCCGTCGTCACCAACGGCAACGTCAACGGCCTCATCGGGCTGCTGTCGCAGAAGTTCTTCAACTACGCCACCGGCACCCGGACGGAGAAGGAGCCGGGAGCCGAGTACGAGGCGCGCATCGAGGAGTACCGCGGAACCCTCATCGAGGGGATCATCCAGGAGAGCGAGGACGAGTCGCTCATGGACCGCTACCTCCAGGGCGACCCGATCGACACCAAGGTGCTCATCGACGACCTGGAGAAGGCGGTGGCGCGCGGCAGCTTCTACCCGGTGCTGTGCACCAGCACCGGCCACGGCCACGGCATCGGCATGCTGGAGCTGCTGGAGCTGGTCACCCAGGGCTTCCCGTCGCCGCTCGAACACCCCATGCCCGAGATCACCACCCTCGACGGCAAGCCCGTCGGCGGCATCGCCTGCGACCCCGACGGCCCGCTGGTCGCCGAGGTCGTCAAGACCACCAGCGACCCCTACGTGGGCCGCATCAGCCTGGTCCGCGTGTTCTCCGGGACACTGCGCCCCGACATGACCGTGCACGTCTCCGGGCACGGTCTGGCCGACCGCGGCCACGAGGACCACGACGTCGACGAGCGCATCGGCACCCTCACCTGCCCGCTCGGCAAGCAGCAGCGGCCCATCGCCAAGGGCGTTGCGGGCGACATCCTGGCGGTGGCCAAGCTGTCGCGCGCCGAGACGGGCGACACCCTGTCGGAGGTGGACCGGCCGCTGCTGATGACGTCCTGGACCATGCCCGACCCGCTGCTGCCGGTGGCGATCCGGGCCAGGTCCAAGGCCGACGAGGACAAGCTGTCGCAGGCGCTGGCCCGGCTGGTGGCCGAGGACCCGACGCTGCGCCTGGAGAACAACGCCGAGACCCGCCAGCTCGTCCTGTGGTGCATGGGCGAGGCCCACACCGACGTGCTGCTCGACCGGCTCGCCAAGCGCCACGGCGTCGAGGTCGAACGGATCGAGCTGCGGGTGCCGCTGCGGGAGACGTTCGGCGGCACGTGCCAGGCGATGGGCCGCAACGTCAAGCAGACCGGCGGGCACGGCCAGTACGCCATCTGCCACATCGAGGTCGAGCCGCTGCCGTCCGGCGGCGGCTTCGAGTTCGTGGACAAGATCGTCGGCGGGGTGGTGCCCCGCCAGTTCATCCCGTCCGTCGAGAAGGGCGTGCGGGCCCAGATGGAGCGCGGCGTGGTCGCCGGCTACCCGATGGTCGACGTCCGGGTGACGCTCTACGACGGCAAGGCCCACTCGGTCGACTCCTCCGACATGGCCTTCCAGATCGCCGGCCAGCTCGCGCTCAAGGAGGCCGCGGGCAAGGTGCCCACGTTGCTGCTGGAGCCGGTGGACGAGCTGTCGGTGCTGGTGGCCGACGAGTACGTGGGCTCGGTGATGTCCGACCTTTCGTCGCGGCGCGGGCGAGTGCTCGGCACCGAGCCGGTGGGCACCGGCCGCACCCTGGTCAAGGCCGAGGCCCCCCAACTGGAGCTCACGAGGTACGCCATCGACCTGCGGTCCATGTCGCACGGCACCGGCTCCTTCCAGCGCTCGTTCCTGCGCTACGAGCCGCTGCCGCCGCACCTGGCGGGCAAGCTGGCGGGCAAGCTGGCGGCCGCCGGATGACATCCCGGGGTGCCGGGGGCCACCCCCGGCACCCCGGTCAACTTCCCGCAAAGGATCACGAACCGATTTCTTTCTTCTGGTCAGAGCACGTCAGGGGCGGTGTCACACTGGGGGCACTATGCGAACCGGACGCCCTCTGATCGCCGCCGCCACCCTGGCCGTCCTCACCACCGGTGCCGCCTTCCTGTTCGGCCCCGGAGGCGCTGAGACGCCCGCCTCGGGATCCACGACCACGAAGTCCGCCACACCCGCGGCCGCCCCCGCGGAGTGCGTCGCCGACGCGCGCTACCCCAAGCGGCAGCTACGCGGTGTCTGGATCGCCACGGTCAAGAACATCGACTGGCCCTCGCGCACCGGCCTCGCCGTCGAGCGGCAGCGGGCCGAGTACGTCAAGATCCTCGACGCGGCCGTCAAGCGGCGGCTCAACGCCGTCTTCGTGCAGGTCCGCCCGGCCTCCGACGCGCTCTACAAGTCGTCGCTGGAGCCGTGGTCGGAGTATCTGACCGGCACGCCGGGCAAGGACCCCGGCTGGGACCCGCTGCCGTTCCTCGTCGCCGAGGCGCACAAGCGGGGGCTGGAGTTCCACGCCTGGTTCAACCCCTACCGCGCCGCCCACGACACCGACCTGTCGCGGCTGCCCGCCTCCCACCCGGCGCGGCGCAACCCGGGCTGGATCGTCCGCTACGGCGACCGGATCTACTACAACCCGGGCCTGCCGCAGGTGCGCGAGCACGTCACCAAGGTGGTCACCGACGTGGTGCAGCGCTACGACGTCGACGGCGTCCACTTCGACGACTACTTCTACCCCTACCCCGAGCCCGGCCGCACGTTCGACGACCGGGCCGCCTTCGCCAGATACGGCAAGGGCAAGAGCCTGGCCGCCTGGCGGCGCTCCAACGTCAACACGCTGATCGCCCAGGTCGACAAGGCCGTCCACGCGGCCAAGGGGCACGTCAAGTTCGGCGTCAGCCCGTTCGGCATCTGGCGCAACGAGGCCCAGGACCCGACCGGCTCGGCCACCTCGGGCATGTCCGCCTACGACGCCATCCACGCCGACGCCCGCGCCTGGATCAAGGCCGGCACGGTCGACTACGTGATGCCGCAGCTCTACTGGCCGCGCGGGTTCCGGGCCGCCGACTACCGCGCGCTGGCGCCGTGGTGGGCCCGCGAGGTCAAGGGCAGCGACGTCCACCTCTACATCGGCCAGGCCCTCTACCGGGTCGGCGCCACCGACGACCGGGCGTGGACCAAGGCGGGCGAGCTGTCCGCCCACCTGACGCTCAACCGCAGGCACGACCAGATCGACGGTGACGTCTACTTCAGCGCCAAGAACCTGGTGGCCAACCCGCTGGGCTCCATGGACCGCGTCGTCAAGGAGCACTACTCCCGTCCGGCGCTCCTTCCGCTGATGAAGGACCTCGGCGGCTCCGCCCCGCCCGTGCCCGCCGGGGTGAAGGCCGACGGCACGAAGCTGACCTGGAACGCCACGCCGGGCGCCCGCTCGTACGCGGTCTACCGGCTGCCGAAGGCGGGCGCGGACGACTGCCACACCACGGACGCCCGCGACCTGGTGGCGGTCGTCTCCAGCCCGTCGTTCGGCGCCGCGTCGCCGGGCACCTACCTGGTGACCGCCCTCGACCGACTGCACCACGAGAGCAAGGCCGCCACCGTCAAGGTCGGCTGACCGCCCGGCCGGTCCAGGCAGGCGGAGCGGTCAGTCCCAGGCGTCGGCGAGCAGGGCGCGGGTGTCGCGCAGGAGCTGCGGCAGCACCTTCGTCCGCGCCACCACCGGCATGAAGTTGGTGTCGCCTCCCCACCGGGGCACCACGTGCTGGTGCCCCGGTGGGGAGGCGATGCCGGCGCCGGCCACCTGGCCGAGGTTCATGCCGACGTTGAAGCCCTGCGCGCCGCTCGCCTTGCGCAGCGCCCGCAGCGAGCGCTGGGTGAACTCACCCAGCTCCGTCAGCTCGGCCTGGTCGAGCTCGTCGTAGCCGGACACGTGCCGGTAGGGGACGACCATGAGGTGGCCGGAGTTGTAGGGATAGAGGTTGAGCACGGCGTAGACGTGCTCGCCCCGGGCCACGATCAGGCCGTCCTCGTCGCTCATGCGGGGGATGGCGTCGAACGGGCAACCGTCGTCGGGTCCGGTGCCGGTCGGCTTGCCCTCACCCTTGATGTAGGCCATGCGATGCGGGGTCCACAGCCGCTGGAAGTCGTCGGGCTCCCCTGCTCCTGCCTGATCGTGCATATCTAGCAGCATAGAGCCGGGTGCCGGCCGGGACGACGGCGAGCGCGGGCCGCTCCCCACGGTCGCCTGGGTGGAAAACCTGCCCCAACTTTCACCCGGCACGGCCCGGCGAGATCCCGGCCCCGCGCCGCCTGCGGTGCAGCATGGCAGCGAGGTCTGCGGCACCGGGGGGCGCGATGGCAGCGGTTCAGGGGGAGACGGCGGCCCTGCTGGAGGAGGCGGCCGCGCGCCGCGCCGGGCCAGGCCGGGCGCTCGTGGCGGACGCCCGCCTGGTCGTGGACGCGGCGCTCGACATGGCGGCGCGGTTCCGGCGCGGCGGCAGGCTGCTCGCCTTCGGAGCCGGCTCGTCCGCGGCGGACGCGGGCCACCTGGCGGTCGAGTTCACCCATCCGGTGATCGTCGGCAAGCGGGCCCTACCGGCGATCTCGCTGGCCAACGACGCCTCGGCGGTGAGCGGCATCGCGGTGTCCCGCGGCTATGGCGCCGTCTTCAGCACGCAACTGCGGATGCTCGGCCGGGCGGAGGACATCGCCGTCGGGTTCGCCGTCGGGGGCCGGTGCGGCGACGTGCTGGGCGCGTTCGCGGCGGCCCGGCAGCTCGGCATGCTGACGGTCGCCCTGGTGGACGGAGCTCCGATGGACGGCGCTCCGGTGGACGGCGCCCCGCCGGACGAGACGCTCATGGACGGCGCCCTGCCGGACGAGACGCTCGTGGACGGGACGCTCGTGGACGGGACGCTCGTGGACCATGTGCTCGACGCGCGGTCCGGCGACCCCCGGATCGCCGGCGAGGCGCACATGACGACTTACCACCTGCTGTGGGAGCTGGTCCACGTCTTCCTCGACGACCCCGGCCCGCTCGACCGGCCGGGGTCGCCGGGCGGGCCGGCCGCGGCCGGTTGCGCGGCCGACGCCACCTGCGTCACCTGCGCGGACACGGCGGTCCCGGTGTACGTCACCGAGCTGCGGCCGGGCGGTCTCGCCCTGGTCGACACGGGCGGCGGCACCGAGGAGATCAGCGTGGCGCTGGTCGAGGCGCGGGTCGGCGACACCGTCCTGGCGCACGCCGGGGAGGCCATCGCGGTGCTCGGCGGTGACGCCTCGTGACCGGCGTCCGCTACCCGTTCGCGGCGCCGGACGGAGACACGACCCGCGAGGAGCTCGTCCGCTCCACCGCGGCGAAGGCCGCGGAGAGCGCCGAGCTGCGGCTGCGGGTGCTCGACGGGCTGGGCCCGGCGCTGGCCGCCTGCGCGCGGGCGATGGCGGCCGCGTTCCGGGCCGGCGGCACGCTGCTGACGTTCGGCAACGGCGGCAGCAGCACCGACGCGCAGGCGGTGGCCCAGCTCTTCCTGACGCCCGGCCGGGGCGGACGGCGGCTGCCGGCGATCTCGCTGACCGGCGACTCGGCGCTGCTGACGGCCCTGGCCAACGACGTGCACTTCGACGTGGTCTTCGCCCGGCAGCTGGCCGCCCTCGGCCGGCGCGGCGACATCGCCGTGGCCCTGTCGACGAGCGGCGGCTCGGCCAACGTCCTGCTGGGACTGGAAGCGGCCCGGCGCGCGGGCATGGTGACCGTGGGGTTCGCCGGTTCGGGCGGCGGGCGGATGGCCGCGGACGCGCTGGCCGACCACCTCTTCGTCGTCCCGTCGTCGTCGGTGCACCGGGTCCAGGAGGCGCAGGCCACGCTCTGCCACGTGCTGTGGGAGCTGGTGCAGCGCGCCATGGACGGGGCGGCATCTGACGGGGCGGCACCGGGCGGGGCGGGACCGAGGGGAACGGGCGGGGTATGATCGGGCCGGTCCGGTCGCTGATCCGGGTCGAGGGGATCGTCCAGGGCGTCGGCTTCCGTCCGTTCGTGCACGCGCTGGCCGCCCGGTACGGCCTGACCGGGCTGGTCGGCAACGACGCCGGCGGGGTGTTCATCGAGGCGGAGGGCCCGGCGGCCGCGGTCGGCGCGCTGGTGGAGGCGGTCCGGCACCGGGCGCCCGCGCTGGCCGTCGTCGAACGGGTCAGCGTGACGCCGGTGCCGCCGACGGGCGCCCGCGGGTTCGAGATCGTGCCCAGCGTGGCCGGCCCGGCGACGCGGGCCCTGGTCCCCGCCGACGTCGCGACGTGCGCGGACTGCCTGGCGGAGCTGTTCGACCCGGCCGACCGCCGCCACCTGTACCCGTTCGTCAACTGTACGAACTGCGGGCCCCGGTTCACCATCGTCACGGCCGTGCCGTACGACAGGGCCGTGACCACGATGGCCGGGTTCGCCATGTGCGCCGCGTGCGAGCGGGAGTACCGCGACCCGCGCGACCGGCGCTTCCACGCCCAGCCGACCTGCTGCCCGGACTGCGGCCCGGCGCTCTCGCTGACCACGGCGGCGGGCGCGAGAGTGCCCGGTGATCCCGTCACGGAGGCGGCCGCGCTGCTCGCGGGCGGGGCCGTGCTGGCGGTCAAGGGCCTCGGCGGCTACCACCTGGCCGTCGACGCGGCCGACGAGACGGCCGTCGCCACGCTGCGGGCCCGCAAGGGGCGGCCGGACAAGGCGTTCGCCGTGCTGGCCGCGGACCTGCCGGCCGTCCGGGAGCTGTGCGAGGCCGGCGAGGCCGCGGCCCGGCTGCTGACCGGCCCGCGCGCGCCCATCGTGCTGCTGCCCCGTCGCGCCGGCGCGCCGGTCGCGCCGTCGGTGGCGCCCGGCAGCGGCGAGCTGGGCGTGCTGCTGCCGTACACGCCGCTGCACCACCTGCTCGCCCGCCGCCTCGCCCGGCCGTACGTGCTGACCAGCGGCAACGTGTCCGACGAGCCGATCGTGTACGAGGACGCCGACGCGCCGGCGCGGCTGGGCGGCATCGCCGACGCCTTCCTGTCCCACGACCGGCCGATCCGGGCGCCCGCCGACGACTCCGTGGTGCGGATGTTCCGCGGCGCGGCGCTGCCCGTCCGGCGGGCCCGCGGGTACGCGCCCGAGCCGTTCACGCTGCCGTGGCCCGTCCCCCGCCCGGTGCTCGCCTGCGGCGCGGCGCAGAAGAGCACGTTCTGCCTGGCCGGGGGACGGCACGCCGTCGTCTCGCAGCACTTCGGCGACCTGGAGAGCTACCGGACGCTACGCGCGTTCACCACGGAGATCGACCGCTGGCGGCGGCTGTTCGGCATCGACCCCGTCGTCGTCGCGCACGACCCGCATCCGGAGTACCTGTCGACGAAGTACGCCCTCGCGCTCGACGGCGTGGAGCCGGTCGCCGTGCAGCACCACCACGCCCACCTCGCCTCGTGCCTGGCCGACAACGGGGAGCCGGGGCCGGTCATCGGGGTCGCGTTCGACGGGACGGGCTACGGCGCCGACGGCACGATCTGGGGCGGCGAGCTGCTGGTGGCGGACCTGGCGGGGTTCGACCGGGCCGGGCATCTGGAACAGGTGCGGATGCCGGGCGGCGGCACGGCCATCCGCCAGCCGTGGCGGATGGCGGCCGCCTACCTGCACGCCGCGTCGGTGCCCGCCGACGGGCTCGGCGTGGCCCGCCGCAACGCCGCCGCCTGGGCGGCCGTGTCCGCGCTCGCCGCGGCCGGCGGCCCGGCCGCGCCCGTCACGTCGAGTGCCGGGCGGCTGTTCGACGCGGTGGCGGCGCTGCTCGGCGTCCGCGACACGGTGACGTACGAGGGGCAGGCCGCGATGGGGCTGGAGCTGCTGGCGGACCGGGACGTCGGCGACGGCTACCCGGTGGCCGTGACCGGGCCGTGGCCGGTCGTGATCCGGGGCACCGACCTGGTGCGGGCCGTGGCCGACGACCTGCGGCGGGGTGTGCGGCGCGGGGTGGTCGCCGCGCGGTTCCACCACGGGCTGGCCGGTGCGGTCGCGGCGGCGGTCCGCCTGGCCGCCGAGGCCACGGGGCTCGGCACGGTGGCCCTGTCCGGCGGCGTGTTCGTCAACACGGTGCTGCTGGGCGGGGTGACCGACCGGCTGGTCCGTGACGGGTTCCGGGTGCTGACGCACCGGCGCGTCCCGTGCAACGACGGCGGGATCAGCCTCGGTCAGGCGGTCGTCGCGGCCGCCCGGGGCTGATCCCGCGGGAGCGGGATCAGCAGAAGGGGGTCAGCAGATGCGCGGCAACGGGTCGCCGACGAGCACGTCGACGATGCGGGTGCCGCCGAACGCGGTGCGCAGCAGGACGAGTCCCGGGGGGTCGTCGCGTACCGTGCCGATGATGGACGCGCCCGTGCCGAGCGGGTGCCGGCGCAGCGCCTCCAGCGCCCGGCCGGCGTGCGCGCCGTCCACGACCGCGACGAACCGGCCCTCGCAGGCCACGTACAGCGGGTCGATGCCGAGCAGCTCGCACACGCCCGTCACCTCGGGTCGCACCGGCAGGGCCTTCTCCTCGACCACCACGGCCACGCGGGAGGCCGCCGCGACCTCGTTGAGTATGGTCGCCACCCCGCCCCGCGTGGCGTCGCGCAGCGCCCTGACGTGTCCGGGCAGGGCGTCCAGCAGGGCGGAGACGATGCCGTGCAGCGGGGCCGTGTCGGACACGACGGGGCATTCGAGGTCGAACTCGCCGCGCGCCACCATGATCGCGGCCCCGTGGTCACCGATCGGGCCGGACACGATGACGGCGTCCCCGGGCCGCGCGCCGGAGGCGGACAGCTCCACGTGCCGCTCCACGACACCGACCCCCGTGGTGGTGACGTAGCAGCCGTCGGCCTTGCCGCGTTGCACCACCTTGGTGTCGCCGGTGACGATCGACACGCCGGCGGCGGCCGCCGCCGTGGCCATCGAGGCGGCGATCCGCCGCAGGTCGGCGACGGGGAACCCCTCCTCCAGGATGAATCCGGCGGCCAGGAACGCGGGCCGCGCGCCGCACATCGCCAGGTCGTTGACGGTCCCGTTGACGGCCAGGTCGCCGATGTCCCCGCCGGGGAAGAACAGCGGGGAGACCACGAACGAGTCGGTGGTGAACGCCGCCCGCGTGTCGCCGAGCGGCAGCGTCGCCCCGTCCTCCAGCGGGGCGAGCAGCGGGTTGCCGAACGCCTCCAGGAAGACCGCCTGGATCAGCGTCTGCGTGGCCCTGCCGCCCGAGCCGTGCGCGAGCGTGATCCGCTCCTCCTTGACGACCGCCCTGCGGCGCCGGGCCCGGTCGATGCGGTCGAGGACCTGCTCCTCGCGGGTGCGGTGCGGGCTGCCCGGAGCGCCCCGGTCCGCCTGGTCCGCCGCGGGTTCGGACGTCATGATCGGGTCGCCTCCTTCACGCGTTCGCGGCTGAACCGGCCGAAGTTGTAGTAGGCGGCGCAGGCCCCTTCGGAGGAGACCATGCAGGTGCCGATCGGCGTCTCCGGCGTGCAGGCCGTGCCGAACACCTTGCACTCCCACGGCTTGAGCACGCCCTTGAGCACCTCGCCGCACTGGCACGCCTTGGGGTCGGCGACCCGGACCCCCGGCAGGTCGAAGATCCGCTCAGCGTCGAACTCCGCGTACGCCTCGGCCAGGCCGAGCGCCGAGCGGGAGATGAAGCCGAGGCCGCGCCACTCGAAGTGCGCCCGCAGCCGCATGACCGTGCCGATGGCCGTCATGGCCGTGCGGTTGCCGTGCCACGGCACCACCCGCGCGTACTGGTTGGCGACCTCGGCGCGGCCCTCGGCGAGCTGGCAGAGCAGCATGTGGACCGACTGGAGGACGTCCAGCGGCTCGAACCCGGCGACCACGAGCGGTTTGCCGTAGTCGCGGGCGATGAACGCGTACGGTTCGCAGCCGATCACGGCCGAGACGTGGCCGGGGCCGATGAAGCCGTCCAGCCGCTGGTCGGGCGAGTCAAGGATGGCCTTGATCGCCGGGATGATGAGGACGTGGTTGCAGAAGACGGAGAAGTTCCGGACGCCTTCGGCGGCCGCGCGCAGCACGGTCATCGCCGTGGAGGGGGCGGTGGTCTCGAAGCCGATGGCCATGAACACCACCCGGCGCTCCGGGTTCGCCTTGGCGATCTTCAGCGCGTCGAGCGGCGAGTACACCATCCGGATGTCGGCTCCCGCGGCCTTGGCGTCGAGGAACGACCCCTGCCCGCCGGGCACGCGCATCATGTCGCCGAACGACGTCATGATCACGTCGGGCTGGGAGGCGATGTAGATCGCGTCGTCCACCCGGCCCATCGGGATCACGCACACCGGGCATCCCGGGCCGTGGACGAGGGTCACCGCCTCGGGGAGATGGTCCTCCAGCCCGTGCTTGTAGATGGTGTGGGTGTGCCCCCCGCACACTTCCATGAACGTGTAGCGGCGGCCCGGCTCGCACCGGGCGGCGATGTCGGCGGCCAGCGCGCGGGCCCTGCCGCCGTCGCGGTACTCATCGACGAACCGCACGGGTCCCCCTCATGTGATGTCCGATCCCCTGAGCGCGTCGAGCTCGTCGTCGTAGGCGGTGCCGAGCCCCTCCAGGTAGTCGAGGACGGCCTGCGCCTCCGACTCGGAGATCTTCGACAGGGCGAATCCCACGTGGACCAGCACCCAGTCGCCGACTCCGAGGTCCTCCTCCGTCAGCAGCGCCACGTTGATCCTGCGGCGTACGCCGCCGACGTCGACGACCGCCAGGTCGGGGTTGTCCGCGTCGGCCGCGACCAGCTCACCGGGGATGCCCAGGCACATCGGCCTGCTCCTGCCCGAAGTCGATCGATTCGAGGACCAGTTCGTCGCCGCCGGAGACGTCCACGTCCGCGCTGCCGCACCGCTGGCAGACGGCGAGCAGGTCCAGGGACTCGCTGCGGCCGCCGCAGGAGTGGCAGGCGACGGTGAGGGGTGTGACGACCAGCTCGACTGCGGCGTCCTGTGCCGGGGTGCCCGCCGCGGCGAGCGCGAAGGCCTGCTCGAACGCCTCGCCGACGACGGCGTGGCGGGTGCCGACGCGCACCCGCGCGCCGGTGATCTTCCGGCCGGCGGCTCGCTGCCCGATCAGCTCGACCAGGCCTTCGCACATTCCGATCTCATGCATGCGGTGCTACATCCGTTTCATCGTCAGGTACCGGCGGATCTCCGGCCACTGGTGGACAATGACCGCTACCAGTCCGCAGGTCACGATCAGCCCTGCCACGTGCGACTTCCTCATGCCATGTCACCTCATTCCGTCTTCCGGGGCGGTGCGCCTGGCCCGGCGCTTTCCGCAATCATGTCCATCACCAGGCGGACGGCTTGGGCGGTCGCGGCGCGGACGGGTTCGCTCAGCTCGACCAGGACGTCCTCGTCGGCGCCGCCGGTCAGCACCGTGGCCGGCTCGCAGCACACGACGATCACCCGGTCCGGGACCCGGCCCAGTTCCCTGGCCAGCCGCAGCACCCGAACCGGGTCCATGCCGTGGGTCTCCACGGTGGGGACGCCGAGGCCGGCGGCGCCGTCCGGGGTGTCGGCCTCCAGCACGGTGAGCGTGCCGGGCGGCTCCCCCCGCGGCGCGGCGTCGACGAGGATGGCCAGGTCGTAGTCGCGCTGCAGGGCGTAGACGAGGTCCATGCCGCGGATGCCGAAGTCGGTCACGTCCACCCCGGCGGGCTGCCGCGTCTCGGCGAGCCGGCGGACCACCTCGACGCCGAAGCCGTCGTCGCCGAGGAAGATGTTGCCGAGCCCGGCTACGAGGACGCGGGGGCCGGCGGCCGGGTCCAGCGGTTCGATCTCCTCCGCCGTGTAGAAGAACCGGTGTCCGGGCATGCGGGCCTCGCCCAGGTCGCGGCCCGGGTCCTCGTCGAGGATGACCGCGACGTGCAAGGCCCCCTCGTCGTCCTGCTCGATCGACTCGACGACGGCGGTCCGTCCGTCGAGGAGGAGGTCCAGGGCGTCGGCCCGGCCGGCGGACGGGCGCAGCCGGACCCGGCTGCCCGCGCGCACCGGCACGCCGCCCGCGACCACCTCCTCGGGGCCACGCGCCTCCATCCGCGTCCAGAAGTCCGCTCCCGCGGGTCCGAGCTGGTGCACAGGTGTCCAGGGGGCCCACGCGTCGGAGCCGGGTCGTTCCATCGGAGGGCTGAGCTCCATCATGTCGTCAGCCTTCGTGTCGTCAGCCTTCGTGTCGTCAGCCTTCGTGTCGTCGGCCTGCTCCATGCGGTGGGCCTCGTTCATCCGGCGGGACTCCTTCATGCGGTCGGCTCGGTGCGGGCCGGCGGCCGCGCGCGGGCCGGCTCCGGGCGTAGGACGCCGTGCAGGCGCATGAGCTGCTCGGCGGTGAGCGCGTCGCAGCGGTCGAGGATCTCCCGGCCGCGCGGGTCGCCGTCGCGGATCTCGCGCTTCTCCTCGTCGCTCAGCGCGAGCACGCTCAGGGTGAGCAACTGGTCGATCTCCGTCGCGTCGAAGAGGTCGCCGGGGCTCTCCGGCGAGACGCGCGGGTGGTCGTACAGGATGATCGGCGCTGACAGCATCGTGTGCCGCTCGCCCTCCGGTCCGGCCAGCACCGGCCAGGTGCCCACGTTGCGGCAGCCGGCCGCGGCGGCGCGCAGCCGCTCCGGCGGGTCCATGAGCGAGACGAACCGGCCGCCCGTCGTGTGCAGCACGCTGTGCGCGGCGACGAACGTGCGCCGCATCGCCTCGGCGCGGACGTCGCCGTGCCAGGGGGTGGTGTTGACCACCCGCACCGTGAGCCGCAGGACGCCCGGCTCCGCCTCCTCCGCCCGCACGTCGACGTGGCCGCGCAGCGCCTGCCGGGAGCGGAGCACGGCGCCGGCCGGCCGCCCGGCGGCGTCGGCCAGCCGTTCGGTCTCCTCCTCGGCGGGGACGTCCACCGGGATCCGGTGCGCCGGCCCGAGCAGCGCGCCGAGGCGGAGGCCGCACGCGGCCACCTCCCGTTCGACGGCCTCCTCGCGCGGCAGGAAGCGCCGCTCCCCCACCGTCAGCTCGGGCACCTTGTCGAGGCGGTCTCCGTCACGGCGGGCGATCTCGCTCGTGACGAGGTGCAGGAAGCGCACGCGCACGTCCACGGTGTCGGCCGGGCCCGCCTCGACGAGGCACTGGGTCTGCATGACCCACGGGTTGCCCTCGTGGGCCCTGCCGTAGGGTTCGGGGTGCACGCCGCCGATCGTCCAGCGGTGCTGGTTCTTGAGTGCGGACCGGCGGTACGGCCACAGCAGGTAGCCCTCGTACAGCACGGCCCGCGCGATCCGGCGCAGCTCGTCCATCAGCCGCCGGCCTCCTTCAGCAGTCTGTCCACCACGTCGTCCCAGCCGAGCAGGACGTGGCGGGTCCGGTAGGCGTGCAGCCGGTCGAACGTGGCGCGGTCCAGCCGCAGCCACGCGCCGCCCGGGAAGTGCCGGTCCATCAGGTCCTTCCACACCGCCACCGGCATGCGGAAGTCCGCCTCGGTGTCCCACGGGATGCGGGTGACGCGCAGCCGGCCGTCGGCCAGGTACCAGGTGGTGCCGCTGAAGAGGAACTCCAGCGGCACCTCGCCGCCGGTGAGACCGTGGAAGTACGAGGCCACCGCCACCTCGAAGTCGTAGGTGCACGGCACCCGGACGGTCGCCGCGGCCTGCTCGCCGAAGGCGGGCACCTGCGTGACGGTCTGCGCCCACAGCAGGCTGCGCAGGTTCCTGTCCCACGCCTCGGGCCCGCCGAACAGCCCGGCGAGCCGCAGCCGGCTCCGCTCGTCGTAGGCGCGGCGGGCGGCCGAGACGCGGATCTGGGTGTCGAGGGTGAGCGAACGCACCTCGGGACCGTCCGGGTTGGCGATGTTGAGCGTGAACTCCAGGGTCGGCACGGCCGCGTACTCCGCCGCCCGCGCCTCCTCGACCGTGATCCGCAGGGCCGGCGGGCCGGCCGTCGTCGAGTCGTCCACGGGATCAGGCCGGTGACAGGTTGGGCATGTCGGGGTCGATCGGGTCGCGGTCGGCGGCGTTGACGCCGGTGGAGCGCGCGGCGGTCGACCGCGCATCGGGCAGGTGACCGGCCTGCTTGTCGTAGTTGCCACACGCGTTGCCCTCGTTGACGCCTTTGACGTGGGAGGGCGCGTCCGGGCGCACGTGGCGTCTGCCGGTCTTGATGTGGTCGCCGTCCTTCTTGGCCATGGTGGATCCCCTCAGGTGCGCAACGGGTGGTCGGCCGAGGTCGCGGTGGTGGACCTGCGGCGCAGCTCGGTGAAGAAGCCGGTGATGTCGTTCCAGACGTCGGGCCCGCCGGCGAGTCCCTTCCAGCGGGTCCGCAGCAGGCCGACGAGCGTGTAGCAGTCGTCGACGGGGACGATCCAGTGCTCGCGGGCGGCGCCGGTCCGGTTCACCAGGAGGGCCTCGACGTCCGGGGCGAGCCCCCGCAGCACCGGGTTGTCCTGTTCCAGGCGCCGCCAGGTCTCCTCCGCGAGCGGCGACTCGACGGGCCCGGCCGGGCTGGGGTAGAACAGCGCCGTCCGGCCCGCCGCCGAGTCGCGCAGCGCGAACGCCATCCGGACCGGGATGTGCAGGTCCGCCCAGGTGGCGTCGTCGAGGACGAAGTCCTTCAGGAACCACCGGTCGTCGGGCACCAGGCGGTGGCGTCCGCCGCCCGCGGCGGCGTGGTCGAACAGCAGGGCGCAGGCGCGGCAGGCGCAGCGCAGCTCGCGGTCTGCCAGGTCGAGCAGGTGCCGGTGCGCCGCGCCGGCGGGCGCGCCGCACAGCTCGCACGCCTCGCCGGCCGCGTCCGCTGTGCCGGGACCTGCCGGGCCTCCCGGGCGTTCGCGGCGGGCGATGAGCCTGCGCAGCGTGCTGCCGGCGATCCCGTCCCTGCCCCCGCCCGTGCGGACCGGTCTCACGCCGGTGTCCCGGGACGGTCACCGGTGGGGGCCCGGAGCAGGCTCTCGACCGGGATCACGACCGGCGGCGGCGTCTGCTCCACCACGTCGATCTCGACCCGTTCGATCTCCGGCGCGGCACGCCGTACCGCCTCCTCCAGGACCGAGGACAGCGCCGCCGCCGAGGAGCCGCAGCCCCCGCGACGGAGCCGCAGCCGCAGCCGGGCCAGGTCGCCCTCGACGGCCACGAGCTCCGCGACCGCCCCGCCGAGCCGCGCCCGCAGGGCCGGCAGCGCGCGTTCGATCCGGGTGGGCGCGTCCAGCGGGTGCAGGTCGTGCAGCAACAGCAGGTGCGCGACCAGATCGTCGGCGGCGATCCGCTCGGCCAGCCGTTCGCCGCCCGCCGGGTCCGCCGCCGAGACCTGGGCCATGATCCTCGCCAGCACCTCCCCGTACAGGTCGAGCAGCGCCTCGGCGAGCTCCACGGCGTGGCCGTCGGCGGCCCCGTCGAGCAGGGCCTCGACCCTGCGCACCCGTTCGGTCACATCACGGTCGTCCATGGCCGCCTACCCCGAGACGCTCGTGCCGAGGGTGGGCGAGTGCACCTGCTTGAGCACCTTCCCGCCGCCGAGGTACATGTGGACGCCGCACGGCAGGCACGGGTCGAAGCTGCGCACGGTGCGCATGATGTCGATGCCCTTGAACGTCTCGGGGCCGTTCTCCTCGAAGATGGGCAGGCCCTGCACGGCGTCCTCGTACGGCCCCGGCGTGCCGTAGGCGTCGCGCGGGCTCGCGTTCCACGGGGTCGGCGGGTACGGGTGATAGTTGGCGATCTTGCCTTTGCGGATCACCAGGTGGTGCGACAGGACGCCGCGGACCGCCTCGTGGAAGCCGACCCCGATCGCCTCGTCGGGCACCTCGAAGTCGGTGAAGACCTTGGTGCGCCCGGCCCGGACCTCGCCGAGCGCCTGCTCGACGAAGTGGAAGGCCATCGCCGCCGCGTAGGCGACGAAGTACATGCGCGCCCGGTTGCGCTCGATCGTGTTGGCCCACCTGGGGATCTGCCACTCGAACTGCATGTCGGGGAAGGCGGCGCTCTTGGGCAGGTTGATCTGGACGCTGTGCCCGGTGGACCGGACGGTGCCGGTGTCGACGAGCCCGGCCAGCGCCGTGGTCCAGAGCCGGGCCAGCGGCCCGCCGCCCGTGTCGAGGGCGAGGTAGTCGGCGGTGCGCTCGTCGTACCAGCGGGGGCTCATCACCCAGCTGTAGTTGCCGCCGTCCAGGTCGCGCTTCTGTGGTCTGGGCAGCGTCGTCTGGTTCCACGGGTGGCGCTGGTCGACCGGGTTGCCGAGCGGGTCGTGCGTGACGAAGGTCTCCTCACCCTGCCAGTCGTCGTAGTAGGAGCTGCCCAGCAGGATGCGGATGCCGAGGTTGATGTCCACCAGGCTCGTGGTGCGCAGCTCGCCGTCCAGGACGATGCCCGGCGTGACGAACATCCGCCGGCCCCACTCGTTCATCGTGCGGTAGTCGTAGTCGACCACGCCCGGGTCCTGGAACGCCCCCCAGCAGCCCAGCATCACCCGCCGCCGGCCGACCTCCTCGTAGCCGGGCAGCGCCTCGTAGAAGAAGTCGAACACGTCGTCGTTCATCGGCACGGCGCGCTTGATGAAGTCGACGGTGCGCAGCAGGCGGACCAGGTAGTCGGTGAACACCTGGGGGGTGGCCACGGTGCCGACTCCGCCCGGGTAGAGGGTGGACGGGTGCACATGCCGGCCCTCCATCAGGCAGCACATCTCCCGGGTGAGCCGGCTGACCTGCAGGGCCTCGCGGTAGACCGCGCCGGTGAACGGGTTGAAGGCGCGCATGATGTCGGCGATGGTCCGGTAGCCGTGGATGTCTCCCCGCGGCGCCTCGGTCGTCTCGGCGCGGCGCAGCAGGCTGGGGTTGGTCTCCTTGACCATCTGCTCGCAGTAGTCGACGAAGACGAGATTGTCCTGGAAGAGCGTGTGGTCGAACATGTACTCGGCGGCCTCGCCGAGGTTGATGATCCACTCGCCCAGCGGCGGCGTCTTGACCCCGTAGGCCATGTTCTGCGCGTAGATGGAGCAGACGGCGTGGTTGTCACCGCAGATGCCGCAGATCCGGCTGGTGATGAAGTGGGAGTCGCGCGGGTCCTTGCCCTTCATGAACACGCTGTAGCCGCGGAACAGCGACGAGGTGCTCTTGCACTCCACGACCTCGTTGTTCTTAAAATCGATCTTGGTGTAGATGCCCAGGTTGCCGATGATCCTGGTGATCGGGTCCCAGGACATCTCGACGAGCTGGCGCGTCTCCTGCTCCTGCGGTGATCGGATGGTCACGTCGGCGATCCCCCTTCTAGGCCCGCCAGCGGGGGTCGTATCCGCTGGTGAGTTTCGCGCCCCGGTGGCGCCACTTCGGCTCGGTGTTGACCGTCTTGTTGGTGATGGCGCGCAGGCGCCGGACGAGCCCGCCGTAGACGGACGTCATGCCCGCGGACAGGGACCCGCCGGGCGGCTCGTCCATGAACGGCATGAACTTGTCGGGGAAGCCGGGCATCGTGCAGCCGATGCAGATGCCGCCCACGTTGGGGCAGCCGCCGATGCCGGCCATCCAGCCGCGCTTGGTGACGTTGCAGTTGACGACCGGCCCCCAGCAGCCGATCTTGACCTGGCACTTCGGGGAGTTGTAGTCGTGGGCGAAGTCGCCCTGCTCGTAGTAGCCGGCCCGGTCGCATCCCTCGTGCACGGTCTTGCCGAACAGCCAGGTGGGTCGCAGTTGCCTGTCGAGCGGGATCATCGGGGCGAGGCCGGCCGCCTGGTAGAGCAGCCAGGTCAGCGTCTCCATGAAGTTGTCGGGCTGGACGGGGCAGCCGGGCACGTTGACGATGGGCAGGCCGCCGGCGGAGCGGAAGTCCGCGCCGAGGTAGTCGGCCAGTCCCATGCAGCCGGTCGGGTTGCCGGCCATGGCGTGGATGCCGCCGTAGGTGGCGCAGGTGCCCGCCGCGACGACCGCCCACGCGCCGGGCGCGAGCCGGTCGATCCACTGGTTGACCGTGATGGGCTGGCCGGTCGCCGGGTCGTTGCCCATCGACGTCCAGAAGCCCTCGCCGTTGATGTTCTCGTTGGGGATGGACCCCTCCACGACGAAGATGTACGGTCCCAGGCTGCCCTCGGCCGCCCGGTGGAAGGCCGCCATGAACTCGCCGCCCACCTCGGTGGCCAGGACCTTGTTGTGCAGGTGCACCTTCGGCAGGCCCGGCACGAGCCCGAGCAGGACCTCCTCGATGCTCGGCAGCATGGCGGCCGTGACGGAGACGGTGTCGCCGTCGCAGCTCATGCCTTCGGACGTCCACAGGATGTGCACCTCGTCCAGCCCGGTTTCCGGCTTGGCTGTGCTCATGGCCTTCGCCCCCTTGTCGGCCTGGCATCGCCTCGGCGTCACCACGGCGGGACGGACGGACCCGTCACTCGGTAGTGAGCCGACTACTCTCCGTAAGAGGTACCGCCTTCGCGAAGGCCGCAAACCACCCGAACGACACCGTGGGAGATCGCCGGCGCCGTCTAGGGTGGGGGCATGCTCGAACCCATGCCCGAGGACTGGCGGCGGGCCCTCGCCGTCGTCGCACACCCCGACGATCTGGAGTACGGCTGCGCGGCGGCCGTGGCCGCGTGGACCGACGCGGGACGGGAGGTGTCCTACCTGCTCGCCACGCGCGGAGAGGCGGGGATCGACACCCTGCATCCCGAGAAGGCGGCGCCGGTGCGCGAGCGCGAACAGCGGGCCAGTGCCGCCGCGGTGGGCGTGTCGAGCGTGGAGTTCCTCGACCACGCCGACGGAGTGATCGAGTACGGCCCGCGGCTGCGGCGGGAGATCGCCGCGGCCGTCCGCAGGCACCGGCCGGAGCTGCTGATCACCCTGAACTTCGACGACACCTGGCCCGGCGGCGTCGCCTGGAACACCCCCGACCACAAGGCCGTCGGCCGGGCCACGCTCGACGCCGCGGCCGACGCGGGCAACCGGTGGATCTTCCCCGGCGTCGGCGGCGAGCCGTGGGACGGGGTGCGCTGGGTGGCCGTGGCCGCCGCCCCCTCCCCCACCCACGCGGTGGACGTCACCGCGGGGCTGGAACGGGGGGTGCGCTCACTGCTGGAGCACCGCGCCTACATCGAGGCCCTCACCGACGAGGACCCGGAGGCGTACGCGCGGTCGTTCGTCGAGAGCTCGGTCCGCCAGGAGGAGGGCCCGTTCGGCGACCGCCCGACCGTCACCTTCCGCCTCTACACCCGCTGACGCGGCTCTCCCGGCCGCGCCGCCGGCCCGCGGCGGGCCGGCGGCGCTCAGCCGGGACGGTCAGACCTGGATGCGGCGTTCGACCGCGTCGACGATCTCGGCGACGGCCTCGTCCACCGGGACGCCGTTCTTCTGCTCGCCGCTGCGGTAGCGGAACGACACCGCGCCGCCCGCGATGTCGTCGTCTCCCGCCAGCAGCATGAACGGCACCTTGGCCCGCTGGGCGTTGCGGATCTTCTTCTGCATCCTGTCGTCGGCCGTGTCGACCTCGACCCGGATGCCCCGCTCGCGCAGCCGCTTGGCGACGTCCAGCAGGTAGGGCGCGTGGGCGTCGGCGATCGGGATGCCGACGACCTGCACCGGGGCCAGCCACGGAGGGAAGGCGCCGGCGTAGTGCTCGGTGAGCACGCCGAGGAACCGCTCGATCGAGCCGAACAGCGCCCGGTGGATCATGACGGGCGTCTGACGGCTGCCGTCGGCGGCCTGGTACTCGAGCTCGAACCGCTTGGGCTGGTTGAGGTCGAGCTGGATGGTGGACAGCTGCCAGGTGCGGCCGATCGCGTCCTTGGCCTGCACCGAGATCTTGGGGCCGTAGAAGGCGGCGCCGCCCGGGTCGTCGACCAGTTCGAGCCCCGACTCCTCGGCCGTCTGGCGCAGCGCCTCGGTGGCCTCGTCCCAGTCGGCCGGGTCGCCGATGAACTTGTCGGAGTCGTCACGGGTGGACAGCTCCAGGTAGAACTCCGACAGGCCGAAGTCGCGCAGCACGCTGAGCACGAACGTGAGCAGGCTCTTGATCTCGCCGGCCATCTGCTCGCGGGTGCAGTAGATGTGGGAGTCGTCCTGCGTCATGCCGCGCACCCGGGTCAGGCCGTGCACGACGCCCGACTTCTCGTAGCGGTAGACGGAGCCGAACTCGCACAGCCGCAGCGGCAGCTCCCGGTAGGACCGCCCCCGCGCCCGGAAGATCAGGTTGTGCATCGGGCAGTTCATCGGCTTGACGCGGTATTCGACGCCCTCCAGCTCGAAGGGCGGGAACATGTCGTCGGCGTACCACGGCAGGTGGCCGGAGGTCTCGAACAGCTGCGACTTGGTGATGTGCGGGGTGTTGACGAACTCGTAGCCCGCCTCGCCCTGCCGCCTGCGCATGTAGTCTTCCATCTCCTTGCGGATGATCCCGCCCTTGGGATGGAAGACCGGCAGCCCGCTGCCCAGCTCGGGCGGGAAGCTGAACAGGTCCAGCTCCGCGCCGAGCTTGCGGTGGTCGCGCTTCTCCGCCTCCTCCAGCAGCTTGAGGTATTCGTCCTGCTTGTCGCGTGACTCCCACGCGGTGCCGTAGATGCGCTGGAGCTGCGGGTTCTTCTCGCTGCCGCGCCAGTAGGCGCCGCCGGAGCGCATGAGCTTGAACGCGGGGATGGACCGGGTGGACGGCACGTGCGGGCCGCGGCACAGGTCCTTCCACCGCAGCTCCCCGCTCTTGGGGTCGAGGTTGTCGTAGATGGTCAGCTCGCCCGCGCCGACCTCGACCGACTCCTCGGCGGCGGCGCCGCCCTTGAGCCCGATCAGCTCCAGCTTGTACGGCTCGCCGGCCAGCTCCGCACGGGCCTGCTCGTCGGTGACGGGACGGCGGGCGAACAGTTGCCCCTGCTTGACGATCTCGCGCATGCGCTTCTCGACGCGCTTGAGGTCGTCGGGCTGGAACGCCTGGGCGACGTCGAAGTCGTAGTAGAAGCCGTTGTGGACGGGCGGGCCGATGCCCAGCTTCGCCTCCGGGAACAGCTCCTGCACCGCCTGGGCCATGACGTGGGCGGTGGAGTGGCGGACGATCGCGCGCCCCTCCTCGCTGGAGATGTCGATCGGCTCGACCACGTCGCCGTCGGCGAGCGGGTGGGCCAGGTCGCGCGGCTCGCCGTTGACCCGGGCGGCGATGACGGTGCGGCCGTCGGCCTCAAGCGCGTCACCGGCCGTCGTGCCGGCCGCGACCACACGCTCGGCTCCGGCGAGGGTGATGCGTAGCTCGGCTGACACGGTTGCTCCCTGTGGGTCGGTGTGGCGGGTGTGGTGGATGCGCCGGCCGGTGGCCGCCCCTGCGGCCCGTTCGCCGGTGAACATCGATGCTATCGCGGGTCGAAGCCCAGCCTCGTCAGCCCTTGACGACTGCCGAGAAAGATGTTCCGGTCGAGCGGTTTGTGATCGTACTGGTGGATCGTCCACTCGCGCCACGGGCCGGGGGTCGCCGGGCTCCCCCGGGGCCGGTCCGGGTCGGCGATCCACAGCGGATGGTCGCCGAGCCCGGCGCAGTGACCGCCGCGCGCGAACGCCGGGAAGGTGTAGATGATCGGCCGGATGCCGGCGTGCCGCTCGACGTGGCGGCACCACCGGCGGGCGTGCCGGGCGACCCTCTCCGGACGCAGCCCGTCGTTGGTCTCCAGGTCGAGCGCGACCAGATCGCCGCGGCGCAACCCGCCCGCCTCCTTGAGCACGCGCAGGAAGTGGTGGGCCTGCTCGGCCGCGTCGCCCTTGGGACGGGCGAAGTGGTAGGCGCCGCAGACGATCCAGTTCTCCCGCATGCCCTCCCAGTTGCGGGCGAAGTACTTGTCGGTGAAGTCGCCGCCCTCGGTCGCCTTGGCGAACGCGAAGGCGACCCCGGCGCGGGCGTGCCCGGCCCAGTCGACCTTGCCCTGCCAGTTGGACACGTCGATGCCTTGCAGCAAGCGTTTCACCTTGCGGGAGTTTATTCGGATGTCTCCCGATCAGGCCCCCGACGCGCCGGGCCGCCCCAGGTCAGAGCAGGGTGCGGAGAAGGTCCCTGGTGCGGTCGCGGCCGGAGTAGAGGGCGGCCCCGAAGTCGGTCACACCGGTCTCGGCCAGCTCCTCGATCTGCGCGCGGACGCTCGCCTCGTCGCCGACGATCGCCACGTCGCCGGGCCCGGCCGCGCCCTCCCGGTCGAGCATCGCCCGGTAGGAGGGGAGCTGGCCGTACACGGCGAAGATCTCCTCGGCGCGGGCCCGGGCGGCGCCGGGGTCGTCGGTGACGCACACCGGCAGCATGCAGACGATGCGCGGCCGGTCACGGCCGGCCTCCTCGGCCGCGGCGGCGAGGGCGGGCGCGACGTGCTCGGCGACGGTCCTGGGGCCGGTCATCCAGAGCACGGTGCCGGCGGCGCGGGAGCCGGCCAGCTTCAGCATGCGCGGGGCCAGCGCGGCGACGAGCACGGGCAGGCCGGCGCCGGGCGTGGTCAGCCGGATGTCGGCCTTGAGCGTCTCGCCCTGGTAGCTGACCTGCTCGCCGCGCACCGCGGGCAGCAGGATGTCGAGGTACTCGGCCATGTGCCGCGCGGGACGCTCGAAGCTGTAGCCGTACATGTCCTCGATGACGAGCCGGTGCGACAGGCCGATGCCGAGCGCCAGCCGGCCGTCGAGGGCGGCGTTGGCGGTCATGGCCTGCTGGGCGAGCGCGGCGGGGTGGCGCGGGTAGGTGGGCACGACGGCGGTGCCCAGCTCGATGCCCGGCGTCGCGGCGCCGGCGACGGCCAGGGCGGTGATGGCGTCGAGGCCGAAGATGTGGGACAGCCAGGCGGAGGCGAAGCCGTCCGCGTGCGCGGAGGCGATCGCGTCGGCCAGATCGCGCAGTGGCTCGGGACCGGAGGGTTCGTTGAGCAGCAATCCGATGCGCATGTATACCGAACTCCATTCTGGTTCGTGTCGGCGCGAGTCTAGCCGGAGGCGGCGTTTGCGGCGTTTGTAAGGTGGATTCCATGAGCCACGACCGCGCAGGACAGCCCGCCCAGCCCGCCGACCTGGTGGACGTCGCCCGGCTGGTGACGGCCTACTACAGCCTGCACCCGGATCCGGACGAGGTGGCGCAACGCGTGGCGTTCGGCACGTCGGGGCATCGCGGCTCGTCCCTGGCGACGGCGTTCAACGAGGACCACATCCTGGCCACCACCCAGGCGATCTGCGAGTACCGCGCGCAGCAGGGCGTCGACGGGCCGCTGTTCCTGGGCATCGACACGCACGCGCTGTCCGAGCCGGCCCGCGTGTCGGCGCTGGAGGTGCTGGCGGCCAACGAGGTGGCCGTGCTGATCGACTCCCGCGACGGCTACACGCCGACGCCGGCCGTCTCGCACGCGATCCTCGGCCACAACCGGGGCCGCTCCGCGGGCCTGGCCGACGGCGTCGTGATCACACCGTCGCACAATTCTCCGGGCGACGGCGGTTTCAAGTACAACCCGCCGCACGGCGGCCCCGCCGGCACCGACGCCACGTCCTGGATCCAGGACCGGGCCAACGCGCTGCTGGCCGCCGGGCTGAAGGGCGTGCGCCGGGTGCCCTACGCGAGGGCCGTGCGGGAGGCGGGCCGCCACGACTTCCTCGGCTCGTACGTGGACGACCTGCCGAACGTGGTGGACCTCGACGCCGTCCGCGCGGCCGGGGTGCGCATCGGGGCCGACCCGCTGGGCGGGGCCAGCGTGGCCTACTGGGGGGAGATCGCCGAGCGTCACCGGCTCGACCTCACCGTGGTCAACCCGCTGGTGGACCCGACGTGGCGGTTCATGACACTCGACTGGGACGGCAGGATCCGGATGGACTGCTCGTCGCCGTACGCGATGGCCTCCCTGGTCGCGGGCCGCGACCGCTTCGACGTCTCCACCGGCAACGACGCCGACGCCGACCGGCATGGCATCGTCACGCCCGACGGCGGGCTGATGAACCCCAACCACTACCTCGCCGTGGCCATCTCCTACCTCTACGCCCACCGCGACGGCTGGCCGGCCGACGCCGGGGTGGGCAAGACGATGGTGAGCAGCGGCGTGATCGACCGGGTCGCCGGGGCGCTGGGGAGGCGGCTGTACGAGGTGCCGGTCGGGTTCAAGTGGTTCGTGCCGGGGCTGCTCGACGGGTCGCTCGGCTTTGGCGGCGAGGAGAGCGCCGGGGCGTCGTTCCTGCGCCGCGACGGCTCGGTGTGGACGACCGACAAGGACGGCATCATCCTGGCGCTGCTCGCCTCGGAGATCCTCGCCGTCACGGGCAGGTCGCCGAGCGCCCATTACCGCGAGCTGACCGAGCGGTTCGGCGAGCCCGCCTACGCCCGGGTGGACGCCCCGGCCACGCGCGAGGAGAAGGCGGTGCTCGGCAGGCTGGCGGCCGACCAGGTGACGGCGACCAGCCTGGCCGGCGAGCCGATCACGTCGGTACTGACGGCCGCGCCCGGCAACGGCGCCAAGCTGGGCGGGGTGAAGGTCTCGACCGAGAGCGCGTGGTTCGCGGCCCGCCCGTCGGGCACCGAGGACGTCTACAAGATCTACGCAGAGTCGTTCCGGGGCCCCGACCATCTGGCCAAGGTGCAGGAGGAGGCCCGAGCGCTGGTGTCGTCGGCTCTGGGGTGACACCTGCGGAAATTGGGGCTGGAGCGGCTGTTTGGCGTACAAGCTGGCGACATTCTGCGATGATCTGTCGAATCCCCCTGGAGTTTGAGCCTCACGGATAGTGACAGATGCCGACATTCGAGGAAATCGCCACCTTCGTCACGGACAAGCCGGCCGCCACGGCGGTCATCGCGCTGCTCGGCCTGGTCGCGCTCGCCCTGGCGTTCCTGCTGCTCAGGATCGTCTGGCGGGCCGTCTGCTTCCTGTGGCGCCGCTACGTCACCCCCCGCCCCGTCGAGGACGTCCTGACCATCGTGGCCGCGTCCATCGCGACCGCCGTCTCGGCCCAGGGCATGTGGCTGTTCTCCGGTGACGTGCTCGGCCTGGATGGGCCGCTGCGGCTGCTGCTGTTCGCCTTCATCGAGGTCGCCATCATCACCTCGGCCGTACGGGCCCGCCGCAACATGCGGGAGAACTTCTCCGCCGGCATCGACGGCATCGCCGTGTGGGCGCTGACCTGCCTGACGGCGGTCCTGTCCAGCATGGACGCGCGCAGCCTGCCCGAGGCCGTCTTCCGGCTCGCGGCCCCGCTGGTCGCCGCCTGGCTGTGGGAGCGCGGCATGGCCATCGAACGGCACCGCATCCGCGGCACCGGCCGGATCAACTGGCGGCTCACCCCCGAGCGGCTGCTCGTCCGGGTGGGCCTCGCCGAGGTGAGCGACCGCACCGCCAGCGAGGTCGACGCGCACCGCAGGCTGACCCGCGTGGCGCTGGCCGCCAAGAAGGCCAAGGCGCTTCGCGAGCAGGGCGCGCCCGAGCGGAAGGTGCGGGCCGCGCTCGCCAAGCTGGACAAGGCCATGGACCAGGCCGTGGAGCACACCGGCCTGGCCGTCGACCCGGCCCGCCAGGAGGCGCTGCTGGCGCAGATCGCCGCGCTGTACAACACCTCCGCGCTCATCGACGCCGACCCGCGCGTGCCGTGGGAGCCGCACGCCGACCACCACCCCGTCCCGGCGCGCCCGGAACTGCCGCCCGCGCTGGCCGAACTGGTGGCCGAGGACGACGACGACGCCGAGGTGCTCGACACCACCCCGCAGGTCGTCGACACCGCCCAGCGGGCCGCGCTGATGCGGGCCGCCCGCGCCTACTGGGACCGGCAGATCTCCAGAGGCATCGTGCCGCGCACCGTGGACATCGCCCAGGAGATCGGCATCTCGCTGGCCACGGCCCGCCAGTATCGTGCCCTGTGGAAGCTGGAGCCCGAGGCGCACGCGCTCATCGAGGCCCTGTTCCAGCAGCACGGCATCGTCGACACCGGCGCCTTCCCCGCCATCAACGCCGACGGGCGGGTGCTGACCAAGTCCTAGGCGCGGGCGGAGGGCCGCAGGTGAAAGAGCGCACACTCGAACGGGTCAGGAAACTGCTGGCCAAGGCCGAACGCACCGACAACGACCACGAGCGGACGACGTTCATGGCGGCGGCCTCGGCGTTGATGGCCAAGCACGGCATCGACTCCCTCGACCCGGCCGGCCCCCGCCACCAGCCCGGTGACCGGGTCGTGACCCTGCCGCCGCCCTGGGCGCGGGAGAAGGCCCGCCTGGTGAGCCTGGTCGCGCAGGCGCTGCGCTGCCGCCCACTGCTGCTCGGGCGCGGCGACGGGGGACAGCGGGTGCACGTCTTCGGGTTCGCCGCCGACCTGGAACGTGCCGACGTGCTGGCGACGTCCCTGCTGCTGCAGATGGCCTCCGGGCTCGCCCGGGTGCGTCCGCCGTTAGAGGCGGGCGGCGGCGCGGCGCGGGCCTACCGGCGCTCGTGGCTGCTCGGGTTCACCGACGAGGTGTACCGGCTGCTGCGCGAGGCCGAGGAGCGGGCCGTGGCCGAGGCTCCCGTGACGGGCACCGCGCTCGTGCTGGCCGACCGGCGGGCCGAGGTGGACCAGGCGGTGGCGGCCCGCTACCCGCGCATCCGGCTCAGCGTGCCCCGCACCAGCGGCACCGGCTACCACGACGGCGCCGAGGCGGGCCGGCGCGCCGACCTCGGCCGCACCGGCGTCCCCGGAGGCCCCGCCGCGCAGTTGTCCCCCATCGGCGGCGGCCCGCCCCGGTGAGCTTCCGCCGGGCACGGCGCCCGTCCAGCGCCACGCCCGTCCAGAGCCACGCCCTCCCAGTCACGGCGTCCAGCCACGCCCGTCCAGAGCCACGGCGTCCAGAGCGGCGTCTGGCCGGCCTCCAGCTAGGGTGGCGGCATGCAGACGCGCTGGCTCGCCCTGGTGGGCCACTCCCCGGCCACCGCGGCCGTGGGCGCCGAACTGGTGGCCCGCTGGTCGGAGCCGCACCGCCGCTACCACACGATCACCCACCTGACCGCCGTCCTGGACGCCATCGACGAGCTGTACACCGGCACCCCCGTCCTGGCGGACGGAGGACCCGGAGCGGGCGGGCAGGCACAGGTGGGTGGCGGCGACCCGGTGGCGGTGCGGTTGGCGGCCTGGTTCCACGACGCCGTCTACGACGGGAGGCCGGGGTGGGACGAGGAACGCAGCGCGTGGCTGGCGCTCGCCCGGCTGCCCCGCTGCGGGGTGCCGCCGGTGCGGGTCGCCGAGGTGGCCCGGCTCGTCCGGCTGACGGCCGCGCACGACGGGCTGGCCTCCGGCGACGCCGGCGGGGCGGTGCTGTGCGACGCCGACCTGGCGGTGCTGGGCGGCGACGGGTACGCCGACTACGCCGCCCGGGTGCGCGAGGAGTACGCGCACGTCCCCGACCACCTGTTCCGCCAGGGCCGGGCCGCCGTGTTGCGCAGGCTGTTGGCCACGCCGCGCCTGTACCGGACCTCGCGGGCGTACGAGCTGTGGGAGGCACGGGCACGGGCCAGCATGAGCGCCGAGCTGGCCCTCCTCACGGCGCCCGCGCCGGGTCCCGCCGGCTGACACCCGTTCGCCTCAACCACCGGCTGATCCCCGTCCGCCCCGGCCGAAGGCGCGAGGCCGGCGGCGCCCCGCGGCAACACAGATCAGCGCGACTTGCGATGGCGGAGGCCGGCGGCGATGAGGCGGCGCAGAAGCTCTCGTGAGCCGACCGCCTGCGCTCCCAGGGAGACGGCCAGCGCGTGGACGGTCTCCGGGACGTCGTAGTGGTCGCGGTCGAACGCCCGCCCCGGCACGCCGAGCCGCCCGGCGAAGGAGTGCAGCTCGTCCAGGGAGTGGTCGCTGACCAGGTGCGACCACATGAGGCCGCGCGGCCCGGGCCAGTTCGGAGGGTCGATGAGCACCGTCACGGGCTCCAGGGTAGGACCCTGCCGCGCACCTCCAGCTCGCCGAGGTCGGACACCACCACGTCGGCGCCCCGTTCGCCCAGCTCGCCGGCGCGCAGGGCAGGGCCGGACGGTCCGGGCCGGGCGACGGCGATGACCAGCCCGAACCCGCCCTTGCGGCCCGCCTCGACCCCGGGCAGCGCGGCGTCGATCACGGCCGATTCGGCGGCCGGGGTGTTCAGCCGGCGGGCCGCCTCCAGGAACAGGGCGGGGTCGGGTCTGCCGGGCAGGTTCATCAGGGCGGCGTCGCCACCGTCGACCACCAGGTCGAACAGGTGGATCACGCCCGCCGAGGCGACGAGCTTGCGGCCGTGCAGACTGGCGGAGACGGCGGCGGTGCGCGCGCCCCGGCGGCGCAGCTCGTGCAGCAGCGCGACAGTCGACGGGAAGGCGGCCACGCCGTACTTGTCCACCTGCGCGACGAACAGCCGGTCCTTCGCGGCGCCCAGCCCGTGAACGGTGGGCGAGCCTGGTTCGTCGTCGGGCGCGCCTTCGGGCAACTGGATGCCGCGCGAGGCCAGGAACGTGCGGACGCCGTCGAGACGAGGCCGCCCCTCGACGTGGCACAGGTAGTCGGCTTCGATGTCGAAGGGGGCCGAGCGGCCGCGCAGGAACACGTCGAAGACGTGCTTCCAGGCGGCCGCGTGGCCGCGAGCGGTGTCGGTGACCACACCGTCGGTGTCGAACACGACGGCGCTGATCGTGGTCAGGTCGATGACGGGTGAGTTCACACTTGTGAACGTAACCCCATCACCACGCGACGGGTAGCTTCTCCACGCCGTAGACGATGGCGAGCTTCCGGAACGGCACCTCCCCCGCCACGCGCAGGCCGGGGAAGCGGCGCAGCAGCGCCGGGAAGGCGATGCGCATCTCCATCTGGGCCAGCGGCGCGCCGATGCACCGGTGGATGCCGTGGCCGAACGCCAAATGGGAGCCGGCCGTGTCGCGGTAGGGCTTGACCTCGTTCATGTCGCCGCCGAGGTGGGGGTCGCGGTTGGCGGCGGACAGCGAGCAGAGGACCATCTCGCCCTTCTTGACAGGCTGGCCCTGCAGCTCCATGTCCTCGCGAGCGAAGCGGGGGAAAGCCACCTGCACGACCGACATGTAGCGCAGCAGCTCCTCGACGACCTGCACGACGTAGCCGTCGACCTCACGCACCTTGGCGGCCTGCTCGGGGTTTTCCAGCAGCCACAGCGTGCCGAGGGCGAGCATGCTGGTGCTGGTGTCGTGGCCGCCGGTCAGCATGCCGTCGGCCATGCTGGCCAGGGTGCGGTCGTCGAGCTCGTCGCCGTGCTCGCGCAGGAGCTGCCCGAGCAGGCCCTCGCCGGGGTCGAGGCGCTCGCGGGCGACGAGGTCGGTGAGGTAGGTCATGGCGTCGTTGATGGCCTGCAGCGACGCCTCGGGCCCGGCGGTGAAGTCGAACCGGTCGGTGCTCATCTTGAGGAAGCCGGCACGCTCCTCGTACGGCACGCCGAGCAGTTCGCAGACGACGAGCGACGGGATGGGCAGCGCGAACGACTCCACCAGGTCGGCCGGGGAGCCCTGGGCCTCCATCCTGTCGAGGTGCTCCTCGACCATGGCCTCGATGCGGGGCTCCAGCCGGCGCAGGCGGCGCATGGTGAACTCCGGCGTCAGGTACTTGCGCAGCCGGGTGTGCTCCGGCGGATCGCGGAAGCCCAGCCCGCCGGGGTCTTCCTGGGTGGAGCCCAGGCCGATCACGTTGCCGAAGTCGTTGCTGAAACGATCGTGGTCGCCGAGCACGTTGCGCACGTCGTTGTAGCGCGTCACGAGGTAGACCGTCTGACCCCCGGGGATCTCCATGGGGAAGACCGGCTGCTCGGTCTGGATGCGGGCCAGCTCCGCGACCGGGTCGAAGCCCTCACGCATGAACTGGACGAGGGGGAACTCTGAGTCTGACATCGAAATCCGTCCTGCTGGGATGCTCGGGGTTGTATCCCTGATCGATCGTCCCATCTCGAGGGGTCGGTCTTCATCAGACCTCGGGCCGACTTTCCGCCTCGTACCTGAGGACCCCCTTGGCAGGGCGACGGCGCCCTCCTAGAGTTCCAATGCAATGGCACATACTACTGAGGGCTTGGAGGCCGCCGGGTGATCACCGCAACCTACACGATCCCGGGCATGCGGGTACGCGACCACGTCGAGGAGGTGCCGCTCGACTGGTCACGGCCCGGCGGCGAGACCATCTCGGTGTTCGCCCGCGAGCTGGTGGACCCCGTACGCGACCGGGAGGACCTGCCGTGCCTGCTCTACCTGCAGGGCGGACCCGGCGGCAAAGGACCGAGGCCGGTCGGCACGACCGGCTGGCTCGGCCAGGCACTGCGCACCCACCGGGTGGTCCTGCTGGACCAGCGCGGCACCGGCCGCAGTTCGCGCGTCGACGGGCGCCGGATGGCGGCGCTCGGGGCGCGGGAAGGGGCCGAACTGCTGGCGCACTTCCGCGCCGACTCCATCGTGGCCGACGCCGAGCACCTGCGCCGAACCGTCTTCGGCGGGCGCCGCTGGGCGACGCTCGGGCAGAGCTTCGGCGGGTTCATCACGCTGACGTACCTGTCGCGGGCGCCGGAGGGGCTCAGCGAGTGCTACGTCACCGGCGGCCTGCCCGCGCTGGAGCCGGACGCCGCGGAGGTCTACCGGCGGACGTACCCGCGGGTCGCCGCCAAGAACGCGGCGTTCTACCGCCGCTACCCGCACCACGAGGAGGGGGTCGCCCGGCTGGCCGACCGGCTGGCCGCAGGCGACGTGCTGCTCCCGGACGGCGACCCGCTGACCGTGCGGCGGCTGCAGACGCTCGGCATCGACTTCGGCATGAAGCCCGGCTACGAGCGCATGCACTGGCTGCTCGACGAGGCGATGGACGGTGGGCAGGTCACGGAGACGTTCCTGCACCAGGTGCTGGCCCGCACCTCCTTCGCCGACAACCCGCTCTTCGCGGCGCTGCAGGAGAGCATCTACGGCTCCGGGCCCGGCGCCACCGGCTGGGCGGCCCAGCGGGAGCACGTTCGCCATCCGCGCTTCGTCGAGACGGCCCGGCCGCTGCTGTTCACCGGGGAGATGATGTACCCGTGGATGTTCGAGGAGATCCGCGCGCTGCGCCCCTTCCGGCCGGCCGTGGAGCTGCTCGCCGAGCGGGTCGACTGGCCGCCGCTGTACGACCCGGAGCGGCTGGCCGGCAACGAGGTGCCGCTGGCGGCGGCCGTCTACTTCGACGACATGTACGTCGACTCCGGCTTGCAGCTCGACACGGCGGCCCGGGTCGGCAACGCCCAGGCGTGGGTGACCAACGAGTACGAGCACGACGGCGTCGGGGATGACCGCGTCTTCACCCGGCTGACCGAGATGGTCCGCGAGCTCGGCGGCGGCGTGCGCGACTAGGTTCCGCGCACGGCCGGCGGCGGAGTACGGGGGACAAGCGGATTCTTCCGATCACGCAGGGGCGTGGATCAAGGAAATAGCATCTTGAGCCAAGATCGACAAGATATCCATCCGATGTCTGGGCGGGGCTGAGGTGTCAGCCCACCGGGCACATGCCGGCCAGCGCGTCGTCCATGGCGGCGCGGGGCGTCTCGGTCGCCAGCTCGCGGAGCTGGTCGGCGAAGGCGACGGCCTGCTCGGGCGTGAGCCGCGGCTCGGGGCCGACGTAGAAGACGACGATCTCGCCGAGCGGCGAGCGGATCGCGGTGAACGGTAGTGACGGGGAGATGACCATGATGGTCATCATCATGCCGTGCCGCACCGACAAAATCCCGGGGTTTTCCCCTGTCGGCCGGCGCGGCGCCGGCGATCCGGCGAGGCCGTAGCCGGGAACGCGGGATGTTCCGGACGTTACGGGCTGGACGAGCGGCCGGGCGCCACCCCGGCCGGACGAATGGCCGGGCGCCGCCCCGGTCGGACGGGACAACCGGGATCACCATCGGGCCGAGACGGAAGAAGGCCGCCCCTCGCATGGAGGGACGGCCTGTGAGCTGGTGGGCGATACTGGGATCGAACCAGTGACCTCTTCGGTGTGAACGAAGCGCTCTCCCGCTGAGCTAATCGCCCGCCCTGTGCGGCTCCTTGCGGCGCCGACGGGAAAACCATACCGCACTCTGGCACCTGCTGGCGAAGTGAGCGGCGTCGAGGGAACGATTCGGGGGAATGGATGTGGTTGCCCGTCGGCATGACGGGTCGGTGGCATACCATCGTCGTGTTCCGGAAGGGGCCGATCGTGATCCTTTCTCCAGAAACGTTCATGGCGGCTTCCCCGAGACCGGTTCCGGAGCACGCAAAACCCTCGCAAATACGACCCAATTGATCCCCGTTTGACCAGATAGATGCCCGAATGTCCATCTGTGATGTGTGTTACAGAAGGCCTCGAGGGCGGAATCTTTCCTACAGGTTTCTTCGTTCCGCGTGATAGCTCAGGACGAAGTCCGTACCGAGCAGCGAAAGCCCCGAAGAGGGGACCTACGACGAAAAGGTTTGGCTGACGATGCACAGCACCACCGTCTCCGCCGAGCTTGGCCTTCGGCTTGTGGTCCCCGACCGTACGACCGTCCCCCTGCTCGCCGGGCTGAGTTTCACGGCCGACGACCCGTACGCCATCCGCATGGCCTTCCACGTGGGGAACGACGAGCCGGTCGAGTGGATCTTCGCCCGCGAGCTCCTGACCGTGGGCATCGTGCGGCGCGTCGGTGACGGCGACGTGCAGGTGTGGCCGGCCCGCGCCGACGGCGAGCGCACGCTCCACATCAGCCTGACGTCCCCGTTCGGTCAGGCCTTGTTCGAGGTCCCGCTGGCCCCGCTCACCGAGTTCCTGCACCGGACGTACGAGAAGGTGCCCGCCGGACGCGAGACCGACTTCATGGACCTCGACGCCGAGCTGACCAACATGCTCTGGCCGTCCTGACGGCCGTTCAGGACGGGACCCTCTCCAACGCCCGGCGCATCCGGGCGATTTCGATGCTCTGCCCCGCGTAGACGTCGCGCGCCATGCGGCGCATGGATTCGTCACGGCCGGCGGCGAGCTGCTCCCGGGCCATCTTCAGGGCGCCCTCGTGATGTCTGATCATGAGAGTGAGGAAGCTCCGGTCGAACGCCGCCCCCCGGGTCGCGCGCAGCGTGTTCATCTCCGCCTGCGTGGCCATCCCATAGCCGCCGGAGCCGTGCTCGTGACCACCCGGCACCGGGCGCCCCACGGCCGACAGCCACGACGACATCAGCCTGATCTCGGGCCGCTGCGCCACCGCGATCTGCTCGGCGAACCTCCTGACCGCGGGTGTGGTCGTCCGCCCGGCGACCAGCCCGGTCATCTCCAGGGCCTGGCGGTGGTGCGGGATCATGCCCTCGGCGAAGCGCACGTCGGCCGCCGCGGGCTCGGGTGACGGCCGCCCGATGCGCTCACCCGGCGTGGCCGTGCGGGCCGGAGCCCCGGGCCCGTCAGGGACGAGCACCGGCGCGTCACCCGTGATCGCGGACGGCTCCTCGGCCTTCTCGGAGCAGCCGGCCAGCGCGAAAATCACCGCAACTGTGACAAAGAGCGTGCACGGTCGGGATCGTACTGGCATAGCTTCCATACTGGGCCCACGAGAAGAGAGGTGCGCGCGTGATCTCTGCCAAGGTACGGGGGGTGGTGTTGTGCGCGGCTCTCCTGCTGGTGTCCGCGTGCGGAGGCGGCGGGGCGCCCGCGACGTCGTCGCCGCGGGCCGCCGGGACGCCCAGCGGCCCGGCGAGCGGCCCGGCGAGCGGCACAGCCGCCGGCACGGCCGGCCCCGGCGACTCCGGGGACGTGCGGACCAGCGACAACGTCAGGCTCGTCACGAACGTGCCCCGGGCGGCCCCGCTCGACGGCAACGACGACTGGAACACCGACCTGGCGTTCCAGGGCGACTACGCGTTCGTGGGCAACTTCGGCGGGTTCACGATCTACGACATCAGCGACCCCACCCGCCCCCGAACGGTCAGCCAGGTCTCCTGCCCCGCGCAGCAGAACGACGTCTCCGTCCACGGCGACCTGCTGATCCTGTCGATCGACGAGCCGCGCAGCGATGAGAAGTGCTCCTCGACCACCGGCCGGCGGGCCTGGGAGGGGCTGCGCATCTTCGACATCAGCGACAAGAAGAGCCCGAAGTACGTGTCGGCGGTGCGGACGGAGTGCGGCTCGCACACCCACACGATGGTGCCCAAGGGCGACAGCCTGTACGTGTACGTCTCCTCCCCCGGCCCCGAGCCCGACTCGGCGACGTGCCCGGCGCCGCACGAGGTCATCCAGGTCGTCGAGATCCCGGTCAAGGACCCCGAGTCCGCGAAGGTGGTGTCCAGCCCGGACATCTTCCCCGAGCGGCAGAAGGACACCGGCGGCTGCCACGACGTGACCGCCTACCCGGAGAAGAACCTCGCAGCGGCGGCCTGCTTCGGCGACGGCGTGCTGCTCGACATCGCCGACCCGGTCAGGCCCAAGGTCCTGCAGCAGATCCGTGACGAGGAGAACTTCCAGATCTGGCACTCGGCGACGTTCAACAACGACGCCACGAAGGTCGTCTTCGGCGACGAGCTGGGCGGCGGCATGATGCCGACCTGCAACAGCCAGACGCCCGCCACCAAGGGCGCGAACGCGATCTACGACATCGTGGACGGCAAGCTGGAGCGCCGCGGCTACTTCAAGATCTCGCGCAAGCAGGAGCAGAGCGAGAACTGCGTCGCCCACAACGGCTCGCTGATCCCGGTCGCGGGCAAGGACGTCATGGTCCAGGCCTGGTACCAGGGCGGCGTGTCGGTCTGGGACTTCACCGACTCGTCGGCGCCCGAGGAGATCGGCTACTTCGAGCGCGGGCCGTTCGAGCGGGAGGGCATCGCCGGGTCCTGGTCGGCGTACTACTACAACGGCTACATCTACTCCAGCGACATCCAGAAGGGGCTGGACGTCATCGCCATCGACGACCCGCTGACGGATCCCGCGAAGCGGGTGCGGATGGACGAGTTCAACGTGCAGACGCAGCGGGCCTACTGAGGCGGCCGCTACCGGGCCGCGGAGATCGTCCCGTCGCGCCAGGCCCGGTAGCGGGTCTGCCAGGTGGAGGTCAGCACGGTGCCCTCGATGGGGTACTTCCAGCTCAGCAGGAACATCGTCGGCCGGCCGTCGGCGTCCAGTTCGGTCTTCCAGGTGAGCGTGGTCCTGGCCAGCTCCTCCTCCGTCCACCCTCCCGCGATCTTCATGAGCTCGTCGCGCATCGCCTGATGGCTCTCCGTGGCCCGCAGCGCGCCGCTGTAGGTCCTTTTCGAGCGGCGGGGCACCGGGGTGAGTGCGACGAGTTCGGTGAGCGTCGCCACCGACGCCATGAGGGCGATATGCCCGGCGTGGTCGAGGAGTTCGCCCGGCTCCCCGCTGATCTTCCTGCCCCGCTGGTAGTAGCCGGGGTTCTCGCCGTTCTGGATGACGGTGACCTCGCCCTGCCGGCCGCTGACGCGCGGCGCGCTGATCGACAGTTCGAGGTTCACGGCCGATGCGGCCGTGGGTGTGCTCGCGTCGTAGGCGAGCCGGCCGGTGGCCTCGGCGGTGAACTCGCTCTGGTCGAGGCCGCCCTCGTAGTCGAGGTCGGCCATCGGCGTGGCGGCGAGCGCGCTCTGGATCGCCGCCATGAGCGCCAGCCGCTCGGCGGCGGGGGGTGACGTCCCGGTCTCCGGCGCGGGGCCGGTGGCCGGTGTCCCGGTGGCGGGTGTTCCGGTGGAGGGCCGGGCCGTGCCGGGTTCCCCGGTAGGAGCGGCGTCCGAGGGGGGGCCGGTGCGTCCGGCAGGGGTGCCGTGGGCCGACCGCCAGAGCAGGGTGCCGCCCGCGGCCGCCACGGCGAGGGTCGCCGCGGCGCCGCCGATCAGCATCCGCCTGCGGGACAGGGGCCGCGTCGGTACCTCGGCCAGCGCACCGTCCGCGCGCAGCACAGGGTCCACGCCGAGCGCAGGAGCCTCGCCGAGGAGTTCGAGCAGCACGTCGCGGGCAGTCGGCCGGGCCGCCGGGGCCTTGGCCAGGCAGCGCGCGACGACGCCGCGCAACGGCCCGGGCAGCGCTCCCAGGTCGGGTTCGGCGTGGATGATCCGGTGGATCACCGCCCCGATCGTGTCGCCGCCGAACGGGGCCCGCCCGGTGGCGGCGAACACCATCGTCGACCCCCAGGCGAACACGTCGGCCGGCGGGCCGGACGGGCCGTCGCCGAACTGCTCGGGCGCCATGTACGGCGGCGTGCCGGCCAGGCCGCTGCGGGTGGTGACGTCGGCGAGCCGGGCGATGCCGAAGTCGATGACGCGCGGCCCGTCGGGGCCCATCAGCACGTTGCCGGGTTTGAAGTCGCGGTGCACGACCCCGGCGCGGTGGATGGCGGTGAGCGCGGTCGCCGTGCCGACGGCCAGCCTCGTCAGCGCCGCGCCGCCCAGCGGGGCGATCGCCGCCAGCGGCGGGCCGTCGATGAACTCGCTCACCACGTACGGCGGGTCGTGGTCGAGGTCGGCGGCGATCAGCCGGGCGGTGCAGAACTCGTCCACCTGGCGGGCTGCGGCCAGCTCACGGTCGAACGACCGGTCGATGACGCCTGTCATGACCTTGATGGCGACCCGCTCCCCGGCGGGGGTCTCCCCGAGGTAGACGATCCCCTGGCCGCCCTGCCCGAGCCTGCCGACGACCCGGTGGACGCCTAACCGCTCCGGGTCTCCCTTCCGGAGCGCGCCCGTGACCACCCGACCTCACCTCACACAAAACGTACGGAAACATCCGGGACGTACGGAAACATCCGGGACGTCTGGAAGAAGCCGGAGCGGCTCAGGGGTCGAGGTCGGCGGCCGAGCGCTCGGCGAAGACCCGCATGGCCTCGGCGGTGACGGGGCCGGGTGCGGCCGGCAGTTCGCGGTCGTCGACGAGCCGGATCGGCTGGACGTCGCGGGTGGTGGAGGTGAGGAACGCCTCCTCGGCCTCGTACAGGGCCGACAGGGGGACGTCGGCCTCCTCGCCGCCGCACCACTCCAGCACCAGCGCCCGCGTGACGCCGGCCAGGCAGCCGGAGGCCAGCGTCGGGGTGATCAGCCGACCGTCGCGCACGATGAACACGTTGGAGCCGGTGCCCTCGCACAGGTCGCCGGCGAGGTTGCCGAAGAGGGCCTCGCCGCCGCCGCGCGCCTTGGCGTAGGCGAGGGCCTTGGCGTTGTCTCCGTAGGAGGTGCTCTTGACGCCGGCCAGCGCGCCGCGCTCGTTGCGCGGCCACGGGACGACGGTGACGGCGGCGGCGGCGGGGAACGGCTTCTGCTCGTCCACGATCACGACGGAGGTCGTCCCCTGGTCGCCGCGGTCGGAGCCGAGCGGGCCCGGGCCGCTGGTGTAGGTGATGCGGATGCGGCCGAGCGGCCAGTCCGGCGCGGCGGCCAGCAGCTTCTCGACGCCCTCGGCGATGGCGCCGACGTCCGGCTCGGGCAGGTCCATGCGCCGGGCGGAGAGCCTGAGCCGGTCGAGGTGGCGGGTGAGGGCGAACGAGCGGCCGCGCACGATCTTGACGGTCTCGAACACGCCGTCGCCGACCATCAACCCGTGGTCGAACACCGAGACCACGGCCTGCGGGGGGTCGAGCAGCTCCCCGTTGACCCAGACAGGGATGTTCATTCAGATGCCTCCTGTGGATGCCAGTGAGATGAGCCTGGACGCTTTCAGCTCGGTCTCGAGCCACTCACGCCGCGGGTCGCTGCCCCAGGTGATGCCCGCTCCCGTGCCGAACCGGATCTCCTCGGCGGAGATCTGGAATGTACGGATGCCCACGGCCAGCGCCGCCCTGCGACGGTCGGCGTCGACCCAGCCCACAGCCCCACAGTAAGGCCCGCGGGGCTCGGGTTCGAGTTCGTTGATGATGCGCAGCGCCGACGACTTGGGGGCGCCGGTGACCGATCCCGGGGGGAACGTCGCCGCGAACAGCTCGGCCCAGCCCGCCTCGGGCAGCAGCCTGGCGCGCACGGTGGACACGAGGTGCACCAGGCCGGGGTGCTCCTCGACGGCGCACAGCGCGGGCACCTCGACGGAGCCGACCTCGGCGACCCGGCCGAGGTCGTTGCGGACCAGGTCGACGATCATGACGTTCTCGGCGTAGTCCTTCTCCAGCAGGTCGGCGGCGGTGACGCCGGTGCCCTTGATGGGCCGGGACTCGATCACGTCGCCGTCGCGCGACAGGTAGAGCTCGGGCGACGCCGACACCACGGCCATGCCGGGCACCCGGACGACGGCGGCGTACGGGGCGGGGTTGCCCTCGGCCAGCCGGGCGGCCAGGGCGAGCGGGTCGGCGTCGGGCGGCACGGGCGCGGACAGCACCCGGCACAGGTTGGCCTGGTAGACCTCGCCCTGCTCGATGTAGGCGCGGATGGCGCGCACGCCCCGCTCGTAGGCGGGCCGGTCGAGGGAGCTGCGCCACTCGTGCGGGCGGGGGCCCCGCCACGGTCCGGCCGGGGCGGGCAGGGGGGCGGGCCGTACGTGCTCGAAGCGCGCGCACGTCACCTTGCCCTCGAAGTCGACGACCACGGCCCACCAGCCCTGTCCGTCGAGGGCGGACAGGTCGGTGGTGAGGTCGCGCAGGCCCGTGGCGAGAAGCCGGCCTACGTGGGCGTAGCCGTCGTGCACGCCTGCCATTCTCCCAGCAGCCGGACGAGCTCCAGCGCGGCGGGCAGCGGGGTGGGCGGCAGGGCCGCGTACACGGTGCGTGCGGGCGCGGTCCCGCGCAGCGGCCGCAGCACCACTCCGGCGGGCACGGCCCGCGCCGCCAGCCCGGGCACGAGCGTCACTCCGAGCCCGGCGGCGACGAAGCCGAACTTGCCCGACCACTCCGCCACGCGCAGCCCGCCGCGCGGGGTGAACCCGGCGGCGGCGCAGGCGGCGGACAGCAGTGTCGGCTGCCCGCGCGGCGCGGCCTCGATCCAGCTCTCCGCCGCCAGGTCGCGCAGCCGGACGCTCTCCTCTGCGGCCAGCCGGTGGGCGGCGGGCAGCGCCACCAGCAGCCGGTCCTCGCCGAGCCGGACCAGATGGTCGGCCTCGGCGGGCAGGCCGGCCGGGTAGTCGCTGATCACGGCGACGTCCAGCGCGCCGGCGCGGAGCCGTTCGACCAGGTGGCCGGTCAGCCCTTCGACCAGCCGCAGCCCGACGTCCGGCCGCGCCGCGGCGAACCTGCTGAGCGCGCCGGGCACCAGGTCCACGTTGGCGGTGGCGAACGCGCCGACGCGCAGCGTGCCGCCGCTGCCGCGGTGGATGGCGGCCAGCTCCTCCCCTGCGCGGTCGAGCCGGTCGAGCACGGCGACGGCGTGCCGGTGCAGTGCCAGCCCGGCGGGGGTCAGCCGCACCCCGCGGGCCAGCCGCTCGAACAGCGGTCCGCCGGCGGCGCGCTCCAGGGCGGCGACGCGCCGGGAGACTGCCGACTGGGTGTAGCCGAGCAGTTCGGCGGCGGCGGTGAAGGAGCCGCTCCTGGCGACCTCGTCGAACAGGCGGAGCGCACCGGTGTCGAGGGCATGCGTGTCAGTCATGGCTGGTATGTAATCTAGTCGGTGGTGGAATCTCTCGGGGTGGGCTTCACTGCTCGCATGACGACATACGAGGGACAGATCGCATTTCTCGGGCAGGGCCGCATGGGCGTGCCCATGGCCCGGCGGCTGGCGGAGAGCGGGCACCGGGTGACGGTGTGGCGGCGTGGCGCGGGCCTTTCGGTGGCCGAGGCGGTGGCCGGGGCCGACCTGGTGATCACCATGCTGCGCGACCCGGCCGCGGTGCGCGAGGTGCTGGCGGCGGCGCTGCCCGGGCTGCGCGCCGGGGCGACGGTGGTGGAGATGTCCACCGTCGGGCCGGAGGCCGTGGCGGGGCTGCGCGCGCTGCTGCCCGGCTCCGTCGGCCTGGTGGACGCCCCCGTGCTGGGCAGTGTGGGGCCGGCCGCCGAGGGCACGCTCACCGTCCTGGCGGGGGGCCTGTCCGGTCCCGGCGTCGACGGCGCGGGGTGCCGGGCGGTGCTCGGGGTGTTCGGCGCCGTCCGGGAGGCGGGGCCGCTGGGCGCGGGCGCGGCGCTGAAACTCGCCGTCATGAGCGCGCTCGTCCCGGCCCAGGTGCTGCTGGCGGAGACGTTCGCGTACGGCGAGGCGCACGGCGTGCCGCGTGCCGCGCTGGCGGACGTGCTGGCGGCCACCCCGCTGGGCGGGCTCGCCGAGCGGCTGCGGGTCCCCGCCGGGCGGACCGGGTACGCGCTCGGCCTGGCCGCCAAGGACCTGTCCCTGGCCGCCTGGGACGGCGCGTCACTGGCCACGGCCGCCCGCAGGCGGCTGCAGGAGGCGGAGGCGGCCGGTCTCGGCGACCGGGACCTGACGGCGATCGCCGCGCACCTGTCCGCCGAGCCGCCGGTCCGCCGTGGGCGGGCGGTGCCGCTGAACCTGCCGACCGTGCCCGCCACGAACGGCATGTACTCGCACGCGGTGCGGGCCGGCGACACGCTGTACGTCTCCGGTCAGGCCGCCCTCGACGAGCGGGGCGCCGTGGTGGGCGAGGGCGACATGACGGCGCAGGCAGAGCACGTCTTCCGGTGCCTGTCGCGCATCCTCGCCGACCAGGGCGCCGGGTTCGAGGACGTCACGTTCGTCAGGACGTACCTGACGGACATGGACCTGCGCGCGGAGTACGGCGCGGTGCGCCGCGCGTACATCACCGGCACGCCGCCGGCCAGCACCACCGTGGAGGTGCCCCGGCTGTTCATGCCGGGGCTGCTGCTGGAGGTGGACCTCGTCGTCGCCCTGCCCTGACCGGCGACCGCGCTGATCAGGCGAGCGGGCCGGTGACGGCCTCCACGGCGGCCACCACGGAGCCGTCCGCCACCAGGCGGACCGCCGACTCGATCTCCGGCGCCAGGAAGCGGTCGGGGCCGGGCCCCGGCACCGTCTCGCGCAGCGCCCGCACCACCGCGGCCGTGGCCGGGGCGGGGGTGAGCGGCGCGCGCAGGTCGATCGCGCGGGCCGCGGTGAGGACCTCGACGGCGAGCACGCGGGTGAGCCCGTCGACGGACCTGCGCAGCTTGCGCGCCGCCGACCAGCCCATCGAGACGTGGTCCTCCTGCATGGCGGAGCTGGGGATCGAGTCGACGCTGGCGGGCACGGCCAGGCGCTTCAGCTCGGAGACGACGGCCGCCTGGGTGTACTGAGCGATCATGTGGCCGGAGTCGACGCCCGGGTCGTCGGCCAGGAACGCGGGCAGGCCGTGGTTGCGGGCCACGTCGAGGAAGCGGTCGGTGCGGCGCTCCGACATCGAGGCCAGGTCCGCGGCCACGATCGCGAGGAAGTCGAGCACGTACGCCACGGGCGCGCCGTGGAAGTTGCCGTTGGACTCCACGCGGCCGTCGGCGAGGACGGCCGGGTTGTCGACGGCGCTGGCCAGCTCCCAGGTGGCGACGTTGGCGGCGTGCGCGATCGTGTCGCGCGCCGCCCCTGCCACCTGCGGGGCGCAGCGCAGGGAGTAGGCGTCCTGGACCCGGGTGCAGGAGCCCGGGTCGCGGTGACTGTCCATGATCCCGGAGCCGGCCAGGATTCTCGTCATGTTGGCCGCGGCGAGGGCCTGGCCGGGCTGCGGGCGCAGCGCCTGCAGCTCGGGGGCGAAGACGCGGTCGGTGCCGAGGAGCGCCTCGACGCTCATCGCGGCGCTGATGTCGGCCGTGCGGACGAGCCTCGTCAGGTCGGCGATGGCGAGGATCAGCATGCCGAGCATGCCGTCGGTGCCGTTGATGAGCGCCAGGCCCTCCTTGGCGGCCAGTTCGACGGGCTCGACGCCGGCCTGCTTGAGCGCCTCGGCGGCCGAGGTGAGCCGGCCCGAGCCGTCGCGGACGACACCCTCGCCCATGAGGGTGAGCGCGACGTGCGCGAGCGGCGCGAGGTCGCCGGAGCAGCCGAGGCTGCCGAACTCGTGCACCACCGGCGTGATCCCGGCGCTGATGAGCGCGGCGAGGGTCTTGGCCGTGGTCGGCCGGATGCCGGTGTGGCCGGTGGCGAGCGTGTGCAGGCGCAGCAGCATGAGGGCGCGCACGACCTCCTGCTCCACCTCCGGGCCGCTGCCCGCCGCGTGGGATCGGACGAGGGAGCGCTGGAGCTGGGCGCGCAGCGCGGGGTCGATGTGCCGGGTGGCGAGCGCGCCGAACCCGGTGGAGACGCCGTAGGCGGGGGTGGGGCTCTCGGCCAGCTCGTCCACCCGCTGCCGGGCGGCCGCGATCGCCGCGACGGCGTCGTCGGTGAGCTGGACGGCGGCGCCGAGCCGGGCCACCCGGATGACGTCGTCGAAGGTCAGGGGCTCGGGGCCGACGTTCACGACTCCGTTGTCGCGCATGGTGCTCTCTCTCGCTAAGTAACCGGCGTATGCGATGTTAGCTCCTTACCGGAGAACAGCGTGGCCAGCCCTCCCCTGCCCTCCTCGGTCAGGGTCACCGCCCTCGGCACCGGTCCTTCGACGTACCAGCCGAGGTCCAGCAGGGCGCCCGTCACCGCCGCGCCGAGCGCCCCGCCGAGGTGGGCCCTGCGCTCGGTCCAGTCGAGGCACTCGGGGGCGAAGCGCCGCCTGGCGCGCCGCGCCGCCGCCACGTCGACGCCGAGCCGCGCCAGCAGCCGCTCCCCCGCGGGCGTGACCTCCTCGCCGTCGAGGTGGCCTTCCCCGCGCAGCCGGTCCAGCAGGCCGACGCCGGCCCGCCCGGCCAGGTGGTCGTAGCAGGTGCGGGCCTCCTCCAGCAGGCGCGCCTGCCGGGACTGGCGCAGCGACCGTACGGGCGGGCGGGTGCCGACCCTGGCCAGCACCTCCAGCACCTCGGCGACCTCGTGCCCGGCCAGCCGGTAGTAGCGGTGCCTGCCCTGCCGTACGACGTCGACGAGCCGCCCGTCGAGCAGGCGGGACAGGTGGGCGCTGGCGGTGGCGGCGCTGACCCCGGCCAGCCTGGCGAGCTCGCCCGCGGCGAGCGCCCGGCCGCCGAGCAGGGCCGTCAGGATCGCGGCTCTGGTGGGGTCGGCGATCAGCGCCGCCACCGGTGCGATGTCGGCGTCGCGTGCGACGTGCTCGGCTGCCATGGCTCCGACCCTAACCCGTGGACGTTTCGGGCCGTGTCGAAGCGTGCCGCCCTGACCCGCGCTCCTCCGGTTTGGGGACTCGGCCGAGATTCGCTAGAGTTCTCTCGTCACCGCATCAAGCGGCGGCGACGCGGAAGTGGCTCAGTGGTAGAGCATCACCTTGCCAAGGTGAGGGTCGCGGGTTCGAATCCCGTCTTCCGCTCGGAGCTTCCGGCTCGGTGGAGTGGCCGAGAGGCGAGGCAGCGGCCTGCAAAGCCGTCTACACGGGTTCGAATCCCGTCTCCACCTCGGCGAGGACGATTAGCTCAGCGGGAGAGCGCTTCCCTGACACGGAAGAGGTCACTGGTTCAATCCCAGTATCGTCCACCATCCGAAAGGCCCCGGCCCCTGGCCGGGGCCTTTCGTCGTTCCCGGGCGGGCGATAATCGTTGGCTTTCTGTCGGTGGCGAATGCTAGAAAACGAGTTCGACAAGCATTCGACCCGACGTCAGGGAGCCCGCCTGTGACCGCCAGCAGTTCGGAGTTCTCCGTGTCCGGGCAGCGCCATGATCGGCGGGGCCCGGTGCGCTGGCTCTGGTCGCACATGCGCCGCCATCCCGTGCATCTGGCGGGCTTCCTCGGCGGGTCGCTGGTGATGGTCGTGCTCAACGCCATGGTGCCCGATCTGACCGGCGACGCGTTCGACGCCGTCCTGGGTGAGCGCGGCGACCCGGTCGCGGCGCTCGGGCTCGTCGCGCTCGCGCTGCTGGCCATCGTGCTGGCGCGAGGTGTCTTCGACCTGGTCGCCCGCCTGTCCAGCGAGGTCCTGGCCAAGCGGCTGGAGCGCGACGCCCGCGACGAGCTCTACGTGAGCCTGCTCGGCAAGAGCCAGACCTTCCACAACCGCCAGCGGGTCGGCGACCTGATGGCCCGGGCCGCCAACGACATCCGGCAGCTCTCCATCATGATCACTCCTGGGATCGACCTGATCGTCGACTCGGGGCTGACCGGGCTCGTGCCGCTGTTCTTCATCGGCGCGATCGACCCGCGGCTGCTGCTCGTGCCCGGCGTGTTCGCGGTCGTGTTCGCCGCCGCCCTGTGGCAGTACATGCGCCGGCTCAACCCGGTGGCGAGCCGGATGCGCGAGGAGTTCGGCGACCTCAATGCCGGCCTCAACCAGGCCGTGCGCGGCATCGAAGTGATCAAGGTGACCGCGCAGGAGGCGCAGGAGCGGCAGCGGTTCCGCACCCTGGCCCGCCGCTACCGCGACTCCTTCGCCCGCAACGGCCTGGTCCAGGCCCGCTACCTGCCCACGCTGCTGTTCTCCCTCACCATGGCGGCGGCGCTGTGGCACGGCCTCCACCTGCACGGCACGGGCGTGATCACCGTGGGCGAGCTGGTGTCGTTCATGGGCCTCATGGGCATGCTCGGGTTCCCGGCCCAGATGTCCATCTTCACGTTCTCACTGGTGCAGATCGGCATCGTCTCCTCGCGCCGCATCCTCGCCCTCATGACGTCCGACGACGAGTTGGAGCAGCGGCCGGACGGCCGCACCGCCCCGATCAGGGGCGAGATCGTCTTCGACGACGTCACGTTCGGCTACGAGGGCGGCGAGCCGGTGCTCCGCGGCGTGTCGTTCACCGTGCGCCCCGGTGAGACCGTCGCGATCGTCGGCGAGACGGGCTCCGGCAAGAGCACGCTGACCAAGCTGGTCCCCCGCATCTACGACGTCACCTCGGGCCGGATCCTGGTCGACGGCGTCGACGTGCGCGAGTGGCGGCTCGACTCACTGCGCTCGCAGATCTCCACCATCGAGCAGGACATCGTGCTGTTCTCCCGCACGGTGGCCGAGAACATCGCGTTCAGCCTCGGCCAGCGGGCCGACCGCGAGGCCGTGGTGCGGGCGGCGGAGGACGCGCAGGCGGCCGAGTTCATCGCCGAGCTGGCAGACGGCTACGACACCGTCATCGGCGAGCGGGGCGTCACCCTGTCGGGTGGGCAGCGCCAGCGGCTGGCCATCGCACGGGCGCTGCTGACCGACCCGGCGATCCTCGTGCTGGACGACTCCACCAGCGCCATCGACTCGGCCACCGAGGACCTCATCCAGCAGGCGATCGGCCGCATCCTCGACGGGCGCACCACGCTGCTGATCACCCACCGGCTGTCGCAGATCCGGTGGGCGGACAAGGTGCTGCTGCTGCGGCGCGGCGAGCTGGTCGACTGCGGCACGCACGACGAGCTGATCGCGCGCAGCCCCCTCTACCGGCGGATCTTCTCCCACTACGACGAGGTGGACCTGGACGGCTCGGACGGCGATCCAGGGGGCGACGGCAGGATCGCGGCCGCGGCGGGCGGGCGCGCGGGCGAGCAGGGAGGGGTGGCCTGATGGGCTTCATCATGGACGGTCTCGACGCCGAGGACTACGACCGCACCTACAGCGACCGTGCCCTGCTGCGCCGGATCATGTCCTACTTCCGGCCCAAGCTCCGCGTCATGGCCCTGGTCGCCGTCATGATCGTGCTGGGCTCCGTCAGCCAGGCCGCCCTGCCGTTCCTGGGCAGCCTGGCGGTCGACGCCCTCCAGCAGGGCACGATCGCCGACGTGGGCCCGCAGGTCACCCTGGGGATGCTGCTGGCCGGGGCGCTCGGGTGGGGCTTCAACTTCATCCGGCAGTGGCAGAGCGCGCGCGTCACCGGAGACGTCGTCCTCCGGCTCCGGGAGGACGCGTTCGACGCGGTCCTGGAGCGTGACCTGTCGTTCTACGACGAGACGCCCTCCGGCAAGATCGTCAGCCGGGTGACGTCCGACACCGACGACTTCGCCACGGTGTCCACGCTCACGATGGACCTGATCAGCCAGGTGCTGATGGTGGGCCTCGTGACCGGGCTGCTCTTCCTGCGCAGCGCCGAGCTGGCCCTGCTCACCCTGCTCATGGTGCCCGTCATCGTGGGCATCGCGCTGCTGTTCCGGCGGATCGCCCGCACCAGCACGCGCCGGGCCCAGCGGTCGCTCAGCCGGGTCAACGCCAACCTGCAGGAGACCATGGGCGGCATCACCGTGGCCAAGAACTTCCGCCAGGAGCGGCAGGTGTACGACGAGTTCCGGCCGATCAACCAGCAGAGCTACCGGGTGACACTCGGGCAGGGCTTCGTCTTCTCGTCCATCTTCCCCGTGCTCTTCCTGGTGGCGGGGCTGGCGACCGTGGCGCTGGTGCAGCTCGGCGGCGCGCGGGTGCTCGGCGGCAGCCTGTCGGCCGGCGACTGGTTCCTCTTCCTGCAGGGCGTGGCGCTCTTCTGGTTCCCGCTGACGTCCATCGCCGCGTTCTGGTCGCAGTTCCAGCAGGGTCTGTCGGCCTCCGAGCGAGTCTTCGCGCTGATCGACGCCCCGCCCAGGGTCGTGCAGACCGACCCGCAGCCGGTGGGCAGGCTGGCGGGACGGATCGAGTTCCGGCAGGTGACCTTCGGCTACGTCCCGGGCAGTCCCGTGCTGCGCGACTTCGACCTGGTCATCGAGGCCGGCGAGACCGTGGCGCTGGTCGGCCACACCGGGGCCGGCAAGTCGACGCTCAGCAAGTTGATCACCCGGTTCTACGAGTTCCAGGAAGGCCGGCTGCTCATCGACGGCTGCGACATCCGCACCCTCGACCTGTCCGGCTACCGCCGGCAGATCGGCGCCGTGCCGCAGGTGCCGTTCCTGTTCAGCGGCACGGTCGCCGACAACATCCGCTACCCCCGGCCGGAGGCCACCCACGAGGAGGTGCTCGCCGCGGCCGCGGCGGTCGGCGGCGGCGACTGGGTCGACGCCCTGCCCGACGGCCTGCGCACCGACGTGGGCGAGCACGGCCGCGCCCTGTCCATGGGCCAGCGTCAGCTCGTGGCGCTGGCCCGGCTGCTCGTCCAGGACCCGGCGATCGTGGTGCTGGACGAGGCCACCGCCAGCGTCGACCCGCTGACCGAGGCGCAGATCCAGGAAGGGCTCGACGTGGTGCTGGCGGGCCGCACCTCGATCGTCATCGCCCACCGCCTGTCCACGATCGAGCACGTCGACCGCATTCTCGTGCTCGACCACGGCCGTGTCGTCGAGGAAGGCGACCATCCGACCCTGCTGGCCCGCGGAGGCCGCTACTGCCAGGTGTACAACACCTACTTCCGCCACCAGTCCCCGCACTACCGCGCCGGCTCCGGCTTCGTCGCCGTCGGCGGAACCTGACCGCTTCCGCAGCCTGGCGAAGGGCAAGCCCTGCCCTGAGTCCGACCGGTTTTCCACCGCATGAGTCCCAGGGAAGGCGCACAGGTGAACGACCTGCTGGACATAGCCGACGCGCTCGATCGCCGACGAGGGTCGCCGGTTCGGTGCCGGCAGCCGGAGAGGTGGTCATCCTGTATCCAGTTCGGCGCGGAAGCGGCGGGCCCGGGTGCGCAGGGCCGCGAGGTCACCGCCGTGGGGAGCGTCACCCGTCAAGGGGGAGCCGACGCCCACCGCCAGCGCCCCCGCGTCGAGGTAGGCGCGCACCTGGTGCGCGGCGACACCGCCGACCGGCACCAGCGGCACGGAGGGAAACGGGTCGCGGAGCGCGGCCAGATAGGGCGGGCCGCCGAGGGAGGCCGGGAAGACCTTCACCGCCGCCGCGCCCGCCTGGGCGGCGTTCCACAGCTCGGTGGGCGTCAGCGCGCCGATCAGGGCGGGCACGCCGCGGGACACCGCCCGCGTGGCCCCCTCGCTCAACGCGGGCGTCACCACGAACGCCGCCCCGGCCGCCACGGCCTCGTCCGCGTCAACGGCTGTCAGGACGGTCCCCGCGCCGAGGACGACGTCGGAGCCCAGCTCCGCGTGAATCCTGGCGATGACCGCCGGCGCGTCGGCACCGCTCAGCGACACCTCCAGGACGTCGATCCCTTCCTCCACGAGCACGTGCGCGGTGCGCACCGCCGCCTCCGGGTCGCGGCCGCGCACGATGGCCAGCAGCCGCCTGCCGCCGAGCACCTCGATCAGGTCCATGCTCAACACCTCGTCTCACCTGCTGTCCGGGACGGAATCACCGCACTACCCCCGGCGCCACCGGTGGGTCTCGCGGTGTCCGGGCCGCTCCTCGCTTCGTGGTCACCATTCGGCCATGGAGCCGTCCTCGTGGCGCCATACCGGGTTGCGCCACGCGTGCGGGTGACGGTCGGCCCTCCGTACGGCCTGCTCGTCGACCTCGACGCCGAGGCCCGGTGCGGACGTGCGGTGGGCGTGGCCCGCGGCGAAGGTGAACGGGGCAGGGTCGATCACGTAGTCGAGGAACTCGGTGTCGCCGTTGTAGTGGATGCCGATGCTCTGCTCCTGGATGAGGAAGTTGGGCGTGGCGAAGCCGACCTGCAGGCTGGCGGCCAGGGCGATGGGACCGAGTGGGCAGTGCGGGGCGAGCTGCACGTCGAACGTCTCGGCCAGCGAGGCGATCCGCCGCACCTCGGAGATGCCGCCGGCGTGTGAGAGGTCGGGCTGCGCCACGGCCAGGCCGGAGGTGAGGGCGGGCAGGAAGTCGCCGCGGGAGTAGAGACGTTCGCCGAGCGCGATCGGCACCTCCGTCGCGGCGGTGAGGTCGGGGAGCCGGTGCAGAAAGCCGGGTGCCAGCGGCTCCTCGACGAACATGGGGTGCAGCTCCGCCACCGCCGCCACGATCCGCCGGGCGTCGGCGACGCCGGCCCGGCCGTGCAGGTCGATCGCGAAGTCTCGGCCTGGCCCGAGGACGGACCGGGCGACCTCGGCCCGGGCGACCACGGCCGCCAGGTCGGAGCTGGTGAGCGAGCGGGGCAGCAGTCCTGAGCCGTTCATCTTGACCGCGGTGAACCCGGCCTCGACCTGCTTGCCGATCTCTTCGCGCAGCTCGCCCGGGTCGTCGCCGCCGACCCAGGCGTAGACCCGGATCCGGTCGCGTACGGGGCCGCCGAGCAGTTCGTGCACCGGGGCCCCGTAGTGCTTTCCCGCGATGTCCCACAGGGCTTGGTCCAGTCCGGCGACCGCACTCGACAGGACGGGGCCGCCCCGGTAGAACCCGCCCTTGGTGAGCACCTGCCAGTGGTCCTCGATGCGGAGGGCGTCCTGGCCGATGAGGTATTCGGCCAACACCTCGACGGCCGTGCGGACGACCTCGGCCCGCCCTTCGACGACGGGCTCGCCCCACCCGACCACCCCGTCGTCCGTCTCCACGCGGCAGAACAGCCACCGCGGTGGGACCAGGAACGTCTCGATCCTGGCGATCTTCACAGCAGGCCCGCCACGTCACGCCAGGCCTTCTCCAGCAGCTCCCGCATGGCCGACTCGGCGGCCCCGGCGTCGCCCCGGGCGATGGCCTCCAGGACCGCGAGATGGCTGGGCACCGGGTCGTCGCTGCCGCTGGAGGCATGGACGAGCCTGTCGCGTCCGGCGAGCCCCGCCCCCATGACGACGTCCATGCGGACGAGCAGCTCGTTGCCCCCCGCCGCCAGCAGCGCGCGGTGGAAGTCGAGGTCGGCCGCGACCGGGTCGCTGCCCTCCCTCATCCGGTCGAGTGCGCGGCGCAGGTCGTCGAGCTGCCGCGGGGTGCGGCGCCGGGCGGCCAGCCGGGCGACGGACGGCTCCACGATGGACCTCAGTTCGTGCAGGTCGTGCAGGAAACCGGGGTCGGGGTGGCCGGCGAACTTCCACCTGATGACGTCGCCGTCGAGGAGGTTCCAGTCGGCGCGGGGGCGTACGTGGGTGCCGAGCTTCGGCCGGGCCTCGATGAGGCCCTTGGCGGTCAGCACCTTCATCGCCTCGCGGAGGGCGGTGGAGCTGACGCCGAGCCGTTCCTGCAGGGCGACGACGTCGAGGGCGTCGCCCTCCTCGTACTCACCACCGAAGATCATCGCGGCGATCGCCTCGACCGTCTGCCCGTGCAGGCCGCGTCCGCTGTAGGCCGCCATCACGCCGAGTCCTTCACGACACTCCAGCCGCCGTCGACCACCAGGCAGGCGCCCGTGATGTACGACGCCTCGGGGGAGGCGAGGAACGCGATGGCCGAGGCCACCTCGTCGGGGGTGCCGAACCGGTCGAGCACGGTCGCCCGGACGCTGTCCGCGCGGCCCTCTTCGTCGACCCGGTCCCAGGCCGGCGTCATGATCGGACCAGGGATGACGCAGTTGACGCGTACGGCGGGACCGTACTCGACGGCGAGCTGCCGGGTGAGGGCGGTCAGCCCGCCCTTGGCCGCCGCATAGGCGGGGTGGCCGGGCAGGCCCACGAGGGCGTGGACCGACGAGGTGACCACCATGGCGCCGCCGGTGACGGCCAGCGCGGGCAGCAGCTTGCGGGCGGCCAGGAAGGTGGCGGTGAGGTTGACCCCGAGCTGCCGGTTCCACGACTCGACCGTCGTCTCGTGGGCGGGCGCCACCTGCGCGAGGGCGGCGTTGCTCACGATCACGTCGATGGGTCCCCAGGCGGCCACCCGGTCCCAGGTCTCCTCGGCCGAGACGTCGCCCTGGAGGTGGTCGATGCGCGCCGCGACCCCTCCGGGGGACGGCACGGGTGCATCGCCCTGGAGGTGGCCGACGCGCGCCACCGCCCCTCCGGCGGATGGCTCCGCTACGTCGCCCGCCCGCCCCGAGGACGGATCGGGTGGGGCGGTGGTGCGGCTGTCGGCGGCGGGTGACGGCGGGGCGAGGTCGACGACCAGGACGGTGGCGCCCTCGGCGGCCAGGCGGCGGGCCGTGGCCGCGCCGATGCCCGACGCGCCGCCCGTCACGACGGCGCGCATGCCGGTGAAGCGGCCGCTCACGCGCCCTCCACGGGGTCGTGGCGGAGCGGCAGGACCGCGACGTCGAGCGGTGCGAGGTCGGCGCCGGCCGCGTGGACGGGGTGGTCGTTGTGGTTGAGCAGGAACAGGTGGGAGCCGCGGCGGACGGCCTCCACCCCGGCGGGCAGGCCCGCGGCGACGGGGGCGACGCCCGCCAGCCGGAGGGTGTCGGCGACGAGGTCGCGCATGGCCCGCTCGTCGGGCCGGGTGCCGAGGTAGGTGGCGGTGCCGGCGCCGAACGCGTGCCGGGTCACGGCGGGCAGGCCCGCCAGCGGCCCGCCGGTGTAGGCGGCGAGCACCTCGGCGCCCTCGGGCACGATGTGGTCGGCCCACAGGTCGGCGTCGCCGCCGGAGCTGAGCCCGGCCCGCTCGCCGTCGCTGAGCGGCCAGAACTCCTCCACCCGCAGCCCGAGCAGCTCGCGGAAGGCGCCCGGGTAGCCGCCGAGCCTGATCCGGTCGCACTCGTCGGCGATGCCGCTGAAGAACGACATGAGCAGGTGGCCGCCGCCCGCGACGTAGCGCCGCAGGCCGTCGGCGGCCGCGTCGGTGCACAGGTAGAGGTTGGGGACGACGACCAGCTTGTACGCCGACAGGTCGGCCTCGGGCGGGACCACGTCGACGGTGACGTTGGCGTGCCACAGCGGCGCGTAGTGGGCGCGCACCCGCTCGGGGATCTTCAGCTCGCCCGGCCGGGCGTCCAGTTCGAGGGCCCACCAGTTGGCGTAGTCGTGGACGATGGCCACCTCGGCGGGCACCCGGCCGCCGGCCACGCCGGACAGGGTGGCCAGTTCGGCGCCGAGCGCGGCGGCCTCGCGGAAGATCCGGTTGTCGGAGCCGCCGTGGGAGACGACGGCGGAGTGGAACTTCTCCGCCCCGCCGGCCGAGGCCCGCCACTGGAAGTACATGACCGCGTCGGCGCCGCGCGCCACCGCCTGGTGGCTCCACAGCCGGTTGAGGCCGGACCGCTTGGGACGGTTGGGCGGGCGGTAGCTGATGGCGCTGGTGGCGGTCTCCATCATCATGTAGGGCCGGCCGCCGCCGAGGGAACGCATCTGGTCGTGGAAGAAGGCGGCGTCGATGTGGGCCGCGGGGTCCTTCGGCTCGGGGTAGATGTCGAGTGCCACGATGTCGAAGTCGCCGGCCCAGGAGGCGTAGTCGGCGACCGGCTCCCACATGCCCATGATGTTGGTGGTGATGGGCACGTCGGGGGTGAGCTCCTGGAGCGCGGCGCGTTCGGCGCGGTAGCAGGCCAGCAGCGCGTCGGAGCTGAAGCGGCGCCAGTCGAGCTCCTGGGCGGGGTTGCGCAGGGTGGGCGCGGTGCGTGGCGGCAGCACGTCGGCCCAGTCGGTGACGCGCTGGCTCCAGAACGTGGTGGACCAGGCGGCGTTGAGGGCGTCGAGGTCGCCGTAGCGGTCGCGCAGCCAGTCGCGGAAGTCGTCCGCGGAGATGTCGCAGTAGCACTCCTGGACATGGCAGCCGTACTCGTTGCCGACGTGCCACAGTTTGAGCGCCGGGTGGGCGCCGTAGCGCTTGGCCATCTGGACGGCCAGGCTCACGGCCGCCTCGCGGTAGACGGGCGAGCTGGGGCAGTAGTGCTGGCGGGAGCCGGGTGACAGGCGCACGCCGTCGCGGTTGACCGGGAGCGTCTCGGGGTGGCGGCGGGACAGCCACGACGGCGGGGAGGCGGTGCCGGTGGCCAGGGAGACGTCGATGCCGGCTTCGCCGAGCAGGTCCATGACCTCGTCGAGCCAGCCGAAGTCGTGCCGGCCCGGCTCCGGCTCGACGGTGGCCCAGGAGAAGATGCCCAGCGTGACGATGGTGACCCCGGCCTCGCGCATGAGGCGGATGTCGTCGCGCCAGACTTCGGGCGACCACTGTTCGGGGTTGTAGTCGGCGCCGAAGCCGAGCCGGCTGCTCAGGACGTTCATCCTTTGACGCTCCCTGCGGTGAGCCCCGCTCGCCAGAAACGCTGGAGCGAGGCCATGGTGAGGACGAGGAGGAGTGCGGACACCGCCGCGCCCGTGACCGTCAGCTCGAAGAAGGCCGGGTCACGGAACGTCTGGGAGTTCCACAGCGCCAGGCCGAGCGTGACGGGGTAGAGCTGTTGGTCCGACAGCATGACCAGGGGCAGGAAGTAATTGTTCCAGATGCCGATGAACTGGAACAGGAAGATCGTCACCAGTGCCGGGCTCATGATTTTCAGGGCGATGGCGAAGAAGATGCGGTACTCGCCCGCCCCGTCGAGCCGGGCCGACTCGAGCAGCGCGTCGGGGATGGCGGCGTGGGCCTGGATGCGGGCGAGGTAGACGCCGAACGGGCTGACCATGCTGGGCAGCAGCACCGACCAGAAGGTGCCGGTCATGCCCACCTCGCTGAAGATCAGGTAGGTGGGCAGGGCGAGCACCGTGGACGGCACGAGCACCCCGGCGAGCACGAGGTTGAACAGCGCCTCCCGGCCGCGGAAGGGGTACTTCGCCATCGCGTAGCCCGCGCCCGCCGACAGCAGGGTGGCCACCAGCGCGCCGAGCCCGGCGTACAGGAAGCTGTTGAGTATCCAGCGGCCGAACAGGCCGTCACCGGTGCCGAACAGGCGGTCGAGGTTGGCGCCGAGCTGCGGGTCGGGCGACCAGAGGCCGAACGTGCCGAACAGGTCGGAGGTGCTCTTGGTGGCGGCGATGAGCACCCAGACGACCGGCAGCAGGAAGTAGCCGGCGGCCGCGAACAGCAGCGCGAGCACCACCACCGTGGCCGGACGGATGCGGTTCACCACGCCCTGTTCCCCTTCCGGTTGACCAGCCGCAGGAAGCCGAACGAGATCACGAACGCCATGATCGCGATGAGCGTTGCCTCGGCCGAGGCGAGATGGATGTTGGCCTGACCGAAGGCCTGGTTGTAGGCCGCGAGGTTGGGCGTGTAGTCGCTGTTGATGGCCGTGGTGAGCGGTTTGAGGATGAGCGGCTCGACGAACAGTTGCAGCGTGCCGATGAGGGTGAAGACCGTGATGAGGATGAGCGGCGCCCGCACCAGCGGGATCTTGACGTGCCAGGCGATGCGTGTCTCGCTCGCCCCGTCGACCCGGGCGGCCTCGTACAGCTCCTGCGGGATGGCCTGCAGCCCGGCGATGAGGACCAGCATGTTGTAGCCGGCGAACTGCCAGGTGGAGATGTTGGCGATGGCCAGCAGGATCGTGTCGGGGCCGAGGAAGTCGTGCGGCAGCCCGGCCGCGGCGAGCACGTCGATGAGGGGGCTGGTCTGCGGCACGTAGAGGAAGCCCCACAGCAGCGAGGCGATCACGCCGGGCACGCCGTACGGCAGGAAGAACGAGACGCGGAAGAACGCCCGGAAGCGGGCCCGCGCCGAGTCGAGCAGCAGCGCCAGCGCCAGGGCGCAGACCACCATGGTCGGCACCTCGATGAGGCTGAACAGCAGCACCCGGCCGATGCTCGTCAGGAAGGCGGCGTCGGTCAGCGCGGTGACGTAGTTGTCGAGGCCGGCGAACTCCAGCACCGGCTCGGTCAGGCCGAGGCCGCTGCTGGTGAGCCGGAAGAAGCTCTGGTGGATCGCGTAGCCGATCGGCGCGAGGAAGAACAGCGCGAAGGCCACGAAGAACGGCGCGACGAAGACGGCCACGTGCGCGCGGGGCCGGCGGGGGCGCCGCGGGGCGGCGCCCGCCCTGGCCGGTGTCGTCGGGGTCCGCTGCAGCACCCCCGCCATCGTCAGCCTCCCGTCACGACGTTGAGGCCCTTGGCCTTGAGCTGCTCGACCATGGCCTGCTGGGTCTTGGCGAAGGCGTCGGCGAGCGTGCCCTGGCCCTGGACGGCGGCCTTGGCGTTGTCGGTCAGCGTGGCGTAGAGGGCGTCGCTCACCGGCGGCCAGCGCCAGTCCATGGTCACGGCCGCGTCTGACTCCTTGAAGACGTCCCAGATGTTCTGGCCACCGTAGAAGGGGAAGACGGTGTCGTCCTTCTGCAGGTTGGGGATCTGGCTGGTGTCCTTGATGGACGGCCAGCCGTAGCCCGCCGACAGCAGTGTGTTGACGCTTCGCGGGTCGCTGTTGAGCCAGACGGCGAACTCGGTGGCCGCCGCGGGGTGCTCGGTGCCCTTGAGTATCGCCGAGGCCGAGCCGCCGCCCCAGCTCGCCGAGGTGAACGTCGCGGCGCCGGGCCACTGCGGCATCGGCGCGACCGCCCACTTGCCGGAGGTGTCGGGGGCGTTGCCGCGGATGATCGCATCACCCCAGGAGCCGCCGATCCAGCCTGCGATGCTGCCGGTCTGCAGGTCCTTGTACCAGGCGTTGGACATGTCCGCCTCGGTCTTGAGCAGCTTGTCGTCCAGCAACTTCTGCCAGAAGCCGGCCATCCTGCGGGTGTCGGGGTTGTCGATCGTCACCTTCCAGGCGTCGCCCTCGGTGCCGAACCACTGCTGGCCGGCCTGCTGGGCCAGCGAGATCATCCACGGCGCCTGGTTGGCGGCGAAGGTGGAGATGTAGGCGTCCTTGTCCTTCTTGCGGATGGTGGCGGCGGCCGCGGCGAAGTCGTCCCACGTCTTGGGCGCCTCGATGCCCCACTTGTCGAACAGGTCCTTGCGGTAGTAGAAACCCATCGGGCCGCTGGCCTGCGGGATCGAGTAGACCTTGCCGCCGAAGACGCCGGTCTGCCACTGCCAGTCGACGAACGTGGCCGCGTCGTCGCGGGCGTGCTCGGTCACGTCCTCCAGGGCGCCGTTGACGAGGAACGAGGGCAGCGAGTCGTAGCCGACCTGGGCCACGTCGGGCGCGTTGCCGGCCTTGACCGCGGCGAGCATCTTGGCGTAGCCGCCGTCGGGGCCGGGGGTGATGGTCTCCAGCTTGACCTTGATGCCGGGGTGGGCGGCGTTGAACTGGTCGACGGCCTTCTGGATGTCGGGCACCCACGACCAGAACGTGAGCTCGACCGGCTGGGCCGGGTCACCGCCCGCCGCGGGGCCGGACTGGCCGCCGCCTCCGCCGCACGCCGCGGCGAGGCCGATCGCGGCGGCCGCGGCCACCGCCCTGGCCACCCGGGGAAGCTTGGATCCCATGCTGACTCCCTTCCGACGGAACGCACGACCTCGCGTTCCGGCTGGTGAGAGACATTATTGGTATTTTATTAATATTGCAATGCCGTTACCCGAGCGTTGCGGGGCGGGGGCTCCAGGCGCGCGACACGCCCGATTGGGCCTCCTGGCGATCCAAGATCGCGCTTACGCTGACGGCAGCCCCGTTCCCCTCCACGGACGTCCCCGAGGAGCAGCCCATGACCGCGCTCGACCGACGATCCTTCCTCGGCGGCACCCTGGCGACCGGCCTGGCGAGCAGCCTGGCGACCGGCCTGGCCGTGCAGACGCTGGGCGCCCACGCCGCCTGGGCCGACGCCGGCCGCAGGCCGTCCCGCCCGGGAGAGGCGGGCTACGGCGCGCTGCGCCGCGTCGCGTCGCGCAACACCGGTGAAGAGCTGCTGGCCCTGCCGGCCGGCTTCTCCTACACCGTGCTCGGGCGCACGGGCACGCCCATGTCCGACGGGGTGCCGACACCCATCGCGCACGACGGCATGGCCGCCTTCCCCGGCACCCGTCGCCACACCGTCCGGCTCGTACGCAACCACGAGGTGCGCACGGCCCCCGGCTCGCCGACCGGCCGGGTGCACGTGCCCGGCTCGACCCGCTACGACGAGCTGGGCGTCGGCGGCACCACCACGCTGGAGGTGGACCTGCGCAGCGGCGAGGTGGTGCGGCACTTCGTCAGCCTCAACGGCACGATCGTCAACTGCGCCGGCGGCATGATGCTGCACCGGCGCGGCTGGCTGACCTGCGAGGAGACCACGGCCGGGCCGGCGCAGGGCTGGCGGCGCAAGCACGGCTACGTCTTCGCGGTGCCGCTGCGCGGCCCCGAGCCGGGCAGGCCGGCCGCGTCGATGCCGCTCACCGCGATGGGCCGCTTCTCGCACGAGGCCGTCGCCGTCGATCCGCGCACGGGTTACGTGTACGAGACGGAGGACGACGCGGGCCGGCCCGACGGCTTCTACCGGTTCCGGCCGCGCGATCCGCACGACCTGTCCGCCGGCGGCGTGCTGGAGATGCTCAAGGTCAGGGGTGTCGACGGCTACGACTGCCGCGAGGGCCAGACGATGGGCGCGCGGCTGCCGGTGGAGTGGGTGCGGATCGACGACCCCGACCCCGATCTGGAGGGCGGCGCCCCGACCTGCGCCCGGCAGGGCCTGGCGAAGGGCGCGGCGACGTTCAACCGCCTGGAGGGCTGCTGGTACGGCGACGGCGGCGTGTTCTTCAACTCCACCAGCGGCGGCGACGCCAAGAACGGCGACGCGCCCGGCGCCGACGGCTACCGGGAGGGCTACGGGCAGGTCTGGCGCTACGTTCCCGGCCGCCGCGACGGCGGCACCCTGGTGCTGGTGTACGAGTCGCCGGGGCGCAAGGAGCTCGACTCGCCCGACAACCTGACGTTCACGCCGCGCGGCGGCATCGTGCTGTGCGAGGACGACGCCGGCTCCGCCGACGCGGATCCGCACCCGCTGGCCCCGGGGCTGGTCAACGTCAACCGCCTGATCGGGCTCGACCCGCGGCGGGGCGAGCCGTTCGAGTTCGCGGTGAACGTCGCCGACGACAGCGAGTTCGCGGGGGCGTGTTTCAGCCCGGACGGCTCCACCCTGTTCGTCAACCAGCTCGGCTCGACGGCCGCCCTCGACCCGCCCGGGCGGACGTACGCCATCCGCGGGCCGTGGCAGCGGGGACCGCTGTAAGCCTCGCGGTAAAGATTTACCTTCGCGAAAGCCCAGGTGGAGGGCGGGAAAGCAACACTTAAACCAGACAAAACGCCCAAATCAGTCAAACAGCCATCAATTTTCCGGCAGGCTGGGGCGCATGCATGACCGGAAAGCTCCTCTGCTGCTCGGCGCCGGCGCCCTGGCGCTGATCACGGGCCTCGCGGCGCCCGCACATGCCCGGACCGCCACGCCGCAGGTCCCCTCCGTGGCGGCCCCCGCCGTCCTGCCCGCCGATTCCGCCGCGTCCCGGGCCGTCATCGATCCTCCCAGGGTGTACGGGAAGGCCGCCATCCTGGTGGACGCCGAGACCGGCGCCGTCCGCTTCCGCGAGGCCGAGAACCGGCGCATGCCGATCGCCAGCCTCACCAAGACCATGACCGCCTACCTCGTGCTCAAGTCCGCCAAGCCGGGCGACCTGGTCGAGGTCAGGCCCGAGGACGTGCGCTACGCCCGCGCGGGCGGCGGCACCACCGCCTACCTGCGCGCCGGCGACCGGCTCCCGGTCAAGGACATGCTGTACGCGCTGATGCTGCCGTCCGGCGCCGACGCCGCCCACGCGCTGGCCCGGACCTACGGCCCCGGGGTGAGCGGGTTCGTGGCCAAGATGAACGCCACGGCCAGGCAGCTCGGCATGAACGACACCTCCTACGTCAACGCCGACGGCCTGCCGATGCCGGGCAGCGACGGCTACTCGACCGCCAGGGACCAGGCGGTGCTCGGCGTCCAGGCACTGCGCGACCCGCTGCTTCGCCAGGTGACGAGCACCCGCCGCCACACGGCCGCCCGGACGGCCACGCACCGCTCCTACACCTGGTCGAACACCAACAAGCTGCTCGGCAGCCCCGGCGCGGTCGGCCTGAAGACCGGGTTCACCCGCGCGGCCGGGTTCAGCCTGGCGTTCGCGGGCGAGCGCGCCGGCCGGCTGCTGGTGGGCGTGCTGCTCGGCGAGTCGGTCTCCAGCCGCCGCTTCGACACGGCCCGCGCACTCCTCGACTGGGGCGGCCGCGTAGGGGTCTGAGCCCGCCCGGGACGCGACCGGCCGGTCGATCATGGGTAGCATGCGGGCCAGGAACGGAGCCTGACATGCGAGTGATCATCTTCGGCGCCACCGGCATGGTCGGGCAGGGCGTGCTGCGCGAGTGCCTGCTCGACGAGCGTGTCGAGCGGGTGCTCACGGTCGGCCGGACACCCGTCGGCCGGTCACATCCCAAGCTGCGCGAGATCGTGCACGCCGACCTGCTCGACCTGGCCCCGCTGGAGGCCGAGCTGGCCGGCTACGACGCCTGTTTCTTCTGCCTCGGCGTCTCCTCGGCCGGCATGGGCGAGCAGGACTACCGGCGGATCACCTACGACGTCACGCTGGCGGCGGGCGCCACGCTGGCCCGGCTGAGCCCCGGCTCCACGTTCGTGTACGTCTCGGGGGCGGGCACCGACGCGCGCGGCCGGGCGATGTGGGCCAGGGTCAAGGGCGCCACCGAGAACGCGCTGCTGGCGCTGCCGCTGGAGGCGTACATGTTCCGGCCCGGCTACATCCAGCCGCTGCACGGGATCACCTCGCGGACCAGGTGGTACCGGCTGGCGTACGTGGTGACGGTGCCGCTCTACCCCGTGCTGCGGCGGCTGTTCCCGTCGGCGGTGACCACGACCGAGCGGATCGGGCAGGCCATGATCGCGATCGCGGAGCACGGGGCGCCCGAGCGGGTGCTCGGGCCGGCCGCCATCAACGCCGCCGCGGGCGGACCCACACACCCCCGATAAGGCCCCGCGCGGCCAGCTGCGCGGTGAAGCTGCGGTGAAGCTGTGGAATAAAGGAGACGCGATCAACGCTGGAGTGGCTGTTCAACTTTCAATAGTCAGGGATGGTGACCAAAGATGCAGTTCGGAATCTTCAGCGTCGGGGACGTGACCACCGACCCCACCACGGGCCGGACCCCCAGCGAGGGCGAGCGCATCAAGGCCATGGTGACGATCGCGCTCAAGGCCGAAGAGGTCGGGCTCGACGTGTTCGCGACCGGCGAGCACCACAACCCGCCGTTCGTCCCCTCCTCCCCCACCACCATGCTCGGCTACATCGCCGCCCGGACCGAGCGGCTCATCCTGTCGACGGCCACCACGCTGATCACGACCAACGACCCGGTCAAGATCGCCGAGGACTACGCCATGCTCCAGCACCTGGCCGACGGCCGGGTGGACCTCATCCTGGGCCGGGGCAACACCGGGCCCGTCTACCCGTGGTTCGGGCAGGACATCCGGCAGGGCATCCCGCTCGCCGTCGAGAACTACGCGCTGCTGCACAAGCTGTGGCGCGAGGACGTCGTCGACTGGGAGGGCCGCTTCCGCACGCCGCTGCAGGGCTTCACCGCCACGCCGCGCCCGCTGGACGGGGTGCCGCCGTTCGTCTGGCACGGCTCCATCCGCAGCCCGGAGATCGCCGAGCAGGCCGCCTACTACGGTGACGGGTTCTTCGCCAACAACATCTTCTGGCCGAAGGAGCACTTCATCCGGCTCATCACCCTCTACCGGCAGCGGTACGCCCACTACGGGCACGGCACGCCCGAGCAGGCGATCGTGGGCCTGGGCGGTCAGGTGTTCATGCGCAGGAACTCCCAGGACGCCGTCCGCGAGTTCCGCCCGTACTTCGACAACGCGCCCGTCTACGGCCACGGCCCCTCGCTGGAGGACTTCATGACCGAGACGCCGCTCACCGTCGGCAGCCCGCAGCAGGTGATCGACCGGACGCTGACCTTCCGCGAGCACTTCGGCGACTACCAGCGCCAGCTGTTCCTCATGGACCACGCCGGGCTGCCGCTGAAGACGGTGCTGGAGCAGCTCGACATCCTGGGCGAGGAGGTCGTCCCCGTGCTGCGCCGGGAGTTCGCCAAGGACCGCCCCGCCGCAGTGCCTGACGGCCCCACCCACGCCGCCCGTACGGCGGAGCCCTCCGCAGCCTGAGACCCGCAGCCTGAGATCCGCAGCCTGAGATCCGCAGCCTGAGACCGAAGAGGAGATCATCCATGAAGCTCGTCGCCGTGTCGGCGGGGCTCGGCCGGCCGTCCTCCACCCGACTGCTCGCCGACCGTCTCGTCCAGGCCGCGCGCGCCCGCCTGGAGGAGACCCAGCCCGTCGAGGTGCGGGTGATCGAGCTGCGCGACCTCGCCACCGACATCGCGCACGCCCTGGTGACCGGGTTCCCGAACGCCCGGCTGCGGGAGGCGGTCGACGCGGTCACCGGCGCCGACGGCCTCATCGCGGTCACCCCGGTGTTCACCGCCTCCTACAGCGGCCTGTTCAAGTCGTTCGTGGACGTCCTCGAACCCGACGCGTTGACCGGCACTCCCGTGCTGGTCGCGGCGACCGGCGGCACGGCCCGGCACTCCCTGGTGCTGGAGCACGCGATGCGCCCGCTGTTCGCCTACCTGCGGGCCGTGGTGGTTCCGACGGCCGTGTACGCGGCGTCGGAGGACTGGGGCGGCGGCGACACCTCCACCGAGGGCCTCGCCGGGCGGATCGAGCGGGCGGGCGGCGAGCTGGCCGGCCTCATGACGGGCCAGGCCGCCGCCCGGCGCCGGCCGGCCGGCCCCGCCGACGAGGTAGCGGCGGTCATGCCGTTCGAGGAGCAGCTGGCCGCTCTCCGGCCGTGAATATGGCTTCATCCGCATTCGCCCCACGGCGGGCGTTCGAGAGGCGTACCGTTCGTTAGGAAAGCTTCCTAACGAACGGAGCACCCATGTCGCAGGCGGCCGTCGCCTTCCTCGCCCTCACCCTGTCGCTGACGGGCCAGGCGCCCACGGACCTCACCGACCCACACAAGAAGGACATCGCCCAACGGCTGGTGTCCAGCGCGGAGAACTCCACGCTCGACTGGAAGGCGCAGTACGGCTACATCGAGGACATCAAGGACGGCCGCGGGTACACGGCCGGCATCATCGGGTTCTGCTCCGGCACGGGCGACATGCTCGCCCTCGTGGAGCTGTACACCGCACGCAGACCGGGCAACGTGCTGGCCGCCTACCTGCCGGCCCTGCGCGAGGTCAACGGCACGGCCTCCCACAAGGGCCTGGACCCGCACTTCACCCGCGACTGGAAGCAGGCCGCGAAGGACCCCGCCTTCCGGCAGGCGCAGAACGACGAGCGCGACCGCGTCCTGTTCGACCCCGCGGTCAGGCAGGCCAAGAAGGACGGGCTGCGGGCCCTCGGCCAGTTCGCCTACTACGACGCCCTGGTCATGCACGGTCCCGGCGGCGACCGGCTGAGCTTCGGCGGCATCCGGAAGTCGGCCCTCGCCAAGGCCAAGCCCCCGGCGCGCGGCGGGAACGAGACCACGTACCTCGACGCGTTCCTCGACGCCCGCAAGGCGGCCATGAAGGCCGAGCAGGCGCACGAGGACACCAGCCGCGTGGACACCGCGCAGCGGGTCTTTCTCAGGAAGGGCAACCTCGACCTCGACCCGCCGCTGACCTGGAAGGTCTACGGCGACAGCTACACCATCAAGAAATGACGCGACGTCCGGTCCCGGGCCCGTTCCGAGCGGCCGTGCGCGACAACTCCGTGCACCGTGGCCACGCTTTCGGCGCGGCGGAACACACCCCGGAAAAGGCGCACCCCGGAAAAGGCGCATCCCGGAAAAGGCGCGTCCCGACGAAAGCGCATACGGCGCCCCGCTCGCCGGCCCGGAACACCGTATTGCTTTTCTTCGGGAAGACGTTCAGTCCACCCGGTAGGTGACGTAGTAGCAGGAGCTCTCGACGTCCGACTTGGCGAGCTTCGCGATTTGCCCGACGCCCCGCTCGTCCTCGCGAATGGTGATGGAGCCCAGCAGGTCGTCGCTGGAGACGCCGTCGTGGTCCCAGAGCGAGATGTTCTGCGAATGCGACACCGGCACCGACAGGCCCGGCGCCCTCGACTGGTCGGCCTGCATGTCGACGGTGGAGTGACCCGGAGGCCAGACGGACTGGTCCAGGTCACCGCTGGTATCCATGGTGATGTACAGGTTGTCGGGGTCGGAGCGGGCGCTGTCCATGGCCGCGACCACGCCGGGGAACCGTCTGACGAAGCTGCTCAGCGGCTCCGAGCCGAGCTGGCTCTCCGTGACGACGGAGGCGAGGTCGCCGAGCGCCTGGTTGGCGCCGGCGTCGGTGCCCGTGGCGTGCCGGACACAGTAGATCTCCTGAATTGTCGCGGTAGCGGTCATCGAAATCTCCCCGAATTCCGTGGCGCATGAAAGGCACGCGCAGGCGAGAGCGGCGGGCTGCTTCCGAAGCCGGCGCCACCGTGTTCACGACCATTCCGCCGGCCGTGAACATCCGAAAAGTGCTTCCCTTGTCCACGCTCCGGTATTTTCTCCGCAGCGCGAAAGGCCTGCACCTGAAACGAGGACGTCGTATGGCGGAAGAATGACCCCGGCATGACGGCCGCCCCGCCTTCCTCCGGGGTCACCGATCCCGGCTTGAGGAAGGCTCGACGGTGACGGACACCCGGACGTGGGCCGGCACGCTCAGCTCGACCACGGCCCGCAGCCAGTGCAGGTCCACCTCCGCCCCGGCGGGGACCCGGACGGCCGCCTCTGCCGGGCCCGTCCCCGGCAGCGGGCCGCCCGGCGACGAGGACCAGGCGCAGCCGCCGCTGTCGACCACCTCGGCCGTGACACCCGCCACGACGCGCAGCAGCGCGGCCACCGCCTCCAGGGCGCCGCGGCCCTGGTGCAGCCGGAAGGCGCCGGCCACCAGGGCGCGCCGCTCCTTCTCGCTCATCCGCTCGCCGAGACCGACGGCGAGCCAGCCGGCCAGCCAGGGCAGCATGTCCTCGGGCGTCAGACGAGGGTCGAGGTAGGCGTCCAGGCAGTCCAGCGTCGTGAGGACCGGTGCGAGGGTCGCGTCAAGGGCCTCGGTCAGCCGCCGTACGAACTCGTCCCCCGCGAGCAGGTCGGGCAGCGCCTCGCTGATGGGATGGGAGGAGGTCAGACCGGGGATCGCGAGCCGCACTCTTCAGTCCTCCACCCTGATCTGGTGATCGTAGGAGAACGGCAGCGCGTCCGGCTCCAGGAGGACCTGCTGAGCGGGGGCGCCCCGGTGCCCGGTGACCGGGTCGGCCTCGAACAGCAGCACCTTGTCGACGAGGTCGACGCCCGGCAGCCGCTGGAGCAGGGCGTGCACCTCTCCCGACTGCACGGCACGGCCGAACGGCCAGCCCGTGCCGTCCTGGCCTCCGGTGACGGGGTGGATGTAGGCGTACAGGGCGGCCAGCGCCTGGGCGCGCAGCGTCTCCGGCACGGTGTCCCGTCGAGGCCGCAGGACCGCGACGACGGTCACCCCCTGGTAGTAGGGCGGCTGCACGAGGACCCGGGCCCCGATGCAACGCCGTTCGTCGAGATACGCGCTGATGCGCGCCAGCATCTCGTCGGGCGGGGTCAGCCGCTCGAAGCTCATCGTGGCGCCCTCCACATGCGGCACGACCAGCACCCGCACCGCGTCGCCGGCCGTTCCCCCTTCCCGGGCGACGGGCACGCAGCGGATGCGGGCCGCCTGGGGAGCCGCCTCCCTGGCGAGCAGTTCGTAGTCCTCGGCGGTCACGGCCCGATCCCTGGTACGCAGGAACAGCGGGGCGCGGGCGATCGCGTTGGCCACCGGTTCGGGATCGACCCCGCCGGCCGCCGGCCGCCGGTTGGTGACCGAGCCGACGAACGGCACGGGGTCGCGTTGCACGCACAGCACCCCACGGGCGACGTTGCCCCGGCGCCCGCCGCCCGTGCGGTAGCGCGGCACCTTGACCAGCGCGCCCCGTTCCGGCACCGCACCGTAGTGGCGCAGCGAACCGTCCCGCAGGCGTACGGCGGGCCCGAAGACGATCTCGCCCGTGGCCCGGTCCACGGTGATGTGGCGGTCATCGGGACGGGAGTCGGCGAACGAGGGCACCTCGGTCCACTGCTGCCCGTCCACGTCGACCACGAGCCTGTCGGCCGAGGCCACGATCGGCGGCCGGCGCACGGCGATCCGCTGGCCGGGCACGCCTTCCGCCGTGCCCAGCACCTCGCCGTCCACGAAATCGGTGTGGGAGGCACCCACCGTGCCGCCGATGGTGCACGCCCGGGCGGAGACGATGCGCGGTGTCGCCGTGTACGAGGGCCGTCCCGCCCGGGGAGCGGTCAACCGGCACCGGATCCAGCCGGCCCGTTGCTCGGCGTGGACGGACATCGCGTGATCGTCCGGGACGAGGACCACCACGTCGCCGTCCGCGGTGAAGCCGCCGGTGGTGTCCCGGTCGACCTCGCAGCCGTGCCAGCCCTCGCCGTTCCAGTACTGCCACTCGACCGGCGGATGCCGCGGATCCGCGCCGGCCCCGGCCTCGCAGGCGAGCCTGAACAGCACGACACAGCCCGGCACGGCGGCCGACAGCCCGAAGTAGACGGCGTCACCGGGCCGGGGCACGGCCGAGAAGCAGTCGACGCCCTCGCACTCGTCGAGCTCGCCGGTCCTGTCGGCGGCCGGCGAGCGGCCGGTGCCGGTGGCCACCTTCCGCAGCTCGCACGGCACCATCGTCAGGTCCTCCTCCGTGGTGAAGACCACGGGTTCGGACTCGTGCTCCGCTCTGCCCGCCACCTGCGTCCCGGCCGGGACGGTGACGGGGTGGTCGCGGGCGGCCGACAGGCGGAAGGTGAGCTCGCAGCGCGCTGCGGTCGGCGGGAACAGCCGCACGCCGATGAGGTCGAGGAAGCGGATGTGGTGCAGGTCGGTCACCCGGTTCACCCGGTAGATCAACTGGTCGACCATGTACGCGAACGCCTCGATGAGTGTGATGCCGGGATCGGAGACGTTGTGGTCGGTCCATTCGGGGCACCGCTGCTGCACCAGGCGCCGGGCCTCGTCGACAAGGTCCTGGAAGCGGCGGTCGTCGAGATTGGGAGCGGGCAGCGCCATCACGATCCTCCGTGCGCCGGAATGACATAGAAGGGGAAGACGAGATTGCGGGGGTCGTTGCCGCCACGCGGCACGAAGGTGATGTCGATGAGGAGCACACCCTCGTGCATCCGGCCGAATCCCACCCGGACGTCGATCAGGTCGATGCGGGGCTCCCAGCGCTCCAGCGCCGCGCGCACGCTCTGGGTGAGCGCACCGGCGGTGGCGGCGTCCGCGGGGGCGAAGACGAGGTCGTGGATCGCGCAGCCGAACTCCGGCCGCATCGGGCGCTCGCCGGGGGCCGTGCCGAGGATCAGCCGGATGCTCTGCCCGATCTCGTGCTCGCCGCGCGCGAGAGCGATGGAGCCGGTCGGGTCCACCCGCACAGGGAAGGCCCAGCCGGAGCCGACGAAGTCCATGGCCGTCCTCATCCTCCGATCACCACGGTCGGGCAGCCAACGATGATCATGGCGCCGCAACCGGCGCGGTCGCCGACCCTCGCCGCCGGCAGCCCGCCGACGAGGACGCTCGTGCTGCCGGGCCCGGCCAGCGGGGTGGGCGGGTGCGGAGTCACGGGCGAGGGGAAGGAGCAGGCGTGCATGGTGGTGAGGGTCGCCGCGGGCATCCCGCCGATGAGGACGGTCGGGACCCCGGGCCCGCTGACGACTCCGGGGTGATCGGTGAGGTCGCCCACCCTCGCCGCGGGCGGCATCAGTTGATCCTCACCTGGGTGCCGCGGACGACCACGTCGGCCTGGCCGGTGACGGCCACCCTGGCCCCGTCGAGTTCGAGCGGGCCCGCCCCCGCGTCCACCTTGACGCCCGCGGCGCTCTTCAGCGTCAGGCGGCCGGCGCTCTTCAGGGTGAGGGGTCCGGAACCGGCGTCCACGACGACGCCGGCCGCACCGCTGATCGCGATCGTGCCCGCCTTGTCGTCGAGCCGGACGGTGAGCCGCCCGTCGCCGGTGGCGATCAGGACGCCGCCGGCTCCGGTGGCGGCGTCGAGAAGTTCGAGCCGGTGACCGTTCCGGGACACGAGCGCGCGGGCGTTCGCCTGGCCGCTGAGGTCGTCGATGAGCGGGACGGCGAGGCTCGGCGGGGCGTCCTGCCCGTTGAAGAGCCCGCCGAGCACGTACGGGTGGTCGAAGTCACCGTTCTCGAACCCGACGAGCACCTCGTCACCGACCTCGGGCGGCATCAGCGCGCCCCGGCCGGCGCCCGCGCCGGGTTGCGCGACGCGGGCCCACCCGCTGGTGAAGTCGGCGCTCAGCCAGGGCATGCTGAGCCGTACGCGCCCCTTGCCGTCAGGGTCCCTGACGTCGCTCACCACCGCGGGCACCAGCCCGGCGCCCGCGGGCGGCTGCGGGCCGTTACCGAGCGCGTAGAGGGAGCGGTCCTGCCGGGCCGAGACGGTGATCGCCGTCGTGTAGCCGCCGGTGGCGGAGAACTCGTGACGAGCGCTTGAGAGCGTGTAGGTCCCCGCGAACGGCTCTCCCACCTCCGCGAGTGTCACCACCGCACCCGCCCGCAGCAGCGGATCGCCCCTGACCAGCCCCTCCAGCTCGGCGGCCGCTCCCCCGAGGTCGGCGGCCAGCGTCCGGGCCGCCGCGTCGGCGTCGGCCTGGGTCCGGTGCCGGCTGTCGCCCGACAGGAACGCGGGCGCGGTGAAGCATTCTCCCAGCGCGACGGGGTCGGCGCCGGGGACCGCCGACTCGACGGCCCCCGGCGTGGCGGTGGCGGTGATCGGCTGCTTGCCGTCGGCGTCCCAGCCGCGCACCTCAAGAGCGGGCGTCTGGGCCTGCGCGGTGACGGTCGCGCGCAGGGCGAGCAGAGCGTCGCCGAGCGCCAGAGCGCGGCCGGGCTCCGGTGTTCCGGGAGCTTCGGGCAGGCGGAACGACAGCGTGCCGTCGGTGACGCTCACGTGTGCCCCCGTACGGCGGGCCAGCCGTGACAGGAAGTCCCAGTCGCTGACCCCGTCCTGGTTGATCTGGGCGCCGGGCCGGCCCCTCGGTCCGGGTGGCGGGTCGATCCGTCCCACCCGCAGTCCGGCCCGTACGGCCACCTTGCGCACGATGTCCGCCACCGACATATCCGGATATGTCACTACCCGTCGCCCGCGAAGCAGGCGGTGGGCCTCGTCGAGGCCCCGTACCTCGGTGAAGGTTCCGTCGAGGTCGGCGTCCAGGCCGACCGAGATCACCTCGCCGCACATCAGCGGCTCGGGGCCACCCGGCGCGGAGGTCATGACGCTGAGCCGCACCTTCGCGCCGATGCCGAGCCGGCCGTGCTCCAGCACCACGTTGTGGTCGTCGCGAAAACGCAGCAGGAACATGTCCAGCAGGTTCGCGTTGCTCTCGACCCAGCCCGAGGCGAGCAGCGCCGCGACGTCCGGCGGCAGCGGGGAACCCGCCACTTCCACCAGCAGGCCGCTGGTGAACAGTTCAGCGGGCATCGGCCAACTCCTCCCGCGCCGGGACGATCAGCCGCGTGCCGTGCCGCAGCCGCATGGGGTCGTCGATGCCGTTCACGCGCGCCAGGGCGCGCCAGAGGTTCGGGTCCCCGTACGCGCGATAGGCGACGGCGGCCAGGCTGTCGCCCGCCACGACGACGTGCACGTCGTGCGTGCCGACCCCGCCGGAGGTGGGGTTCTGCCGGGGCGGGACGCCGGCGATCTCCTCCAACGTCACCGAGCAGAGCGCCCTGACGGGCAGCCCGCCCGGCGTGAACAGCGTGAACGTCGCGGTGACGTCACGGACGAAGGCGGTGAACCCGCTCAGCACGCCCCAGCGCAGCACCACCCAGGGCGGGCACGGCTTGGCGTTGGCGAGCGTGCCGTCCGTCGGCACCACGCAGGTGAACAGCTTCTCCACGGCCTTGACGACCTTGTCGTCCATGGTGTCGGTGGCATCGAAGAACATCTCCAGCGTCAACCGGCACGGGTCGGGGCCCTGGAACTCCGGGACTCCGCTTCGGCGGGTGTTGCGCTGCGGGCTGCGCCGCCACTGGGCGCTCTTGGTGAAGCGCAGCTCCCTGGGATTGAAGTGGAACTCGATCGTGTCGAACGCGGCGCCCGGCCTGGCGGTGCAGCCGCCGTTCGGCGGGTTCAGCAGCTCCAGGTGGGCGCGCGTGAGACTGGGCGGCGGCCCCTGGGAACCGGACGCGGCCGAGGCGGCGAAAGCGATGGGCGCCGACACCGCTCAGCCACCCCACCCTGCGCCGAAGAACCCGTGATGGGCCAGCTCGACCGTCTCCATGGCCGCCTCAGGCGTCGCGGCGTCGAAGCTCGGCCCGATCCAGCGCACCGGTACGACGTCCCGCAGCCCCCATCCGGCGATCAGCGTGCCTTCGAGCGTGCGGGCCTCGATGGTGGCCGTGCTGCGCCTCGTGCCGTGCTCCAGGGCGGCGAACCACCGGGTGAGATCCTTGCTGGCCGCCGTGACCGGGCGAGACAGGCGCACGTTCGAGTATCTGACGCGGGTGGGCAGCTGCCAGACGTAGCCGTTGTTGCCGCCCTCCTCGCGCTGCTCCATCACGACCTCGCAACCGAGCCCCGTACAGCTGTCGAACGTTCCGAGGTCCTGGCCGTCGATCTTGAGGATGAAGCACACCGCGACGGCGACGTCCTGGGAAACCATCGTGTCCTCCCTAGTACCTCAGGTCGGTGAGCTCGCCCCGGCGTTCGCGTTCGAGCCGGAGCTCGGCCCGGAGCCGGCGCAGCAGCGGGGCGTACAGCCGGTCCAGCAGCGCGGCGGTGGGTTCGGCCCGCGCGCGGCTCGCGTCGCCGGTGGGGAGCCGGTCCTCCGGGGCCCGGTCCGTGCCTGCCGGAGCGACGGTCGGGCAGGGCGGCTCGGGGGTGTCCGACCGTGGCGTGCCGCCCGCGGCTCCCGTGTCCGGCGGGGCGCCGGTGGCGCACCGGAGGGGGCCGGGATCGGGCCGGAGGGGCTCGGGCCGGAGGGGGTCGGGCCGGAGGCGCACGTGGGCGGGCCGGAGGTGCACGTGGGCGGGTGGCCTCTCGGGCGGGAAGCCCGACACCTGCTCGGCGGCCTGGAGCGGGCCCGCCGACCCGTCGAAGCCCCACGTGGGTGTCGGACTGTCACAGGCGGGCCGTGGTGTCGTGGGCCGGCCTTCCGGACGCGGAGCTCGTCGCGGCGAAGGACTGGGGACAGGGCCCGGTCCGCGGCCGCCGTGGGCGGGCGGCGTGGGGCCGCGAGCTCCCACCAAGGCGGCGACCCGCACCGGGAACGCACCGGGCGCGGCAGCCGGCATCGCGCCCGGCACGGCGGCCACCGGGGCGACGGGCTCCTTCGGCTCCGGCGACGGCTCCGGTGCCGCGCAGGTGGGCCTGACCTCGCCGGAAGGGGCGGAATCCCCGATGGCGGGCATGCCGGGGCGTGGCCGGCGAGCCGCTCGGTCGCGCCTCGCCGCGAGGCCCGCCGCGATGCTCGCCGAGATGCCCGCCGCCATACCCGCCGCCATACCCGCCGCCGCCGCGCCAGGCCCGGGCCGCCGCACCGGCCGGGTCGCCCGGACCTCCAGCGGGCCTGGCTCCAGGACCGGCTCGCACAGGGTGAGTTCCCGGGCCTCGACGGGCTCGGGCCGCGGGTCAGGTGTGGGTCGGACGGCGGACGGCGCGGGCGGCGCCGGAGCGGGCCGGCCCACCACCGCGTCCGGCATGACGCGCAAGTGCACCACTCCGGCCGGGGCGACGGCCGTGACCACGTGACCGAGCCGGGCGAGGAAGGCGAAGTCGCGCCACGTCGCCAGCGACTCGGTGAAAGCCGCGGACACGGTGGTCGGGTGGCTGGTCAAGGTCGCGTCCATCGGCGGCAGCAGGCGCCATTCGGCGCGCAGCGCGTACGGCGTCCGGCGGCCCGGGACGCGCCGCCGCCACGGCCGTCTCACGGCCCGCCCCCGGCGTCACGCCACCGGGCGTTGAGCGCGGCGATCTCGGCGAGGTAGCGTCGCCGTTCGGGATGTTCCAGGTCGAGGATGTCGTCGTGCGACCAGTGGAAGTGGTACGCGACGTAAGCGATCTCGGCGTGCAGCCGCTCCGGCGCGTACGTCACGATTCCCCCAGGCGGCTGCCGGGAAGGCCGGACATGTCCACCGCGAACTCGTGGCCGCAGCCCGGGCAGCCCACGTTGGCGCGCGTGTGCCCCTCGCTGTTGACCCTGCGGTACAGATCCTGAAGGAAGGCGAGGTCACCGGCGAAGAGGTTCTCGATGACGCCGGGATGGACGTCGGTGATGCCGCCCAGGCGGGTCACCACCCGGCCGAGAAGGACGACCGTGAGGTAGGCGGGGTTCTCCCTGACCCGGTCGTCGCGCAGGGGGACGAGTTCGTCCCGCGCCGTCGCGAGGCGCATGACGCCGTCCCGGTGCACCGCGCCGTGCTCGTCCACGTAGCCGCGTGGCAGTTCGAAGGCGAACTTCGTGCCGAACGACGGCCGCTCGGCGCCTCTGGCCGCACCGGGCAGGACGGAGGAGGTGGGCGGACCGGCCACCGCCGCCGTCCGGCGCATGATCACTCGACCTCCATCTGCTCGTAGGTGATGACGAGCCGTTCGGTCAGTACGCTCGTGTCACCCGCCTTGAGCGCGCCGATCTCCAGACTCTTGGGCCAGGCGTTGATCAGCTTGTAACGCTTGATCGGGTTGTTCTCGAAGTCGTAGACGATGATCGCCCCGCCCTTGCGAGCGTTGGACATCCGGCCGAAGTGCGCCTCCTTGGCCCACTTCTCGAAGCTGTTGTCGGCGGTCAGGCCGCGTGTGAGGGTGACCTCGCCGGCCTTGGGACGGCCGGGCAGCTTCTTGACGACGTACTTGCCGTCGGCGGTGTTCTGCTTCAGTTCGATGACGTCCTGCTCCATCTTGAGCCCGGACACCTCGCTGATCTGCTTGATGACGATGCCGTCGACCTCCAGGCCGAACGAGTGGCCGACGGAGGTGTCGAGGTCCGGAAGTGCCATGTGCGTTCTCCTGTGCTATTCGGTGACCAGGCTGATACCGCCCGAGACCTGGGCGAGCCGGAAGATGACGAACTCGGCGGGCTTGACGGGGGCGACCCCGATCTCGCAGACGACCATGCCCTGGTCGATGCTCTCGGCGGGATTGGTCTCGCGGTCACACTTCACGTAGAACGCCTCGTCAGGGGTCAGTCCGAACAGCGCGCCCTTGCGCCACTCCATGACGAGGAACGCGGCGATGGTGCGGCGGATCCTGGCCCACAGCGCGTCGTCGTTCGGCTCGAAGACGACCCACTGGGTGCCGTCGAGGATCGACTCCTCCAGGTAGTTGAAGAGCCTGCGGACGTTCAGGTAGCGCCAGTTGGAGTCGCCTGACAGCGTGCGGGCGCCCCAGACGCGCACGCCTCGCCCGGGGAACACCCGGACGCAGTTGACGCCGACCGGGTTCAGGTCGGCCTGCTCGTTCTTGGTGATCTGCGTCTCCAGCGAGACGGCCCCGCGGACCACCTCGTTGGCGGGCGCCTTGTGCACTCCGCGCGTGGAGTCGTTGCGGGCCCACACCCCGGCCAGGTGGCCGCTCGGGGGGATGAGCCTGGCCGTGTTGGCGGCCGGGTCGAAGACCTCGATCCACGGGTAGTAGAGGGTGGCGTACATGCTGCTGTAGTCGCTGTCCTCCCGCCACTGCCGGACCTGCTGCACCGACATGCCCGGCGGCGTGTCCAGGATGGCCATCCGGTCGCGCATCCGCTCACAGTGGTCGATGATCGCCTGCTGGACGACCTTGACGCCCTTCGCGTCGATGGCGCCCCGCTGGAAGGCCCCCATGAGGTCGGGCACGGCCACCATCGTCACCTGGTCGACGGCTTCCAGACCGCCGAATCCGGTGCGTTCGGCCACGTCGCCGACGTAGTCCTCCGTCGCCACCTGGGCAGGCGCCGGCACCAGCGCCGTGGCGGGGGCGGGCTTCAGGGTCACGGACTGCGGGGTGGTGACGGTGACCTCGTCGGCCACGAGCTGCAGCGTGATCAGGGACGACTGGTTGGACACGACCGTCAAGACGTTGCCCTTGCCGCGCTTCGTCGTGACGTTCTCGAACCGCTCCTCGACCTTGCCGTCGCGCTTGACCGTGAGGGTGAAGCGGTCGTCCGGCGCCGGCTGCTCTCCCTCCTGCGGCTCGGCCTTCGAGAGCTCCACCGTGAGCTCGGGTGCGAGCCCGTCCTCCGCCGGGAGCTCTTTGGGCAGGACGCGGAAGGCACCGAGTTTCGCCTGCGGCCCCGGCGCCGGCCCGGCGGAGCCGTTGGCCCCGATGCGCACGATGTAGCACGTGCCGCCACCGTTCAGGAAATATCCATACACGGCGTGTGGGAGCACACATCCAGGAGAGAAGTCCCCGAACTCCTTGGCGAACTGGCTCCAGCTCGTCACCATGGTGGGGCTGTTGAACGGCCCTTTGCCGGTGAACCCCACGAACGCCGCGACGGAGGTGCCGACCCCCTCTATGGGGCGTGCGCCGGCCTCCACCTCTTCGACGTACACACCCGGTGACCTGTACTCGGGCATCGCCCCTCCTCGATACTGCGGCTGTGTCGAGTCTTCCCACGGGCGGGTCCGCGCATCTGCTCCATCGGGCAGCCGTGAGGACACGAACGGCTGCCTCTTCGTACGGCGGGCCGCGGAGGGCGGATCACGACGGCGGTGGGAGGAGCAAGGCGTCGATCACGTACAGCGTGGCGTTGCTCGTCTGGATCGGGCGGCACAGCACCCTGGCGCCGTTCACCCTCAGTCTGCCGCCCCGGGTACGAGCCCGCAGGGCGCCTCCCTGGAGCGTGGTCAGCGGCCGGGTGTCCAGGTCCGCGGGCGTCATCCGCCCGTACGCCACGTTGTAGCTGAGAACGTCGGGGTCGTGACTCAGCCGGTCGTCGGCGAGATGGGAGAAGGCCCTGTTCACCGGGGCGAACACGGTGATGTCCGGGCGGCTGTCCAGTGCCTCGGCGAGCCCGGCACGATAGAGGGCGGCCGTGAACCGCGACAGCCCGGGAAGCGAGGAGAGCGCATCGGTCACCGGCCTTGCGGCCACGAGGTCGCGTGCCGGCGTGTCCGTGCCCAGAGCCTGCTCACAGGCCGAGGTGCCCGTCTCGGGCTCGACCCGCTCGCGCGGCCGGTGCGGTGGCGTGATCGGCCAGTGCGGCGTGGTCGTGCGGGGCCAGGGCGACCCGCCGCCGGGCGTCCTGCCGTCCTCCTTGTTCGGGTCCGGCGTCGGACCGCCATCGGTCGTCGGGCCGCCATCGGTCGTCGCACCGTCCTCGCCCGGCACCTCGCCCGGCACCTCGGGCGGCACCTGCCTGGGCGGGACGGACGGTTCGGCGGACGGCGTCCGCGCGACCGCCCGAGGCGAGGCCCGGGCCACGGGGACGGGCCCGCTCGGCGTGGTGACGGCGCACCCGGCGGTCAGGACGCAGGCCGTCGCGACGGACGCGATCAGGGCGTTGTCTCTCATCCGTTCCTCTCCCCCGCGGGCATGAGCCCGCTGCGCTGCGCGCCGCCACCGCGACGCGGTCCGATCAGCCGCCGGTCCCGGGGACGACCAGGTAACCGAAGTCCGGAGGGAGGTAGGAGATCCGGTTGCTGAACCACTCGACGGTGAACGAGCCTCGCTTCTCGCCCACCACGCAGACGTCGGCCAGCGGAACGCGGGCCAGGCGGGGGTGGGCCGCCTCGATCGTGAGGAGCACCACCGCGTCATCGTCGGCCAGCGGGCTTTCGATCTGCAGGGGCTCGTCGGACGCGGTCTTGGCCGTGGCCGTCTCCACGCCGGCCTCCCCGGAGCCGCCCGGGTCGACGACGAGCCAGTTGAAGCCGACGTCCATCGGCGCGGCCGACCGGTCGAGCGTGGCGACGGAGAAGCCACCGTCGCGCTTGTCGTTGACGCGGATGTTGGCCAGGCTGTGGTCCGCCGGCCCGTCGAGCTCCACGGTGAGCAGCACCACGGAGCCGGGATGGGCCGAAGGCGCCTCGACCTCCATCTCGCCGGTTCCTTCCCCGAGGACCGCGGAGCCCGCCTCGTACGTCAGCTCGCCGATCCTGCCCGTGGGCCGGTGCACGACGAGGTAGCCGAAACTCATGCCCTGGACGCCGTTGCCGCCGATGGGCCGGACGGTGAAACCGCGCTCGTTCCGGCCGGTCACGCCCACGGGCGCCACCGGCTGCAGGTGGCGCGTGTGCGCCTGCCCGGCCTCAAGGTCCTGTTCGGGTGCCACGCCGGGCAACTCGGGAGTGAGGAAGATCCTGGCATCGGCGCCGAGGCGGGGCAGGCGCACCGACGCGACCCCGTCGTCCAGCACGCCGTGCCCCGCCGTGTAGGTCGCGCCGGGCGGCGGCTGGCCGCGGTCTCGGAGCAGGGCGACGGCGAGGGCCGCCACGGCGAGCACCGCCACCACGCCGGCCAGGGCCTTCCACGCCGAGAAGGCGAGCACCGGGAGGATCACCCGCGTACCGCGGGTCTCCTGCGCCGGGACGCCGTCGCGCGGCTCGGCCACCACCTCGAAGGGGATCTCGTGGGGCGCACCGGTCAGCGGTGGCTGAGCCGTGATCCGCAGGGGCAGCGTGGTGCGTCCTGGCGGGACGTCGAGCCGGGTCGTCGGCAGGGTGAAGTTCAGGCCGTCCTCGGCGGCGGTGACGGTCAGGCTCACCTCCCTGGGCCTGTTGCCCCGGTTGATCAGCATGAGCAGATGCTTGGTCGCCCAGCGTCCGCGCGAGAGCCGCGGGGCGATCTCGACGACCAGGTCGTCGAAGCCGCCGATCTCCAGCCGGCCCTCCGCCTCGGCGGACACTCCGCTGTTGACCGAGGAGTGCGCGGACACGGTGAAGCGGGCCGGCCCCGCGGGCACCTCGGACGAACGCCCCGGGGCGAATGTGATCACGCAGGTCGCCGTGTCTCCCGGCGGGATGACGGCCTCGGCGGGCTCGGTCCGGGCGTAGGGCGCGGCCTGCCCGCTGACCTCGAAGCCGACCCGCTCGACGCGGGTACCTCGGTTGCGCACGGTCAAGGCGACCGACACCCGCTCGCCCGGCATGACGAACACGAGACGGGCCGGCAGGTCGACGTCGAGCTCGGCGTGCTGCCGGGGCTCCGGCTCCTGGGCGGGCTCCGGCAGGCGGATGTCCTCGGGCCGGCGCCGTTCCCAGGCGAGGTAGGCGCCGCACCCGGCGCAGAACTCGGCTTCGTCGGAGTTGCGGTGGCCGCAGGTCTCGCAGATGAGGCTCATCTCGTCCGTCTCTCCGTGGCCGCCGCGCCGGCGTCCCCATGTCGGCCGCTGTGGAGGGACAGCGGTTCGGTGACCGGTGGCGCCGCGGGGATCGCCGGCGCCGCCATCAGGGGGGCGGTGACCACGACGTCCAGGGCGGGCCTGAGCACCCCGCCGAAGGAGCCACCCAGCGTGGCGCGGAGCGTGCCATCGTCCGGCCCGGGCGCCGCCACCCCGAGCGTGACCGGGAGCCGCAGGTCCGCGAGCGATCCGGTGAGCCGGTCGGCCGGCGGCGACTCACAGGCGAGCAGGGTCCCGAGCAGCGCGGAGAGGAGTCCGTGCTCCACCTCCGGCTCGTCGGCCCACACCGTGAGGTGGTAGGACAGCCGGACATAGCGGGGTGGCAGGTGCCGGGCGGAGACCGCGCCGCTGGGGGCGTACTCGTTCAGCACGCCGTGCTGGCGCCTGCGCAGGTCCTCGCGGATGTCGTACAGGTAGACGCTCACGGCGGGCCCGCCGAGGGAGGCCGCCCACTCCGGAGTGGGGGCGGTCAGGACGATCTCGACGCCGGGGTCCCCGGCCGCCTCCCTGATCAGCCCGCAGAGGAGATCGTCGGCTTCGTTGATCATGCGGGGTCGCGTCCTCACAGCAGCCCGTTGCGCAGGGCGTAGGCGACCGCGTGCGTCCGGTTGCGCAGGTTGAGCCGAGTGGTGACGTCGTGCAGCACCGTCTTCACGGTGCGCTGGGAGTACGACAGGGCGTCGGCGATCTCCGCGGTGTCGTACCCGTCGGCGATCAACCGCAGCACCTGGGCCTCCCGGTCGGTCAGACCGGTGAAGTTCAGCCCGCGTGGCGTCAGCAGGCTGCCCTGAACCATGCTGACCTGGGAGAGCAGCTTGCCGAGCAGATCGGGCGGCATGCTGCCGGCGCCGTCGGCGGCGGCTTCGATCACCGAGCGGAGCCGTTCGGGCGTGGCCTCGCCGCGCCGGACCACCGCGGAGACGCCGATCTCGACGACGGCCAGCAGGCCGGTGTCGTCGACGTGCCCGGCGACCATGACCAGGCGCAGGTCGCCGCGGTCGCGCAGGCCGCGCAGCACGCTCCGGGTCTCGGCGCAGACCGTGTCGGTCACGACGAGCGCCACCCGGGCCTCACCGGCCTGCTCCGCCTCCACGATCCGGATCTCGGGCTGCTGCCTGAGCTGGCTCAGGACGCCGGCGCGTGAGATCGGGTCGTGCGCCCGGACCAGGACCGGGATGCGATCCATCCGGTCTCCCGCGGGACGACCCGAGCCATGGCGAACAACTCTCACCGAGCGTGGCTTCCCGGGCACATGTCTGGCTATAGTCCGCGCCGCGTCATCAAACCCTCATGCCGGTCCGGCGGGCTGACGGGCGCCGGGGCCGTCCGGCGGCCCGCGAAGCGCTCCCCGGGGGCGCGGTGACCGCGCCCCCGGGGCGGACGTCGTCCCTGCGAGGGCGGACGCCGTCCCTAGCGGAGGAAGGCGGCTGCCACGCCGGCGTCCACCGGGATGTGCAGGCCGGTCGTGTGCGACAGCTCGCCGCCCGTCAGGGCGAACACCGCGGCCGCCACGTGCTCCGGCAGCACCTCCCGCTTGAGCAGCGTGCGCTGGGCGTAGAACTCGCCGAGCCGCTCCTCCTCGACCCCGTACACGGCCGCGCGGTTGGCGCCCCAGCCGGAGGCGAAGATGCCGGAGCCGCGCACGACGCCGTCGGGGTTGATGCCGTTGACGCGGACGCCGTGGCCGCCCAGCTCGGCCGCGAGCAGCCGTACCTGGTGGGCCTGGTCGGCCTTGGCGGCGCCGTAGGCGACGTTGTTGGGGCCGGCGAAGACGGCGTTCTTGGAGGAGATGTAGACGATGTCGCCGCCCATCGCCTGGTCGATGAGCACGCGGGCGGCCTCGCGGGAGACGAGGAAGGAGCCGCGGGCCATCACGTCGTGCTGCAGGTCCCAGTCGGCGAGCGTGGTCTCCAGCAGGGACCGCGACAGCGACAGGCCGGCGTTGTTGACCACCAGGTCGACGCCGCCGAAGGCGAGGACCGCCTGCCGTACGGCCTCGGCGACCTGCTCCTCGGAGGTGACGTCCATCTCGGCGGCGATCGCGACGTCCTCGGCGCGCAGCGCCCTGCCGCCGAGCTCGGCGGCGACCTTGCCTGCGGCGGCGGCGTCGCGGTCGGCGACGACCACGCACGCGCCCTCGGCGGCCAGCTTGCGCGCGGTGGCCGCGCCGATGCCGGAGCCGCCGCCGGTGACCAGGGCGACCCGCCCGGCCAGCGGCTTGGGCGCGGGCATGCGCCGCAGCTTGGCCTCCTCCAGCTCCCAGTACTCGATGCGGAACTTCTCCGACTCCGGGATCGGCCGGTAGCTGGACAGCGCCTCGGCGCCGCGCATGACGTTGACGGCGTTGACGTAGAACTCACCGGCCACCCGCGCGGTCTGCTTGTCCTTGCCGAAGCTGAACATGCCGACGCCGGGCACGAGCACGATCGCCGGGTCCGCGCCGCGCATCGGCGGCGAGTCGGGGGTGGCGTGCCGGTCGTAGTAGGCGGCGTACTCCTCGCGGTAGGCGGCGTGCAGCTCCCGCAGCCGGGCCACGGCCTCCTCCAGCGGCGCGTCCGGTGCCAGGTCCAGCACGAGCGGGGCGACCTTGGTGCGCAGGAAGTGGTCAGGGCAGGACGTGCCGAGCGCGGCCAGGCGCGGGTGCTCGGCGCGGGCGAGGAAGTCGAGGACCTCCGGCGCGTCGGTGTAGTGGCCGACCTGGCGGGCGTCGGTGCTGGCCAGGCCGCGGATCACCGGGAACAGCTCGGCGGCGCGGTGCCGCCGGACGCCCTCGGGCAGCGGCTCGTGGATCACGGGGCCGAACGGGTCGGGCCGGCCGTGCTCGGCGATGTACCGCTCGGCGGTGCGGATGATCTCCAGCGAGTTGGCCTGGCACTCCTCGCTCGTCGCCCCCCAGGCGGTGATGCCGTGGCCGCCCAGGATGCAGCCGATGGCCTGGGGGTTGGCCGCCTTGATGGCGGAGATGTCCAGCCCGAGCTGGAAGCCGGGGCGCCGCCAGGGCACCCACACGACCCGGTCGCCGAAGATCCGCTCGGTCAGGGCGGGGCCGTCGGCGGCGGTGGCGATGGCGATGCCGGAGTCGGGGTGGAGATGGTCGACGTGGGCGGCGTCGACGAGGCCGTGCATGGCGGTGTCGATGGACGGCGCGGCGCCGCCCTTGCCGTGCAGGCAGTAGTCGAACGCGGCGACCATCTCGTCCTCGCGCTCCTCGCCCGGGTAGACGCCGGTCAGGGCGCGCAGCCGGTCGAGGCGGAGCACGGCGAGGCCGCCGGCGGTGAGGGTGCCGAGGTCGCCGCCGGAGCCCTTCACCCACATCAGCTCGACGTCGTCGCCCGTCACCGGGTCGGTCGCGGCGGCCTTGGCGGAGGTGTTGCCGCCCGCGTAGTTGGTGTTGCGCGGGTCGGCGCCCAGCGCGTGCGATCGGTCCAGCAGTTCCTGTACGGCCTGCGGTCTTGCGGCTTGCATCAGGCTCCCCATCCTGCCTGCGCGCCACCGACCCGCTCGGTGGCGATCCTGTCGAAGTAGCCGGACCTGGCGTAGGCGGCCATCGGGTCCGGGTCGAGCCCCATCTCCTCGCGCAGCCCGGCGAGCAGGGGGCGGACGTCGGTGTTGTAGGCGTCCATGAACACGGCGTTGGCGCCGAGCACGTCGCCCGCGCGCTGGGCGGCGGCCAGCGCGTCGCGGTCCACGAGCAGCGCCTTGGCGGTGGCCTCCTGGACGTTCAGCACCGACCGGATCTGGCCGGGGATCTTGGGCTCGATGTTGTGGCACTGGTCGAGCATGAACGCCGTGTCCTCGGTGTACCCGCCGCCCCTGATCACCTCGTACATGATCCGGAAGAGCTGGAACGGGTCGGCCGCGCCCACCATGAGGTCGTCGTCGGCGTAGAAGCGCGAGTTGAAGTCGAACCCGCCGAGCTTCCCCTCGCGCAGCAGGAACGCCACGATGAACTCGATGTTCGTGCCGGGCGCGTGGTGCCCGGTGTCGACCACGACCTGCGCCTTGGGCCCGAGCTTGAGGCAGTGGGCGTAGGCGGTGCCCCAGTCGGGCAGGTCGGTGGTGTAGAAGGCCGGCTCGAACAGCTTGTACTCCAGCAGGAACCGCTGGTCGTCGCCGAGCCGCTGGTAGACGGCGGCCAGCGCCTCGGCCAGCCGGTCCTGCCGCGCGCGGATGTCGTCCTGGCCGGGGTAGTTGGTGCCGTCGGAGAACCACAGTTTGAGGGTGTCGGACCCGGTCTGGTCCATGATGTCCACGCATTCGAGCAGGTGGGCCAGCGCCTTCTTGCGGACCGCCGCGTCGGGGTGGGTCACGCTGCCGAGCATGTAGTCGTCGTCCTGGAAGACGTTGGAGTTGATCGCGCCGATGCGGACGCCGTGCTCGGCGGCGTGCCTGGCCAGGTCGGCGTAGTCGTCGACCTTGTCCCACGGGATGTGCAGCGCGACGGTCGGCGCGACGCCGGTGAAGCGGTGCACCTGCGCGGCGTCGGCCAGCTTCTCGTACGGGTCGCGCGGCACGCCTTTCTGCGGGAACACCTTGAACCTGGTGCCCGAGTTGCCGTAGGCCCAGGACGGCGTCTCGATGCGCTGCCGCCGGAGCTCCTGCTTGATCACGTTCGTCCCCGATTCAGTCAATGTGGAACACTTCCTCCAGCGTGGGGAAGCCCTCGTCGGGCCGTCCCGCCTCGAAGAACGGCGCCATCTCGGCCTGCCATCTGTCGTTGACGTCCGTCTCGGCCATCCGCCGCTGGGCGGCCTCGAAGTCGTCGGTCTCCAGGTAGCCGACGAGCAGGCCGTCCTCGCGCAGGAACAGGGAGTAGTTGCCCCAGCCCGCCGCGCGCAGGGCCTCGATCATGTCGGGCCACACGGCCCGGTGGCGTTCGCGGTACTCGTCAAGGCGCTCGGTGCGTACTTTCAGCAGGAAGCACACGCGTTGCATGGCGACCTTTCCTCGCTTCGGTCACTGGACGATCTTCGGTGGGGTGGGCCCGGCGCCGCCGCCGGGAGGACGGACACCGGCGGGCGGGCGATCGGAGGGGCTCCGAAGGGCTTGCCGACGTGTGCGAGGGCGCGGGTGGGGTGCCCCTCATCCGACCTCCGTGCGACAAACGTTTTAACAGACTGTTCCCGGAATCTAGGCGCTCCGGCCTGCGGACGTCAATGGGGCCGCTGCGCGTATGGCGGGATTGTGATTGATACGTTTTAATCGTAGGATGCGATTCACCGCTGTGGACCTGGGCGCTTCGAGCGGGCGGGTGATGACCGCCGACATCACGGACGAGAAGGTCGAGCTGACCGAGGCGCACCGCTTCGCCAACCGGCCGGTGCGCGTGGCGGGCACCCTGCACTGGGACGTGCTCGGCCTGTACCGGGAGATCCTCGACGGGCTGCGCCGCGCGGGCCCCGCCGAGTCGATCGGCATCGACTCCTGGGCCGTGGACTACGGGCTGCTCGACCACGACGGCAGACTGATCGGCAACCCGGTGCACTACCGCGACGGCCGCACGGCGACCCTGACCGAGCGGGTGGACCCCTACGAGGTGACCGGGCTGCAGTTCCTGCCGTTCAACACCGTCAACCAGCTCCTGTGCGACAGCCGCGACGGGCTGCTCGGTCGCGCCGCGACCCTGCTGATGATCCCCGACCTGCTCGCCTACTGGCTGACCGGCGACCTCGGGGCCGAGCGCACCAACGCCTCGACGACCGGCCTGTACGACGTGACGCGCCGCGACTGGGCGTGGGACCTCGTCGACCGGCTCGGCCTGCCCCGCCACGTCCTGGCGCCCATCACCGACGGGCCGGCCGGGCCGCTGCGCCCCGACGTGGCCGAGGAGACCGGCTACGGCACCACGGTGACGCGGGTCGCCTCGCACGACACCGCCTCCGCCGTGGTGGCCGTGCCCGCCGCCACGCCCGCCTTCGCCTACATCTCCTGCGGCACCTGGTCGCTGGTCGGCGTGGAACTGCCCGCCCCGGTGCTCACCGAGGAGAGCCGGCTGGCGAACTTCACCAACGAGGCGGGCATCGACGGCACCACCCGCTACCTGCGCAACGTCATGGGCCTGTGGATCCTGCAGGAGTGCCTGCGCGTCTGGGACTCCCCCGACCTGGAGCCCCTGCTGGCCGAGGCCGAGCGGACCCGGATCGACACCGTCATCGACCCGGACGACCCGTCGTTCCTGCCGCCCGGCGACATGCCCGCCCGGATCGCCGCCTACTGCGCCCGCACCGGGCAGCCCGCCCCGGAGAACCCGGCGCAGGCCGTACGATGCATCCTGCAGAGCCTCGCTCTCGCCTACCAGCGGGCCGTCGCCGACGCCACCCGGCTGAGCGGGCGGCAGGTCGAGGTCGTGCACCTGGTCGGCGGCGGGTCACGCAACGAGCTGCTGTGCCGGCTGACGGCCGACGCGACAGGGCTGCCGGTGGTCGCCGGGCCCGTCGAGGCGACCGCCCTCGGCAACGCGCTCGTGCAGGCGCGGGCGCGCGGCCTGGTCGGCGACCTGGCGCAGATGCGGGATCTGGTACGGCGGAGCGCTGACGTGCGCACCTACGAACCACGGGAACGGCAATGGGGACAGTGAGCATCAAGGACGTCGCGGCCAGGGCCGGGGTGTCCCCCGGCACCGTGTCCAACGTGCTCAACCGCCCCGAGAAGGTGGCCGGCGACACCCGCGCCCGCGTCGAGGCGGCGATCAAGGACCTCGGGTTCGTCAGGCACGGCTCGGCCTCCACGCTGCGCGCCGGGCACAGCCGCACCGTCGGCCTGTCGGTCATTGACATCGGCAACCCGTTCTTCACCGACGTGGCGGCCGGCGTGGAGGACGTGGCCAGCGAACGGGGCTACGCCGTCATCCTGGGCAACTCCGCCGGCAGCCGGCTGAAGGAGGAGCGCAACCTGCTCGTGTTCGCCGAGCAGCGGGTGCGCGGCGTGCTCATCACGCCGTCCGACGAGGACGCCGCCCGGCTCGACCGGCTGCGCGAACGCGGCATCAGCGTGGTGCTGGTCGACCATCCCGCCGAGCAGTCCGGCCAGTGCGCGGTGGCCGTCAACGACGTGACCGGCGGCGCCATGGCGGTCACCCACCTGCTGGGCGGCGGGGTCGACCGCCTCGGCTACGTCGCCGGCCCGGCCACCATCCGGCAGTGCCAGGACCGGCGGCGCGGCGCCGAGCAGGCACTCGCCGCCGCCGGCCGCGACCCCGGCGGCCTCGTCGAGATCGCGATGCCGGCGATGACGGCCAGAGCCGGCCAGCAGGCCGCCGAGAAGCTGCTCGCCGACGGCTCGCTGCCGGACGCGCTGTTCTGCGCCAACGACCTGCTCGCGCTCGGCATGCTGCGGGGCCTGCTGCAGGCGGGGGTGCGGGTGCCCGACGACGTCTCGCTGATCGGGTACGACGACATCGACTTCGCCTCGGCCTCCACCGTGTCGCTGTCGTCGGTGCGCCAGCCGACGTACAAGCTGGGGCGGGTCGCCACCGAGCTGCTGCTGGACGAGTGCGACAACCCCGACACGCACGCGCACCAGCAGATCATGTTCCAGCCCGATCTCGTCGTGCGGGAGTCCACGCGGTAGGTTGTGGCCCTAACCGGATGACAGGGGTCGGCGACGATGTCCAACAGTGTCCGTCACGTGCTCGGGCTGGCCGCCGGCGTCCTGCTGCCGCCCCTGGCCGCCCTCGCGCTGATGTACGGCATCGGCGAGCTGACCCTGTCCTACCAGCGGTTCCTCCACGTCTCGGTGCCGGGCCTCGCCGGGCTCGTCATCGCCGCGGTGCTGCTGGCCTTCCTCCTGGGCTCGCGGCTGTCACCCGTCGCCTCACTGCTGGGCGGGCTGGTCTGCACCGTGGTCGGGTTCGTGCCGGTGGTGGAGCTGTCGGGCGTGCGGGTCCTGCCCGACGAGGTCTTCACCGGCGTGCTCGGTCTCGGGTTCCGGACGCTGCTCTACACGTGGATGCTGCTGGTGCTCGGGGTGGCGCTGCTGGTGGCGTCGGCGTTCCCGTCGCGCTGGCGGAGCGTGCGGCCCCCGGTCGTCACACCCGGACACGGCTACGGCGGTGCTCCCTACGGGCCCGCGCCCGGCCACCCGAGCGGCCCGCAGGGCGGTGCGCTCGGTGGGCCCGCGGGTGGCCCGCTCGGTGGGCCCGTGAGCGGACCCGGCGGCACGCCACCCGGGCCGTACCCGTCGTCGCCGGGGTCCGAGGACGCCACCCGGCCGATGCATCGCGAGTGACGGCCGAGCCCGCCTGGCAGAATGCCGCCATGCGCGAAACGAAGATCGGCGACTTCCTGGACCGGCTGGCCGACCGGGTCCCCGCGCCCGGCGGCGGGGCGAGCGCGGCACTGCACGCGGCACAGGCGGCCGCGCTGCTCGGCATGGTGGCCCGCTACAGCACCGGCGAGAGGTACGCGGCGCACGCCGAGACCGTCGCCGCCGTGACGGCCGAGACCGACGCGCTGCGGGAGCGGGCGCTGCGGCTCGCCGAGGAGGACGCCGCGGCGTTCACCGCGGTCACCGACGCCTACCGGCTGCCCCCGGGCGAGCAGCGCACCGAGGCTGTCGCGACCGCCCTCGCCGGCGCGGCCGAGCCGCCCGCCGCCGTCGTGGAGACCGCCACCCGGCTGGTGGGGCTGTGCGAGACCCTGCTGCCGATCGGCAACCGCAACGTCGTCACCGACGTGGCGGCCGCCGCCGAGGCGGCGCGGGCCGCGCTCACCACCGGGCGGGTGAACGTCGAGGTCAACGTGGCCGGCATCAGGGACGAGACGGTGACGGGCGCGCTGCGCGAGCGGCTCGCCGGGGTCGACGCCGCGCTCGCCCGGGCCGAGCGGGTGACGGCGGCCGTCCGCGAGGAGATCACGGCGTGACGGGCAGCGCGGGCGGGACCTCGCCGGCAGGCGTCGAGCTGCGCGGCAGGGACGTGGCGGCGGCGATCAGGGCCGAGACCGCCGAACTGGTGGCCGCCGCGCGCGGTTCCGGCCGTCCCGCGCCGAGGCTGGCCGTGGTGGTGGCCACCGCCGACGAGGCGACCCTGTGGTACGTCCGGTCGATCGCCAAGGCGGCGGAGAGCGTGGGCATCACCTGCGATCTCGTGGACCTGGGGCCCGCCGCCCGGCCGCGGGAGATCCGGGCCGCGCTGGAGCGGCTCGCCGCCGATCCGGGCGTGCACGGCGTCATGCTGCAGACGCCGCTCCCCGAAGGCGCCTCCGCCCAGGAGCTGGCCGCCGTCATCGACCCGGCCAAGGACGTCGACGGCGCCAACCCGCTGTCGCTCGGCCGGCTGGCGGCCGGGCTCCCGGCGTTCGCGCCGGCCACGGCGGCGGCGGTGATGGCGCTGCTCGACCGGCACGGCGTGCCGCTCCGGGGCGCCCGGGCCGTGGTCGTCGGCCGCTCCACGGTCGTCGGCAAGCCGCTCGCGCATCTCCTGCTCGACCGGCACTGCACCGTCACCGTCTGCCACTCCCGCACGCGCGACCTCGCGTCCGTCACCTCCACGGCCGAGGTGCTGGTGGCCGCGGCCGGCCGGGCGGGGCTGATCGGCGCCGAGCACGTGGCACCGGGCGCGGTGGTGATCGACGTCGGCACCAACCCGACGCCCGACGGGGGGCTGACGGGCGACGTGGACTTCGGCGCGGTCGTCGGCCGGGCCGGGGCGCTGACGCCGGTGCCCGGCGGGGTCGGCCCGGTCACCACGGCGATTCTGCTGCGCCACACCGCGCGGGCGGCGGGCCTGGCGTGACGGTGCCCGGACGCGCGGCGGGTCCCGCTCCCCGCCCCGGCGTGCCGGCCGAGAGCGGTTCGCGAACGTACGGATGGGCCGGGGCGGTCCCGGCGCGGCAGGAGGGCCGTGATGCGTGAAGTGCTGGTCGTGCAGAACAGTCGCAGTGGCGGCCCCGGCCGGTTCGGTGGCTGGCTGGAGGAGGCGGGACTGCGGCTGGACGTGGTCCACGCCTACGACGGCGCGGCCGTGCCCGACGTCCTCCGGCACGACGCCATGGTCATGATGGGCGGCGGCTACCTGCCCGGCGAGGACGACCGCGCGCCCTGGCTGGCGCCCACGCGGAGGCTCGTGGCCGAGGCGCTGGCCCGGAATGTCCCGTTCTTCGGCATCTGCCTGGGCGGGCAGATGGTCGCCGAGGTGGCGGGCGGCGAGGTCACGGGCGACGCGGGCGCCCCCGAGAACGGCAGCGTACCCGTCACGCTGCGTTCCGAGGCGGCGGACGACCCGCTGTTCCGCGACCTGCCGGGCGTGGTGCCGGCCATCGAGCACCACGTCGACGCGATCACCGCGCTGCCGCCCGGCGCGGCGTGGCTGGCCGAGACGGCCGCCTGCCCGTACCAGGCGTTCCGGGTCGGCGAGCGGGCGTGGGGCGTGCAGTTCCACCCCGAGGTGCTGCCCGAGCGCATCCGGACGTGGGAGGTGGACGGGTTCGACCCGGACGAGGTGTACGCGCGGGCGGTGGCGGACGAGCCGGTCTCGACGCCGATCTGGCGGGAGGTGGCCGCCCGCTTCGCCCGGATCGTCCTGCACGCGGGCGAGCCCTCAGCGATGGCGGCGCAGGTCTCCCCCGCCGGCTGACCGCCGGGCGGCGTGCCCGGTCATCGCCCCCACGCGCGGGACGCCGTCCCACGGAAGATCTCCCGTCCCGACCTTTAGCGACCTTCATACGGGATAGGTATGCGCGGAACGCCGCCACAAGGAGGGAGCCGGAACCCATGACCACCGGCGACGACCGGCCCACGCTGACCACCCGGCAGGGACACCCCGTCCACGACAACCAGAATCAGCGCACCGTGGGGGCGCGTGGCCCGTCCACGCTCGAGAACTACCACTTCCTGGAGAAGATCAGCCACTTCGACCGCGAACGCATCCCCGAGCGGGTCGTGCACGCCCGGGGCGTGACGACGTTCGGGTACTTCGAGGCGTACGGGAAGCTGGGCGACGAGCCGATCTCCCGGTTCACCCGGGCGAAGCTGTTCCAGGAGGCCGGCAAGCGCACCGACGTGGCCGTGCGCTTCTCGACCGTCATCGGCGGCCGCGACTCCGCGGAGACGGCGCGCGACCCGCGCGGGTTCGCGGTGAAGTTCTACACCGAGGACGGCAACTGGGACCTCGTCGGCAACAACCTGGGCGTCTTCTTCATCCGGGACGCCATCAAGTTCCCCGACGTCATCCACGCGCTCAAGCCCGACCCTGTCACGTTCCGCCAGGAGCCGGCCCGGATCTTCGACTTCATGTCGCAGACGCCCGAGTCGATGCACATGCTGGTCAACCTGTTCAGCCCGCGCGGCATCCCGGCGACGTACCGGTTCATGCAGGGGTTCGGGGTCAACACCTACAAGTGGGTCAACGACCGGAACGAGACCCTGCTGGTGAAGTACCACTGGATGCCCAAGCAGGGCGTCCGCAGCCTCACCGTCGAGGACGCCGCGGCCATCCAGGCGAACGACCTGGGCCACGCGACCAAGGACCTGATGGAGGCCATCGACCGCGGCGACCACCCCGAGTGGGAGCTGCTGGTGCAGGTCATGTCCGACGACGAGCACGCGGAGCTGGACTTCGACCCGCTGGACGACACGAAGGTCTGGCCGGAGAACGACTTCCCGCCCAGGCCGGTCGGCCGCCTCGTGCTCAACCGGAACGTCTCCAACAACTTCGCCGAGAACGAGCAGATCTCGTTCGGCACCGGCGTGCTGGTCGACGGGCTGGACTTCTCCGACGACAAGATGCTCGTCGGCCGGACGTTCTCCTACAGCGACACCCAGCGCTACCGGGTGGGCCCGAACTACCTGCAGCTCCCGGTCAACCAGGCGAAGAACGCCGACGTCCGGACCAACCAGCGCGACGGCCTGATGGCCTACCACGTCGACGGCGCGGGCGAGAACCCGCACGTCAACTACGAGCCGTCGATCACCGGTGGGTTGCGTGAAGCGCCTTCACCGGGCGAGGAGGTCGGACCGGTCCTCACAGGCCGGCTGACGCGCCGGCGCATCCCCCGGACGAACGACTACACGCAGGCGGGCCAGCGCTACCTGCTGATGCACCAGTGGGAGCGCGACGACCTCGTGCAGAACCTCGTCACGCTGATCAGCGAGTGCGCCCGACCGGTGCAGGAGCGGATGGTCTGGCACTTCCTGCTGGCCGAGGACGAGCTCGGCCTGCGGGTCGGCCAGGGGCTGGGCATCACCCCGGCCGACGTCACGCACCTCGAACCGCTGCCCGGCCAGACGCTGACGGACGAGGACCGCCAGCGGCTGTCCCAGCTCGGCAAGAACGGGCCGCGCGACGTCACAGGACTGAAGATGACGCACTGCGTGCCCGACGAGAGGGGCCTGCCCGCGTAGCCGAGGCTCGGGCGGACGTCCGGGGCGGGACGGCGAGCCCGCCCGCCCCGGCGTACATTGACCACGTGCGTGTTGACCAGCTTCACCCGTGGCCGACGACGGTCGCGGAGGCGGAGGCCATCCAGGACCGACTACGGCTTCACGTGGAGCCGGCCGGGCCGCGCGCGTTCACGTTGGTGGCCGGTCTCGACGTGCACTACCGGGACGACGAGCGGCTGACCGCCGCCGTGGTGGTGCTCGACGCGGCCACGCTGTCCGTCGTGGAACAGGCGACGGCGCACGGCAGGGCCGCGTTCCCGTACGTGCCCGGCCTGTTCGCGTTCCGGGAGCTGCCAGCGCTGGTGGAGGCGCTCGAACAGCTCACGGTGACGCCCGACCTGCTGGTGTGCGACGGGCACGGGCTGGCGCATCCACGCGGGTTCGGGCTGGCCTGCCACCTCGGCGTGCTGACCGGCCTGCCCGCCCTCGGCGTGGGCAAGACGCCGTTCGTCGGCACCCACGCCACCCCGGGGCCGGAGCGGGGCGCGTGGACGCCGATCGTGCTGGACGGCTCGACGGTGGGCCGGGCGCTGCGCACGCAGGACGGGATCAAGCCGGTGTACGTGTCACCGGGGCACCGTATCGACCTGGAGACCGCGACCGACCAGGTGGTGCGCCTGACCCCGCGCCATCGCCTCCCGGAGCCCGTCCGCCGCGCCGACCACCTCGCCCGGCACCCCGACTGACCACGGGCGGGCGGTCAGACACCGGCGAACTCGCCCGGGGTCAGGATGGCCTGGGCGTCGGCCCCGGCGAACCACAGGCCGATGACGAACACCGCCGTAGCCTCCAGCAGCACGGCCCGGTCGAGCCCACCGCCGTCCAGCGGGGTGCAGCCCAGGTCCGTGACGAGGGCGCGTACCCGGGACAGGGCGTCCGGGTCGTCGCCGCACAGGGGCACAGCGAGCGGCCGCCCGTCGAACACGGGCGGCGTCATCCGCCACACGTCCACGTGACACAGGTTGAACGCCTTCACAACGTGCGCGCCTGTGAGGTCAGCGACCAGCCGGGCGATGGGACGCGTGACGTCGAAGGTCTGCGGCTGGTTGGTCACGTCGATCAGCGGCTTGCCGCGCAGCGCCGGGCCGGCGGCGGTGAGCACGTCCTCCAGCCCCGGCTCCAGGACCGCCACCATGACGACGTCGCCGAACGCGGCCGCCTCCGCCCAGGTGCCGGGCAGCACGGCCGAGCCGCCGGCGGCGGTCATCCGGCCGGCCAGTGCCGCCGTCGTGACCGGGTCGCGCCCGCTGACCATGACCTCGTGTCCGGACCGCGCCCACTGCGTGCCGAGGGCGTCGGCCATGTTGCCGGTCCCGAGAATGCCGATCCGCATGCCGTTCTCCGTTCGTGTACAGGGTTTACTTACGGAAGGACGGTAGGCATCCCGTCACACACCATTCGGTGCCCAACGGAGGCTGTACGTTGTTCCTCGCCGACTGCCAGGCAAGACTGGCCTTCGACCTGCTGGCCAACACCTGGAACGCCGTCGTCGTGTGGGGGTTGCGGCACGGCCCGCGCCGCCCGGGTGAGCTGCGGGAGCAGATCGGCGGGATCAGTCCCAAGGTGCTGACGGAGACGTTGCGCCGGCTGGAGTTCAACGGGCTGGTCGCCCGGCGGGCGTACGCGGAGGCTCCGCCGAGGGTCGAGTACGAGCTGACGGAGCTGGGCCGGACGCTGCTGGGCCCGATCGGGACGTTCGGGGAGTGGGCGTTCGCCCACGCCGAGGACGTCCTGGCGGCTCAGGACCGCTGGGAGGACGCCGTCGAAAGCCCGTGACGTCGCCCGGGAGCCGGCCCCGGAGAGCGCCTCGGCTCAGGCGGCCTGCTGCCGGTGCAGGAGCAGCATCGCGGCGTCGTCCAGCAGCGGGCCGCCGACGTGTTCGACGAGGTCGGCCCGCAGCGCGTCCAGTCCCACCTGCGGATCGCGGGACAGCAGCAGGGGGACGCGCTCGTCCAGCGGGTAGAAGGCGCCGCCGGAGTCGCGGGCCTCGATGACGCCGTCGGTGTAGAGGAGAAGCTGGTCACCCGCCACGAACGGCACGCGCTGCGGCCGCGGCTCGCCCGGCCCGAGGGCGGCCAGGCCGAGGGCGAGGCCTTCCTCGGTCGGCTCCACCTTCTGGACGCGGCCGTCGCGGCCCAGCAGCAGCGGCGGCGGGTGACCGTGGTTGAGCAGGTGGATGCCGTTGTCGTCCACCTCGGCGAGGATGGCGGTGACGAACTCCTCCTCGCCGAGCTGCCGGGCCAGGGTGGCCTCCAGCCGGGCGCTCACGGCGGCCAGCCCCGGCTCGTCGTAGGCCGCTTCGCGGAACGCGCCCAGCACCCAGGCGGCCGTCTCCACGGCTTCCAGCCCCTTGCCCTGGACGTCGCCGATCAGCAGGCGGACGCCGTAGGGGGTGGTGACGACCTCGTACAGGTCGCCGCCGATCCGCGCCTCGGCCACGGCGGAGGTGTAGGACAGGGCGATGTCCAGGTCGCCCGCCCGGCGTGGAACGGGGCGCAGCAGCACGCGCTGGGCCGCCTCGGCGACCCGGCGGACGTTGGCCAGCTCCCGTTCGCGGCCGAGCCGCAGCCGGGCGGCGAGCATGCTGGCTCCGGTCACGGCGGCGATGGTGGCGAGGGTCACGGAGCCCTGCCACCGGCCCAGCACGTCGTTGTACAGCGACAGCGGCAGGCAGACGAGCATGGCGACGACGCCGACGGCGAAGGTGCGCCGGACGCTGCCGTACACCGAGGCGAACGTGGGGCCGAGGGTGAGCAGCGGCAGGAATCCCAGAGTCGTGCCCACCATCAGGTCGATCATTGTGACGGCGGCGATCGCGGCGAAGGGCAGTGCCTGCAGGATGGCGTGCGAGGTGAGGCGCACGTTCAGGCGTGATCTCATCGCCTGCCCACCGGGTCGCCCGGGGCGTGGGCGCTCGTCCGGACGGGAATGGGGTGCGAGATCACGGCCACACGTCTATTACACCAGGTCCGTAACGGCTGCCACACCCGGTCTCCGATGAGGCCGGTCTGGCCGGGACGGGTGGCGCCCGGCGACGGGCCCGGGCCGGCGGGTGGCTGGAAAGGACCAGGGTTCGGTCACTTCCTGTCGAAGTGGAGGCGGGTGGTGGTGCCGCCGCTGTCGCTGTGGCGGCGGACCAGGTCGGTGAGCTCCTCGACGAGGATGAGCCCGTGCCCGCGGCCGGACAGCGGGGCGACGGGGCGCACGGGGGGGACGTCGAAGCGGCCGTCGTCGTCGATCTGGCAGACGAACGTGTGGGGCAGCGCCCAGGTCGTGACGGTGCAGCCGTCGGAGGTGTGCTCGAAGGCGTTGGTGGCCACCTCGTTGACCGCCAGCAGCACCCGGGCGACCCGGCTGCCGCTCAGGCCGGCGGAGCGGGCCTGGGTCTCGACGAACGAGCGCACGCGCGCCAGCTCGGCGAGGGTCTTGAAGGTCCGCCGGTGCGCCCCGGCGGGAGGTGGGCTGAGTGGCTGGTCGAACATCTCGCTGTTCTCCAGGGGGCCGGCGAGGACGAGGGCGCACGGGCGGCTCGCGGACGGTGACGCGAGCCGGGGGTCACGCGGGGGTTCCCTTCGCGGCCGTCAGCTCGGGGGCGCGGGGCGCCTGGATGGAGCCGATGACGGCCAGCAGCTCCACGAGGGCGGGTCGCGCGCCGCGCAGCAGGATGCGGCCGCGTCCGGCGGCGACCGTGCCGGCCAGCAGGCGGGCGGTGGCGACGTCGGCGAAGGTGAGGCCGGCGACGTCGATGACGAGGGGGGTGTCGCTGTCGTCGGCCGCGGCCGCCAGCGGGTCGAGTACGGCGGCCAGGGCGTCGCAGTTGGTGCGGTCGGCGGCGCCGTCGAGCGACACCCCGTCGGGGGTGCGGCGGATGCGGAGCAGGGGCTCCCACTCCTCGACGCTGCCCGCGCCGGCCCGGGCGGCCCCGGGGTGGGCGGCGCTGATCCGTTCGAGCTCCGCGTGGGTGAACAGCCGCCGGTCGTAGCAGCACAGCGCCATCGCGTAGCCGGCGGAGAAGATCTGGTTGGCCTGCGCCTCGTAGCGGGCCAGCTCGCCCATGTCGACCAGCGGGCGGACCGTCCAGCCCATGTCGGCGGCCACCCGGAGTCCGGACCAGCCCTCGGCGCGCGCCTGGTCGATGGCGGCCGTCCAGCCCTTCAGGGCCCGTTCGGGTTCGAAGGAGCCGTCGGACAGGAAGGACTCCTCCGCGGTGGTGACGTGCAGTTGCCCATCGTTCAGCGGCTGTCGCACCTCCACTCCGTACGCCTGCGCCGCGGCCAGGAAGGCGGGAGGGAGGAAGGTGTCGGTGATGTAGAGGACCTTCTGGTCGTGTTCCAGGCCCTTGCGGAGGAATCTGACCAGAGCCCGCAGATGACGCTCGTGGTCATCGAAGGTCCAGCAGACGTGGTCCCCAGGGCGGAGCCGGTCGACTGTGGTGGGATCTGCCATGAACCGCTTCTCGTCATCGGGGGATCGGCGTGACGCTCAGGCTGTGCCCTCGGGGGTGCCCTCTCCGTGTCTCGCCTTCTGTCCACAGTAACAAAGCGCATGACACGCCAATCCCCTACAAACCGGACGCAAGTGGTTGTCCAGTCGCCCTGTCGCCGTCTGTCCAGGTGACGGTCACACAGGTCAGCCCTTCAGTCCCGTGTGCGCGAGACCCTCGATGAACTGCCGCTGCGCCAGGACGAACACCACGAGGACGGGCAGGGCCGTCATCGTGGCAGCGGCGAGCTGAACGTTCCATAGCGGCGAGCCGTAACCGTCGACGAACTGGGTGAGCGCCTGCGGCAGCGTGAACCTGGCCGGGGTCGACAGGTAGACGATCGGCTCCAGGTACAGGTTCCAGGAGTGCAGGAACGTGAAGATCGCGACCGCGCCCAGCGCCGGCCGGGCCAGCGGCAGCGCGACCCGGTAGAACGTGCCGAACCGGCCCAGCCCGTCCACCCGGGCCGCCTCCTCCAGCTCCCCGGGCAGCGTGATGAAGAACTGCCGCATGATGAACGTGGCCAGCACGCTCGGCGCGCCCAGGATCGGCACCAGGATGAGCGGCCAGTGCGTGTCGCTGAGCCCGGCGGTGTGAAACATCTGGAACAGCGGGACGATCGTCACCTCACTCGGGATGAGCAGCCCGATGAGCACGAGGACGAACAGCGCGTTCTGCCCCGGGAAGCGAATGCGGGCGAAGGCGTAGCCGGCCATCGCGGCGACCGCCATCGTGCCCGCCGTGACCACGGCGGCGATGTAGAGGCTGTTGAGGTACTGCTGCGCGAACGGCTGCATCGCGAAGACCTCCCGGTAGGACGACAGGTCCCAGCGGGTCGGCAGCAGCGCGGGCGGGAAGGCGAAGATGTCGCTGATCGGCTTGACCGACGAGGTGACCATCCACCAGGTCGGGAAGACGAACGGCACGCACAGCGCGCACAGCAGCCCGTACAGGGTGAGCTTGACCCTACGACTCATGAAAGACCCACCTCCTGCGCAGCCGCCACTGCAGGAGGGTGAGCGCGGCGACGATCGCGAACAGCAGCACCGACAACGTCGCCCCGTAGCCGAAGTGCCGGAACTGGAAGGCCTGCTGGTACAGGTAGTAGACGAGCACCGTGGTGGACGTGCCGGGACCGCCCTGCGTGAGGACCGCGATCTGGGCGAACACCTGCAGCGACCCCACGACCGTGATGATCGAGGTGAGCAGGATGGTCGGGCTGATGAGCGGCACGGTGACGCTGCGGAAACGCCGCCACGGCCCGGCCCCGTCCAGCTCGGCGGCCTCGTGGAGCTGGCGCGGCACGCCCTGCAGCGCGGCGAGGAACAGCACCATGTTGAGCCCGACGTTCTTGATCACCTGTACGACGATGACGGACAGCATGGCCGTGGCCTCGCCGCGCAGCCAGTTGGGCCCCTCGACGCCGGCGAGGCCGAGCAGGCCGTTGACGCCGCCGTCCTTCTGCAGCAGGAACTGCCAGACGATGGTCCAGGCGACCAGCGACACCAGCACGGGCGAGAAGAACAGCGTCCGGAACAACGTCGTGCCGCGCAGCCTCTGGTTCAGCAGGACGGCCAGGGCCAGGGCGAGGCTCAGGTTGAGCAGGACCAGGCCGACCGAGAACAGCGCGGTGGCGGTCAGCACCGACCGCAGGTTGGTGTCGGCGACCAGCTTGGCGTAGTTGTCGCCGCCGACGAACTCGAACGTGCCGGCCAGCACGTTCCACTCCTGCAGGCTGTACCAGCCGACCAGCACGAGCGGCAGCAGCACGAACAGCACGCTGCCGGCGAGCTGGGGCGCGACGAACAGGTAGCCGACGAGCCCGTCGCGGCGGGCGATCGTCCAGAACCGGCCGGACCGGCCGGGCGGGCGCCGCAGAGCCGCCGTGGCGGCGCCGCGGGCGAGCTGGGTGGTGGCCATGTCAGGCGCCGAGCATGGGCTGGATCTTGGCGCAGACGCCGTCGAGCACCGCCTTGACGTCGGCGTCGGGCTTCCACAGCGGATCGAGCGCCGCCCGCACGGTCTGCGCCAGCTCGGCCTGGCCGGTGTGGCTGGGCTTGACGACGCCCTTGCCGATGCCGTCGATGACGACCTGCTGGAGCTGGTCGGGCTTGAGCAGCGGGTTGGTCTTGGCGAGGGTCTCGGCGGTGAGCTGGGAGCGGCGCGGCGGCGGGAAGTACGCGGCCAGCTTGGCGGAGTTGGCGGTGTTGGTGAAGTAGGCCAGGAAGTCGGCGGCCAGCTCGGCGTTCGGCGACTTCTTCAGCACGCCGATCCCGGCCTGCCCGATCACCGCGTACGGCCCCTTCGGCCCGGCGGGCAGCGGCAGCAGGTCCCAGTCGAAGGAGGCGTCCTTGAGCATGGCGGCGCGGGAGATCTGCGCGACGGCCATCGTCGCGTCGCCGGAGAAGAAGTCTGCGGTGGTGCCCGGCCCCGGCATGGCCTTGTCCGTGAAGATCGACTTGTGCAGGAACGTCATCGCCTCGGTCATCTCGGGGCCGTTGAACGCGCACGTGGCGCCGTCGTCGCTCCACGCCTTGGCGCCCCAGCCGCCCCAGACGGTGGCGAGGTTGTCCCACCCCTTGTAGTCGAAGTTGAGGATGACCAGGCCGGACTTGCCGCTCTTGGCCGCGGCCGCGGCGTTCACGGCGGCGGCGTGCTCCCAGTCCCACGTGCCGGCCTCGGCCAGCTCGCGGGGCGTCTTCTGGCCGGCGGCCTTGACCAGGTCGTTGTTGACGAACACGCCGAACGGCGAGGTGGAGAAGGGGTAGGCGTACAGCTCGCCGTCCTGCTGCCACAGCCGGGTGGCCGACGGGATCAGCTCGCCGACGTTCTCGATCTTGCTCTTGAGTGGGGCGAGCGCGCCGGAGGAGACGAAGTCGGGCGCGGAGCTCTCCAGGACCCACGCCAGGTCGGGCGCCTTGCCGCCGGCGATCTGGGTGGTCAGCGTGGTGGTGTAGCTCTCGAACGGGATGGGGTCGAAGGTGATCTTCCCGACGTTCGGGTGGGTCCTGCGGTACTCCTCGGCGATCTCGTCGAACAGCTTGAGATGCGCCTCGGTGGAGGTCCAGATCGTCATCCGCAGCGGCTGCGGGCCCGACGCCGCCGGGGTGTCCTGGCCGCCGCCGCACGCGGTCGCGGTGAGCACGGCGGTCAGGGACAGGGCCGCCAGTTTCCCGAGTGCTTTCATGGGTGGTTCTCCTTCTGGCGTCAGTAGCCGGCGACGTCCGGCCAGCCGAGTTCGACGCCGTCGCGGACGAGCCGCCGCTGGTAGTCGGCGAGCAGCCGCTCGCCCTCCCGTACGGCGTGGGGGGTGGTGGAGTGGTCCAGGCAGAAGGCGGCGAGCGCGCCCGCCGCCTCGCCGACGTTCCACTCCACGGGGTGCAGGCGGTAGGCGCCGTTGGTGATGTGGGTGGTGCCGATGTTCTTGCCGGCGGGCAGCAGGTTGGTCACGCGCCGCGGGACGAGGGCGCCGAGGGGGATGCGGAACGGGGAGCAGCCCACGTCGATGTAGTTGTCGCCGCCGGTGGACGGGTGCAGGTCGATCCGGTACATGCCGACGCCGACCGTGTCGGGATAGGCGACGGCGCCCTTGTCGCCGCGCACCGCCAGGGACAGGTCCTGCTCGGTGACCGTGCGGAGGGCGCGGATGCGGCGCGACTCCCGGATGTAGGGCGCCTGGGCGAGCCCGTCGGCGCTTCCGGTCACGTCGCCGCGCAGCCGCAGCCCGGGCCAGCCGGTGCCGCCGTCGGGACGGGGCGCCTCGGTCTGCAGCCAGTAGAGCACCGAACGGGACAGCTCGCGGGCCGCCGCCAGGTGCTCGGCGGCGTCCGGCACGTCGATGACCGGCCCCTCCAGGTAGTCGATCATCGGCCAGTTGACCAGGGTGATGTCGCTGGCGTACGCGCCGGGCAGGAAGTTGTCGCGGGCGGCGATCCGGCGGAACGTCCACAGGTTGGCGTCGCCGGGGTTGACCCGCTGGTCGGCCTCCACCGAGCGGGGGTCGTCGCCGGGGTTGGGCGTGAAGGAACGCTCCACGGTCTCCAGCGTGCGAGGGCTGGGGCAGCGCCACGACAGCAGCCGGTCGCCCCAGAACGGCGGCTGGTAGGCGCGCCAGAAGTCGTAGGAGGCGGGCCGGTCGACGGTGTGGTCGCCGTCGACGTGGTCGATCGCGAAGCAGACCGAGACGGCCTGCATGTTGAGCGGCTGCGCCTCGGCCGGCGCGCTGGGCTCGCCGGTCTCGGTTTGCGACTCGAAGCCGGTGACGTACTCGGTGCCGGTCAGCGGCAGCAGGTCGCCGGTCTCGGTGGCGTCCAGCACGTACCGGGCGACGACCGTGACCTCGCCGCCGCCGTCGCGGTGCGCGAGCCGCACGGCCGTGACCCGGTCGCCGTCGGTGTCCGCCGCGACCGGCCGGTACGGCTGCAGCACCCGCAGCCGCCCCGCCCCCCGGTACGGGGCGAGCATCGCCTCGATGACGGCGACCGCGACCCTCGGCTCGTGGCAGAGCCGGCTCACGTGTCCCGCTCCGGGGTTCAGCTCGCGCCAGGCCCGGGCCCGCTCGGTGAGCGGGTAGTGGTCGCGGTAGTAGCGGCGGATGCCGTCGCGCAGCGCGCGGTAGCTCGCCGTCACGCCGAAGCGCTCCACCCACGAGTGCTCGTCCGGCGGCACCGCCTGGCTGGTGAGCTGGCCGCCCAGCCAGTCGTACTCCTCGCTGAGCACCACCGAACGGCCCGCGCGCAGCAGGGCCAGCGCGGCGGCCACGCCGCCGAGGCCGCCACCGGCGACGAACGCGTCCGCCGAGATCTCCACCACGGTGGGTGTCACCCTTCTTCCTGGGTCATGTCTTCCTGGGTCATGGGGGGTACGGGAGCCAGCGTCGAGCCTTCGACCGGCTCGCACGCCAGCAGTTCCTGAGGGGCGCCGCCGCGCTCCGGCGGCCCGGCCAGCAGCTCGGTCAGCAGCTCGACGGCTCTGCGGCCCATCTCGCGGCGCGGGATGCGGAACCCGGCGAAGTCGATGTCGGTGCGCACGGGCCGGCTGGAGGCGCCGAGCGCCAGGACGGACAGGTCGCGCGGCACCGACAGGCCGCGCTCGCGCGCCGCCCGCACGGCGGCGACGGCGTCGGCGAGCTCCTCGGCGAAGACCGCGGTCACCCCGGCGTCGAGGAGGTCGTCCAGGCGCGGCAGGTGGACGCCCGTCACGCCGAGCCGCCGGGCGGCCTCGCCGAAGCCGCGCAGGCGGTCGGCGTAGGACTCGGCGCCGGCGCCGGCGCCCAGGTAGCCCAGCCTCCGGTGCCCGAGCCGCACCGCCCGCTCGACGAGGGCGCCCACCGCCGCCGGGTAGTCGGCCCCCACGTACGGCACGGGCGCGCCCGCGTCGTCGCGGCGGCCCACCGACACGAAGGGGATGCCCTCGGCCAGCAGCCGGGCCAGGTCGTCGCGGTCGACGGTGCGGCCGAGCAGCACGCAGCCGTCGGCGAGGCGCACCCTGCTCTCGGCGTTGAAGATCCGCCTGCGCTCCCCCGACGCCTTGGCGCCGGTGAACAGCAGCAGGTCGCAACCGGCCTCCTCGGCGAACTCCTCGATGCCGACGAGGAACGGGTGGTAGAAGTCGGCGCTCTCGGCCGGGAAGACCGCCTCGTAGGTGAAGACGCCGAGGATGCGGTTGCGCCGCTCGGCCAGCCGGCGGGCGGCCGGGTCGGCCACGTAGCCGGTCTCCCTGATCACCTGGAGCACCCGCTCGCGGGTCTCGGGCGAGATGCGCACCTCACCCTCGGCCCGGTTGTTCAGCACCAGCGACACCGTCGTCTGGCTCACCCCGGCCATCCTGGCGATGTCCTGCTGGGTGAGTCGCCGGCTGGAAGCAGTCACGGTCCGTGCCCATCCCTCGTCTTGATAATGCGCATTAGTACGTCATGCGGCCTCATTCTTCGCCGACACCGGAAACCCCGTCAAGAGCTAATAGCGGACGATAATCCGTATTAGCCGGAACGGCGGCACCGTGCGGAGGACGCGCCGGCGCAAGGCCACACCCCGTCACGGTGATCGTTCAGGACCAGAAGCGCTCCAGCACCACGGCCACTCCGTGCTCGTCGTTGGACAGGGTGCGCCGCTCGACCGCCGCCAGCACGAGAGGATGGGCGTTGGCCATGGCGTATCCCGCCCCGGCGAAGGCCAGCACGGCCAGGTCGTTCGGCATGTCGCCGAACGCCGCCACCTCCGCCGGGTCCACCCCGCGCTCCTCGCACAGCCCGGCCAGCGTGCCGGCCTTCGTCACCCCGGCGGCGCTGATCTCCAGCAGTCCGCCCACCCCCGAGTGGGTCACCTCCGCCTGACCGTCCACGGCGGCGACGGCCGCGGTGAACATCTCGTCCACCAGGTGCTCCGACGACCAGACCAGCAGCTTGGCGATCGGTCCGGCGCAGCCCCGCAGCGAGGCGACCTCGCGGCGGTGACGCGCGTCGTGGACGTGGGTGACGCCGTAGCCCGGCTCGGCCAGCACGCCCGTGCCCGTCTCGGCGGCGAACGCCACCCCCGGCAGCGCCTCGGCCAGCGTCTCCACGACGTGCGCCGCCGTGGCGGGGGCGAGGTCGCGCCGGGCGACGATCTCGCGGGTGCCCAGATCGTAGACGATGGCGCCGTTGCTGCAGACGGCGAGGCCGCCGACGCCGGCCAGCTCCGCGATCGGCTCGACGCCACGCGGCGCCCTGGCGGTGACGAACACGATCTCCGCCCCGCCCTCACGCGCCAACCGCAGCGCCCGGCGGGTGCGCGGCGAGACCGTGCCCGTGGAGTCGAGGAGGGTGCCGTCCAGGTCGGTCGCCACGAGGCGGGGAGGGTTCACGTACCGATTATCACCTCCCGCTCCGGCCCGGCGCGGGCCCGCTGTACGCTGCGCGAATGCCTCCTGATGTCCGCCAGGACCATCCCGTCGGCTCCGCCCTGCGTTTCGCCACCGAACTGGTCGCCTGGGTCGCCACGCCGTGGGCGCTGTGGCCGCACTCCGCGCCGCTGGCCGTGCTGTCGGTGGTCGTGCTGATCGGCCTGCCGACGCTGTTCGCGACGCCGGGCGACAAGCGGCACGTGATCGTGGCTGTGCCCGGATTCGTGACGATCCTGCTGGTGGTGCTGCAGCTCGTCGCCGCCGTCGCCGGGGCGTGGACCGCCTGGTCCGCGGTCGCGGGCGGGGCCGTCGCGCTGCTGGCGGCGGTCACGGCCGTCGTCGAAGTGCCGCGCTGGCGGTGGCTGCTGTCACGGCGCGGGTGACGCGGCGCGGGTGACGCGGCCCCGGCCCTACAGGCGCATCTCGGAGGGCAGCCGCCTGGAGGCACTCGTCAGTTCGAGGCCCAGGAGCTCGCCCGACCCGCCGAAGTCGAGCGTCACCCCGTCGGCGGTGACCTGGCTGACGGTCTCGCCGGGGGCGATCTCGTGCTTCATGGCGAGGTACGCCCGGTCGTGGCCGGGGTCACGGGTCAGGTAGACCGGGTGCCTGCGGCGGCCCAGCGGCTCGTCATCCCAGCTCAGCAGCCCCTCGTGGGCCTCGTGGGAGCGCGCGAGCGCGGCCCGCACCACGTCGAGGACGTTCTCCAGCGCCTCCAGCGCGTCGACGCCGGTGACCTTGCGCTCGTGCTCCCAGCCGGCCAGGCCGTCGATCCGGTACGGGCACGACCACTCCCCCGCCGCGTCCTCCGTGGGCAGGCCGACGGTGACGACGACCTCGCCGGGCGGGTCGCCGCGCAGGGTGAGCGTGCGGTGGGCGATCTCGTACATGCAGGGTGATCTACCCCCGTCACGCGGCGCGCAAGACTGGCGTCGCCGGGACGCCGCCGCCATACCGGCAGCGTCGAAAGCCTTCCGGCGCGCCACCGGCGGCGGTTAGTCTGCTCACGGTCGTGGTGAGGGGGCCATGTGTGGAATGAGCCGTTCGGGACCCGGCTGCGGGCCCGGCTCGACAAGTACGGCCCGCTCTGCGTGGGCATCGATCCGAGCCCGGAGCTGCTCGGGGCGTGGGGCCTCGACGACTCGCCGGCCGGGCTGGAGCGCTTCGCCCGCTCGGTGGCGGGCGACGTGGCCGACGTCGCCGCCGTGGTCAAACCGCAGTCGGCGTTCTTCGAGCGCTGGGGCAGCCGCGGGATCGCCGTCCTGGAGCGGGTCATCGCCGACCTGCGGGAGGCGGGCACGATGGTGCTGCTCGACGTCAAACGGGGCGACATCGGCAGCACGATGGCCGCCTACGCCGAGGCCTACCTCGACCAGGGCAGCCCGCTGGCCGTGGACGCGGTGACGGTCAGCCCGTACCTCGGGTTCGGGTCGCTGGAGGTGGCGATCACCAAGGCGGTGGCCAACGACGCGGGCGTGTTCGTACTGGCGCGCACCTCCAACCCGGAGGCCGGCGAGCTGCAGTCGGCGGTCGCCGGCCAGGTCGTCGCGGGGGCCGCGGCGGCGAACGCGGGGCACGCCCCGCTCGGGCCGGTGGGGCTGGTGGTCGGCGCGACCCTGCCGTCGCTCGACCTGCCGCTCGACCGGTTCGGCGGCGCGATCCTGGCGCCCGGCCTGGGCGCGCAGGGCGCCGCGCCGGCCGACCTGGCGCGCCTGTTCGCGGGGGTGCGGCAGGCGGTGGTGCCGTCGGTGTCGCGAGCGGTGCTCGCCGACCCGGACCGGGTGCGCGAGCTGACACTCCGCTACCGCGACGAGTGCGCCCACCACCTGTCGCCGTGACCGGCGAAGTCGGCAGCGCCGTGCGGCATGCCGTGGGTAGCGCCGCGACCGGCGCAGTCAGCCGCGCCCTGGGTCGCCGCCGTGACCGGTAGTCAGCCGCGCCATGAGCCGCGCCGTCAGCCGGTGGGGCCGACGTCGGGGCGGACCTCCTTCTCGGTGACGCCCTCCTCCGACTCCTCGCGCCCTTCCCGCCCCTCGGGCCGTTCGGCGTCGCGGGGCTGCTCGACGTAACCCGGCTGGTCCACGTCACCCGGCTGGTCCACGTCACCGGGCTGGTCGACGTCGCCACGCTGGTCGGCGTCGCCGGGCTGGTCGGCGTCACCGGACGGCGTAGCGGCCTGGGCGTCGGGCGGGTCGGCGGGGATCGGACGGCCGGAGGTGGCCGTCTCGGCGCCCGAGCGCCGCGCCACCACATCGCTCTCGGCGTTCAGCCCGGGCACGGCGTCGGGCGTGTCCTCATGGTTCTGGCTCATGGTGCACCTCCTGCCCCGCCAACCGACGGTGATGTCGCCTCCTGCCCGACCGTCTAGGCTTCCCTCTCATGTCCTGGCGATCATGGATGCTCCGCTTCCCCGGCAAGCGGACGAAGCCGGTGGTCCGTCGGTAGAGGACGACCCGGGCGCGCCGCCGTCCCGCTCACCGGCGACGTGCCGCGGTGGCGGGGCGGCTCAGGCCAGGGCGGCGTCGATCTCGGCGCGGGTGGGCATCGAGGTGCTCGCGCCCCGCCGCCGCACCGACAGTGCCGCCGCCGCCGAGGCGAACCGCAGCGCCTCGGCCGCCGGCAGCCCGTCCGCGCGCGCCACCGCCAGGGCGCCGGCGAACGTGTCGCCCGCCGCCGTGGTGTCCACCGCCTCCACCCGTACGGCGGGCACGCGCAGCCGCTCCCCCGACCGCGACCCGTACAGGGCGCCGTCGGAGCCGAGCGTGATCACGGCCTCCGGCACCCGCGCCAGCAGCGCCTCCAGCGCGGCCGCCGGCTCATGCTCGCCGGTCAGCGCGGCGGCCTCGTGCTCGTTGGGGACGACGAGGGCGACGGCGTCGAGCAGCTCGTCCGGCAGTTCGCGGGCCGGAGCGGGGGTGAGGATGGCGGGCACCCCGGCCTCCTTGGCCGCCCGCGCCGCGCCGGTCACCGCCTCCAGGGGAAGTTCGAGCTGGAGGAGCACGGCGCTGGAGGCCGCGATGACGGCCCGGTCGGCCGCGTCCGGCGCGGTGACGGCGCCGTTCGCGCCGGGCACCACGATGATCGAGTTGCCGCCGGCGTCGTCCACCACGATGTGCGCGATGCCGCTCGGGCCCGGCACCTGCCGCAGGTGCTCGACGTTCACCCCGGCCACGGCCAGCGTGTCGCGGATCTCCGCGCCGAAGCCGTCGTCTCCGACGGCCCCGAGGAAGGTCACCTCGGCGCCCGCGCGGGCCGCCGCGATCGCCTGGTTGGCTCCCTTACCGCCGGGGACAGTGCGGAATGCCCGGCCGGTGACCGTCTCGCCCTGCTTGGGGGCCTGAGACACGTACGCGACCAGGTCCATGTTCGCGCTGCCGAAGACCGAGATCATCGCTGCATCATCTCCCGCGTCCGCCGGGCCAGCTCGTCCAGCCCGATGCCGTCGAAGCCCGTCAGGCTGCTGGCCAGCTCGTTCTTCATGAGCCATCGGTCGGGGACGCCGCCGTTCAGCGCCCCGGCGACCGAGCCGGCGGTGGCGCCGGCCGAGTCGGTGTCCCAGCCGCCGGCGACCGCCCCGGCGATGGTGGCGGTGACGTCGCCCGCGCCGTGCACCAGGGCGGCGGCGACCAGGGCGGCGTTGTTGATCGTGTGTACCCAGTGCAGCCGGCCGTGCCGCTCGTACAGCCGGTCGACGACCCGTTCGAAGTCGCGTTCGACGGAGGCGTCCTCGGCCGCCAGCCGGACCGCCTCGTGCAGGCGTGAGCCGGGCGGCACCACCGACAGTCCCGCGGCCACCACGTCCTCCGCCGAGGTCGCGACGAGCGACCGGGCGCACATGGCGGCGGCGAACATGGCGCCGTAGACGCCGTTCGCGGTGTGCGTGAGCCGGGCGTCGCGCCAGGCGTACTCGGCCGCGGTGGCCGGGTCGCCCGGGTTCGCCCAGCCGTACACGTCGGCCCGGATCAGCGCGCCGATCCACTCGCGGAACGGGTTGCGGTGGGTGGCGGTCTCGGGCGGCTCGACGCCGGACAGCAGGTTGCGGTACGCCACCCGCTCGGCGGTGAACGTGCGGCCCGCGGGCAGCTCGTCCAGCCAGACGGCCGCCACGTCGTCGGTGGTGAAGCCGCGGCCGTGGCGTTCGAGGACGGTGAGGGCGAGCAGCGGGTAGTTGAGGTCGTCGTCCTCGGGGATGCCGGCGATGTTCTCGGCCAGCGAGTTGACGGCGCTGCGCCGGTTCCACGGCCACCGCGCGGCGACCTCGCGCGGCAGGCCCTCGGCGGTGAACCAGCCGCGGATCGGCCAGTTGCCGGTGGCCTCGGCGATCTCCCTGACGCCCTGGCGGGGGATCTTCTCGACGGGTTTGCCCAGCACGCATCCGGCCGCCCGGCCCTGCCACGCCCCCAGCACCCGCGCGGGATCCACCTCCGGCCGCCCGCCGGTTCCGCCCGGCGCCGCCGCGACGGCGGGCCAGGCGGGGGCGGCAGGCCAGGCGGGGGTGGCGGCGATGATGTCGGCGAGGTCGGTGGGCTCGGCGAGCGGCGACGGGATGGCGGCCAGCTCGTCGAGCAGGTGTTCGGCCAGCGGCCGCAACGCGCGGGCACGCGGCTCGGAGGCGCCGGCGCGAGGCGGGGCGTCGTGCCCGCCGGCCGCGTGCCAGCGGGCCGCGATGCCGGCCACCTCCGGGCCGTCGCGGCCGTCCTCGGCTGCCTGCCGGAGCTCGTGCCCCACCAGGTCCTCCGGCTGGACCCAGGTGAGCCGGATCATGCCCGCCCCGCCGCGGGACCGCCGGTGAGTGCGGCGAACGCGGACTCGTGCGCGCGGCGGCGGGCCAGGTCGTCGGCGTGGACCTGCCGCGCCACCCGGGCGATCGCCCGGCCGGGCGCCACCAGATCCGTGCGGCTGGCCGCACCCACCCGCGTCACCCACTCGGCGGGCACCGCCGCCAGCCCGCCGAGCGCCCCGGCGATGGCGCCGCCCATGGAGGCGATCGAGTCGGCGTCTCGCCCGTAGTTGACGCCGCCCAGCACCGTGTCGCGGACGTCGCCCTTGGCCACCACCAGGAACGCCAGCGCCAGCGGCAGCTCCTCGATGCTGTGCAGCCGGCTCGGCCGCCGGGCGCCGAGCCCCTGGTCGCGGTAGGTGTCGGCGACCGTGTCGTACGGGCGCACGGCGGCGCGCAGCGCGGCGAACGAGCCGTCCCAGTGGCCGATGCCCTGTGCGGCCTCGCAGACCGCCTCGATGGCGGCCCGGGTGCCGTCCTTGGCCAGGCGCAGGCAGGCGGCCACGACGGAGTCGACGGTCGCCTGCGGCCGCATGGCCTCGGCGACGGCGGCGGCCATCACCCCGGCCGCCTCCCGGCCGTAGCTCGACTGGTGTGCGCCCGTCAGGTCGATCGCCTCGGCGTAGGCGGCGTCGGGGTCGGCGGCGTTCACGATGCCGACCGGCGCCACGTACATGGCGGCGCCGCAGTTGACGATGTTGCCGACGCCGGCCTCGCGCGGGTCCACGTGCCCGTAGTGCAGGCGTGCGACGATCCACTTCTCGGCCAGGAAGATCCGCTGCAGCGGCAGCGCTTCGGCCTCCAGTTCGGGGATCCACTGCCGCTCCCCCATCAGCTCCGGCACGAGGTGCTCGGCCATCGCGTACGCCCCGAGGTGGCCGCGCACCTTGTCGTACACGCGGATCAGCGCGTGCGTCATCAGGGTGTCGTCGGTGATGTGCCCGTCGCCCTTGTGGTAGGGCGCGATGGGGCGGGCGTTGCGCCAGTCCTCGTTGAACGGCGGCACGATGCCCTCGACGCGGCCGCCGTAGCGGTCCACGATCTGCTCGGGGGTCCAGCCCTCGGTGGCGCCGCCCAGCGCGTCTCCGACCGCCGCCCCCGCGACGCAGCCCACGGCCTTGTCGGTCAGCAGGTCGGAAGGCTGGTCTGGGAGCGTCATGCGAGTTCCTCCGTCAGGGTGGTGGTGAGTTCGATGAGGTCCTGGCCCGCCAATCGCGGCAGGCAGCACCCGGTGAGCGTGCGGGCCGTGCTGATCCATCCTGGCGCAAGCGCCGCGAGTCCGCCGCAGGCGCCCGTGAGCGCTCCGGTGAGCGCGGGCGCCGAGTCGGCGAGCGGCGCCAGGCAGGCCGCGGCGGGCACGGCGGCGGCCGGCGAGCCGCCCGCCACCTCGGTGAGCGCCAGGGCCACGGGCACCGTCTGCGCCGCGCCGACGGCGTAGCTGTAGACGTGGTCGAGCAGCGCGGCGTCGAGTGCCGGCACGGCGGCGAACGGGTCTCCCGCGGCGCGGGCCACGTCGAGCGCGAGGCGGGCGTTGTGCCCGATGGCGGTGTCGGCGGGCAGCGCGTCGAGGGCCGCCCGCACCGCCGCGGCCGCCGAACCGGTCGCGACGGCCGCGGCCACCGCCCTGGCCATGGCCTGCGCGCCGAGGACGCCGTCGCCGGAGTTGGTGACCTGCGCGTCCTCGGTGGGGTCGCGGCCGAGAGCGCCGAAGGCGACGGCCCGGACGGCGGCGGCGTCGTCGAAGTGGTGCGGGTTGTCGTGGCCGCTGGCGGGCGGCTCGACGCCCCGGGCCAGGTTGCCGAGCGCGGTGGCGACGGAGACGCGGGCGCGGACGTCGTCGCCCAGCTCCCGGAACGCCTCGGCCCGCGGCCGGTCGATGGTGAGCGCCGTCCAGGCCAGCCACTCCGCGTCGTCGGACGGCCCGAGGGCGAGCGGGGCGACGGGCTGGTTGAGCGCGAACGGCACCGGCAGCGTGGTGACCCGGTGTTCCTCGGCGAAGGCGTCGAGCTCCCGGTGGAGCCGCCTGCTCCACGGGGCGTGCAGGGCGGCGCGGTGCCTGGCCGCCGGCCAGCCCACGGCGTCGCCCACGGCGAGGCCGACGAAGGCCCCCTGGATTCTGTCCCCCGACATGCGTCTCCTACAGTCCTTCCGGCGGGCCGTCCGCACGGCCCCGGGTCGGCTCTCCCGCCAGGTCCGCCCGCACCGGATCGTCCCGCTCCACCAGGGCGGACAGCTCGTCCGCCACGTCCAGCACGTGCCTGCCGGCGACCACCGGCAGGCAGGCGCCCGAGACCGGGCCGATCCGCGCGGCCCACCGCTCGGGGATGCCGCTCTCGCCCTGACCCGCTCCGGCCACGGCGCCGGCGATGGCGCCGATGGTGTCGGCGTCGCGGCCCAGGCTGACGGCGAACGTCACGGACGCCGCCACGTCCCCCTTCCCGGCCAGGTAGGCGGCCAGCGCCAGCGCCACCGCCTCGGGGGCCAGGTCGGTCCACGGGTAGTGGGGTACCACGACGGCCTCGTGCAGCGCCGCCACGAGCGCCGCGTCGTCCTGGCCCGCGCCGGTCTCGACGGCGTCGCGGGCGCGTCCGGTGGCGCGTGCCGTCCAGGAGTCGGCCGGCACGACCGACAGCGCGGCCTGGACCACCTGCTCCGGCGGCAGCCCCGCCATGGCGGCGGCCACGGCGGCGGCGACGGCCCGCCCGCCGAGCACCCCTTCGCCGGAGTGGCTGACCAGCCCGTCCTGCTCGGCCAGCCGCGCCGCCTCGGCCGGGTCCCCGGGGCAGAACACCCCGTACGGCGCGGCCCGCATGGCCAGGCCGTCGGACCAGCCGTGCTGGTGCGCCAGCCCGGTCATCGGGGGCTCCAGCCCGCGGCGCAGCGCCTGCACCGTGCCCAGCTCGGAGAACCCGGCCCCCTTCATCGGCCCGGTCACCCGGGGGATGACCTCGGCCCGGTAGGCGGCTGCCACGTCGGCGGGGGTGAGCGCGTGCCCGTGCCGGACCAGCAGCGACGCCGCGAAGATCGCGTACTCGGTGTCGTCGGTGCCGCCGCGTTCGATCTCGGTGAGCCGGCCCCAGCGGCGGCGGATCTCGGCCGGCGTGAGGTTCTCGGCGGGCGCCCCGAGGGCGTCGCCGGCCGCCAGGCCGAGCAGACACCCTCGGGCCCTGTCGCGATGCGTCACCGCTGGTACCGCTCCAGCACCTGGTTGCCGTCCTCGACGAGCCGCTTGGCCGCCTCGTCGATAGTGATCTTGTTGGCGTAGTACTCCTGGAGCACCGGCGTGGCGACCTTGCTCTTCCACTCGTCGAACCCGTTCACCTTGAGGAACGGCGCCACGACCAGGTCCTTGGCGGAGGCGGTCGCGACGTCCCAGCCGTCCTCCTTCGTGGTGATGGAGGGGTCGGCGGCCGCCTTGACGGAGGTGGGCAGCAGCCAGTCGCCCTTGGCGAGTTTGGCCTGGTTGGGGCCGTTGAGGAAGAACGAGATGAACTTCATCGCCTCGTCCGGGTGCTTGCTGTCCTGCGCGATCGACAGGGTCTGGGAGACGGCGCCCTGCTGGGTGGTGGTGCCCTTCAGCGGCGGCAGCGTCACCCACTCGAACCCGTCGGGCGCCTGCTCGGCCACCTGCTGGCGCAGGTAGACGCCGGCCGGCAGCATGGCGAACTTGCCCTTGTAGAAGGCGGGCAGCGGGTCGGCGGTGCCCTGGCCGAGCGCGGCCGGGTCGGCCGACTTGTCCTTGTAGAGCTGGTCGTGGATGCGCTGCAGGACCTGCTTCTCCTCGGGCCCGACCTTGACCGTGGTCTTGCCTTCGGCGGTCTGGAAGAACGTGCCGCCGAAGTTGAGCGCCAGGTTGAGCGTCTTGTTGACCGGTGACTTCATCGGCCAGGCGACGCCGAACGTGCCGCCCTTGGTCATCTTCTTGGCCGCCGCGGAGAACTCGTCCCAGGTCCACGGCTGCTCGGGGGTGGGCAGGCGCACGCCGGCCTCGTCGAGCAGCTTCTTGTTGGCGATCACGACCTGCGACTCCTGCAGGAACGGCACCCCGTACACGCCCTGCTTGCCCTTGCCGTCGTCGAAGGTGACGGTGTCCCAGGCGGGCTGCGGGATGTCGGCCTTGAGGTCGGCGGGCACCTTGTCCGACAGGTCCATCAGGTAGCCGTCGGCGGCGAACCCGGCCAGCGCCGGCGAGTCGTTGTGGATCACGTCGGGGGCGGTGCCGCCCGCGAACTGGGTGACGAGCTGGTCGTTGACGTTGTCCCAGCTGCCCTGGACGTAGGTGACCTGGATGCCGGGGTTGGCCTTGTTCCACTCCTCGACGAGTTGCTTGTTGGCGGCGAGGGACTCCTTCTGCCAGGCCAGGCTGAGGAAGTTGAGCTTGACGGGCTCGCCGGGCTTGGCCGCCTCGTCGCCGCCGCTTCCACCGCCGCCGCACGCGGCGGTCAACGCGACGACCGCGGCCGCCGCCAGAGCGGACTTCATTCGCATGTGTGCCTCCTAGCCCTTCACGGCGCCGGCCATCAGGCCGGACTTCAGGCGCCGCTGGATGATTGCGAAAAAGATGAGGCTGGGGATCGTGGCCATGAGGGAGGCCGCGGCCAGCGGGCCGAGCCGGGCCACCCCCTCGGGGCCGACGAACCTGGCCAACGTGAGGGGAAGCGTCATCACGTCCGGGTCCTGCAGGACGACCAGTGCGAAGAGGAACTCGTTCCACGACGAGATGAACGCGAACAGCAGCGTCGCCACGACGCCGGGCGCGAGCAGCGGGGCGACCACGCTGACGATCGAGCGCAGCCGGCTCGCGCCGTCCACGGCCGCCGCCTCCTCCAGCTCGGCCGGCACCGCGCGCACGTACCCCTGGAGCATCCACAGCGCGAACGGCAGTGTGAACGTCACGTGCACGATGACCAGGCCGGGCAGCGTGTTCACCAGCTCCATGTCCCGCAGGATCATGAACAGCGGGATGATGATCAGGATGAACGGGAACACCTGGCTGACCAGCACCCAGCCGATCGCGATCCGGTTGAGCAGGCTGCGGTAGCGGGCCATCGCGTACGCGGCGGGCAGCGCGATCACCACCGTGACGACACTGGCGAACAACGCCACGACCAGGCTCCGGGAGGCGGCGCCCACCAGGTCCTGCTCGCCGAACGCGTCGGCGAAGTTGGCCAGCGTCGGCTCGCGCGGGATCCACGTGGGGTCGGCCTGCGCCATCTCCTGCGGCGTCTTCAGCGCCGTGGACAGCAGCCACACCAGCGGGAAGGCCAGGAAGAGGATGTAGGCGACCAGTGCCAGGTACTGCGGTGCGCGCCGCACCCCGCTCGCCTTCTTGCCGCTCACTTCGCCTCCCTCATCTGCCGCCACAGGTAGAGGCCGAGGACCGCCAGCACGACGATCGCCATGGCCAGGCCGAGCATCGAGGCGTAGCCGGCGTAGCGGTACCGGAACGCCTCCTCGTACGCGAACAGCATGGGCAGCCTGGTCCGGCCGCCGGGCCCGCCCTGGGTGAGCACGTAGACCAGGCCGAACTGGTTGAAGTTCCACACGAAGTCGAGCGAGGTGATCGCGACGATGACGGGCTTGAGCTGCGGCAGCGTGATGTTCCAGAACCTGCGCCAGCGGCCCGCCCCGTCGACCTCGACGGCCTCGTACAGCTCCCGGGGGATGCCCTGCAGGCCCGCCAGCAGCACCACCGTCGTCTGCGGCATGCCGGTCCAGATCCCGACCACGATGATGGCGGGCAGCGCGAGCGAGAAGTCGGCGAGCCAGTTGACGTCGGTGCCGAGCAGGCTGTTGAGGATGCCGGCGTCGGGATGGTAGACGAGCTTCCACATCAGCCCGATGACCACGGGCGGCATCGCCCACGGCACCACCGCCAGCACCCGGGCCACACCGCGGAAGCGGAGGTTCTGGTTGAGCAGCAGGGCCAGGCCGAGCGCGGCGAGGAACTGCAGCACGGTCACGGAGACCGACCAGATGATCCCGATCCGGAACGACGACCAGAAGTCGTCGTCGCCCATGAGCTGGGCGAAGTTCTCCAGGCCGACGAAGGACGTCTCGTGGTTGCGGGTGTTGCGCGCGTCGGTGAACGCCAGCCCGATCCCGTACAGCAGCGGCCCGACGCTGAAGAGCACGACGGGCACGAGGGCGGGCAGCATGAGCAGCCACATCTCGCGCGAGCGCCGTGACCGGCGGGCGCGCCGCACGTGCTTGGCGGGTGGCGCGGGTGGTCTCGTCACGGTCGCCGTCATGCCTCGCCTCCTTCGTCGCCGGGCCGAACGGTTGTGCCGGGCCGGACGGTTGTGCCGGGCCGGACGGTTGTGCCGGGCCGGACGGTTGTGCCGGGCCGGACGGTTGTGCCGGGCCGGACGGTCTCGCCGGATCGCGGCGGCTGTTCGCCGGTGGTGGACGCGCGGACGGCGAGCCGCGGCGGCACGGTGACCAGGCGGGGGGCGACGTCGTCGTCCGCCAGCCGGTCCAGCAGCAGCTCGGCGGCAGCCCGGCCGCGTTCGGCCGAGCCGAGGGAGACGCTGGTGAGCGCGGGCCAGGACGCCGCCGCCAGGTCGGTGTCGTCCATGCCGACCACGGCCACGTCCCGCGGCACCCGCCGCCCGGCGGTCCGCAGCACGTCGAGCGCGCCGAGCGCGATCAGGTCGTTGGCGCACATGAGCGCGTCGATGTCGGGCCGCCTGTCGAGCAGGGCGGCGACCGCGCGGCGGCCGTCGGCCCGGTAGAAGTCGCCGATCTCCACCAGCTCCTCGTCGTACGGCAGGCCGAGGGCCGCCAGCGCCTCCACGTAGCCGGCGCCGCGGGCCGCGCCGGGCACGGTGTCGGGCGGTCCGTTGACCAGCCCGATGCGCCGCCGGCCGAGGGCGTGCAGGTGGTCGAGGGCCAGCCGGACGCCGGTGCGCGAGTCGGCGCGCACGTTGTCGACCGGCGTGCCCTCCGGCACCGAGCCGATGACGACGACGGGCGCCCTGGCGGCGGCGAGCATCCGCAGGTGCGCGTCGGTGACCCGCAGCGGCACCATGATCAGCCCGTCCACGTAGCGTTCGCCGAGGCTGTGCAGCACGCCGATCTCGTCGGCGACGTCCGCGCCGGTGGAGTGCAGGACGAGCCGGTAGCCGGCCGCCTTGAGCACGGGCTGGATCTCGCGCAGCATGGCCAGGTAGGCCGGGTTGCCGACGTCCGCCATCGCGAACGCGACCTGGTGGGTCCGGCTCGACTTGAGCGAGCGGGCCACGGCGTTGCGCACGTAGCCGAGCTCCTCCGCCGCCGCCATCACCTTGCTCACGGTGTCCTGCCTGGTCGGCAGGCCGTTCAGCACCCGCGAGACCGAGGCGATGGAGACACCCGCGCGCTTGGCGATCGTGGTGATCGTGGGTCCCTGGGCCAAGGCTGTCCTTCCGCCAAGGCAAACGCTTTGCCCCTGCTTCTGTAAACGTTTACCGCGTGGGGCACATGAAACACTCACGTCACCCACGGGTCAAGTCACGATCACATAACGCCAGGTCAGCGGCATGTCCGGGTCAAGGAAGCCCCTGAGTCGCCACTCAGGCGGCGCGGGCGGCGAGCAGGCGGAGGACGAGCGCCAGCGGCGGCCAGTCCGCGCGGCCGCGACGGACGACGGCGTACGAGCGCATCGTCACGCGCGGGCCGGACAGCGGCAGCAGCCGGATGCCGGGCAGCGTGGGCTGGTCGGCGGGCAACAGGCCGATGCCGAATCCGGCGACGATGAGGTCCTGGACCAGTTCGAGGCTGTCGGCGCGATGGGTGATCCGCGGCTCGAAACCGGCCATCGACGCGAGCGTGCGTACGACGTCCTCGTCGGCGGTGTTCCGCGAGTTCACGATCCAGTCGCGGTCGCGGTGCGCCCCGAAGACCGCGGGCGCGTCGCCGTGCGCGGCCATCCCCCGGGACGCGTCGCCCTGCACGGCGGCCCCCGCGTGCGGCGCGGCGTGCGGCACCGCGAGGCTCCAGGCCACCGACCACAGCGGCATCCTGTCCACGGTGGCGTCGGCGGCGACGGGGGCGAGGTCGTAGTCGTAGATCAGGGCGAGGTCGACCGCGTCCGAGGCGAGCAGCGCCAGGGACTCGGCCGGTTCGTGCTCGTGGACGCGCAGCCGCACCCGTGGATGCCCCGCGGCCAGGTCCGCGGCGACGGGGAGCAGCGAGCGGCGCACGGCCGTGGCGAAGCCGGCGACCCGCAGGGTGCCCGCCGGCTCGGCGTCCGGGTCGAGGTCCAGCCGGGCCGCCTCCACCGCGGCGAGGATCGTCACGGCGTGCCCCGCCAGCCGCCGGCCCGCGGGGGTCAGCCGCACTCGGCGGCCGTGCGGTTCGACCAGGGCCGCGCCCACCTCGCGGGACAGCGCGGCGATCTGCTGCGACACAGTCGAGGTCGTGGTGCCCAGCTCCTCGGCGACCTCGCGCATCGAGCCCAGCCGGGACAGTTGCAGCAGCATCTGCAGCCGGCGGACGTCCATGCCGTCAATCGTTCACGAATCACGAACGGTACGTCAAACGTTCTCACGTGGACATGAACGGTCACGGTCTCGTGTACTGGGCCCATGACGACCACCGCCTCCCCGGCACCCCCTCCGGCCCCGGCCGGCGGGGCGTCGCCCGCCGCCCGCACCGGCACGGCGCTCGCGCTGGCCTCGATGCTCTTCGTGCAACTGGGCCTGGCCGTCTCCGTCACCATGATCGACCAGGTGGGCGCCGAGGGCGCGGCGTGGCTGCGGCTGGCGTGGGCCGGAGTGCTGCTGCTGATCATCGTGCGGCCCCGGCCGTCGGGCTTCAGCCGGTCGGGCCTGCTCGCCTGTGCCGCGCTCGGCCTGGTCACGGCGGGCCTGACCCTGTTCTTCATGGCCGCCGTCGCCCGGCTGCCGCTCGGCACCGCCAGCGCGCTGGAGTTCCTCGGCCCGCTCGGCGTCGCCGTGGCCCGCGGCCGCGGCGGGCGGAAGGTGTGGCCGCTGCTCGCCGCCGCGGGCGTCCTGCTGCTCACCGAACCGTGGCACGGCCGCATCGACCTGCCCGGCGTCGGCTACGCCCTGGCCGCCGCCGTCTGCTGGGCCGCCTACATCCTGCTGACCCAGCGGGTCGGCGACGAGGTCGCCGGCATCCGCGGGCTCGCCGTCTCCATGCCGGTCGCCGCCCTCGCGGCCACCGCGGTCGCCGGGCCCTCCGTCGTCGGCCGGCTCACCTGGGAGCTCGTCCTCGTCGGCCTCGGCCTGGCCCTGCTGCTGCCCGTGGTGCCGTTCATCCTCGAACTGCTCGCCCTGCGCAGGCTCACCACCGCCGCCTTCGGCACCCTGATGAGCCTGGAGCCCGCGATCGCCGTCGGCATCGGCTTCGTCCTCCTGCACCAGACTCCCGGCTGGGCGGCTCTCGCCGGGATCGCGTTCGTGGTCGTCGCCGGCATCGGCGCCGAACGCACCGGCGCCCGCGGCCCGGTCGAGCGCGCCTGAGAGGATCGGGCCCGTGATCCACCATCTCCGCCACACCCCCTGGGAACGTCCCGAGACGCGGCCCGCCATGGCCAACACCGACGACTTGCGGCCGGGACTGGCCCTCACCAGCCGCTCGCTGCTGCGCGACGGCCGCCCGTGGATCCCGGTGACCGGCGAGCTGCACTACAGCCGGGTGCCGAGGAGCCGCTGGCGCGACGCCCTGCTGCTGATGAGGGCCGGCGGGGTGACCCTCGTGTCCACGTACGTCTTCTGGATCCACCACCAGGAGCGGCGCGAGCGCGAACCGGTGTTCGACGATGGCCTCGACCTGGCCGCGTTCGTCCGGCTGGCCCGGGACACCGGCCTGGAGGTGATCCTGCGGATCGGGCCGTGGTGCCACGGCGAGGTCCGGGGCGGCGGCCTGCCCGACTGGGTGACGGCCGCCGGCTACGCGCCGCGCACCGACGACCCGGCCTACCTGGAGGACGTGCGCGCATGGTTCGGCCACCTGGGCCGGCAGGTGGGACCGCTGTGCGGGCCGGACGGGCCGGTCATCGGCATCCAGCTCGACAACGAGCTGTACGACCAGCCCGGCCACCTGCGCACGCTCAAGGACGTCACCCGCTCGTGCGGCCTGTCCGCGCCGCTGTGGACGGCGACCGCCTGGGGCGGCGCGGACCTGCCCGACGGCGACGTCTTCCCGCTGTACGGCGGCTACGGGGACGGGTTCTGGGTGGACACCGGCGAGGGCTGGGACGACTCGTTCCGGGCCCACTACTTCTTCTCGCACCAGTGGGACGACCCGGGCATCGGGCGGGACCTGGCCGGCTCCCCCGCCGCGCCCGCGGCCCGGCAGCCCGGCTTCCCGCCGGCGACCTGCGAGCTGGGCGGCGGCATGGCGAGCGCCTACCACCGGCGGCCCCTGCTGTCGGGCGCCGACGTGGCCGCGGTGGCGCTGGCCAAGCTCGGCAGCGGCTCGGCCTGGCAGGGCTACTACATGTACGCGGGCGGCGCCAACCCGCGGCCCGGGCTGCAGGAGTCGCAGGCCACCGGCTACCCGAACGACCTGCCCGTCCTCGACTACGACTTCAACGCGCCGATCGGCGCCCACCTGCAGACCCGCGACGCCTTCCACCTGCTGCGCGCCCAGCACGCGTTCCTGGCGGCGTTCGGCGACCGGCTGGCCACGATGAACGCCGTCATCGCCGCCGATCCGGCGCCCCCCGCGCTGCCCGACGGGTCAGCCCCGTCCGGCGGGTCCGTCCCGTCCGGCGTGCGGGACCGCGGGTCACTGCGCTGGGCGGTGCGCTCGGACGGGCGGTCGGGGTTCGTGTTCGTCAACGCCCACCAGCCGTACGAGCCGCTGCCCGACCACCGGGACGTGCGGTTCGACGTGGAACTGGCCGAGGCCCGCGTCCGCTTCCCGCACCGCCCGGTCACCATCCCCTCGGGGGCGTTCCTGTGGTGGCCGGTGAACCTGGACGTCGCGGGCGTCACCATCGCCTGGGCGACCCTGTCCCCGCTCACCGTCCTGGACGTGCCGGGCGGCGACCCCGTCCTCGTACTCGCCGGCACCGGCGGCGTGCCGGGCTGTCTGGCCGTCCCGGCCGGCCACCGGGTGAGCGGGCACCCCGTCCGCGAGCACGGCGGGGAACTGGTCCTGGAGGACCTGCCCGCCTCCCGCTCGGCCGTCACCGTGGAGGCGCCCTCGGGCGAGCGCCTGCGACTGCTGGTGCTCGACGAGGCGGAGGCCCTGCGCGCGTGGACGCCCACCGTCGGCGGGCTCCGCAGGCTGGTCCTCTCCGACGCCGACATCGTCGAGGACGGCGGCACGCTGCTGGCCGTCACCGCCGGCGGCCCCACCACGGTGGAGGTCTACCCGCCGCTCGCCGTCTCCGGGGGGTACGAGGGGGATGCCCGGTTCGAGCGGCACGAGGTGGGCGAGCCGCCGGAGCCCGTGCCCGTCTCGATCGTGCGGGTCGGCGAGGCGTCCGCGCCGCCCGTGCGGCCGGTCACCGTGCCCGGCCGGGCGTCGGCTCCGGACCCGGAGACCTTCCTCGCCCACGCCGCCCACTACACGATCACGGTCCCGGCCCGGACGGCCGGCGCGCGGTCGTTGCTGCGCGTCGAGCTCGTGGGGGACGTGGCCGTGGCGAGCGTCGGCGGCCGCGTCCAGGACCTGTTCTGGAACGGCGCCCCCTGGGACATCGACATCACCCCCGCCCGCAACGGCGAGCCGGTCGAGGTGGAGGTCATGATCTATCCTCTCGGCCCCGGGACGCCGGTGTGGCTGCCCCCGGAAGCGGAGGAGATCAGGCGGTCGCTGACCGGGCCGGCGGCCCGGATCGTCTCGGCCACGGTGATCGACCGCCGGCCGGTCCGGCTCCCGTCGTGACCGTCACCCGCGCTCGGCGGCCCGCTTCTCCCGAGGGGTAGGGGGCGGCCCGAAGCGCCGGCGGTAGGCCGTCGGCGTCAGCCCGGTCTGCCGCCGGAGCCGGGCCCGCAGGTTGGCGGCCGTCCCGAGCCCGCTGAGCCGGGCCACCCTGTCCAGGCCCTGCTCGCCACGTTCGATCAGCCGGCAGGCCAGCGCCACGCGTTCCGCCGTGAGCCAGGCGAGCGGGGTGGTGCCGAGCTGGGCCGCGAACCTCCGGTGCAGCGTCGCCGGGCTGACCGCCGCTCGGGCGGCGAGGTCGGCGACGGTCAGCGGCAGGTCCAGCCGTTCCTGGGCCCAGGCCAGCACCGGCGCGAGCGAGGCGTCCGGAGTGTCCGGAACGGGGCGTTCGATGAACTGACGTTGGCCACCGTCCCGGTGCGCCGCGAACACCAGTCGCCGGCTCACCGCGTTGGCCACGTCGGCGCCGTGGTCACGGCGGATCAGGTGCAGGCCGAGATCCAGCGCGGCGGCGCTGCCGGCGGCGGTCAGGACATCGCCGTCGTCCACGAACAGCACGTCGGGTTCGAGGCGGACACGCGGATGCCGGGCCGCGAACGACTGCGCCCAGCGCCAGTGCGTGGTCGCCCGGCGACCGTCGAGGAGACCCGCCTCGGCGAGCACGAACGCGCCGGTGCAGAAGCTCACCAGCCGGGCGCCGCGCGCGGCGGCGCGGCGTACCGCGTCCAGCACGGCGCCGGCAGGCCGCGCCAGCGGGTCCGGCCGGTTGGGCACGATCACCGTGTCGGCGTTGTCGACCTGCTCCAGCCCGCCGGCTCCGGACAGCGTGAACAGCCCGGCGTGCATGCGCAGGGCGGGCGCGGCGGCGCTGAGGGTGAAGTCGTACCAAGGCCGGTCCAGCTCGGGCCGCCGCAGCCCGAACAGCTCGGTCGCGACGCCCAGCTCGAACGGATTGGACCCCTCGTCCACGATCATGGTCACCCGGTGCGGGCGGCCTCCGGTGGCGTGCGAGGATTCGTGCGGCATATGCGATTCCTAGCACTCACACTCCGCGAACACCACCGGCGACGATGGCCGCATGACCCATGAGCCGATTTCCCTGCGGGCCGCGCTGGCCCGCTTCGACCGTCTGTGGAGCCCGCGGATCGTCACCCGGGTGAACGACTACGACGTCCGGATCGCCAAGGTGGCCGGTGAACACGTCTGGCACACCCACGCCGACACGGACGAGTTCTTCCTGGTGCTGGAGGGCGAGCTGACGATCGCCCTGCGCGACGCCGAGGGCGCCGGTGCGGGTGGGCGGACCGTCACGCTGGCGCAGGGCGAGGTGTTCGTCGTGCCGCGTGGCGTGGAGCACAAGCCGTCCTCGGCTGCGGGGGCGTCCATCCTGATGTTCGAGCCGACCGGCACGCTGAGCGTGGGTGACCGTCACGACGAGCTCCCCGGCCACGTCGACGCGACCACGGGCCACGCTCTCTGAACGGCTGCGGGCAGGCCTCGCCGGGCGTCCGGTGAGGGGGTCGGCCCGGGGCCGTGGCCTCAGGCGGGCACGGGGGCGGGGGCGCGGGCGGTGAGGACGCGGATGGCGGGGGCTCCCGCGAGGGCGACGACGGCCGCCAGGACGGCGGGGATGATGAGCGCGATCGGCAGGGACGACGCCTCCGCGACGTAGCCGAGCACCGCCGGGCCCACCAGGAGCCCGCTGTAGCCGAACGCCGTCACCATGGCCAGCGCCCGCCCGACGGGCCCGCCGGCCGCGCCGACCGCGCTGAAGATGACCGGCACCACGGTGGCCAGGCCGACCCCGGCGAGCGCCCAGCCCGTCCAGGCGCAGACCACGCGCAGGGTCTCGCCGGTCAGCGGGGCGGCCAGCACGAGGACGTAGCCGAGGGTGGCGAGCAGGCCGGCGAGCTGGATCGTCCGCACGGAGCCGAGCCGGGCCCGGATGGGGTCGCCGAGCAGGCGGATGGTCGTCATGGCCACGGCGAAGATCGTGTAGGCGAGGGGCGCGGCGGCGGGATCGGTGTCGAGGATCCAGCGCGCGTGCAGGGCGGCCCAGTCGATGGCGGCGCCCTCGGCGAGGTGCCCGGCGAACGCGGCGAGGCCGAGCAGCGCGATCAGGCCCCAGCGCAGCCCGGAGCCGGCGCGCCCGTCGGCGCGCCCGCCGACGGAGGCGTCGCCGGCCGGGGCGTCGGCCTGTTCGGAGACGGCCGGCAGCAGCAGCCGGGCCAGCGGCAGGTACAGGAACGGCACGACCACGGCCGCCCCGACGAGCAGGGCCTGGGCGTCGAGGCCGGTCCGCAGGACGAGCGCGGTGAGCGCGCCGCCCGCCGCCCCGCCGAGGCTCCACGTGCCGTGGAACGCCGAGATGATCGGACGCCCGTAGGCGCGCTCCACCTCGACGGAGTGGGCGTTCATGGCCACCTCGGTCACGCCCAGGCCGAGGCCGAAGAGCACGGCGAGGATCGCCAGTTGCAGGTAGCCGGGCGCGACGGCCGGCCCGAGCAGGACGAGGGCGGAGAGGGGGCCGCTGATCCAGCACACGGTCCGGCTCGACCATCTGTCCACGAGCGGCCCGGTCACCAGCATCGACACGAGGGCGCCGCCCGAGATGAGCAGCAGGACGGTGCCGAGCCGCGCCGGTCCGAGGTCGAGCCGGTCGTTCAGCGACGGCAGGCCGGAGGCCCACAGCCCCATCACGAATCCGGCCAGGGAGAAGTAGCCGAACACCGCGACCCGGGCGCGTCTGGCTTCTGCGATACTTATGTTCACGCCTAGAGCATATTCAAGGATGTGACAATCGCACAATGGCGACGAACGGGGCGACGACGAGTGGCGAGCTGCGCGCCCACAACCGGGTGCGGCTGCTGCGCGCGGTGCACGACTGCGGCGCCACCCTCACCCGCTCGCGGCTGACCCGCGACCTGGAGCTGGCCCGCGGCACGGCGTCGGTGCTGGTCGCCGAGCTGGCCGACAGCGCGCTACTGCACGAGGAGCCCGCCGCCGAGCACGGCCGCGGCCGCCCCACCCAGGTGCCCGGCCCGCATCCGCACGGGCCGATCGCGCTCGCGGTGGACGTGCGCGAGGACGCCTGGGAGGTCACCGAGTGCTCCCTGGGCGGTCAGGCGACGGTCCTGGAGGTCCGCCGCCACGACGGCACGCCGGAGGGGGCGTTCGGACCACTGGGAGAGGTGCTCAGGGGGCAGGTGGACCGGCTCGGCCCCAGGGTGGTGGGCGTGGGGCTGGCCGTGGCGGGGCCGGTGCGCGCCGGGGGCCTGGTGGACGTGGCGCACCTGGACTGGCGCTCCGTGGACGTCCCGGCCCTGCTCGACCTGCCACCGCTCGGCCCTCCGCCCGAGGGAGGCCGCACGGCGTACGGGGCTCCCCCCGCCGGAGACGGCACCACGCACGACACTCCCCCAGCGGGACACGGCGCCGCGCACGGGATGCCGCTGGTGGGCAACGACACGGCGTTCGCGGCGCTGGCCGAGGCGCGGCGGGGCGTGCTGCGCGGCGTCCGCGTGGGGCTGCATCTGCACGTCGACTTCGACCTGGGCGGCGTCCTCGTGGTGGACGGGCGGCCGCTGGCGGGGGCGGGCGGGATCGGCGCCGAGTTCGGGCACATGCCGCTGACCGGCGGCGCCGAGCCGTGCGCCTGCGGGGCGCGTGGCTGCTGGGGCCGCGAGGTGGGCACGAACGCGCTGCTGCGCCGGCTGGGACTCGCCCACGGCGGCGGCCGGGGCCGCGACCGGGCCGAGCGCGTCTTCGCCGACGCCGCGGCCGGGGACGCGGAGGCGGCGCGGGCCCTGGCGGCGAACGCCCGCGCGCTCGGCACAGGGGTCGCCGCCCTGGTGAACGCGCACGACCCCGAGGTGGTGTCACTGTCGGGCTTCGGCGTCGATCTGCACGCGCGGGCCCTGGCGGCGCTCACGGAGCCGTTCGGGGACGGCCTGATGGCGATCCGCCGCGAGCGGCCGCCCCGGCTGGCCTCCTCCACCCTCGGCTGGCGGGGGGCGCTGATCGGGGCGATGGAGTCGGTGTTCGACGCGTTCCTGACCGTCGAGGGCGTCCAGGCGTGGCGCCGCGCCCGCACCGCCGCGCCTGCCTGACCCACCGCGCCCGCACCGCCGCGCCCGCCTGACCCGCTGCGGGCGGCGGTCGCCGGGGGACCGGCGCCCCTCCATCCGGGCCTGCACCAGGCGCGCGACACGCCCGAACTGCGAAATGTGATGCATAACACCCTTTCTAGGGCGAAACACCCCAGGCGGCGGGCGGGCGGACCCATACCGGTCCCAGCGGGGATCTTGCGACGCCACCCGGACGGGCGTACGGATGAAGGCGTCCGGAAGGCGAAGGACCGCCCGGACGCGAAGGATGTCCCGTGGATCTCGAACTCGCCCTGCGCATGTGCGAGGCGGCGCTCCGGCAGGCGGCGCGCGAGGGGGCGCTGATCTCCGTCGCGGTCGTCGACGAGGGCGGCCATCTGGTGTCTTTCCAGCGTATGGCGGGTGCGCGGCTGGCCGGCCCGGTGCTGGCGCCCGCCAAGGCCTATACCTCCGTGGCGCACGGCATGGCCACGGCCGAGCTCGGCAGGCTGGCGGCGCCCGGCGGGGAGCTGCACGGCCTGGCAGGTGACCGTTTTGTGTGTTTCGGAGGGGGCATCCCGCTTTGGGCGGATTACGGTGAAGGGGAACGGGTGGTCGGCGGCGTGGGGGTCAGCGGTGGGACGGTCGCGCAGGACGTGTCGTGCGCCGACGCGGCCGCCTCGGTGTGGAGCACGCGCTGAGCATCGCTTTCCGCACCAAGAACCGCTGGTATCCGCCATGATTAGCCACTGCACTACGGGTAACAGAATCCCGAACGTTAACTCCCCGAGGAGAGACAGATGGCACTTCCCACTCTCACCCCCGAGCAGCGCAAGGCGGCTCTGGAGAAGGCGGCCGAGGCTCGCGCGGCCCGTACGGCCCTGCTGGCCAAGGTCAAGGCCGGCGAGCTGTCCTTCAGCCAGCTCCTGGAGCGCGACGACGACATCGCCAAGAAGATCAAGGTGTCCCAGGCTCTGCGCGCGGTCAAGGGCGTCGGCCCGGCCAAGGCCACCGCGCTGATGGAGGAGGCGGGCGTCGACGAGAAGCGCCGTCTCGGCGGCCTGGGCGCCCAGCAGCGCAAGAAGCTGGTCGAGGCGCTCGGCTAGAACGTGAGCGGCCGGGTCCGCGCGGATCCGCCCGCGCGGACCGGCCGGCCGCCCTCCCCGCCGGCCGCACCCGGCGAGGACCGGCCGCCGTGCCGCCGGCCCGCCGACCGGGCCCGGGCGGACCGGACGCCGGTCGGGCGCCGATCAGGCAGGGGTCACGAGCGGAGGTAGGCGAGGACGGCGAGCACCCGGCGGTGCTGGTCGCTGTCGTCGGCGTAGAGCCCGAGCTTGCTGAAGATGCTCCTGATGTGCTTCTCCACGGCCCCGTCGCTGATCACCAACTGCCGGCCGATGGCCGGGTTGGACCTGCCCTCGGCCATCAGCCCGAGCACCTCCCGCTCGCGCGGGGTGAGCTGGGCGAGCGGGTCGTCCTTGCGTCTGCGAACCATGAGCTGGGACACCACCTGGGGATCGAACACGGTGCCGCCCGCGGCGACACGCCGCAGGCCCTCCAGGAACTCGTCGACGTCGACCACCCGGTCCTTCAGCAGGTAGCCGACCGCGCCGCGGGCGTCGGCGAGCAGGTCGTCGGCGTAGGACACCTCGACGTACTGCGACAGGATCAGCACGGGCGCGCCCGGCACCCTGCGCCGCGCCTCCACGGCCGCCCGCAGCCCCTCGTCGGTGAACGACGGAGGCATCCGCACGTCCACCACCGACACGTCCGGCCGATGCTCGGCCACGGCGGAGACGAGGGCGTCGCCGTCGCCGACGGTCGCCACCACCTCACAGCCGAACTCCTCCAGCAGCCTGACCAGGCCCTCCCTGATCAGAACCGCGTCATCGGCCACCACTACGCGCACGGCACCTCCGCCACGATCACCGTCGGCCCGCCGTCGGGCGAGTCGACCGTGAACTCCCCGTCGACCGCGCGGAGCCGGTCGGCAAGCCCGGCGAGACCGTGTCCCTTGGCGACATGGGCGCCGCCGACCCCATCATCCCCGATCGTCAGCATCAGCGTGTTGCCGGTACGGGTGAGCTGGACGGTGCAGACAGTGGCGCGGCTGTGCTTGGCGACGTTCGTCAGGGTTTCGGCGACGACGAAGTAGACGGCGTTCTCCACGGCCGCCTGGAAGCGCCCGGTGGTCTGCACGTCCAGCTCGACGGGGATGGTGCAGCGGCCGGCCAGCGCAGCCAGCGCGGGCGCGAGGCCCCGGTCCGACAGGATGGGCGGGGCGATGCCGCGCGACAGGGCGCGCAGCTCGTCCAGCGTCTCGCGGGTGGCGGCGATGGCCGAGCTGATGGTCTGCTGCGCCGCCTCGGGGTCCTTGCCGAGCTGGCGCTGCGCCCGGGACAGCTCCATGGCGAGGGAGACGAGCCGCTGCTGCGGGCCGTCGTGGATGTCGCGCTCCAGCTTGCGCAGCGCGTTGGCCTCGGCCGACACGGCGGCGGCGCGGCCCTCGGCCAGGTCGTCGATGCGTTCCTGCAGCTCGGCCACGCCGGTCAGCAGCGCCCGGCCGAGCCCGGCGCGCAGCAGTGCGGCCATCCGCGTCATGAACGGCAGCAGGATCACGAAGACCAGCCCGAGCAGCACGTGGAAGATCGAGTTGGTGAGATAGCCGGAGCCGAAGCCGAGCAGCTCGGGCAGCTCCACGTTGCCCGGGATGCGGGACGTCACGATGCCGTAGAGCGGGTACGTCAGCGCCAGCAACGGCACCGCCCAGAACACCACGGTCAGCACGAACGCCGCGATCGAGATCGGGAAGTTCAGCAGGCCGTGCAGGAGGTCGAGCCACGACTGCCCGCTGGTGAGCGGGGTGACCAGCCGGCGGAACCGGCCCGCCCCTTCCGGGGCCGGTTTGTAGCGGGGGCGCACGGGCGGGCGGCGCAGCACGTCGGACAGCCAGCCGCGTTCGGCGTCGGCGAAGCCGCGGGCCATCAGCAGGGTCCCGGCCAGGATCGGCACCCCCACCCACACCACGACGGTCCCCAGCCCGGCGGCGAAGCCGGCGATCATGAGCACGAAGCCGATGACGGCTGTGGGGAAGCCCACGAGCGTGTAGCGCGTGTCGAGCAGGACACGCCGTGTCAGGGAGCGCATGGCCTCAACGGTAGGGCGCGAAGGCTCCCGGTTCGAGCCGGTATGCCGGTGTCCGGTGGTAGGGCCTGCCCTACCCGCCCGGTGGTGTGATCTCGACCGGGAGACGGCGGCGTACGGCAATGTGCCGCGGCGGTCGCGGCGGAAGCCTGGGAGCACCGCGTTTGCCGACGAATCGAGGCCCCCCGTGACCGCCCTGCTCGCTCCCCCTCCGCCCGTGCGGCGGGCCCCCGCGCGTCCCTCGCCGGTGGCCGCCCGGGACCCGTTCATCGACCTGCTGCGGGTGCTGGGGATGGTCCTCGTGGTGGTGCAGCACTGGACGATCCCGGTGCTGGCCTTCGACGGGGCCGTGCTGACCACGGGCAACGCCCTGGCGACGCCGGGGGTGTGGGTGGTGACGTGGCTCAGCCAGGTGATGCCGCTGGTGTTCTTCGCGGGCGGAGCGGCCGGCGCGATCAGCTTCGGCCGGGCCCGGGACGGCGCGCCGCGCTGGGTGCTGGCGCGGCTGCGCCGCCTGGCGTGGCCGCTGGTGCCGCTGGCGGCCGTGTGGCTGCCGCTCCCGCACGCCCTCGCCGCGCTCGGCGTGCCGGCGCAGCCGCTGGAGACGGGGGCGCGGCTGACCGGCCAGTTGCTCTGGTTCCTCGCCGTCTACGTGATCGCCGTGGTGGCCACGCCGTGGCTGGCCGGCCTGCACGCCCGGCACGGCCTGCGCGTCCCCGCCGTCCTGGCGGCCGGCGCGGTGGCGACGGACGTGCTGCGCTTCGCGGCGGGCTGGGACGCGCTCGGCTACCTCAACGTCGTGTTCGTCTGGCTGGCCGTGCACCAGGCCGGCTTCCTGTACGCCGAAGGCCGGCTGACCCGGCCGGGGACGACGGCGGCGGCCGGGTTCGGCGTCGCCGCGCTGCTGGTGTGGGCCGGGCCGTACCCGGGCAGCATGATCGGCCTGCCCGGCGCGGAGATGTCGAACATGGCGCCGCCCACGCTCGCCATGCTGGCCGTGGCCGCCGGGCAGATCGGCCTGGCCACGCTGCTGCGGCCGTGGCTGCTTCGCCTGCCGCTGCGCGGGCTGCTCGCCTGGGCGGGGCCGCGCGTCATGACGGTGTACCTGTGGCACATGCCGGCGCTGTTCGCGGTGACCGGGCTGGTGGTGGTGGGGCTGGGCGTCGGCACGCCGGAGCCGCTCTCTCCCGGCTGGTTCGCCGGGTGGCCGCTCTGGTTCGGGGCGCTGTGCCTGGTGATGTGGCCGCTGCTGCGGCTGTTCGGCCGCTTCGAGGAGCCGCCCGCGCTGCCGTACGGGCGGGCGGGGTGGCCGGGCGCGCTGGCCGCGGCCGCGCTGACCGGCGGCGGGGTGCTGACGCTCACCGTGGCCGGGTTCGCGCCGGGCCTCGCGCCGGTCGCCGGGGCCGCCGCCGTCGCCGGCGGCCTGTTGCTGACGCTGCCCGGCGCCCGCCGGGAAGCACGGCGGGACGTGCGGTGAGGGTCCGGAGACACGCCCGTCACACCGTCTCGCCACAATCGTGAGACATGACGAAGCTTCGCCCCGTGTCCGACGCCGACCTGCCCGGCGTCGCCGCCATCTACGCCCACTACGTCGAGACCAGCGTGGCCACGTTCGACGAGACGCCACCCCCCGTGGAGGAGTGGCGGGCCAAGCGGGCCGCGATCGCCGGGGCGGGGCTGCCGTTCCTGGTGGTGGAGGACGACGGTGAGGTGGCGGGGTTCGCCTACGCGGGCCCGTACCGGCCCAAGCCCGCCTACCGGCACACCGTGGAGGACACCCTCTACCTCGCCCCCGGCGCGACGGGACGGGGGCTGGGGCGGCTGCTGCTCGGCGAGGTGATCGACCGGGCCGCGCGGGCCGGCGCCCGGCAGATGGTCGCGGTGGTCGCCGACAGCGGCGACCCGGCGTCGCTGCGGCTGCACGCGGCGTTCGGCTTCGGGGAGGCGGGGCGGCTGCGGAGCGTCGGTTTCAAGCACGGCCACTGGATCGACACGGTGCTGCTGCAGCGCTCCCTGGGCTAGCGCCGGTTCGACCACGTCTCATTCTTCGGCAGGATAGGCATGTGAGCCTTCTCATCGACCGCCTGCCAGAAGAGATCGACGCCGACCCGGACGCCATCTTCGACGCGTTCGTCGCCTGGAACTCCGAGCGGGGGCTCACGCTCTATCCCGCCCAGGAGGAGGCCCTCATCGAGGTCGTCTCCGGCAGCAACCTGATCCTGGCCACGCCCACCGGGTCCGGCAAGAGCCTGGTGGCGGCCGGTGCCCACTTCGCCGCGCTGACGCGCGACGTGCGCACCTTCTACACCGCGCCGATCAAGGCCCTCGTCTCGGAGAAGTTCTTCGACCTGTGCGCGGTCTTCGGCACCGAGAACGTCGGCATGATGACGGGCGACGCCAGCGTCAACCCGGGCGCGCCGATCATCTGCTGCACCGCCGAGATCCTGGCCAACGTGGCGCTGCGCGACGGCGCGCAGGCCGACATCGGCCAGGTCGTCATGGACGAGTTCCACTTCTACGCCGAGCCCGACCGGGGCTGGGCGTGGCAGGTGCCGCTGCTGGAGCTGCCGGGGGTGCAGTTCGTGCTGATGTCGGCCACGCTGGGCGACGTCACCATGTTCGAGCGTGACCTGACCCGGCGCACCGGGCGGCCGACCGCGGTGGTCAAGCACGCCGAGCGGCCGGTGCCGCTGGTCTACTCCTACCGGATGACCCCGCTGCACGAGACTCTTGAGGAGATGCTCAGCACCGGCCAGGCGCCGGTCTACGTGGTGCACTTCACGCAGGCCGCCGCGATGGAGCGGGCGCAGTCGCTGATGAGCATCAACATGGCGACGAAGGCCGAGAAGGAAGCCATCGCCACGATGATCGGCGGGTTCCGGTTCACCACCCGCTTCGGCCGGGCCCTGTCGCGGCTGGTCCGCCACGGCATCGGGGTGCACCACGCCGGCATGCTGCCGAAATACCGGCGCCTGGTCGAACGGCTGGCCCAGGCGGGGCTGCTGAAGGTCATCTGCGGCACCGACACGCTGGGCGTCGGCGTCAACGTGCCGATCAGGACCGTGCTGTTCACCGCCCTGTCGAAGTACGACGGCAACAAGGTGCGCCGACTGCGGGCCCGCGAGTTCCACCAGATCGCCGGGCGGGCCGGGCGGGCCGGCTTCGACACGATCGGCTACGTCGCCTGCCAGGCGCCGGAGCACGACGTCGAGAACGCCAAGGCCCTCGCGAAGATCGGCGACGATCCCAAGCGGCGACGCGGCTACGCGCGCAAGAAGCCGCCGGAGGGGTTCGTCGGCTGGAGCCAGGAGACGTTCGAGAAGCTGCAGACGGCCGAGCCGGAGCCGCTCAACTCGCGGTTCAAGGTGAGCAACGCGATGCTGCTCGCGGTGATCAACCGGCCGGGCGACTGCTTCCAGGCGATGAAGCACCTGCTGACTGACAACCACGAGGACCGCAAGTGGCAGCGGCGGCACATCAGCCAGGCCATCGCCATCTACCGGTCGCTGCTGGCCGGCGGCATCGTGGAGCAGCTACGCGAGGCCGACGAGCAGGGCAGGCGGGCCAGGCTGACGATCGAGCTGCAGGAGGACTTCGCGCTCAACCAGGCGCTGTCGACGTTCGCGCTGGCCGCCTTCGACCTGCTCGACATGGAGTCGCCGAGCTACGCGCTGGACATGGTGTCGATCGTCGAGTCGATCCTCGACGATCCCCGGCAGATCCTGTCGGCCCAGCTGAAGAAGGCGCGGGGCGAGGCGGTCGCGCAGATGAAGGCCGACGGGATCGAGTACGAGGAGCGCATGGAGGCCCTCGCGGAGGTCATGTACCCGATGCCGCTGGAGACCCTGCTGCTCGGCGCGTACGAGACCTACCGGCAGGGCCACCCCTGGGTGGGCGACTACACGGTCAGCCCCAAGTCGGTCGTGCGCGACATGTACGAGCGGGCGATGACGTTCGGCGAGTACATCCAGTTCTACGAGCTGGCCCGCTCGGAGGGCACGGTGCTGCGCTACCTCGCCGACGCCTACCGGACGCTGTCGCGGACGGTGCCCGAGCACCGCAAGACCGACGACCTGGTCGACCTGATCGAGTGGCTGGGCGAGCTGGTCCGGCAGGTCGACTCGTCGCTGATCGACGAGTGGGAGAAGCTCGCCAACCCGGCCGAGGCGCTGGAGCGCCAGGAGGAGCTGGAGGCCAGGGTGCGGCCGGTCACCGGCAACGCGCGGGCGTTCCGGGTGCTGGTGCGCAACGCGATGTTCCGCCTGGTGGAGCTGTGCGCCCTGGAGAAGGAGGAGGAGCTGGCCGAGCTGGCCCCCGACGTCGACTGGGGCGCGGCGCTCGACGCCTACTACGACGAGCACGAGGAGATCCTCACCGGCGCCGACGCGCGTGGGCCCGCGCTGCTGCGCATCGAGGAGGAGAGCGGCCTGTGGCGGGTCCGCCAGACGATCAAGGATCCGGCGGGCGACGGCGACTGGGGCATCGACGCCCAGGTGGATCTGGCCGCCTCCGACGAGGAGGGGCGCGCGGTCCTGCATGTCACCGGCCTCAACCGGCTGTGACGCCGGGCACCCGGTGACGGGGCCCGGACATGAAGATAGCCGTGTGCCGGAACGGACTGGCAAGGACGTCCCGGCACGCGGCTGTCACTGTTCATGCTCTCGACGCGACGTCCGTGTCACGTCATGACCATGTCGCAAGATCGAGACATTCGGCATGGGGTTCAGCAGGAGGCGACGTCACAGATCTTGCTCAGCATGCGGCGGGCGTCCTTGGCCTGCCGGGCGAAGTCGCTCCTGGCCGGCTTGCCCCACTCGCCCGCCTGCGTGTAGACGATGAGGGCGTTGGCGCGGCGGGCGACCACGGCCCGCTCGCCGCCGATGGCCGGCCGGTGGCCCTGGTAGCTCTGCCCGGTGACGGTCAGGGCCTCGTCGCCCAGCTTGACGGTGCCGCTGCTGTAGCGGTAGCCGCTGATCCGGCAGCCGGCCACCGCCGCGCGCAGGTCCTTGACGGCCCTGCGGGCGGCGGACTCCGACGTGTAGAGGATGACCTGCTCGGACTTGGAGAAGTCGGGCACGGCCGTGTAGACGATGGTGCGTGCCGCGGTGCGGCCCTGCCGGGCGAGCCGCGGACGTTCGCACGGGTTGACGACGAGCGGGGCGTCCGTCTTGCGGCTCACCGCCCACGAGGTCTCGGGGTCGTCGTCCTTGACGGAGGCGGCCTTGTCGTACAGCAGGAAGCCGTTGGGGATAGAGACGGCGGCGGCTAACAGGAGTGTGATGACCATGGCTCAAAATAGTACGAATGAGTGACGAGGAGATCAGGCGGGTCCTCGGCCTGCTGTCCCAGGACGACACAGTGCGGACGTTCGCCGCGTTACTGCTCGGCGTGGACGGCGAGCGGCCGGCGAAGACGCTCGACCGGCTGGCCGGTGGCGGCCTGGCGGAGCGCGGACCGGACGGGGCGTGGCGGGCCCGGCCCGAGCGGTTCCGCGAGCTGCTGAAGGAGCTGGCCGAGCCGGCCGCCCCGGTGAGCGAGGAGGAGCGGCTCCTGCGCACGTTCCTGGTGGACGGCCGGTTGCGGGCGATCCCGGTGCGGCGCGAGAAGCGGCTGGTGGTGCTGCGCCACATCTCGCGGGCGTTCGAGCCGGGAGTGCGTTACCCGGAGAAGGACGTGAACGTGACGTTGCGCGCCTTCCATGATGACTACGCGGCGCTGCGCCGCTATTTGGTGGACGAGCTGCTGCTGTCCCGCGAGGACGGCTTCTACTGGCGCAGCGGCGGCCCGGTGGACGTGTGACGGACCCGCCCCGACGGGCCGGTACGTGAAGAGGACGACGTACGGCAGGCCCGGTCGCCGGCCGTCAGCGGAGCAGCGGGCACGGATGGTTCACGTGCCGGTTGGGGCAGCAGATCACACCCACGGTGATGAAGCGTCCTTGGGCGAGCCATTCGCCCCACTGGACGTCCACGCCACGGGGCAGCAGATCGGTGGCCCCCGCCAGGCGGTGCTCCAGAGGGGTCGTGTCGCCCGGCGGGCGCAGGGGCGCGTACTCGCCCGCCATCCAGGTGGCGGCCTTGCCGGCGTCGTCGAAGGTCTCGGCGATCCTCGTGCGTGGTCTGGCCAGCCAGTCGCCCGTCCGCATCGGCGGGAGTGCGGAGGTGGCGAAGTCCGGTGCGGTGGGGCGGCGTTCGGCCTCGTGCTTGAGGTCGGGGCCGTGGCCGAGCCAGGTGTAGGCGTGCCAGTGCATCGTTCCCCGTACAGTCGAAGGAGCGACGGCCCGTGCCTGGTTCAGGCGGGCATGTCCATCTCCTCCTCCTGCTGGTTGCCGCCGCACACGCGGCGAAACTCCAGCGGGCCGAGATCCTTCGCGTACAGGTCCATCTCTCTCCCCTCCTTCGCCCGGGCCGGACGACCCGAGGTGGTGCCGCCCCGGAAGTCGGCCCGTGGCAGCTACTTCCGGGGGTGTCTTGAGCTGGGGTTCCGCAGCGTGTCGAGCAGGACGGACGCGAGCTCCCGCAGCGTCGTCGGCCGCCACTGCGGCGGGCCGGATGATTCCGGGGCCTGTCTGCCGGGGAGCCGACCTTGATGCCAGGGTGCCGGCGTGTACTCACGCCACACTCCGTGCCGCCATGCGTTCACCGACGGATGGCAGATCCCGCAGTCGAGGTCGCAGGAAGCCGTGCAGTCGGGAGCTCCACACCAGTGGTGGCAGCGTCTGGATTCGCGCGCTTCGGCAGGGGGCCGCTTCTCCGGCAAGCCGTGCGCCCCGACGAAGACCTTCGGCATGGCCGGGACGACGGGGGATGTCTGTCGGGCAGGCATGAGCCGACGGTAGGAGTGGGTGATTCACTGCCTCAATGAACTTGCGCGAACTTGCACGATCAGCCTAGGGCAGCGAGTGCTGCCGTGATCAGAGCGCGTGCCTTGTTGCCGTATACGGCGCCGGCCGCGAGTTCGGTGAAGCCCTTGATGTAGAGCGCGATCTCGCGCGGTTGGGTGACGGTCACGCCCGCGGACAGCAACTCTACGAACACCCGCTTGTCGTCGTAGATGGAGAAGGTCTCCATCGTCCACAGCTTGCGAGGGGCGCCAGAGGGGATGATTCCGAGGGAGATGGATGGCAGAGACATGCCCTCCAGAAGCTGGCCAAGCTGCCCGGCCATCACCTCGTCATCAGCGACCCGATCGCGCAGGACGGACTCTTCCATGAGGATGGCGAACCGGTGGTCGCCCTCGTAGAGCAGGCGGTTTCGGGCTGCCCGTGTTGTGACCGCTTCCTCGATGTCGCGAGGAGCATCGTGGAACTCGGCAAAGGCAGTCAGGACGGCTCGCATGTATCCGGGCGTTTGAAGGGGCCAGGGCATGAACTGTGAGCAGTAGAAGCGGAACAGGCGGGTTTCCTCGTACAACGAGACTCGCGTCTCTTGCAACCGCTTCATGCCGCCGCGTTGCAGTCGCTTCCACTCGACATACATGCTGTCGGCGTCGCGGCTCGCAGCGATCAGGTCAGGGATCTCTTCCTCAGCGCCGCAGATCCGGCACCAGGCGCGTATGTCGTCGTCAGTCGGCAGGGTGCGGCCGTTGATCAGCCGGGAGCACTTTGACTCGTCCCAACCGGCCGCCAGGGCCACAGCCCTGGCGGTGAGGCCGGAGTCGCGAAGGATTTCCCGAAGCCGCCTGCCGATGGCGAGACGGGCCTGCTGGGCGCTGGATGACGGTGATGATGCCACGTGCCGTGATCAGGTAGGCCGGTACTCCGCGTGGTCGATGCCGCGCCGCCAAACAGCCTCGAACGCTGTCGCACACAACTTCACCACCGCAGGATCTTCGGAGAAGTCGTAGCCGGCGGCCTCGCCGTCCCCTGAGTGAAGGCCGAAGCGCACCAGCCCCCCGTCGAACAACCAGAAGTCATTGCCGGGTAGCGCTAGATCGGATGCTCTTTGGCGGGGTAGCCAGCGAACCAGTTCACCACCGGCAAGGTTGGCATGGGGGGTAGCGGAGTGCTCATATCGGATGTAGTCGCTGACCGGCTCGGAAACGATTCGAGCGCGGCGGACCACGACGCCCCGGTCCACGGTTGCCCTCATCAGCTTCACCCAGGGAGCGTCGAAGTCGGTCCGGTCGAATGGTCTGCCGTCACGCCAGGCACGGAAGCCGGGACTTGAGTAGCCGTAACCATCACGCATCTCCAGGTGCAGGGCGGAGCGCGTGCAGCGCCCCAGCAACTCGTCCAACGTCGGGCTCGCGTTCACCGCACGCCTCCAGGAGGTAACCACGCATGTGTGCAGGAAGCCTAACGATCATTTCGTTGGGCGCGAGCGGGCTCCGTGCCACCACATGGTCCAGCTCGGCCTGGTCCGTGACCACGACTCCCTGAATCACGAAGCTTCCGTCTCTGTCATCGACCCAGACCGAGGGGCAGCCGCCGTGCTCACTCGTGCCGTCGATGCCGATGAACCGTAGCGCCATGGTCCCCTCCAGTGCTTCGGATGTGCGCGGACTTGCACACGCGAGCCTCAACCGCCCAGGGGTCACCGTCAAGCGATTGTGCTCAGATCGCATCAGCACAACGTCAGCGCCGGTGCTGACAACGATCACGATCAACCCGGAACAACAAGAAGCCCCAGGCTCTCGGCGTGGGCCGCGAGCTGGGGCCATGACTCCTGTCGACCAGGTCAGACCTGGTACGCAGGGGAGTGTGGTGGACGATACTGGGATTGAACCAGTGACCTCTTCCGTGTCAGGGAAGCGCTCTCCCGCTGAGCTAATCGTCCTTGGAGGTGGAGACGGGATTTGAACCCGTGTGGACGGCTTTGCAGGCCGCTGCCTCGCCTCTCGGCCACTCCACCGTGCCGAACTCCGAGCGGAAGACGGGATTCGAACCCGCGACCCTCACCTTGGCAAGGTGATGCTCTACCACTGAGCCACTTCCGCGTTGTCGCGCGTCCACTCTAGCGGGTTTTCCGAGCGGATGCTCACTTGCGGAGCTGTCGCGCCACGCTGCGTTCGGTCGCGGGCAGGCTGAGGAAGATTTCGAGGATGCGGGTGAGCCGGTGGACCTCGATGCGGTGGAAGGCGGGTCCGTCGGAGCGGGCCAGCATGAGAGTGAGCGCGAGCGGCGGCAGCGGGGCGTGGATGACGTGCAGGCCGTCGTCGAGCGTGGCGGCCGTGGGGCGCGACGGCACCGTGTCGGGCAGCGGCACCTTCTGGGGTGCGCGCCAGCTCGCGTAGACGACGCCGTGCTCGGCGGCCGTGGCGGCCCAGTCGGCGCTGAACAGCACAGGCAGCGAGTCGACCAGCGTGGTCAGCGCCCGGTCGCCGGCCGTGGTGACGTATTTGAGTATCTCCAGCTCGGGGTAGGTGCCCGGCGCCTCGCGGGTGCTCCAGACGCCCTCGACGGACACGCCTTCGACGCTGAGCAGGCCCTTGACGAGCGCTTCCTTGGGCGTGCCCTCGGGGCAGTACACGGTGAGGTCGTCGACCGCCCGGCCCTCTCCCCTGTCGAGCACGGTGACCTGGGTGATGTCGGCTCCGGCCGTGCCGAGGACCCGGGTCACCTGGGCCAGCGACCCCGGGCGGTCGGGCAGCGTGATGCGGAGACGAAGGAGCATCCATCCCTCCCTGCGAAGATGCCGCTCCCCAGCCTATCGGCGAATACCGGTAGGAGCCGGACCTGCGCTACAAATGACGGGGTGAAGATTGGGCCGATCGGGGTGTGGCCTCCGGTGGTGCTGGCGCCGATGGCGGGCATCACGAACGCGCCGTTCCGGGTGCTCTGCCGTGAGCAGGGCGCCGGGTTGTTCGTGTGCGAGATGATCACGACGCGGGCGCTGGTCGAGCGCAACCCGAAGACGCTGCGGATGATCAGGTTCGCCGAGTCGGAGACGCCGCGGAGCATCCAGCTCTACGGGGTGGACCCGGTGACGGTGGGCCGGGCGGTCGCGATGATCGTCGAGGAGGACCTGGCCGACCACATCGACCTCAACTTCGGCTGCCCGGTGCCCAAGGTGACCCGGCGGGGCGGCGGCTCGGCGCTGCCGTACAAGCGGCACCTGCTGCGGCGGATCCTGCGCGAGGCGGTCGCCAACGCGGGCCCGCTGCCGGTGACGATGAAGATGCGCAAGGGCATCGACGACGACCACCTGACCTACCTCGACGCGGGCCGCATCGCGGCCGAGGAGGGCATCGCGGCGATCGCCCTGCACGCCCGTACGGCGCGGCAGCACTACGGCGGGGTGGCCGACTGGGCGGCCATCGCCCGGCTGAAGGAGGCGGTGCCCGAGATCCCGGTGCTGGGCAACGGCGACATCTGGTGCGCCGACGACGCGCTGCGGATGGTGGCCGAGACGGGCTGTGACGGGGTCGTCGTGGGGCGGGGCTGCCTGGGGCGGCCGTGGCTGTTCGCGGACCTGGAGCACGCGTTCGACGGCTCACCGGAACGGGCCAGGCCGACGCTGGGCGAGGTGGCGGCGGTGATGGCCCGCCACGCCGAGGGGCTGGCCGCGTGCTTCGACGTCGAACGCTACGCGGTGGCCGACTTCCGCAAGCACGTGGGCTGGTATCTCAAGGGTTTCACGGTCGGCGCCGAGCTGCGGCGCGAGCTGGCCACGTCGGAGTCGCTCGACGGCCTGCGGGCGGGGCTGGCGAAGCTCGACCACGACCAGCCGTGGCCGCCCAACACCGACACGCCGCGCGGCAAGTCGGGCGCGCGCACCAAGGTGCTGCTGCCCGACGGCTGGCTCGACGACCCATGGGACGGTGCCGTGCCGGCCGACGCCGAATCGGACGTCTCGGGCGGCTGACGGCCCAGCCCGGGCGGCTCAGCGCACGCCGCGTGGTCGGAACTGGACGCTGATGCGCGGCCCGGTCGGGCGGGTGGTCTTGGGGATGGCGTGTTCCCAGGTGCGCTGGCAGCTCCCGCCCATGACGAGCAGGTCACCGTGGCCGAGGTCGCGCCGGATCGAGTGGCCGCCGCCGCGCGGCCGCAGCAGCAGTGCGCGCGGAGTGCCGACGGAGAGGATGGCGACCATCGTGTCCTCGGTGCTCCCCCGGCCGATGGTGTCGCCGTGCCAGGCGACGCTGTCGCGCCCGTCGCGGTAGAAGCACAGGCCCGCTGTGCGGAACGGCTCGCCCAGCTCGTACCGGTAATGGGCGTTGAGGGCCCGCAGGGCGTCGTCGAGCGCCGGGTCGGGCAGCCGTTCGCCCTCGTCGTAGAACTTGAGCAGCCGGGGCACGTCGACGACCCTGTCGTACATCCGCCGCCGCTCCTCCTTCCACGGCACGCCGTCGGCGAGCCGCTCGAACAGCGCGTCGGCGCCCGTCATCCAGCCCGGCCGCACGTCGATCCACGCCCCGTGGCCGAGGACCGTCCGCTCGACGGTGTCGCCGAGCGTGCCGACGGCTATGTCCTGGTCGAGGTCGAGCAGTGACGGCTGGAAAACAGCCTTCATGTCACCGAGTGTATGCGATGCATCAAACATCCATTCGATTCGGTCACCGCCGCTGTGCATCCCAGCGAGGATCCATGTAACGTCTGCGTCGTGCTAAGCCGTTACATGGTCGGCGCGGTCGCCGCGCGCACCGGCGACGAGATGTCCGGTCCCGCCCTGCTCCTGGCCGGACTGGCGCTGAGCGGGTCCCCGGTGCTGGGGGCGTGGCTCCTGGCAGGGCTCACCGCCTCGGCGGCCGTGGGCGGGCCGCTGCTCGGGGCGCTGCTCGACCGGGCCCGGCGGCCGGGCCGGATGGTGGGCTGGTGCCTGCTCGGCTACACCGCCGGCCTGCTCGCCGTGCTGCTGGGGCTGGGGCGACTGCCCGACGCGGCGCTGGTGGGCCTCGCCGTGTCGGCCGGCCTGCTGGGGCCGGCGCTGACCGGCGGCTGGACGTCACAGCTCCCCCTCGTCGTCCCTGCGGACCGGCTGGGCCGGGCCAACGCCCTCGACGCGATCAGCTACAACGTGGCCGGCCTGGTCGGCCCGGCGGCGGTGGCGGCGGTCGCCGCGGCCACGAGCGGCCAGACGGCGGTGTTGGCGTCGGCCGTGCTGCTGCTCGCGGCGGTCCCGCCGGCGTGGACGCTCCCACCCCGCCGATCCACCCCGCCACCCCCCTCCGCCAAAGCCCTCATGGACGGCACCCCATCGAGCGGGGCGGCGTTGCGCCGGGAGCTCGCCGCCGGATTCACCGCCATCGCGCGCAACGCGTCGCTGAGGCGGGCGACCGTCACCTCGATGGTGTCCTGCTGCGGGCTCGCCGTGCTGGTGGTCGGCACGCCGCTGCTCGGCGCCGAGCTCACGGGCGAGGCGTCGTACGGGGCGCTGCTCCTCGCGGTGACGGCGGCCGCCGCGCTCGTCACGAACGCCGCGGCGACCCGGGTACGGCGCTGGAGGCCGCGGCCCGACACCGTCCTGGCGGGTTCGACGCTGCTGCTGGGCGCCGCCATGGCGCTGGCCGCCCGGGCGGCGTACGCCGACGGGCCGTTCGAGCTGGCCGTGCTCGCCGCCGCGGTGGCCGGGGTGGCGGAGGGGCCGCAGCTCACGGCCCTGATGGCGGTGCGGCACCGGGAGGCGCCGCCGCGCCTGCGCGGCCAGATCTTCACCACCGGCGCCAGCCTCAAGATCACCTCGTACGCGGGTGGGGCCGCGCTGGCCGGTCCGCTGGCCGCGTACGACGTCGGGCTCGCCCTGCTGGCCGGGGCGGCGCTGCAGGTGCTGGCCATGGTGGCGTACGGGCTGCTGTCGCGTCGCCGGCACGGGCGGCCCGGCTCCTGACCCCGCGCCCGGGTCACGGGGACGTCCGCCGGGGTGCGTTCAGGCGCGGGCCGCCCGGTGGGCGGCCACGCGTTCGCGGGTGGCGCAGCGGGTGCTGCAGTAGCGGCGCGGGCTGCCTCCGCCGAGGTCGAGGTACGGCCGGCGGCACGCGGCCGAGGCGCACAGGCCGCCCGGGACCCGCTGGTGGTCGGCCAGCAGGACGGCCAGGGCCATGGCCGACGACACCAGGAACCACTCCCCCCACGGCACGTCGTCGTGGGCGTCCACGTGCACGTGCCAGGGCGACGTGCCGCCGTGGCTGGTCAGCCGGGGCGGCCGGGCCGCATCGGCGAGGATCCGGTTGAGCAGCCCGGCCGCGGCGTCGGCGCCGGGCGCGGCCAGCACCTCCACCAGCCGCCCCGCAGCCACCCGCATCGCCGCGACGTCGCCCGCCCGAACGAGCCCCGTCCCCGCGGTCGCCGCGTCCTGACCCGTGGGCGTCCCTTCGGCGACGGCCCGTTCGCCGTGGGCGCGCAGCACCCGGGTCACCGACTCGGCCGACGGCTCCTCGTACAGCAGGGCCACGCACAGGGCGACGGCCCGCTCGGCCATCGCCCGGGTCGAGTGCACGCTCACCCCCGCAGCGTACGCCGGTGGCGGCTACGGGAGCGGGCGGCGGCCCGCGAAGCCCAGCTCGGTGCGGTGGTACCAGCGCAGCTCAGTCTCGCCCTCGATCCAGCAGAGCCGCACCGACACCCCGTCGAGCACGGCCGGGAAGTCGAGCAGGACGGGCGCGACGCCCTTCACCTCGATCCCCTGCCGCGCCCAGCCGCTCAGCAGGTCCTCGATGCGGGCTTCCAGCGCCTTCAGCTCGGGGACGCCGCCGAGCGGGGAGGTGCCGGCGGTGCGCCGGTCGTGGGCGAGCTGCGCCATGTCGGCGCGGGCGGCGACCAGTGCGCGGGCGTCCTCGACGATCGACGGCAGCAGCGCACGCGCCTCGTCCACGGTGAAGATCCTGTCCATGGCGGCACGCTAGCCGTTCGGCTCGTAGGCCCGCACGAGCTGCTTCTCGGCCTCGTCGAGGTAGCCGTCGAGGTAGGCGGCGGCCTCCTCCGACCGGCCGGACTCCAGCAGCTCCAGCAGGCGCCGGTTGCGCTCGACGAACGGCTCGTGGAAGGCGCGCGGGTTGTGCATGACGTGGAACACCAGGCGCAGCTCGGCCAGGAGCTGCCGCATCGCCTCGTCCAGCCGTGGGCTCTCGTTGAGGGTCACCAGGGCCTGGTGGAAGCGGATGTTGGCGGTGCCGACGCCCTGCCAGTCGTCCCGCTCGGCGGCCCGTTCGGCGTCGGCCAGAGCGTCCTTGATGTGCGCGAGCTGCTCGGGCGTGGGGACGCGCCGCACGGCGGCGCCCTCGATGACCCGGCGGACCCGGTAGAGGTCGGCGACGTCCTCGGCGGACAGCATCCGCACGAACACGCCGCGGTTGAGCCGGTGCTCCAGGAGCCGTTCGTGGCCGAGCAGCCGGAACGCCTCGCGCAGCGTGTTGCGCGACACCCCGAGCGCCTCGGAGATCGACTCCTCGGACAGGCGTTGGCCGGGGACGAAGAAGCCTTCGCTGATGCGGTCGCGGAGGATGTCGGCCACCCGTTCGGCGGTGCTGCTGCGGCCCAGCCGGGTGCGGTCGCGCTCGAGATCGGCAACAGCGTCGTTCACAAGGGCCAGACAATCATCGAACAAAACCCTTGTCGAGTTGTTCAACGATCCTTATGTTGAAGACAAGCCCCCACACAAGGACAGGAGCGACGACATGCCAAGCTCCCCCCAGCAGACACGGCGCGTCATCTTCGCCAGCCTGGTCGGCACGTCGCTGGAGTGGTACGACTTCTTCCTCTACACGACAGCGGCCACCATCGTCTTCGGCAAGCTGTTCTTCCCGACGTTCGACCCGCTCAACGCCACACTGCTCGCCCTGACCACGAACGCCGTCGCCTTCGTGGCCCGCCCGCTCGGCGGCATCGTCTTCGGCCACTTCGGCGACCGCGCCGGGCGCAAGACGGTGCTCGTGGTCACTCTCCTCGTGATGGGCGTCTCGACGTTCCTCATCGGCCTGCTGCCCGGCTACGACAGCATCGGCGTCGCCGCGCCGATCCTGCTGGCGCTCCTGAGGTTCGTCCAGGGGCTCGGGCTGGGCGGCGAATGGGGCGGCGCGGTGATCATGTCGCTGGAGCACGGCGACGACCGCAGGCGCGGCTTCAACGCGAGCTGGCCGCAGGTGGGCGTCCCGGCGGGGTTCGTGCTGGCCACCGGGCTGCTGACCATCCTGTCGGTCACCCTGCCGGACACGGCGTTCCTGTCGTGGGGCTGGCGGGTGCCGTTCCTGCTGTCCGGGGCGCTCGTGCTCGTCGGCCTGTGGGTGCGCGTGCGGATCACCGAGTCGCCACTGTTCGCGCAGGTGGAGCAGGCGGGGACGAAGGCGAGGATGCCGCTGGTCGAGGTGCTGCGTACGCACCCGCGCGCCCTGCTGTCGGCCTTCACCGCACGCATCGGGGTGGACGTGGCCTTCTACACCTTCACGGCGTACATCATCGTCTACCTGACCGGCCCGCTCGGCATGGAGCGCTCCGTCGGACTGAACGCGGTGCTGATCGGGTCGGCGCTGCAACTGGTGCTGATCCCGCTGTTCGGCGCGCTGTCCGACCGCCTGGGCCGGCGCCCGGTCTACCTGGCGGGCGTGGTCGGCGCGGCCGTGTGGGTGTTCGCGTTCTTCCCGCTGCTCGACACCCGGTCGTTCCCGCTCATCGCGCTCGCCGCCGTCGTGGCGCTGGTCACCCACGCCGCCATGTACGGCCCGCAGGCGGCGTTCATCGCCGAACTGTTCACCACCCGGCTGCGCTACAGCGGCGCCTCCATGGGTTATCAGGTGGCCGGGATCGTCGGCGGCGCGTTCGCCCCGATCATCGCGATCAAGCTGTTCGACGTGTACGGCACGACGCTCGCCGTGTCGGTGTACGTGGTGGCCGCGCTGGCCGTCACCGCCGTGGGCCTGGCCATCGCGCCGGAGACCCGCGACCGCGACCTCGCCGCCGGCCCGCTGCCCCAGCGGACCTGACGGGCCCCGAGGCCGGATCCCCGCAAGCCCGCGGCCCGCTGACCAAGATCCGGGCCTGGGTGACGGTTGTGATTGAATCGCCACCGATTCGCGGAACGGAGCGGGGCCAATACGCATAAACTGCGCGCCTGTGAGCCTCCCTGTACGTGAACGTTCCCGCCGGCCGGGTGGCGGCCGCCACCGCCGCCCCGTCCCCACCTCCCTGCCGCCGGACGCCCCTGTGCTCGTGCTCGCCGCGCCGGGCGACGTCTCGGGCGTAGCCACCGAGATCGCCGGTGTTGTACGGGTCGACCATCCGCAGATCGAGGTGCGCCTGACCCCGATCACCGAGCTGGCCGAGTCCCTGCCGCAGGGCCGGGAGGCCGTCGTGGTGCCTCTGCTGACCTGGGACGACCCCGAGGTCATGGCCGAGATCGCCACGATCGTCGAGGCCGCCGGCACGGACGCGGTCGTCACCGAGGCGCTCGGCCCGCACCCGCTGCTCGCCGAGGCCCTGCACATCCGGCTGGCCGAGCGCGGCCTGGCCCGCGCCGACCGGGTGCGCCTGCTGAACGTCTCCAGCCCCGTGGACGCCGTCATCCTCGCCACCGTGGGCGGCACGCGGGCCGTGCAGGCCGTGCAGCCCACGGCGGTGCTGCTCGCCTCCCGCCTGACGCTGCCCGTGGTCGCCGCCTCACTTGACAGCGAGCCGGGTGTGCCGATGGCAGCCGAGCGGCTGCGCGCCGCCGGGGCGGACCGGCTGGCCATCGCGCCCTGCCTGATCGGCCACGAGGCACCCGCCGACCTGCTCGAACGGGCCGCCGCCGGGATCGGCGCCGGTCACGCCGAGCCGCTGGGCGCCCACGGCTCGATCGCCGAACTTGTCGCGCGAGCTTACGGAAGTCAACTCGCGACTTGACAAGGACTTGTGGAGATCACAAAAGTGGCGTTTACTTCTCCGCATGCGCCGGGTGCAGTGCAATGGTGCGCGTCTGTCCCTCCGTGATGTGACGGAGGCCGACGTGGCGGCGCTGCACGCCGTCTACGGCGACCGCACGGCCACGCAGTACATGCCGTTCGGCCCCCGCAGCAACGAGCAGGTGGCCGATCTCGTCCAGGAGGCGCTGGCGGCGGCCGCCGCCGAGCCGCGCCGCCTCTACATGCTCGCGGTGGTCGACACCGACCACCGCGACGTCATCGGGGTGGCCCGGCTGCACATCGAGGCCGACCACCCGCACAGCGCCGAGATCGGCGTGGGGCTGCGGCCCGACCAGTGGGGCCGGGGCATGGGCACGGACCTGATCCGGCTGCTGCTGGCGTTCGGCTTCAAACAGCTCGGGCTGCACCGCATCTGGGGCGCCCGCGCTCCGGAGAACCTGCCGGCCCAGCTCGCGATGCTGACGGCGGGCATGGTCGAGGAGGGGCGGATCCGCCACCACGTGCACACGCCGGACGGCTGGCGCGACTCGATCGTCCACTCGGCCCTCCATGACGAATGGACCGACCGCTAGGCGCGGGCGTCACGGGCGTCCCGTCCGGGTCGCTTCGCCCCGGGACGTCCGGCCGGCCCGGGGGTGCGGGTGCGTCTTCTCCGGAGATTGTCGGTGGCTGCCCCTACGATGAGGCTCCTCACGTGGAGGGATCTCACTCATGCTCGACTCTCTGATCGTGCCCCTGTTCGTCACGACGGATCTGCCGCCCCGGGCGGACCTGGCCGAGTTCGGGGGGCTGCTCGCCGGGACGGCGCGCACGCTCGACCATGGCGGCGAGAGCTACGAGGCGTTCCTGGCCGGCAAGGTGTTCTGGCTCGACCGGCCGGCGCCCGCCCGGCAGCGGTCGGCGGAGGCGGAGCTGCGGTTCGCGGGCATGCTGGGCTACCTCGCCGCCTCGGGTCCCGGCCACACGACCAGGAGCGTCGTGGCCGACGTGCGCCGGGCGATCTCCACGGCCGTCGCGACCCGCTACGGCGACGTGGGGGCGGCGCCCGCGGTGTTCGCCATCCGCGACCGCGACGTGCGCGAGCGCACCCCCGACGCGGCCCTCTACGTCGACACCCGCGACGCCGTGCCCGACCTGGTCACGGTCACCCGCCCCTACCTGTGACGCGGGGGCCGCGCGGCCCGGGTCAACTTCTCGTACAGGCCCGCGCCGGGCCGTGACGGGGTGCCCGGCCGGGGTAGCTGTCCCGCATGCTCTACGGCAAGGAACACGTTCAGCGCTACCAGCAGACGGACGGTGCGGAGGGGCACGACTGGAACGACACCACCGTGCTCCTGCTGACCACCAAGGGCCGCAGGTCCGGCCGGCCCTACACGACGCCGCTGATCTACCAGCGGCACGGCGACGCCTACGTGGTGGTCGCCTCCAAGGGCGGCGACCCCGAGCACCCCGACTGGTACAAGAACCTCCAGGCCAGCCCCGAGGTCGAGGTGCAGGTCAAGGGCGACCGGTTCACGGCTGTCGCGCACACGGCGATCGCGGAGGAGAAGCCGGAGCTGTGGCGGCTGATGACGCGCGCCTGGCCCCAGTACGACGACTACCAGACGCAGACCGACCGGGAGATCCCGGTGGTCGTGCTCCAGCCCGTCCGCTGAGCCCCGCTTCCCCGACCGGCTAGAACGTCACCAGCGGGTCGCCGACGAAGTCGGCGAGGAAGTTGACGAAGAAGAAGCCGAAGAACAGGAAGTTGAGCACCAGGACGACGTAGTGCCACGGCCGCGGCCGGGCGGGCCGGGGCAGCCTGCTGTTGAGGTAGATGAGCAGGAACGGGTACAGCAACGCGCCCAGGTTGGACATGTTGGCCGACCACTCGACGAGCGCCACCGGAAGGCTCAGGTGGATGATGATCGAGATGACGACCAGCAGCACGATCATGAACGGGTAGTAGAAGCGCCGCGGGTCGCCCTCGACCAGCGCCCGCAGCCGTGGGCTGGTGGCGTGCGCGGCGTCCGTGGTCACCCGCACCATGGCCTCGAAGATGCCGAGCTGCGTGGTGAAGAGGATCAGCACGCCGAGCACCAACGCCACGTAGAACAGGAACGGCCCGTACTCCTCGCCCAGCACCGCGGCGACGAAGGTCGGCACGTCGGCGCGCGTGGGCCGCTCGCCCGACAGGGCGACCGCCTGCGACATGAGGATCGTGGGCAGCAGCATGCCCAGCATGGCGCCGACGAAGAACACGCCCCACATGTCCGTCAGCAGCAGCCGGTACCAGCGGCGCCACAGCCCCCGGTTGAGCTCGTCGTCGGGGAAGGTGACGCCGCTGGCGAGGATCTCCCGGCGCTCGCCGCGCATGCCCGAGATGTACCCGGCCCGGTAGCCCATGCCGTAACCCTTGTCCCGGTAGTGCCCCATCACGTACCAGTTGAGGCCGGAGGCGAGGGCGGTGAACCCGGCCAGGCCGCCGAGCTGGGTGGCGGTGATGCCCGACGGCGGGACGGCGGGCGTGAAGAAGCCGCGCACGCCCTCCCACCACACGCTCCACGGCACCACGAAGAGGCACACGAGCAGCAGCGCGACGAGAATGGACCCGACCAACACCCAGTTGGCCAGTTCCAGCGTCCGGCTGATCCGCCGGGCGGCCGCGGTGATGAGGAAGACGACGACGAGCAGCGCGATCGCCCACAGCCGCGGCTCCTCCGCCCCGGCGGGCGCGACCGTGCCGTGCACGAGCGCGTACACGCCCTGGCCGGCCGAGGCGGCCCAGCCGCCGGCGATGAACGCGAAAATGACGACGAGCACCGACAGCGGCACCCACAGCCGCCAGCCCGGTGGGACGCGGCCCCAGCCCACGACCGGGGTCTCGCCGGTGGCGACGACGTAGCGGGCGCACTCGACGTTGTAGAACGTCTGGAGCAGCGCGGAGATCAGGATGACCCAGCCGACGCCGACGAAGCCGTACTGGCCGACGCTGAGCGGCCCGAGCAGCCATTCGCCGCTGCCGATGGAGATGCCCAGCGCGATGAGGCTCGGGCCCACGGCGTGCTGGAACAGCTCCCGCGGCCCGATCCGGGTGACCCTGAACACCTCTTCGGGGGTGGGCAGGTTCGTGACGAGGAGCTCGGGGCGGCTCACGCCGAGTGGAAGCGTCATCTCTGCCTCCTGACGCCCAGGTGACCCCCGTCATCCGGGGCCTGCGGGGGAACGGCGGCCCGCCCTTCCCCCATCACTCCGCGACATTCCCCTCAACAGGGGAAATGCACCCCAAGAACGGGAAAAACCGCGTCAGGCGAGGAGCGAGGTGTAGAGGTCGAGGGTGCGGCCCGCGATGCGTTCCCAGGAGAAGTGCTCGACGGCCCTGGCCCGGCCCGCCTCGCCCATCGCGCGAGCCCTGGCCGGATCGCCGAGCAGGGCGTTGACCCGCTCGGCGAGGTCGGCGGCGAAGCGGCGGGGGTCGTGCGGCGTGCCGTCGGCGCCCTGGTCGATCGGCACCAGCAGGCCCGTCTCGCCGTCGGCGACCACCTCCGGGATGCCGCCCGTGGCCGTGGCCACCACGGCCGTCTCGCAGGCCATCGCCTCCAGGTTGACGATGCCCATCGGCTCGTACACCGACGGGCAGACGAACACCGTCGCGTGCGTGAGCAACTGGATGACCTCCGGCTTGGGCAGCATCTCGGAGATCCACCGGACGCCCTCGCGCTCGCGTTCGAGCTCGCGCACCAGCCCGGTCACCTCGGCGGCGATCTCCGGTGTGTCGGGCGCGCCCGCGCAGAGCACGAGCTGGGCGCCGGGGTCGAAGGCGCGCGCCGCGTGCAGGAGGTGGACCAGTCCCTTCTGCCGGGTGATCCGCCCGACGAAGATCACGTACGGCCGGCGGGGATCGACCCCGTGCCGCTTCAGGACGTCGTCGGCGCGGTCGGGAGCGTACTCGGCGGTGTCGATGCCGTTGTGGATGACGGTGACCCGCTCCGGCGCGATCTCGGGATAGGCGGCGAGCACGTCGCGGCGCATGCCGTCCGACACCGCGATGACGGCGTCGGCGGCCGCCAGCGCGGTCCGCTCGGCCCAGGAGGAGATCGTGTAGCCGCCGCCGAGCTGCTCGGCCTTCCAGGGGCGCAGGGGTTCGAGGCTGTGCGTGGTGACCACGTGCGGGACGCCGTGCAGCAGCTTCGCGACATGCCCGGCGAAGTTGGCGTACCAGGTGTGCGAGTGGACGACGTCGGCGCCCTCGCAGGCCGCGGCCATCTCCAGGTCCACCCCGAGCACCTGCAGCGCCGCGTTGGCCGACTCCAGGCCGCCGGGGACCCGGTAGGCGGACACGCCCGGCTCGTCGCGGTCCGCGCCGAAGCAGCGCACCCGGACGTCGGCCAGCCGCCGCAGGCGGCTCGCCAGGTACTCCATGTGAACCCCGGCACCGCCGTACACCTCGGGCGGATACTCCCGGCTGAGCAGATCGACACGCATGAGACGACCTTACGAGCAACCCGCCCGCCGGGGACACCTCGACAGGCCGTTCCGCGCCGATCGGGATGAACGACAAGAAACCGGTGGCTGCCGAGGGGGCGCCATGCGGGGTTTCGTCGATAGATCGGCCAAATGGGGGTAGCGTCTGGACATGAGGTCCCAGAGGGTGCTTGCGGTCGTGCTGGCAGGTGGCGAGGGCAAGAGGCTGATGCCTCTGACGGCTGACAGGGCCAAGCCCGCCGTGCCGTTCGGCGGGATATATCGGCTCATCGACTTCGTGCTGTCCAACCTGGCCAACGGCGGCTATCTGCAAATCGTCGTGCTCACCCAGTACAAGAACCACAGCCTTGACCGGCACGTGTCCCGCACCTGGCGGTTGTCGGCCATGCTCGGCAACTACGTGACCCCGGTGCCGGCGCAGCAGCGGCTCGGGCCCCGGTGGTTCTCCGGGTCCGCCGACGCCCTGTTCCAGAACCTGAACCTGATCTACGACGAGATGCCCGAGCACGTCATCGTGTTCGGCGCCGACCACATCTACCGGATGGATCCCCGGCAGATGGTCGAGCAGCACGAGGAGTCCGGCGCCGACGTGACCGTCGCCGCGATCAGGCAGCCGCTGGCGCTGGCCGACCAGTTCGGGGTGATCGAGACCGACCCGCAGGGGCGGCGCATCGTGGCCTTCCGCGAGAAGCCGAAGGACGCCGTGGGCCTCGCCGACTCCCCCGACGAGATCTACGCCTCGATGGGCAACTACGTGTTCAGGACGCAGGCGATGATCGACGCCCTGCGCGAGGACGCCCTCGACCCGACGAGCAAGCACGACCTCGGCGGCAACATCATCCCCATGCTGGTCAAGTCGGGCGGCGCCGACGTCTACGACTTCGCCGACAACGTCGTGCCGGGCTCCACCGAGCGCGACCGCGGCTACTGGCGCGACGTGGGGACCCTGGACGCCTACTACGACGCGCACATGGACCTCATCTCGGCGCACCCGGTCTTCAACCTCTACAACGACAAGTGGCCCATCCACACCGGCCACGACACGCTTCCGCCGGCCAAGTTCGTGCACAACGACGGCGACCGGGTGGGCCGGGCGATCGACTCGCTGGTCTCCCCCGGCGTGATCGTCTCGGGTGGCACCGCCGTCCGGTCGGTCCTGTCGCCGAAGGTGGTGCTCCACTCGCACTCGCTGGTGGAGGACTCCGTGCTGATGGAGAACGTCAAGATCGGCAGGGGTGCGATCGTGCGCAAGGCGATCATCGACAAGAACGTCGTGATCCCCGACGGCGCCCGGATCGGCTTCGACCTCGACCACGACCGCACCCGTTTCGCGCTGACCCGCGGCGGGGTGGTCGTCATCGGCAAGAACGAGATCGTCGAGCGCTGACGCGCGCCGGCCAGCCGGGCGGCAGCCGGTCAGCCGGGCGGCAGCGTCATCCGCCAGGCGTGCGGCACCACGGTCCAGGTGCGGGCCGGGTACGGGCCGCTGAGCTCGCCGTCGGTGTTGACGTGCACGGGCGGGCCGGAGATCCGGACCCGCGTGCCGCGGGCGGTCACGACGTCCGGCCGGCCGGTGTGCCGGCCGAGCCGAAGCTGCACGCCGTACAGCAGGCGGCGCAGCGGGCCGGTCGCGAAGGACACGACCACGTCGGCGAGCCGGTCGGCGGGGCTGGCGTCGGGCGTGATCGGCGTGCCGCCGCCGATGGTGCGGCCGTTGCCGACGCCCACCATCAGCACCCGGCGCCGCCCGTCCGCGATCACCCGGCCGTCCACCTCCACCCGCAGCGGCACCCCCTTGGTCCGCACGCCGGCGATCACGCTGCCGGCCGCGTAGGCGAAGCGGCGCAGGAACGGCTTGAGCGGCCCGGCCGTCTGGGCGGCCTCGACCCCCACCCCGGCGTGAACGGCGTTCACCACGACCCCGCCGTCCTCGTCGCGCAGCAGGTCGAGCGGCCGTGGCTCGCCGGTCGCCGCCACCCGGGCCGCCTCCACCGGGTCGAGCGGCACGCCCAGGGCGCGGGCGAGGTCGTTGCCGGTGCCCAGCGGCACCAGCCCGACCGTGCGGGACCCCAGCTCGCCCCGCTCGGCCAGCGCCGTCACCAGGCAGTGCAGGGAACCGTCGCCGCCGAGCACGACCGGGTCGCGCCCGGGGTGCTCGGCCAGCAGGCTCCCCAGCTCGGCCGGGTCGCCGAGCCGGGCCTTGACGGTGTCGGCGTGCTCGGCCAGCTCGGCGAGCACCCGGGACAGGGCGTCGTCGTCCGCGCTTCCGGCCGAGGAGTTCGCGATGGCCACCAGTCGGCGCACAGGCCCTCCTTCGTTCGCTGGCCGCCCTCTACCCCGATCGGCGCCGGTGATCCCCCGGTGGGGTGGGCCCCGGGACGGGCTGGCGTGGGCGCCGTCCGGGGCGAGGGCGGTGTCCGTCCGGGGGGCGCCATTCCCGCCGGACAGACCGTGGCCCGCGGCCCTGATCCCCTGTCAGGGCCGTCCTCGTGTGGCACGGCGAGGAGAAAGCCGCCTCGGGAACGTCCTCGGGCGGCTCCTGGAGTCCGGTGGCGGGGACTGTCCGGGAGCCTTACCGGCCGTGAGCCGCGTGGGGCGCGGTCCGCGGGGATGAGGCGGTCATGTGGGGCTTTCCTGGTCGTGCCGGGACATCGTCCACGGTAGCCGGGTGATCAGGGCCGGGGCCAGCGATTAACGGGCGCGGTGGCGGGCGCGGAACCCCGCCGCCTTGGCGCGGTGGCGGGCGCGGAACTTCGCCGCCTTGGCGCGGTTGCCGCACTCCTGCATGTCGCACCAGCGCCGGGCGCCGGCCCGCGAGGTGTCGACGTACCGGCGGGTGCAGGTGCCGGCTCCGCACTCCTTGATCCGTACGGCCTGCGGCCCGCCGAGCAGTTCCACCGCCTGCCGGGCGACGGTGGACAGGGCAGCGGCCAGGTCTCCGGCCCGCTCGACCCGGCCGGTGTCGTCCAGCCGCACCAGCGCCGGGGGGCCGGCGGCGAACCGGTTGACGCCTCCCGGTCCGCGGCCGGCGACGGCGCGGCCGACGGCACCCCCGCCGGCACGGTCGTTGTGGGAGGGGTAGCCCTTCTGCCAGCCGGAGTCGAGCAGGGCCTTCTCGATCACGTCCTCGAACGGCTTTGGGTGTGCGCCTTGCTCATGCACCCATGCCCGAAGACGGTCGGCTACGATCCGAAGCCGTGCCGTAACGGAAAAGTGTGAATCCCTGCGAAAGGCCGCATCGTACAGTGAAGATATGACGGTGCTGACTATCGAACTCGACCCGCCGATGGAAGCCGCCCTGGCCGACCTCACAGGTGACGGCGACAGCCCGGAGACCGCGATCCGCCTTGCCGTGCTCACCGCGTGGCGCCTGCGCCGCGATGAGCGCATCCGCGCCCAGGCCGAGGCCATCGCGGCCGACCCCGACGACCAGGCCGAGATCCGAGCGATCCAGCACGAGCTGGATGATCTCCGTGCGTGGTGACCTGTACCGCCTGCGCGCACCTCGGGATGCCGTAGGCCATGAGCATGGCTGACCGGTTCCAGACGATCGTCTTCACCCACCACGATCACCTGGCGGAACTCGCCCTGGCGGAGCTTCCCTCGGACCGCGTGCGCGTCCACCGGCTGCAGCGGTTCGCTTCCTTCAGCCGCGCTGGGGGCCGGCGTCGGAGCTGGGGCCGGGGTCGGGGTCGGCGCCCAGGTCGGCGGTCCACGGTACCCCGACCCGGGTCTCCGGGGTCTCGACGCGGAAGCGCGGCAGCGAGTCGGGGAAGTTCGTCCTGATGAAGGTGACCAGGTGCTCGCGGACGTCGCACTTGAGGTCCCACGCGGACGGGGAGTCCGCGGCGCTCATCAGGGCGCGCAGCTCGACCAGCCCGTTCGGCAGCACGTCGGTCACCTGAAGGGTCCAGTCCTTCTGGTCCCACAGCGGGTTGCTCTGGATGAAGGCGTAGAGCTCCTCGCGCAGCTTGTCGACCGGGACCGACCAGTCGACCCGCAGGAACACCGCGGCGATGACCCGGCTGCCGTGCCGGGTCCAGTTCTCGAACGGGTTCTGGGTGAAGTAGGAGACGGGCAGGACCAGCCGGCGCTCGTCCCACAGGCGCACCACCACGTAGGTGAGCGTCAGCTCCTCGATCCTGCCCCACTCGTTGTCCACCACGACCACGTCGTCCAGCCGCAGCGCGTCGCTGAAGGCGAGCTGCAGGCCCGCCAGGGCGTTGCCGATCGTCGGCTGGGCGGCGATGCCGACGATCGCGCCGGCGATGCCGGCGGAGGCGAGCAGACCGGCGCCGAGCGCCCGCACCTGGGGGAAGGAGAAGAGCATCGCGCCGACCGCGATCACGACGATGACCGCGGCGGCGATCCGGCGGACCAGCCCGATCTGCGTCATGATCCGCCGGGCCCGCCGGTTGCGCTCCCCCTCGACCTTCACCAGCCGGTCGAGCACCACGTCCGTCAGCGCGTACGTGGCCTGGACGATCAGCCAGGTCACCGCGCCGATGGTGACGAGCCCGAGCGCCCGGTCCAGGGTGCGGGCGGTGGCCAGTTCCCCCGGGCTCCCGCCGAACATGCCCGGCCCGAACACCAGGTTGAAGGCCACCACGGCCGCCACCGTGAACCCGGCCCAGGTGCAGTGCTCGACCAGGTGCCGGGCGAGCGCCCACTTGCGGCCGGCCTTGGACAGCAGCCGTCGGAAGATCTCCACGCAGAGAACGGCCCCGGCCACCGCTATGGCCAGGACGAGCCAGCCGGCTGGCGTCTGCACGAGTAATGCCCCCAAATCTCCTATCAAATAATCCTAGAACGTCTCATCGAACGTCACATTGCCCTCAACAGCCACCTGATAAGCCGACACCCGCCGCTCGAAGAAGTTCGCGAGCTCCTGCACGTCCTGCAACTCCATGAACGCGAACGGGTTGGCCGTGCCGTAGCGCACCGGCAGCCCGAGCCTGGCCAGACGCTGGTCGGCCACGTACTCAAGGTACTCGCGCATCTGCTCGGCGCTCATGCCGGGCATCCCCTCGCCGCACAGGTCACGGGCGAAGGCCAGCTCGGCGGCCACGGCCTCCTCCAGCATCGCGGTGACCTGCTCGCCCAGCTTGTCGTCGAACAGTTCCGGCTCCTCGGCCCGGACGGTGTCCACCACGCTGAAGGCGAACTCCATGTGCATGGACTCGTCGCGGAACACCCAGTTCGTCCCGGTGGCCAGGCCGCTGAGCAGGCCGCGCGAGCGGAACCAGTAGACGTAGGCGAAGGCGCCGTAGAAGAACAGCCCCTCGATGCAGGCGGCGAAGCAGATGAGGTTCAGCAGGAACTGCCGGCGCTCCTCGGCCGTCTCCAACCGTTGCAGCCCGCCGATCGAGTCGATCCACCGGAAGCAGAACTCCGCCTTGTCCCGGATCGACGGGATGTGCTCGATCGCGGCGAACGCCTTGACCCGCTCGTCCGGGTCGGGCAGGTAGGTGTCGAGCAGCGTCAGGTAGAACTGCACGTGCACGGCCTCCTCGAACAGCTGCCTGCTCAGGTACAGGCGCGCCTCGGGGGCGTTGACGTGCTGGTAGAGGTTGAGCACCAGGTTGTTGGCGACGATCGAGTCACCCGTGGCGAAGAAGGCGACCAGCCGGTTGATCAGGTGGCGTTCCTGCGGGGTCATCCTGGCCAGGTCGGCCAGGTCGGTGTGCAGGTCCACCTCCTCGACGGTCCAGGTGTTGCGGATGGCCGCCCGGTAGCGCTCGTAGAAGTCCGGGTAGCGCATGGGCCGCAGGGTCAGGTCCATTCCAGGGTCGAGCAGCATGGCGGGGATGTCTCCGTAGGTGGTGGGGTCGGTCACTGGCAGGCTTCGCAGACTTCGGGGTTCTCCAGCGAGCAGGCGACCGCCTCTGCCGGGGTGACCGCCGGGGTGACCGCCGGGGCCGCCGCCACGGTCGTCTGGGCGATCCGGGTCGCGGGGCGCGAGCGCAGGTAGTACGTGGTCTTCAGGCCGCTCTTCCAGGCGTAGGCGTACATCGAGGAGAGCTTGCCGATGGTGGGGCTGGCCAGGAAGAGGTTGAGCGACTGCGACTGGTCGATGTACGGCTGGCGGGCCGCGGCCAGGTCGATGAGCGCCTTCTGCGGCAGCTCCCACGCGGTGCGGTAGAGCGTCTTCAGGTCGGCCGGGATGCCGGGGACGTCCTGCACGGAGCCGTCGGCCCGCTTGATCGCGTCGCGCATCGCCTGCGTCCACAGCCCACGGGCCTGCAGGTCGGCCACCAGATAGCGGTTGACCTGCAGGAACTCGCCGGACAGCGTCTCACGCTTGAAGACGTTGGACACCTGCGGCTCGATGCACTCGTAGCAGCCGGCGATGGAGGCGATGGTGGCCGTCGGCGCGATGGCGATCATGAGGGAGTTCCGCAGCCCGGTGGTGGCGACCTTGGCCCGCAGCGCCTCCCAGCGCGGCGAGTCGGCCGCGCCCGCGTAGTGGTCGGGGTGCAGCACCCCCCGCGCCGCGCGCGTGTCGTCGTAGGAGGGGTGCCGGCCGCGCTCGACGGCCAGGTCGGCGGAGGTGTCGTAGGCGGCCAGCGCGATCTCCTCGGCGATCCGCGTGGACAGCTCCAGCGCCTCGGGCGAGTCGAACGGAAGGCGCAGCGTGAAGAACACGTCGGCCAGGCCCATCACGCCGAGCCCGATCGGCCGCCACCGCCGGTTGGCCGCCTCGGCCTCGGGCGTCGGGTAGAAGCCCAGGTCGATGGTCCGGTCCAGGAAGCGCACCGCGGTCCGCACCGTGCCGCGCAGCCGGTCCCAGTCGAGCTCCGCGCCGTCGCGCAGGTGGGCGGCCAGGTTGACCGACCCGAGGTTGCACACCGCGGTCTCGGCGTCGCTGGTGACCTCCAGGATCTCGGTGCACAGGTTGGACAGGTGGATGACGTTCTCGGGGCGGGCCGTCTGGTTGGAGGTCCGGTTGGCCGCGTCCTTGAACGTCATCCAGCCGTTGCCGGTCTGCGCGAGCGTGCGCATCATCCGGCCGTACAGGGTGCGGGCCGGGATCTGGCGGACGAAGCGGCCCTGCGCCTCGTAGGCGCGGTACGCGCGGTCGAAGGCGTCGCCGTACAGGTCGGTGAGGTCGGGGACGTCCTTCGGGTCGAACAGCGACCACGGCTCGTCGGCCTCGACCCGGCGCATGAACTCGTCCGGCACCCAGTTGGCCAGGTTGAGGTTGTGCGTACGGCGCGCGTCCTCACCCGTGTTGTCGCGCAGCTCCAGGAACTCCTCGACGTCGGCGTGCCAGGTCTCCAGGTAGACGCAGGCCGCGCCCTTGCGCCGGCCGCCCTGGTTCACCGCGGCGACCGAGGCGTCCAGGGTGCGCAGCCACGGGACGATGCCGTTGGAGTGGCCGTTGGTGCCGCGGATGAGCGAGCCGCGCGAGCGGACCCGGGTCCAGGAGATGCCGATGCCACCGGCGTACTTCGACAACCTGGCCACCTGGCCGTACCGGTCGTAGATGGCCTCCAGCTCGTCGCGCGGCGAGTCGAGCAGGAAGCACGACGAAAGCTGCGGCCGGCGCGCGCCCGCGTTGAACAGCGTCGGTGAGCTGGGCAGGTAGGCCAGCGTGGACATCAGCCCGTACAGCTCGGCCGCCTCGGACACCGACGACGACAGGCCGCAGGCCACCCTCAGCAGGAAGTGCTGCGGCCGCTCCAGCACCGCCCGCGTGTCGGGGTGGCGCAGCAGGTAGCGGTCGTGGACGGTGCGCAGGCCGAAGTACTCGAACCGGTCGTCGGCCTCGTCGCTGACGAGCGCGTCCAGCTCGGCGGCGTGGGCGGCGACGAAGGCGGCGAGGGAGTCCTGGACCAGCCCGGCCGCGTGGGTTGCCGCGACCGACTCGGAGAAGGTCCGCACGCCGTGCCCGGCCGCCTCGTCGGCGATCTCCTCGGCCAGCAGCCGGGCGGCGACCCTGGAGTTGGCCGGGTCGGCGATCACCCGGGCGGCGGCCTCCTCGATGGCCAGCCGCCGGTCAACCTCAACGATCTGCGTCACGTGCTCTCCTCGCGAGCTTCGCCCCGTCGGAGCGCGCGAGAGCAGGGCGGCGCGGGGCGTGGCCCGGCCGCGTCGGCCCCCGGGCCCTCCCTCGAGGCCCTGGACAGGTGAGCCGGGCGTGCCGGACCGGCGTGCGTCGTCTCGCACGCGCCGGCCGGAGACCCCGGCGTCGCTGGCAGGTCTTCGGGCTCGCGGGCACGCATGATCACGTGGTCATGCCGGTCCTACTGGCCGTCGCTTCCCGGATCTCTCCAGTGCTCGTGACGGCGGTCGTTCCCGCTCACCGCTGCGGGGCAGCCCCGGAATCGCACCGGGTTCCCTTTCACTCCGCCCCGAGGGGCGAACCAGCGACGAGCAGGATCCTACATCTAGTGCCCGCGACCGCAACTCGCCCCATCATGTTGTGCCGGGCGTGTCGACCAGTCCGAGGTCGCGGAGCACGGCGCGGGTGCGTGCCGTCTCGGAGGCGAGCCACTGCTCGAAGTCGCCGCCGCCGAGCGGGATCGGCTGCCACCCTCCGGCGCGGCAGGCCTTGTGCCAGGGCGCGGAGCCAGCGACGCGCTCGCACATCTCGATGGCCGTGGCGCGCAGCTCGCCGGGCATGCCGGGCGGGCCGACCGCCGCGCACCAGTCGGCGAAGTCGATGCGCACGCCCGACTCCAGGAGGGTGGGCACGTCGAGCCCGTCGACGCGCCGGGCGCTGGAGACGGCCAGCGCCCTGACCCGCCCCTTGCGCAGGTCGGCGCGCCAGGCGCGCAGGCTGCCGGCGGCGGCCACGGCCCGGCCGCCGCGCAGGGCGTCCTCGGCCTCCGCCTGGCTCGCGTGGCCGGCGTAGACGAGCCGGCGCGCGTCGGCCCCGAGCCCCCGCGCGATCAGCCCGAACAGCAGGTGGTCGGGCTCCCCCTGCGGCCCTCCGGCGAGCGGCATGCCCTCGGGCCGGGCGAGCAGCTGGGCGCCGAACTCCTCGAAGTCGCGCACCGGCGAGCCGGCCGGCACGACCACGACCTCGACCTCTCCGGCGAGCCTGACCAGCGGCGTCGCGGTCTCGTGCAGCCGCGGCGCGGCGTCGATCTCGGCGGCGGCCAGCGCGGGCAGCCCGGTGATCGTGATGGTGGTGGCCTGCCGGTGGCCGGACAGCAGGAAGCCCGACTGCCAGGCGGCCCGGGTGAGCGCCTGCGTCACGCCCGCCCACCGCTCGGCGCCCGGCGTGATGGTGAACGGCACGCGCACCGCTCCGGCCGTCGGGCGGCGTTCGGCGCCGCACGCCGCACCGGTCAGGCCGAGCCCCGCCAGGCCTAGCCCCAGCGCGAAGAACTGCCGTCGGCGCATGCGTGCCTCCCCCGGGCGCGCGGGTACCTCCCACTACCTGAGGTTATTGACAACTCACGGTGAGTTACACCTGCCGCGCCCGCGGCTTCCAGCCGACTCCGGCCATGAGGTACGACGCCGTGGACGGTTCGGCGGCCAGCCTGGGCCGGTCAGGCCGCCAGTCGGCGGCGTGCACGAGGCCGGGCTCGACCAGCGTGAAGTCACCGAAGAACGCCCGGATTCTGGCGGGCGGCCGGGCGGCGCCGCGGCCGGCGGCGGGCTTGGCGGCGGGCTTGGCCCGGCCCGGGGAGGTGGCGTGGGTGAGCACGAGGTGGCTGCCGGGCGCCACCGCCTCCCGCAGGGCGGCCACGGCGGCGTGCGGGCCACCGGCTCCGGCGTCCCCACCCCCGCACCCGCCCGCGTCCGTGCCCGCAACCGCATTCGCGCCGGTGCCCTCATCCGTGCCCGTGCCCGCGTCCGTGTCGGGGATGAAGTGCAGGATCGAGATCAGCAGCACGCCGACCGGGCGGCTCAGGTCGAGGAAGGCGGCGGCGCGGTCCAGCACCCGCGCGGCGTCGAGAAGGTCGGCCTGGACGAAAGCGGCCCTGCTCTCGTCGTGGAGCAGGGCCGTCGCGTGCTCGGCGACCACCGGGTCGCGGTCCACGTAGACCACCCGGGCGTCGGGCACCACCTGGTGGACGCTGCCCTGGGTGGGCAGCCCGCTGCCGAGGTCGAGGAACTGGCGCACGCCCGTGGCCGCCAGGTGGCGCACCGCCCGCTGCTGGAAGCCCCGGTTGACCCGGGCCAGCGGCACGGCCTGCGGGACCAGCTCGGCCAGCCGGTCGGTCGCCTCGCGGTCGACGGCGTAGTTCGTCACACCGCCGAGCATGTAGTCGTACATGCGTGCGAGGTTGGGCGTGCGCGGATCGAACTCGACCACAAGCGGATCTTAGGTCGATATTGCGCTAATTACACGACCTTTGTGCGATTGTGGCCATAGTGCCGCCTGGACTCACTCGACCGTGACGCTCTTGGCCAGATTGCGAGGCTTGTCCACATCGCGGCCGAGGGCGACCGCCGCGTGGTAGGCGAAGAGCTGGAGCGGGATCGACAGCAGGATGGGGTCCAGCTCGATCTCGTTCCTCGGCACCACGATGACGTCGTCGGCCAGCTTGGCATCGGGCTCGCGATGGCCGACCATGAGCACCTGGCCGCCGCGGGCGCGGATCTCGCCCAGCGTGGTGAGGTTCTTGTCGAGCAGCTCGTCGTCGGGGACGATCGCGACCGTCGGCATCTCGGGGCCGATCAGCGCGAGCGGCCCGTGCTTGAGCTCGCTGGCCGGATAGGCCTCGGCGTGCACGTAGGAGATCTCCTTGAGCTTCTGCGCGCCCTCACGGGCCACCGGGTAGCCGCGCACCCGGCCGACGAACATCATGCTCGGGTGGTGGGCGTACTTCTTCGCCAGCTCGGCGATCTTGTCGCCCTGGGCGAGGATCTCCTCGATCTGGCCGGGCAGCCGGCGCAGGCCCTCGCAGATGCGGCGGCCGTCGGCGGGCGACAGGTCGTGCACCCGGCCGAAGTGCAGCGCGAGCAGCGCGAACGCCACCGCCGTGGAGGTGAAGGCCTTGGTCGAGGCGACCGACACCTCGGGCCCGGCGTGCAGGTAGACGCCGCCGTCCACCTCGCGGGCGATGGCGCTGCCGACGGCGTTGACGATGCCGATCACCCGGCCGCCCTTGCGCTTCAGCTCCTGCACCGCCGCCAGGGTGTCGTAGGTCTCGCCGGACTGGCTGATCGCCACGTACAGCGTGTCGGGGTCGACCACCGGGTTGCGGTAGCGGAACTCGCTGGCCGGCTCCGCGTCCGCCGGGATGCGGGCCAGCTCCTCGATGAGCTGCGCGCCGATCTGGCCGGAGTAGTAGGCTGAGCCACACCCGATGATCTTCACGCGGCGGAAGGAACGGGTCTCACGGGCGTCCAGGTTGAGGCCGCCGAGGTGGGCGATGTGGAAACGCTCGTCCAGCCGGCCGCGCAGGGTGCGGGAGACCGTCTCGGGCTGCTCGGAGATCTCCTTGAGCAGGTAGTGCTCGTAGCCGCCGGTGTCGTAGTGGCCGGCGTCCCAGTCGACGGTCAGCGGCTCCTTGGCGGTCTCGCGGGCGTCGCTGGCGAAGGTGTGGAAACCGTCGGCCTTGAGCACGGCCAGCTCGCCGTCCTCCAGGTGCACCACCTGGCGGGTGTAGCGGACCAGCGCCGACACGTCGGAGGCGGCGAACATCTCCTTCTCTCCGATGCCGAGCACGATCGGGCTGCCGTTGCGGGCCACGACGACCTCGCCCGCCCGCTCGGCGTCGACGACGGCGATGCCGTACGTGCCGACGACGCTCTTGAGCGCCTTGCGCACGGCCTCCTCCAGCGACTCCGTCTCCTCGACGGTGCGGGCGATCAGGTGGGCGAGCACCTCGGTGTCGGTCTCGGAGACGAACACGACACCGTCGGCCGCCAGCTTGGCGCGCAGCTCGTCGGCGTTCTCGATGATGCCGTTGTGCACGACGGCGATGCGCTCGTCCGACGACAGGTGGGGGTGCGCGTTGACGTCACTGGGCACGCCGTGGGTGGCCCACCGGGTGTGCCCGATGCCGAGGCCGCCCTTGAACCTGGCCGGCATGACCTTGGCCAGGTCGGCGACGCGGCCCTTGACCTTGCGTACCTTCAGCCCCTTGCTGGACACCACGATCCCGGCCGAGTCGTAGCCGCGATACTCCAGCCGCTGCAGCCCCTCCAGCAGGATGGGGGCGGCGTCCTTGGGACCGACATAGGCGACGATTCCGCACATCCAGGTTCTCCTCTTCCATGAACGATGGTGATGTCCGCGACGCGGGACATGACAGGGGCCGCGGGGCGGCCCGTCAGCCGTAGACGATGCGGCGCAACTGGCGCAGGGACAGCTCGGGCGGCGCCACCCGGCGCATCCGGAGTTCGGCGGCCACCCGGGGGAAGATCTCGTCGTTGGTGAGGCCGCGGGCCTTCAGCTCGGCGTGGCGCCGCCTGACGAACTCCTCGACCGGCTCGGAGAAGTACGACAGCACGTCGGCGACCACGCGAGCCGCCTCGCCGGGACCTAACCCGCTGGTCCTGGTGAGGTGGGTGATGAGTTCCTCATGGGGATGCCGCGTCGTGGACACAGACGAGGACACTACGCACAAGCAGCCGGACACGCCAACATCCTGCCCGCAAACGGGCAGGATTAGCGCCGAACGCGCGATCCCCGCGCGGGGCCGGGGCCGAAACACCGGCGAGTGGCACCTCCTTCTGCGCGACGACCACGGACAGTAACCTGACGGGACCGATCCGTGGGGGGTTGCCATGCTGCAGTGGGTCGTCGCCGGTCTCGCCGCCGGCGCTCTGGTGGGGCCCGTCCAGGACCATGGCCGCCAGGGCGACTTCGCCGAGGCGGCGCGGGAGTACGGAGTCCCGGTGAGCGTCCTGCTCGGGGTGTCGTACCTGCAGTCGCGCTGGGACACCCACGACGGCCGGCCCAGCACCGACGGCGGGTACGGCCCCATGCACCTCGTGGACCTGGAGACGGCCGCCCGCCCGGACGATCACGGCGGGCACGCGGCGCACGCCTCCGGCGACGCCCGCGGCGACGGGGCCAGGCCGGCACCCCGGGCGCCGGAGGCCAGACCCGACCGGCCCGCCGGTCCGGCAGCCGGTCCCGCCCCCGGGGAGTCCGACATCACGGGGCCGTCGCTGCGGCGTGCGGCACGGCTGACCGGGCTGCCCGCCGGACAACTGCGCGCCGACCCGGCCGCGAACATCCGGGGCGGCGCCGCGCTGCTCGCCGCCTACCAGCCGCACCCCACCGCCGACCCGGCCGGCTGGTACCAGGCGGTCGTCCGCTACTCGGGGGCGCGTGACCCGCTCACCGCGAGGAGCTTCGCCGACGAGGTGTTCGCGGTGATCCGGGAGGGCGCCACCCGCCGCACCGACGACGGATTCCCGGTGCGCCTCGCCCCGGTGCCCGGCCTGCGGCCGCCGGCCGCGCCGCCGCTGCGCCGGGCGCAGAACGCCGAGTGCCCGGCCACGCTGGCCTGCGAGTGGATGCCCGCCGCCTACAAGCGGACCGGCGGAGGCGACTACGGCAACCACGACCGGATCTCGGGCGAGCGGCGCGTCGACTACATCGTCATCCACGACACCGAGGGCTCCTACGACGGCATCAAGTCGATGGTGACCGACCCCGACTACGTGAGCTGGCACTACACGGTCCGCTCCAGCGACGGCCACGTCGCCCAGCACGTGCGCACCAAGGACGTCGCCTGGCACGCCGGCAACTGGGACGTCAACACCCGCTCGATCGGCGTCGAGCACGAGGGCTACCTCGCCAAGGGCGGCGCCTGGTACACCGAGGCGATGTACCGGGCCTCGGCCAGGCTCGTGCGGCATCTCGCCGACCTGCACGACATCCCGCTGGACCGGGCGCACATCCTCGGGCACGACAACGTGCCGGGCACCACCCCGCAGACGCTGCCGGGCATGCACGACGATCCCGGCCCGTACTGGGACTGGGCTCACTACTTCGAGCTGATGGGCAGCCCCCTGCACGACGACCCCCGGGCGCGGGACGACCGCGACTCCGCACGCCGGCACGCCGGTCCCCTCACCTCCCGCGCCCGGCCCGCCGACGCCCCGAAGGGCGCCCGCCGGGCCGCCGCCGCCAGAACGGTCCGGACCGGCCGCGACGGCGAGGACGCCCCCGCGTCGGTCGTCGTCCTGCCCGACTACGGCACCAACCAGCCCACCTTCACCGGCTGCGTCAAGGCACACCCGGCCCGGGCGTGCGAGCCGCACGGCGCGTCCGCGGTGTGGCTGCGCACCGAGCCGCGCGCTGACGCCCCACTGGTGGACGACGTCGGCAAGCGGGTGGGCAAGCCGAGCACGTCCAGCGTGTACGACCACAGCGCCCGGGTCTCCACCGGCCAGCGGTTCGCCGTGGCCGGCACCCGCGGCGACTGGACGGCCATCTGGTACCTGGGCCGCAAGGCGTGGTTCCACAACCCGCCGCAGAACCCCGCGGCCGTGCCGGCCGGCGGGCCGCTGGTCATGCCGCTCAAGGACGACGTCAAGGTGTACGGCCGCGCCTTCCCCGGGCAGCCCGCCTACCGCGGCACGGGCGTCGACTTCCAGGAGCGCGTCCCCCTGCCGTACGTCATCCGGCCCGGCCAGGCGTACGCGCTCGGGCACACGGTGCGCAGCTCGTACCTGTCGGCCGGCTCCTACGACCCGGACCGGCACGTCACTGTCACCGGCCGGCAGCGCTACCACCAGATCCAGCTCGGCCACCGCGTCATGTACGTCAAGGCCAAGGACGTCCGGGTGGTCCACTGATCTCCCGGCCACGAATTTCCGCCCACCGCCCGTTCGCTGCGCACGGGCACTCCGCGGAGACGATATGGTTTTCCCGTGGCCCGGCACCGCCGGGAGCACGCGGAAGTGGCTCAGTGGTAGAGCATCACCTTGCCAAGGTGAGGGTCGCGGGTTCGAATCCCGTCTTCCGCTCGGAGCGCAAACTCCATGGTGGAGTGGCCGAGAGGCGAGGCAGCGGCCTGCAAAGCCGTCCACACGGGTTCAAATCCCGTCTCCACCTCGGCTTGTCGGCGGACCCTTCGGGATCCGCTAAAGTAAAGCGCGACGCCACGCGGAAGTGGCTCAGTGGTAGAGCATCACCTTGCCAAGGTGAGGGTCGCGGGTTCGAATCCCGTCTTCCGCTCTGAGTGACAACTCAACACGGACGATTAGCTCAGCGGGAGAGCGCTTCCCTGACACGGAAGAGGTCACTGGTTCAATCCCAGTATCGTCCACCACCCTTCAAACCCCGGCTCGCGGCTCACCCCGTGAGACCGGGGTTTGCGGTCGTTCCGGGCGCACCCGTTCCTCGGCGGTCGGGGCCGGAGAGCAGCGTGCCGCACGACCGCCCCCGCGCGGTGCGGCATGAGGACACGACCGCCGCGCACAGGGCCGGCGACGGTGCGGCGTGACGGCACGACCACCACGCTCAGAGCCGGAGACAGGCGGCCGGCCTTCGGTCGTTCGCCCGTCTCCGAGCCGGTTCGACCACGCCTGGAAGGTCGTGGCGCCGTCGAGGTGAACTCGCCGGTCACCGGGGCACAAGGAGGCGGATACGGGTCGGCGGCAAGCCGCCGGCCGGCGGACCGGCCGCCCCCCGCGGCCGGCGCCGGGGTCCGGGACCGCGAAGGAGGTGGGTGCGATCAGAACTGATCGCTACTCTGGGTGGTCCGATGAGGGACGCTCGGGCGGGATGGGTGACACGGTGACGGTCAACGCAGAGGTGCAGATCACTGACCTGGAGCTCAATGATCATGCGTGTCTGACCTTCGGCGAGCCGGAGGAACTGCTCGACCTGACCGCCGCCTACATCCGCGACGGCCTGTCCGGCGGCCAGCGGGTAGTGTGGCTGTGCGAGGAGCCGCAGGGTGCGCTGACCGAGCTGGGCCGCCGCGGCGTCGCCGTGCGGTCCGCCACCGAGGCGGGCAGCATGGACGTGGTGGCCTCCCGTGACGGCCTGCTGTCCGGGCACTCGTTCACGGTGGACCACGCGATGGGGTGGCTGCGCCGGCAGATGGAGCTGACCCCGCGCGAGCGATACTCCGGTCTCCGGGTGGCCCTCGACATGGGGTGGGCGCTACGGCCCATCAGCGGGATCGAGCAGTTGCCGGCGTTCGAGGAGGAGATCGCCACGGCGTTGTCGGACACCGGCGTGTCGGTTCTGTGCCAGTACGACCGTGATCGGTTCGACCCGGTCACGCTGGCTTCGGTGTCCTCCTTCCACACGCGTTCGGTGGCCGCCGCGACCTACCACAGCGATCCGCTGCTGCGCATCTGCCGCCAGTACGCGCCGCCCGGCATCCGGGTGGCCGGGCAGCTCGACCGGACGGCCGAGGAGTCGCTGGCGCTGGCGCTGGCCGAGACGATCAGGATGGACGGTGACATCACGATCAACATGACGGAGCTGTCCTTCATCGACCTGCCGAGCGCGCGGATGGTCCTCGACGCGGCGCGGACCATGGCGCCCGACCGGTCGGTCGTGCTGCGCTGCGGCCACCCGATCGCCTCCCGGCTCGTCCTGCTGGGGGCCGCCGGCATCTCCGGAGTGAGCCTGGTGACCGGTCATGACGGCTGACAGACCCGTGGACGGCCCGCCGGCCGCGCCCGCCCGGCGGGCACACTCCGGCGCCGAGCCGGCCGCCGGTGTGACCGAGCCGCTGCTGGAGCAGCCGTTCGACGGCGACTCCCTCTACGCGCTGCGGGCCACGCTGGAGGCGCACGCCTCGCGGGCCGGGTTGCCCGACGGCCGGGTCATGGACCTGGTGATGACCGTGCACGAGCTGGCCACCAACGCCGTCATCCACGGTGCGGGGAGCGGGCGGGTGCGCATCTGGCGGGTGGACGGCGTCCTGCGGTGCGAGGTCAGCGACGCGGGCCCGCCCGGAGCCGCCGCGGGCGCCCGCGCCGGGAACGGCACGGAACCCGACGCGGACGGCAGTGCGGATATCGGTGCGGGAGGGGGCACGGGGGGCGGTGTCCGGTGGCCCGTCCGGCATGGGCACGGGCTGTGGATCGCCCGTTACCTGACCGACGGCTTCACGCTCGTCACCGGGCCCGGGGAGAGCGTCGCCACCGTCGACTTCACCCTGCCCGCCGCCGCGGACGGTTCGCCGTTCGGGCTCGTCCGGCACGAGCACGGCTCGCACGTGCTGCTCGAACTCACCGGGACCCTGAGCGAGCAGGCCGCCGAGGAGATCACCGCCGTGGTGGGCGACGTCGCGTCCGCGGGCCGGCCGCGGCTGGTGCTCGACCTGAGCGGGGTGACGTTCTGGGACGCGGTCGGCGTCGCCGCGCTGATCACGGCGCAGCGTCAGGTCGAGGCCGCCTCCGGGATGGTCGTCCTGGCCGGGCCCGCCGCCGGGTTCCGGGAGCGGCTCGACGCCCTGAGCCCGACCCCGTTCACCGTGTACGCCGACCACGACGACGCGGCCCGGCGCTTCCGAAGCGAACCCGGCTCCTGACCCGGTCAGCCCTCGGCCAGGACGCGTTGGGCGACGGCGAAGGCGGCGTTGGCCGCCGGGACCCCGCAGTAGATCGCCGCCTGCAGCAGCACCTCGCCGATCTCGTCCGAGGTCAGTCCGTTGCGCAGCGCCGCGCGTACGTGCAGGGCCAGCTCGTCCAGGTGGCCGCCGGCGACGAGTGCGGTGAGGGTGACGCAGCTCCGGGTGCGGCGGTCCAGGCCGGGACGGTTCCAGATCTCGTCCCAGGCGTAGCGGGTGATGAGGTGCTGGTAGTCGTGGGTGAAGCCGGTGGTGGCCGCCGTCGCCCGATCGACGTGGGCGTCGCCCAGCACTTCGCGCCGGGTCCGCATCCCGGCCGCCCAGCTCTCCTGCCGGCCGCCTCCGGACCGGCCGGGCCCCGGCCTCTCGCGGTCCGGGTGCGCGGGGAGCAGGGGGTTCAGGTGGTCGGTGATGGATCGGGTCACCGCGTTCGCGCGTTGCACGTTGGCCAGGTGGGCGGCGTTCGGGATGACCGTGAGGCGGGCGTCCGGGATGCCCCGGAGGAGGACGAGTGCCTGGTCCAGGGGGGTCGCCGGGTCGTCGGCGCCCGCGACGACCAGGGTCGGGGCGGTGACGGCGGACAGGCGGCCGGTCAGGTCGCAGCCGGCGAGGGCTTCGCAGCAGGCGGCGTACGACTCGGCGTCCACCTCGGCCAGCATGTCCAGGATCCAGCCGCCGTCGTAGCCCGGGGTGAACCAGCGCGGGCCGAGGACCGGGGCGAGGGACGCCACCCCGCCGGCGCGGACGGCGGCGGCCCTGTCCCGCCACGGTCCGGGCTCGCCGAAGCGGGCGGCGGTGCAGCAGAGTACGAGCCCGCTTACCCGGCCGGGCTCGGTGAGCGTGCCGGCGACGGCGGTCGCGACGGCGCCGCCGAGGGAGACGCCGCCGACGGCGAAGGGCTCGTCCGGCAGCAGGCCGAGCACGGCCCGCGCCAGCGTGGCGATGGTGAACCCGGCGGGCGCGGCCGGCGAGCCGCCGTGGCCGGGCAGGTCGTACCTGAGCACGCGCCACGACGCGGTGAGCGCGGGCAGTTGGGGGCGCCAGACGTCCATGGTGGTGCCGAGGGACGGCCCGAGGACGAGCAGCGGCCCGTCGGCGGGGCCGTCGACGCGGTGGTGAAGGGTGAGCGGTGCTGTCATGGTCCGTCCCGGTGGTGTGGTGCTGGTGCCGCGGCCCGGTGGCCGGTCCACGGTGCTGGTGCTGCCTCCACCGCGCGCATCGGCCCGGTCGCCGGTCCGTGGTGCCGGAGCCGGCCGCGTGCCGCCCGCGTGCGGTGCGGCGCCGTACGGTGCGGCGCCGTGCGGTGCGGTGCGGTGCGGTGCTAGGTGCGGCGGTCGCGGTAGGCGGCGAGGACGCGGTCGACGAGTTCGCGGGCGGCGCCCAGATAGGCGGCCGGGTCCAGCAGGTCGTCCGGACCCCGCAGCGGGCCGTCGCCGCGCAGCAGTTCGGCCAGCTCGTCCGCCGGCAGGTGGGCGGCCAGCCGTTCGGACACGACGCGGCCGCCGGTGAGGTCGAGGTTGGCGCGCATCCGGCCGGGGAACACCTCAAGGCCCGCCAGCAGTTCGGCGGCCGTCTCGGCGGCGCCGCCGGTCAGCCGCAGGCACTCGCGCAGGGGCGCCCACTCCGCCTGCCACGCGCCGGCGGCCCGCTCGTGCTCGCCGGAGCGGCCCAGCGGCCAGGCGTACACCGGCACCTGGAGCGCGGCCGAGCGGACGAGCACCGACAGGGCGGGGTTGCGCTTGTGCGGCATGGCCGACGAACCGCCGGGAGCGGCTTCGGCGACCTCGCCGACCTCGGTCTGGGCCAGCAGGATCACGTCCGTGGCCACCTTGCCGAGCGCCTCCGCCGTGCCCGTGAGGGCCGCGCCCAGCTCTCCCACCACGGTCCGGTCGGCGTGCCAGGGCGTCTGAGGGGTGGCCAGTCCGAGCTCCTCCGCGAACAGGTCCACCAGGGCGAGGGCCCTCGCCTGCGGCGCGGGCGCGCCCGCCGCCGGGGAGGGCGGCTCCATGGCGGCCGTTTCGACGAGGGCCGCCAGGGTGCCGGCCGCGCCGCCGAGCTGGGCCGGCAGCCGCAGCGCCGCCAGCCGGTCGCGGGCGCGCAGCAGCCCGGCCAGCCACCCGGCCGCCTTCAGGCCGAACGTCGTGGGCACGGCCTGCTGTCCCAGCGTGCGGGCGGCCATCACGGTGTCGCGGTGCCGGTCGGCGAGGGCGGCGAGGGGGCGCATGGCCGCCTCCAGGCCGGCCGTGATCGCCGCGAGCGCGCGGGAGGAGACCAGCATGGCGGCGCTGTCCACGATGTCCTGGCTGGTCGCGCCCCTGTGCACGAAGCCGGCCGCCTCGCCGGCGGCGGCGCGCAGGTCGGTCACCAGGGGGACGACGGGGGTGGCCGAGCGGCGGGCGCGGCGGGCCAGGCCGGCGGGGTCCACGGTGAGGTCCGCCGCCGCCCGGGTGATGAGCGCCGCGGCCCGTTCGGGGATGAGACCGGCGCGGGCCTGGGCGCGGGCGAGGGCGGCCTCGGCGTCCAGCATGGCGCGCGCCCAGGCCGTGTCGGAGGTGAGCCGCTCCACCCGCGTGCCCGCCCGGACCGGGGTGAGCAGCCCGGCGTCCGGGGCCGTGTCCCGGGCCGCCCGTTCCGATGCGCCGCCCGGGGTCGCGGCCCCGTGGCGCGTCCCGTCAGAAGTCAAGGAAGACCGTCTCCCCCTCCCCTTGCAGGCGCACGTCGAACCGGTAGGCGTCGCCGGAGCGGGTGGCGGGCGGGGTGGTGAGCGGGGTGGCGAGCGGGGTGGCGAGCAGGGTGGCGCGCCGTGCGGGGTCGAGGCCGTCGAGCAGCGGGTCGGGCCCGTCGTCGAGGTAGACGCGGGTGAGCACCGACCGCAGCAGCCCGCGCGCGAAGATCTGCAGTGACAGGTACGGCCCCGCGGGCGGTGCGGTGCGGAACCGGTACGTGCCGTCGGGCGCGGTGGCGCACCGGCCGAACCCGGACACGCCGCCGTCGCCCCGCCGCAGCGCGCCGCGGTCGCCGGTGCGCCCGAGCCACAGTTCGAGCAGGGCGTCAGGCACCGGGTCGCCGGCCCCGTCGAGCACCCGCCCCTCCAGGGTGACGGCGCCGGGGTGGCCGGGCGGCACGAGCTCCCAGTCGTGCGGGTACGGCAGCGCGTGGGCGAAGAACGGCCCGACGGTCTGCGACGGCGTGATGGTCATGGGTTCTCCACGGGCGTGCGGCCGAGCACGATGTCGAAGGTGTACCCCAGAGCCCACTCCGGTTCGGTCACGTCCAGGGAGAAGGACGAGACGAGCCGGTCGCGGGCGGCGGCGTCGGGGATGGACCGCAGCACCGGGTCGTACGGGATCAGCGGGTCGCCCGGGAAGTACATCTGGGTGACGAGCCGCTGGGTGAACGCCGTCCCGAACACGGAGAAGTGCAGGTGGGCGGGCCGCCAGGCGTTGGGGTGGTTGCGCCACGGGTAGGCGCCGGGCTTGATCGTGACGAACCGGTAGCGGCCCTCGTCGTCGGTGAGGCAGCGGCCGGCGCCGGTGAAGTTGGGGTCGAGCGGGGCCGGGTGCCGGTCGAGGTCGTGCGCGTACCGGCCGGCCGAGTTGGCCTGCCACAGCTCCACCAGCGTGGCGCGGACGGGCCGGCCGGCGTCGTCGAGGACGCGGCCGGTGACGATGATGCGCTCGCCGATCGGCTCGCCCGCGTGCCGGCGGGTCAGGTCGTGGTCGAGCTCGCCGACCTCGTCGTGCCCGAAGACGGGGCTGGTCAGCTCGATCGTGTCGGGGTCGGCCCGGAACGGCACGGGCGGCTGCGCGGGCGCCCGCAGGAGGGTGCTGCGGTAGCCGGGGCTCAGGTAGGGCGGGTGGGGGGTGGTCATGGCCGTCCTCGGTCGGGTGTCGGGTTCGTCATGGCAGGCCCACGTAGTTCTCGGCCAGGGTGGTCGCCGCCGCCTCCGAGGAGGTGACCTGGTCGAGGTGGGACACCTGCAGCCGCCGGCCGTAGTCGTCGTCGGTGTCGAAGGTGTGCAGCAGCGTCGTCATCCAGTACGAGAAGTGCTGGGCCCGCCACACGCGCCGCAGGCACGCCCGGGAGTAGCCGTCGAGCAGGTCGGTGGAGCCGGTCGTGAAGTAGGCGTCGAGCGCCTCGGTGAGCACGCGCACGTCGGCGACGGCCAGGTTGAGGCCCTTGGCGCCGGTGGGCGGCACGATGTGGGCGGCGTCGCCGGCGAGGTAGAGCCTGCCGTACTGCATGGGCTCGGTGACGAATCCCCGCATCGGGGTGACGCCCTTCTCGACGATCTCGCCGGTGGCCAGTGTGAAGCCGGGCACGGTCTCCAGCCGGGCCTTCAGCTCGGCCCAGATCCGCTCGTCCGGCCAGTCGCCTAGGCTGGTGTCGGGCGGGACCTGCAGGTAGAAGCGGCTGACTTCGGGCGATCGCATGCTGTGCAGGGCGAAGCCGCGCTCGGTCCTGGCGTAGATGAGCTCCTCCGCCGACGGCGCCACCCTGGCGAGGATGCCGAGCCAGGCGAAGGGATAGACGCGTTCGTAGGTGGTGAGCACGCCGTCGGGGACCGACGGGCGGGACACCCCGTGGAAGCCGTCGCAGCCGGCGACGACGTCGCAGTCGAGCCGCCGGCCGCCGCCGAAGGTGAGGTAGGGCCGTTCCTCCGGCGAGTGCAGCGCCACGTCGTCCACCTCGAAGCGGACGTCGCCGCCCGCCGCCAGCCTGGCGGCGATGAGGTCCTTGACGATCTCCTGCTGTCCGTACACGGTGATGGACCTGCCCGAGACGAGCTTGTCGAACGCGATGCGGTGGCGTTCGGCGCCGTACCTGAGCTCGATGCCGTGGTGCGGCAGCCCTTCGCGCAGCAGCCTGTCGCCTACGCCCGCCTGGACGAGGGTGTCGACCGTGCCCTGCTCCAGCACGCCGGCGCGGACGCGCCGCTCGACGTGGTCCCGGCTGCGTCTCTCCAGGACCACGGAGGAGATGCCGCGCAGGTGGAGCAGGTGCGACAGGAGCAGTCCGGCGGGTCCGGCCCCGATGATCCCGACCTGGGTTCGCATGGGGCAAGCATCCCATCCCGGCCCGCGGCCAGGCCCAGCTCGGCCTTCCACTGGGTGGAAGACCGATGCCAGGATGGCCGCATGGCCGGTGGTGCGCGGGAGGGCGGGCGTTCGGTGACGTCCAAGGTGCTCGCCATCCTGGGCGCGTTCGACCCGGCCCACCAGCAGCTCACGCTGACGGACCTGGCGCGGCGCAGCGGGGTGGCGCTGAGCACGACGCACCGGCTGGTCGCGGAGCTGGAGGAGTGGCAGGCGCTCAGCCGCACGTCCGACGGCCGGTTGCGGATCGGGATGCGGCTGTGGGAGCTGGGCCAGCTCGCGCCGGGCCGGTTGCGGGACCTCGCGCATCCGTGGCTGCAGGAGGTGTTCGCGAGCACCGGGGAGAACGTCCATCTGGCCGTGCGCGACGGCCTGGAGGTGCTGTACGTGGACAAGGTCCACGGGCGGCGGGCGGTGCCCATCGTGTCGCGGACCGGCGGGCGGCTGCCCATGCACCCGACCGGCGTGGGCAAGGCGCTGCTCGGCTACGAGCCCGACTGGTTCGTGCAGGCGTACCTGGCGCGCGAGCTGGAGCGGCCGACCCCGCACACGATCACCGAGCCGGGGCGGCTGGCGCGGGAGCTGGCCGCCGTGCGCGCCCAGGGGTACGCGCTGACGTACGAGGAGATGACGCTCGGCACCTGCTCGGCGGCCGTGCCGGTGCTGGTGGACGGGCGGGCCGTCGCCGCGCTGGGCATCGTGATCTCCTCCCGGCGGGCCCGCGAGCTGCACCGCCTGGTCGAGCCGCTGCGCGGGGCGGCGGGGCAGATCGCGCGGGCCACCGTCGAGGGGCGGTGAGGGCGGTCGCCTTCGAGGGGCGGTGAGAGCGGCCGCCGTCGAGGGTCCGCGCGGTCTGGCCGGGCGACCCGGTCCACCGCGCCCGGCACGGCGACACTCCGGGTGGAGGCCCGCCCCAGCAGGCACGTTATCGCGTCGTTATCGGACGCCTGTACGTTCCCTTCGTTGTCACTGAACAGGTTGTTCAGTAGAGGTGATCAAGGGGTTCGATGGCCGAGTCCGAGACCGCGCGGCTGGGCGCCCGCATCCGGGCGTACCGGACCATGCGCCGACTGACCGTGCGGGCGCTCGCCGTCGAGGCCCAGGCCAGCCCCAGCTTCATCAGCCAGCTCGAACGCGGGCAGACCAGCGCGAGCGTGGGGATGTTGCGCCGGATCGCGCAGGCGCTCGGCCTGACGGTGGCCGAGCTGTTCAGCGACGAGATCGAGGTGGGGCACCGGGTGGTGCGCCGCGAGCAGCGGCCCACCCTGCCCGCCGGGCCGGGCGTGCGCAAGTTCCTCGTCTCCCAGCGCCCGCTGCGCGGCGTGGAGATGTACGCCGGTGAACTCGATCCCGGCGCCTCCACCGGCGACGAGCCGTACACGCACGGCGACTCGCAGGAGATCTTCCTGGTGCTGCGCGGGCGGGTCGCCGTCTGGCTCGGCCCGCCGGGCGAGAGCGTCGCGCACGCGCTGGGGCCGGGAGACAGCGTCGAGTACCGCACCTCCGTCCCCCATCGGGCGGTCAACGACGGCGACGAGGTCGCCGAGGTGCTGTGGGTGGTCAGCCCGCCGACGCCGTAACCTTCTTGTCCGATTTCGTACGTTTTTTCCGATGAGCCAGATGGGGAAGGTTCCTGACGTGACACGAGGCATCCCGCTGAGCGGGGACTTCGCCAATGGCGGCGTCTCCTTCTGGTACCTGCAGATCGGCCTGCCGGACCGGCGGGCGGCGCTGCCGGGTTCCCGCGCCTACGACGTGGCCATCGTCGGCGGCGGCTACACCGGACTGTGGACGGCCTACTACCTGAAAAAGGCCGACCCCGGCCTGCGCGTGGCGATCCTGGAGAAGGAGTTCGCCGGGTTCGGGGCGTCAGGGCGCAACGGCGGCTGGCTGTCGGCCGAGTTCGCCGGGTCGCGCGAGCGGCACGCCGAGGCCCGCGGCCGGCAGGCCATGATCGACCTGCAGCGGGCGATGTTCGGCGCGGTGGGCGAGGTCATCGACGTCGCCCGCGACGAGGGCGTCGACGCCGACGTGCACAAGGGCGGCGTGCTGCACGTCGCCACCAACCCGGCGCAGCGCCGCCGGCTGCGCGCCGAGGTCGCCGACCTGCGCGCCTGGGGGTACGGCGAGGACGACATGCGGCTGCTGAGCCGCGACGAGCAGCGCGAACGCCTGCAGGTGGCGGGCACCCTGGAAGCCGCCTACTCCCCGCACTGCGCCCGCGTCCAACCGGCCAAGCTGGCCGTCGGGCTGGCCCGGGTCGTCGCCGGGCTCGGCGTGGACGTCTTCGAGGACACCACCGTGACCGAGATCCGCCCGCGCCGCGACGGCCGCCCCGCCGAGGCCGTCACCCCGCGGGGCGTCGTGTCGGCCGAATACGTCATCCGCGCCACCGAGGGGTTCACCGCCGGCCTGGCCGGGCAGCGCCGGCAGTGGCTGCCGATGAACAGCTCCATGATCGTCACCGAGCCGCTACCCGCCGAGGTGTGGAAGCACATCGGCTGGGCGCAGAGCGAACTGCTCGGCGACACCGCCCACGCCTACGTCTACGCGCAACGCACCGCCGACGACCGCATCGCGATCGGCGGACGCGGCGTGCCGTACCGGTTCGGCTCACGCACCGACCGCCGGGGCGCCACCCAGGCGTCCACCGTGGCGCTGCTGTGGCGGATGCTGGTCAAACTGTTCCCGGCGGCGGCCGACGCGCGCGTACAGCACTCGTGGTGCGGGGTCCTCGGCGTACCGCGCGACTGGTGCTCCACCGTGCACCTCGACCACGCCACCGGCCTCGGCTGGGCGGGCGGCTACGTGGGCAGCGGCGTCACCACCGCCAACCTGGCCGGACGGACCCTGCGTGACCTGGTGCTGCGGCACGACACCGAGCTGACCGCGCTGCCGTGGGTGGGCCGCCAGGTGCGCCAGTGGGAGCCGGAGCCGCTGCGATGGGCCGGGGTGCACCTCATCTACACCCTGTACCGGGCGGCCGACCGGCACGAGAACGAGCGGGGCACCACGACCTCGGCCTACGCCCGGCTGGCCGACCTCATCGCGGGCCGCTGACCCCGGGCCCGTCGGCCTCGGGGTTCCTCCGGCGTACCGGCGTGAACAGGGCGGCCGCCGCGATGGCCAGGCAGCAGCAGCCCGCGAACCCGAACACCGGGGCCGTGCCGAACCGCGCAGCGCCCCACCCCAGCGCCGCGGCGCCGACCGGGCCGAGCGAGAAGTGGATGGTCCAGAACGCCGAGGTGACCCGGCCGAGCAGATGGTCGGGCGTCACCTGCTGGCGCAGCGACATCGAGCAGATCCCCGCCACGCTGACGCAGGCGAGATAGCAGGCCATCGCCACCGCCACCCCCGGCACACCGTCGGCGAAGCCGATGCTGACGATCGCCAGGCCGCCCACGGCCTGCGCCCCGATCCACGCCGGCCCGAACCCGACGCGCTTGCGCACCCGCGCCACCAGGAACGACCCCGTCATCGTGCCGACCGCGGCGACGCCGAGGACCCCGCCGACGACGGCGTCGGACTGGCCCAGGTCGTGCTTGAGCCGGAAGATCACGATGTCGGTCAGCCCGAGCGTCAGGAAGATGAAGAACGACAGCAGGATCGTCAGCACCCGCAGCACCGGATGCCGCCACAGGAACACGGCCCCGGCCAGCAGTTCGCGCCACGACCGCTCGTCCCGCTCCCGCGGCGCGGGGGTGTGGCGGGCGATCCGCACCAGGTAGACGCCGGCCGCCGACACCGCGAAGCTGACGGCGTTCACGGCGATCGCCGCGCTCGCCCCCCACAGGCCCGCCACCGCGCCGGCCAGCATCGGGCCGAGGACGCCCGCCGCCGCCGCGGTGCCGAACAGCCGGCCGTTGGCCTCGGTGACGCGCTGCTCGCCGACCAGGCTGCGGACCGAGGAGACGTACGTGACCTGGAACAGCATGCCCACGGCCGCGGCCAGGGGCAGCACCATGTACAGCAGCCAGACGTGGGCGCCGGTCAGCCAGGCGAGCGGGATCAGCGCGTACAGGCCGCACCGGAGCAGGTCGCAGACGATGAGCAGCATCCGCCGGTCGAACCGGTCGACGAGCACCCCGGCGAAGATCCCCGCGGTGACCGACGCCGCGCCCGACACGCCGGTCAGCAGACCCATCTGGGCGACGGAGCCGGTGACGTCGAGGATCAGCAGGGGGACGGCGATGAGCGCGAACGAGTCGCCCGCCACCGAAAGGGTCTGCGCGGCCCAGAACGTGAGGAAGTTGCGGTCGCGCCACAGCGAGCGGCCGTCGGGCGATCCGGCGGACTGTCCGGCGGACTGTCCGGCGGGGGGCGGTGCGGGTGGGACGGCCGTCGGGGGGCTCGGTTGTCCAGTCCGTGCGTCCTCCGTCACCCGGTGTCCCCCTCGTCCCTCATCGCTCGTCCCGGCGCTGATCATCGTGCGCACCGGGCGGGCGGACGTCAATCGGTTTTCCCGCCCTTCACGCCGGCCTCGCCCGGCGTCGGCTCGCGCCGCTGGGTCGGAGGCAAGCCGGGCGGGCGGACCGGAGGCGGGCCGGGCGGGCGGGCGGCGTCGGGTGTCCGGGTTTGGACCATGTAGTACCTGAGAGCCAGGCGCGGAGTAGGGCCCGCGGCGGGACGCCGGTGACGGGACGTGATCCCTAATTTGGCCACCGTAACCACAACCGGTACGGAAGGACCCCACCGATGGCGCCCCAGCCGCGCGACGTCTCCCGCGCACCCCTGTCGCCCCCCGCGGGCCGCTCGCCCGTGCTCGCGGCGCGCGGCGGTGGGGGTCGTGGCCGCCCGGGACGGTTGCGGCGAGGGGTCCTGGCCATGCTGGTCACCGCGTCGGTGGCCGTGCCGGTGGCGGGGGCGGCACAGCCTCAGGCCGTGCCCGCGCCGGTCCCGGCCCCGGTGCGGCCGTTGCGCGCCGCCACCCCGGCCGCGCTCGCCGATCGGTACGCCGCCTCCCGCGCCGCCATCAGGGACGCGGAGCGGACGGCCGCCGCACACGGTCACCTGCGGCGGGCCGCTTCCTTGCGCGCCATGGCCGACCCGGCGCGCACCTTCCTGTCCTTCGACGGGCGCGACGGGGGCCGTGCCGCCGAGGTGTTCGGGGACCTGTCGCGTGCCGGGCGGATCGCCGTCCTGGTCCCCGGCGCCGACACCAGCCTCGACCGGTACGGCCGCCTCCGGGCCGGCGCGTCGGCGTTGCACCATGAGGTGCACGGCCGCTCGGAGGTGCACGGCCGCTCGGCCCCGCCCGGCTCGGTGGCGTCCGGGCAGGCCCTCCCCCAACCGCCGCCGAACCCCGGGACCGCCAGCCCGTCCGCCGCCCCGTCCGCCGCCCCGTCCGCCGTTGTGGCGTGGCTGGGGTATCGGACACCGGGCAGGTTCGGGGCCGAGCAACTGACCGCCGGGCTCGCCGAACGCGCCGCGCCCGGCCTGCGCCGTTTCGTGCGGGACCTCCGCACGGCACGGCCCGGCGTCCGGGTCGTCCTCGTCTGCCACTCCTACGGGTCCGTGGTGTGCGCGCGGGCCGCGGCCGAGCCCGGGATCACCGACATCGTCCTGTACGGCAGCCCGGGCACCGGTGCCGACCACGTCTCCGGCCTGCGGACCGGCGCCACCGTCTGGGCCGGCCGTGGGGCGGGTGACTGGATCTCCGCGGTGCCGCACACGCGCGTGCGGCTGCCGTTCGCCACCCTGGGGTTCGGGGCGGACCCGGTGTCCCGGGGGTTCGGCGCCCGCGTCTTCCCGGCGGGCGACGGCGGCCACAGCGACTACCTGCGAGCCGGGTCCGTGGCGCTGGCGAACATCGCCCGGATCGTCCTCGGCCGGCCGGCCGCCACGGACGGACGTCATGGCTGACCGGCCGCACGGCGGGTTCCGGCCGTCCGGAGCGTCGCCGCACGGCGGGTTCCGGCCGTCCGGCGCGTCGCCGCGCCGCTGGGTGGTGCGACCGTGAGGGGCGTCCCGATGGTGCGCCGGGTGGAGGCTGCCACGCCCGAGGGGCGTGATCGGGGGCTGGACGCGTTGCGTGCGCTGGCCATCTGCGGGGTGGTGCTGGGGCACTGGCTGGTGACGGCGCTGGTCGCCGACAGCGGTACGGTGCGGGTCACGAGCCCGTTACGTCAGCTGCCGCAGTTCGTCCCTGTGTCGTGGGTGTTCCAGACGTTGGCCGTGTTCTTCCTGGTGGGCGGCTGGGTCGGGGCTCGCGGTCTGGCCGCCGCCCGGGGCCGGGGGGAGACGTACGGGCGGTGGTTGCGGGATCGGACGGCGCGGCTGTTCCGGCCGGTCGCGGCCGTGGTGACGGTGTGGGCGGTGGCCGCCGGAGCGATGCTGGCGTGGGGCGCCGGGCTGGAGAGCGTGCGGGCCCTGGTCAAACTGGTGCTGTCGCCGATGTGGTTCCTGGTGGTCTTCGCGGTGCTGACCGCGGCGACGCCGCTGGCGCGACGGCTGCACCCGGCGATGCCGGTGGCCGTGGTGGCGTGCGTGGACGTGGCGCGGTTCGGGCTGGGCGGGCCGCAGTGGCTGGGCTGGGTGAACGTGGTCGCCGGCTGGCTGGTGCCGTACTGCGTGGGCGCGGCCTGCGCCGCCCGTGGCGTGCCGGCCCGTGCCGCCGGGTGGGGGTTGTTCGCCGGCGGGGCCGCCGTGACCGCCGGGCTGGTCGCCTGGGGCGGGTACCCGGCCGCGATGGTGGGGGTTCCGGGCGCCACGGTGTCGAACTTGGATCCGCCGACCCTCGCGGCCGTGTCCTTCGGGCTCGCCCAGTGCGGGGCCGCCCTGCTCCTGCTCGGCCCGCTGCGGCGGCTGATGCGCCGGCCCGTCGCCTGGGCCGGGGTGGCGCTGGTGAACCTGTCGGCGATGACGGTCTTCCTGTGGCACCAGACGGCGCTGATCGCTGTCACGGCCGTCGGCATGTCGGCCGGCGGGGGGCTGCCCGGGCTGCACACCGTCCCGGCCGACGGCGGATGGGTGCTCGCCCGGCTGGCCTGGGTGCCGGTGTTCGGGCTGGCGCTGCTCGGCTGCTGCGCCGCGTTCGGCGCGTATGAGCGACGTGCGTACGGCAAACGCGCGCACGTGGCGGGCCCGAAGCGGGCTCAGCCCTCGCGCCACGGGTCGTAGTCGACCTCCAGCGGCTCCTGCCCCGGACGCTCTCCCTCGGGGACGTGCTGGAGGTTGACGCGGATCCGGTACCAGACGCTGCTGCGGCCGCGCATCCCGTCGACCAGCACGTCGGCGGGCTGCAGGCGGGCCGCCGCCTCGGGGTGGCGGGCCTTCCACCGTTCGAGGCCGGCCATCACCTCGTCCTTGTGCTGGGCGCGGGCGATCTCGATGACCGGCAGGGTCTGCCGGCGACGGCCGGTGCCCTTGGGCGGCTTGGGGGCGGGGCCGAGGGCCTCGGCCAGCTCCAGCAACCCGTCGAGGGAGCCGGCATGCAGGTCGATGTCCTCCCACGGGTCGCCGGTCTCGGCCAGCCGCCTGGGCACGGTGTCGATGGTGAACTTCTCCGGCCGGCAGCCCGGCACCTCGTCCCAGGTCAGCGGGGTGGACACGCGGGCGTCGGGCACCGCGCGGACGGAGTAGGCGGAGGCGACGGTGCGGTCGTAGGCGTTCTGGTTGAAGTCGACGAACACGCCGTGCCGCTCCTCCTTCCACCACCGGCTGGTGGCCAGGTCGGGCGCCCGGCGCTCCACCTCGCGGGCGACCGCCTCGGCGGCCTTGCGCACCTCGGCGAACGGCCGGCACGGCTCGATCCGGGCGTAGACGTGGAACCCGCGCGAGCCGGACGTCTTGGGCCAGGCGGTGAGGCCGTGGTCGGCGAGGACCTCCCGCGCGACCTGCGCGGTGCGCAGCACGTCGGCCCACTCCACTCCCGGCACCGGGTCGAGGTCGATACGCAGCTCGTCGGGATGGGCGAGGTCGGCGGCGCGCACCGGATGCGGGTTGAGATCGACGCAGCCCAGGTTGACCACCCAGACGAGCTGGGCGAGGTCGCGGACGACGACCTCCTCGGCGCCGAGCCCCGACCGGTAGCGCAGCTCGGCCACCTCGATCCAGCCGGGCCGTTTGGCGGGCGCCCGCTTCTGGAAGAACGCCTCCTCCTCGATGCCGTGCACGAACCTCTTGAGGATCATCGGCCGGCCGGCCACCCCGCGCAGCGCCCCGTCGGCCACCGCCTGGTAGTAGCGGATCAGGTCGAGCTTGGTGTGACCACCGCGCGGGAAGATCACCTTGTCGGGGTTGGTGACGCGGACCTGCCGCCCCGCGACCTCGATGTCGGGCATGCGCCCACCCTACGCGGCGCCCCTGACAATCCTCCGGACCTGCGCCGGTATCCGCGCCCGCGTTCGTCCGGGACGCGCCCGTCACAGGGCGACGCCGAAGACCACCCGCTTGTTCCTGAACTCGGTGACGCTCCACAGGCGGCCGTCCTGGACGGTCAGGTCCTCGGGGCCGATCGGGAAGGGACGGATGACCGGGTCGCCGTCGCCCTGGACGACGAGCCTGCCGTTGGTGCGACTGTCGGCGGCCTGGCTCAGATACCAGGTGCCGCCCCGCGACAGCGCGCCCTGGATCTTGGGGTGGCCGAGGACGTGGGCGTCGCGCGGGGCGCCGTCGGCCAGGACGCCGTCCTCGGCCAGGTCCCACCGTGCCACCAGGCGGTCGCGGCGCACGTCGGCGTACTCGCCGCAGACGAGGGCGTGCGGGGCGGTGCTGCGGTCGATCGCGGCGAAGGAGAAGCGCGGCCCCTGCTGGAGGAGCCGCCAGGCGTCGGTCTGCGGGATGACGTAGCGGTAGCCGAAGGCGTGCAGCCGTCCGCCGTGCCGGCCGATCCGGGCCGGGTCGCCGAGGTCCTTCTGCGCCGTGCGCAGGTCGAGGATGTGGCGGGTGTCGAAGACGCGCAGCCCGTGGAAGGTGTCGGCCACGTACAGCAGGTCGCCGTACCAGGCGATGCCGCCGGCGTGGATGTCGATCGGCCGGTACGACCCGTCCGGTCTGGCCTCGACGAGCAGCGCGTGCTGGTACTTCAGCGTCCGGGGGCTCAGGAACGTGACCCGGACGCCGCGCTGGGTCACGGGCGGCTCCGGCTTGAAGTACCAGCTCACCACGAACACCGGCACGCCCGCCGAGCCGGAGTCGTCGTCGCCGGTCAGACCCTGCGGGTACCAGTCGGGGGTGTCCTGGTCCTTGACGTCGAAGGCGTACCAGTCGGCCGGGCGGGGCCGCATGGCGCCCAGTGCCGCCGTCGCCCCTCTGCGCACGGCGGTCCGGTTGCCCCGGGCCAGCACGGTCGCCACGCCGACGGCGCCGATCTCGGCGGCGAGCCTGGCGGCCCCGTCGGGCAGGGTGCCGGTCGCCCGCGCCAGCGCGTAGGCGGCCTTGTCCGCCGGGGCCAGGCCCGTCGCTTCCATCTCGCCCTCGCTTTCCGTCATGGTGGAGATTCTGACGGTCTGCGAGGGGCGGTTGTTGCGCCTACGGCCATATATGCACAGGAAGTCCGGAAAGTGAGTGCTCGTGATACTCGCGGACGAGCCGCTCGGCGTCGCCGCCGAAGCGGGCCATGGCCTCGCGCTGCCACACCGCACCGGTGCGGCGCAGCCGCGTCCGCTCCCTGATGATGTCCAGGGCGGCGTCCACGTCGTCGGGCACCACTCCGGCCTCCAGCAGCGCGGCCCGCGCCTCGGGCAGCAGCCGGAGCACCAGGTCGGCCGCCTGGAGCTCCCCGTCGACGCCGGGCCACGACAGCTTGGCGTCCAGGCCGTGCATGGCCGCCCGGTAGAAGTTCTGGTACGTCTCGCCGAAGCGGTAGCCGGTCAGGTCGCGTTCGGCCTGCGCCAGCGTCAGCCCGAGCAGGAACGCCGCGTTGGCCGTCATGTCCGCGCAGGTCGGCCCGGCGGGCAGGGCGCGCATCTCGACCCGCAGGTGGCCGCCGTCGGCCGGGTCGTAGACGGGCCGGTTCCACTGCCACACGGTGCCCTGGTGCAGCCGCAGCTCCGGCACGTCACGCGGGTCGTCGCTGTCCCGCAGGTCGGGCAGGATCGGATCGTAGTCGCGCACGTACCTCTCGAACAGCTCGTACGCGCCCTCCCGCACCCAGTCGGACCCGAACGTGACCCGCCCGTCCTTGCGGTAACGGCGCTCGACGTCGCGATCGTCGGCCGCCTCCTCCATGAGGGCGATCCGCGTCTCCTCCCACAGCCGCCGGCCGAGGAAGAACGGCGAGTTTCCGCAGGCGGCCAGCACCGGCCCGGTGGCGAGCTGCGCGGCGTTGAACAGCCGGGCGAACCGCTCGGGCGGGGTGCGCAGGTGCACCTGCCAGGAGGTGTTGGCCGCCTCCAGGATCACGTCCTCGACGGACAGCTCCAGATCCTCGATCTTGACGAGGAACGGTTCGAGGCGCAGCCGCCGGAAGCCCCGGCCCATGGCCCGGTAGCGGTTCTGGTCGCTGATGGCCTCCTTGGTGAAGTCGCCGGTGGCGAGGGAGGGCAGGATGCCGATGGGCACCGCCCCGCCGCCCGGCACCGCCGCGTCCACCCTGGTCAGCGCCTCCTGGACCTCCGCCCCGAGAATCTGGAACGGCCGGCCGGCCAACGGCACCGGGGTCAGGTTGACCTCCAGGTTGTAGCGGCCGAGCTCCAGCACCACGCGGGGGTCGCCGAGCGCCTCGCGCACCTCCGCGTTGCGCGGCAGCGGCCGGCCCGCCGCGTCGACGAGCACCAGCTCCAGCTCCGCGCCGATCGTCACCGGCCCCCGGCCGAACCCGGGCTCGGCCAGCAGCGCGCGCAGCTCGCCAAGCTGCTCGCGGAGCCGTTCTCCGAAGCGGGTGTACTCCGCCTCGGAGAACCGCTCCTTGTCCAGATCTTGTCCCATGCCCCCCATACTGTCCGGACGAACGGCCTCCACACCTCACCAGCGGGCATGCCGGTCGGCGGGCCTTGCGCGAGCCGCGGGAGCTGACTCTAAGCTCGTGAGATGCGAGCCGTTGCCTTTGACCTGTTCGGTGGAGAGCTCGACCTGCGCGAGCTGCCCGACCCGTCGCCCGCGCCCCACGGGGCGGTGATCAGAGTCGAGGCGACCGGGCTGTGCCGCAGCGACTGGCACGGCTGGCAGGGCCACGACCCCGACATCCGGTCCCTGCCGCACGTGCCCGGCCACGAGTTCGCCGGGGTGGTGGAGGCGGTCGGCTCCGACGTGCGCGGCTGGCTGCCGGGCGCGCGGGTGACCGTCCCCTTCGTGTGCGCCTGCGGCACCTGCGCGTCCTGCGCCGCGGGCGAGCAGCAGGTGTGCGAACGGCAGACCCAACCGGGTTTCTCCCACTGGGGGTCGTTCGCCGAGTTCGTGGCCGTGGACCACGCCGACGTCAACCTGGTCGCCGTCCCCGAGGACATGACATACGCCACCGCGGCCTCGCTGGGCTGCCGCTTCGCGACGGCGTTCCGGGCGGTGGCGCAGGTGGGCGAGGTACGGCCGGGCGAGTGGGTGGCGGTGCACGGCTGCGGCGGGGTGGGCCTGTCGGCCGTCATGATCGCCTCGGCGGCGGGGGCGCGGGTGGTGGCGGTGGACGTCACCGCCGAGGCCCTGCACCTGGCCGAGCGGATGGGAGCCACGCACTTCGTCGACGGGTCGGCGGGCGACGCGGCGGCCCAGGTGCGGGAGCTGACCAGGGGCGGCGCCCACGTGTCGCTCGACGCGCTGGGCAGCGCGCAGACGTGCGCCGCGTCCGTCGAGAGCCTGCGCCGCGGGGGCCGCCACGTGCAGGTGGGGCTGCTGCCCGGCGGGGCGACGCCGGTGCCGATGGGCCGGGTGATCGGGCACGAGCTGCGGCTGCTGGGCAGCCACGGCATGGCGGCCCACGCCTACCCGCCGATGATGGAGATGATCCGGGCCGGCATCCTGCACCCCGAGCAGCTCGTCACCCGCACGATCGGGCTGGGCGACGCGGGCAAGGCGCTGGCCTCGATCGGGTCCGTCCCCGGCGTCACCCTGATCAGCCCGCACGTCTGACCTGCGCCCGGGGGCGCCGGGCGGCGCGTGCCGGTCACCGGCGACCCTCTGCGGGGTCCGTCGATGTCGCCGTTTTTCCGGCGCACTTGCATGCTTGACGGGTAGCGGGGCAGATACTCGCGGTGTTGGCGTCCTCACCCCCCGCGCCTCGGGTGTCGTGAGCGCCCTCAGGGACCACCAAGGATGTGCCGGCCGACCGCAAGGACACCCGTGATCCGAACGTTGCTCGCTGAGGACATGCATCTCGTACGCGGGGCGATCGTCGCCCTGCTCGCCTACGAGGAGGACATCGAGATCGTCGCGGAGGTCGACAGGGGCGACCGCGTCGCCGCCGCCGTCGCCGCGTCCCAGGCGGACGTCGCGGTGCTCGACGTGGCGCTGCCCGGCAAGGACGGCCTGGAGGCGGCCGGCGAGCTGCACGAACGGCACCCCGGCTGCGGTGTCCTCATCCTCACCGGCGTCGGCACCCCCGGCCTGCTGCGGCGCGCGCTGGACGTGCACGTGCGCGGGTTCATGGCCAAGGACGCGCCGCCGCACCAGCTCGCCGACGCCATCCGCAGGGTGGCCCGCGGCGAACGAGTGATCGACTCCGAGCTGGCGATCGCCGCGATGCGGCCCGAGGATCCGCCGCTGACCGCCCGTGAACTGGACGTGATCGGCGCGGCGGCCGGGGGCGCGCCGGTGTCGGAGATCGCCGCCTCCCTGTTCCTGTCGGAGGGAACGGTCCGCAACTACCTGTGCCGCTCCACGGCCAAGCTGGGCGCCCGCAGCCGGATCGACGCCATCCGCATCGCCCGCGAGTCCGGCTGGATCTGACGGCACGGCGGTCCGGTCACCCCTCGGGAACGGTCAGACCGGTGTGGAAGGCGGCGAAGGCGAGGACGTCGGCGGCCAGGGCGACCGAGCGGCTGGCCGCGCGGGCCCCGTGGCCCACGTCGGGTTCGTGGCGCAGCAGCACCGGCCCTTCACCGACCGTGGCCCACTGCAGGGCCGCGCACATCTTGCGGGCGTGCAGCGGGTCCACCCGGGAGTCGCCTCCCGACACGGTGAACAGCGTCGCCGGGTAGGCGGTGCCGTGGCGGACGTGGTGGTAGGGCGAGTAGGCCAGCAGCCAGGGAAACTGTTCCGGGTCGTCGGCCGAGCCGTACTCGGAGGTCCAGGAGTGGCCGAGACCGGACCGCTCGTAGCGGACCATGTCGAGGATGCCCGCCGAGCACACGACCGCGGCGAACAGGTCGGGCCGCCGGGTGAGCGCGGCGCCGACGAGCAGGCCGCCGTTCGACTCGCCCCAGGCGGCAAGCCGCGCGGGCGTCGTCCAGCCGTCCGCGACGAGCCGTTCGGCGGCGGCGACGAAGTCGTCGAAGACGTTCTGCTTGCGGTCCAGCATGCCGTCGCGGTGCCATTCCTCGCCCTCCTCGCCGCCGCCGCGCAGGTTGGCCACGGCCAGCACGCCGCCGGCCTCCACCCAGGCGCGGGAGTCGGCGGCGTAGGCGGGGGTGAGCGGCCGGCCGAACCCGCCGTACCCGGTGAGGATGGCCGGGCGGGGCCCGTCGCGGTCCGGCAGCGCGGAGACGACCATGCGGACGAGCGTGCCGTCGGCGGAGCGGTACTCGACGTGCCGGCTCTCCACCTCCGTCGCGGCCGGCCGGCCGGGAGCCGCCGCCCAGCGGGTGGCGATCCCCTCGCGGACGTCGTAGCGCCACACCTCGGCGGGGGTCACGGCGTCGGTGTAGCCGAACCAGGCGTCCGGCCCGCCGCCCGGCCGCGAGGTGAGCGACGTGATGGTCCCGTTGCCGGGCAGCGGCACGCCGCCGAGCGGCCGGCCGGTGACGGCGTCGTGCACCCCGATCTCGCCGACGGCGTGCCGGGTCCGGCACACGAGCAGCCGGTCGCCGTCGAGCAGGGTGAACGCCCCGAGCACCGCCGCGGGGTCCTCGGGGACCAGCTCCTTCCAGGCCGCTGGGGCGGCCGGGTCCGCGACGCACAGTCTGCGTCGCGGCGCGTCCAGGTCGGTGAGCACGTAGAGCCGCCCGTCGTGGCCGACCGCCGCGGCGGTCCTGGCCCGCGCGCCCTCCTGCACGGGCCGCGGGTCGAGCCGGTCCGGCTCGTCACGTGACAGGTCGGCGAGCCAGAGGTCGTTCCCGCCGCCGGTGCCCGCCGAGAGCGTCAGCCAGCGTCCGTCGGCGCTGATCTGCAGCCCGTACGGCACCGCTCCCCGGGTGAACACCTGGACGTCGGCCGGTCCGCCCAGCCGGTGCAGGTAGACGCCCTGGCGGAAGCGCACGTAGAGGAACGCGCGCCCGCCGGGCAGCCAGGCGACCGGCGAGTACCGGCAGCCGCCCACCGGGCCGTCCACCACCCGCCGGGTGGCGAGGTCCATGACGTACAGGTCGGCCCGCTCGTCCCCGCGCCGGGACACCTGGTAGGCCAGCAGGCGCCCCTCCAGGTCGGGCTGCCAGTCGTCCAGCGTGGTGAGGCCGGACGGGTCGAGCCGCGCCGGGTCGAGGATCACCTCGCCGTCCAGGCGGAGGACGGGGTGCTCCTGGCCGGCGGACTGCGAAAGGTCGAAGCGGTGCGTTCCGCGCCACACGGGCGGGGTGACCAGGCCGGCCGCGCCGAGCCGCGCCAGGCGGGCGGCGAAGTGCCCGCGCAGGGGCAGCGCTGCCGCGTGGTCGTGCCAGAGCCGGTCCTGCTGGGCCTGCCAGGCCCGGGTGGCCGGGTCGGCCGGGTGTTCCAGCCAGCGGTACGGGTCGCGGACCAGGTGGCCGTGCAGGTTCTCGGTGATCGGCATGCGGGCTGCGTACGGATATGTCATGAAACGGGCTCCGGTTGCCAGTGGCCGACCAGGTCGGCGTACAGGGGTGCGGTGCGGACCAGCTCGTCGTGCGTTCCGGTCTGGACGCGGCCCGCCTCGACGAGCAGGACGCGGCCGGCGCGACGGGCGGAGGTGATGCGGTGGGCGACCACGACGAGCGTCCCGCCCCTGCGGGCGAAGGCGTGCTCCACCCGCGCCTCGGCGGCCGGGTCCAGGTGGCAGGTGGCCTCGTCGAGGATGACCAGCCGGGCGGGCGCCAGGTAGGCGCGGACCAGGGCGACGAGCTGGCGCTGCCCGGCGGAGAGCGCGGCCGGGTCGAGCGGCTCGTCGTATCCGCCCGCCGCCTCGACCAGCTCGTGGGCGCCGAGCGCCGCGACGGCCTCCTCCACGGCCGCCCCGGCGCCGGCGAGGTAGGTGAGGTTGGCGCGCAGGGTGCCGCGGAAGACGTACGCCTCCTGGGGGATCAGCACCCGGGCGGCGGGCTCCACCCGGTCCGCGGGGACGCCGCCGACCAGCACCCGCCCGGCGTCCGGGCGGACGAGGCCGCTCATCAGGCCGACCAGCGTGGACTTCCCCGCGCCGCTGGGACCCACCACGGCCAGCCACCCGCCTTCGGGCACGCGCAGGTCCAGTCCCTCGACGACCGGCGCCGAGTGCGGGCCGTACGCGAACGTGACCCCGCGCAGCAGCACCTCGCCGTCCGCCGGCCGGAGCCGCGTCGCGCCGGTCACCCCCGCCTCCGGCAGGGACGGCGCGGCCGAGCCGATCCGGTCGAGGACCGCCGCCAGCCGGACGCCGCTCACCCCGAGCCCCTGCACCAGGCCGCCGAGAGCGGGCGCCAGCGACTGCGTCACGTACGCCAGCGCACCGACCACCACCCCCGGACCCGCGCCGCCGTCGAGCAGCCACGGCGTACCGGCCAGGACGAGCAGGACGGGCAGCCAGCCGCCCACCGCGAGCGCCGCCGTCCGCAGAGCGGTGACCCGGGCCAGCGCGCGGGCGGCGGCCAACTGCTCCGCCACGCGGGCGGCCGTCTCGCGTTCCGCGCGGTCCTCCGCGCCGCACGCCGTGATGTCGCGCAGCCCCCCTGCGAGGGCGGTCATGGAGTCGGCGAGCCGCTCGTCGGCCACCAGGAAGTCGCGCTGCCGCCGGGCGAGCAGCGGCAGCGACACCAGGAACAGCACCAGCCCCGCCACGAACGGCGGCAGCACGAGCAGCGCCGCGCCCGGCGCCAGCGTCACCAGGCCGACGACCACGCTGGCCGCGGTGAAGGCGAACCCACGCACCGTGGTGACGACGGCCGCGAAGGCGTCCCTGGCCAGCTCGACCTGCAGCCCGGCCCGGGTGACCGCCGAGCCGCCGGGCGGCTCCCCGCCCGGCCCGGGCGCCGTCGCCCGGCCGATCGCGCCGGCGACCACCTCGGCGAGCAGGTCGTCGCGGAACGGCTCGGCGACGGCGGCCACCGTGAGCACGACCTGCCGGGCGGCGAACGCGGCGACGACCCAGGCCGCGCCCAGCCCGGCGAGCCACGCCAGGCCGGTCGCCGGGCGGCCCGCCGCGAAACCGTCCTCGATGGCGCCCGCGACGGCGTGCCCGATGAGGAACGCGGGCCCGGCCTCCAGCACCGACCACAGGCACAGGCGGACGAGCCGGCCCGGCTCGCGCCGCAGCGCCCCGTACGGCAGCCGCCACCGCGCCCTGTTCACGTGAGATCCCCCTCGCGCCCGTCGTCAGCCTCGTGGAAGACCGCGCGGTAGCCGGGGTCCCGCCACAGGTCACGGTGCGTGCCGCGGGCCCGTACGGCACCGTCGTGCAGCCACACGACCTGGTCGGCGCGGGCCGCCGTGGCGGGCCGGTGCGCCACCACCAGGCGGGTGCGGCCGGCGTGCCCCGTGGCGAGGGCGTGCCCGACCTGGTGCTCGGTCACCGTGTCCAGGCTGGAGGTGGCGTCGTCGAGGACGAGCAGGCGTTCCCCCTGCGCGAAGGCGCGGGCCAGGCCGAGCCGCTGCCGTTCGCCGCCGGACAGCGGCGCGTCCGCCAACCGGGTGGCGTACCCCCGGGGCAGCCTGCGCACGAAGTCGTCCGCGCGGGCCGCCCTGGCCGCGCCCACGACGGCGGCGTCCACCGGAGGGGCGTCCACGGCGGCACCGGGCGGGTCTGGAGGCGGGGGCGGGGGCGAAGCAGGGCGGCGGCGGCCGAGCGCGACGGCGTCGGCGATCGTGTCGCCCACGAGAACCGGGCGGTCGAAGGCGCAGCCGACGGCCCGCCGCAGCTCGGCCCGCTCCAGCTCGCGCAGCGGCACCCCGTCGAGCAGGACTGTCCCCTCCACCGGGTCGGCCAGCCGGGCCGCGAGCGCGGCCAGCAGCGACTTGCCGGAGCCCGACCGCCCCACCACCGCCGTCACGGATCCGCCCGGGATCACCAGCGACGGCACGGCCAGCCCGTCGGCCACCACGCCGCGGAACTCCACGGTGCCCGGACCGGGCGGCAGCGCCCGCGTCCCGTACCGCGTGACCGGCACCTCAAGCAGCCCGGCGACCCGCTCCCCCGCCGAGCGCGCCCTGGCCAGCCCGCCGATGAGGCCGAGGGCGGAGCCGAGCGCCGAGCCCAGCACCGCGTACCTGGCGGCCGCGTACAGTTCGCCCACCGTCAGCTCTCCCGCGGCCAGGGCGAACCCGCCGACGGCCAGCACCGCCACCTCCGCCAGCGGAACGGCGAGCCCCACCCGCACCCCGCCGGAGGCGTTGGCCCGCCACAGGTCCATGCCGTGGGCGCGCAGCCGGTCCAGCGGCGCGAGGACGCGGCGCGTCTCCAGGTCGGCCGTGCCCGCGGCGGCGATGGTCCGGGCGCCGCCGAGCGCGCCGACCAGGCGGACCGCGATCTCGCCCTGCGCCTCCTGGTAGCCGCCGCTGATCGTGGTGGTGGCGCGCAGGAAGGCGCGCAGCACGAACAGGACCAGGACGATCCCGGCGGCCAGCGTCAGCGTCAGAAGGGGGTCGATGAGCGTGAGCGCCACCAGCGCGCCCGCTGTGGGCACCAGCAGCGCCAGCGCCCCGGTCACCGACTCGGGGGCGCGGCCGGCCTCCTCGGTGTTCAGGCCGGCCCGGGTGACGAGCTCGCCCTCGGGGAAGCGGCGCGTCACGGCCGGGCCGGCGCCGAGGACGTGCCGCAGCAGGTTCCGGCGCAGCCCGGCGGCGGCGTGGGCGGCGCTCGCACCGCGCGCCCACACGCCGACGCTCTCGCAGAGCATGACGCAGGCGACGATCACCACGCACCAGAGCAGCCACAGCGCCGGCCGCGATCCGTCCTCCGGACGGGTGAAGGCGTCCACGGTCCGGCCCGCCACGTACGGCAGCGCCAGCTCCGCCGCCGCACCGGCGACCGCCGTGACCGCGAGGAGCACGGGCCATCGCCCGCCACGCCGTACGGTCTCCATGACCAGCCGGTCTCCGGCGCGCACCCGCCCCTCCTCGTCCGTGGTCCCGGTCCCGATGGTGATCCCCGCGCCGCTCGCGGCGGCGCGGGGATCAGGCCGTGCGTCAGTGGCAGACGGCGACACTGAGGTTGCTCGGCTTGCCGGAGTGGCAGGAGAGCACCGTGAGCGTGCTGCCGCCGCTGGCGACGTCACTGTTCGACGGGGTCTCAAGGCCCTGCAGGTCGAGAAGAACCATGTTGTTACACCTCCTTCCGCGGCTCGGGGACACTGGGCCGCGGACCCGCGGCCTCCAGGAAAGGCAGGCTTGCACGGTGCTCGCCGAGCACCGTGCCGAGCGCGAACAGGACGCCTGCCGTGCCTGTCGCGAGATCCATGGACAGCCGCAGAAGCTGGTCGCCCGGGAACGCCAGGCCGCCGCCGTACGGCAGGGCGTGCCAGCGCAGCCCCTTGACCTGGGCGTCCACCACGGAGCCGGGGCCGTCCGGCTCGCCGAGGCCGCCGAGCGCGGCGATGATGCCGGCGCGGCCGGTGAACAGGCCCGGCTGGACGAAGAAGCCCGCGCGGGCCACCAGCCGCAGCCGGTCCAGGTCCGCGGCGAGGCCGGGGTCGTCGCGGTGGGCGAGGTAACGGGCGAGGACGAGCGCGATGCCGGCCGAGCCCTCGTCCAGGTAGGGCAGCACCCGCCAGCCCTGGTTCACCTGGAGCGAGCCGTCCTGGACCGTACGGCACCTGCGCAGGTCCTGCCGGATCGCCGTCGCGGCCAGGTCGAGCAGCGCCCGGTCGCCGGTGTGCTCGTAGGCGTGCAGGAACAGCAGCGCCGGGCCGCTGGAACCGTGCATGAGCCCGGCCCGCGGGTGGGCTCCGCCGCTGGTCTCGGGAACGTCGCCGGGGCCGCCGAGCCGTTCGGCGCAGATGTCGGCGGCCCGCAGGGCGGCCTCGGTCAGCTCGCTCTCGCCGTGACGCAGGCCGAGGCGCAGCAGGTTGAGGCCGATGCCGGACAGGCCGGAGTAGAGCGCCGACTCCAGGCCCTCCCACTTCTCCCGCAGGCAGATGGCGGCCAGGTCGAGGGCGTCCTGGCGGTGGCCGAGCCGGTCCAGGACGTGGGCGATGCCGTGCAGGCCGTCGTACAGGCCCAGCCCGGAACCCTGAAGGGGGCGCGGCGCGCGGGCGCGCAGCCAGTCCTCGTACTCGGGGAAGCGGCCCGCCCCGGTGACGTCCAGCGCGTACAGGACGCCCGCCGCGCCGTGGGCGAGGTTCAGCCCGCCTCCGGGGCGGAACTGGGCCGGGTCGCCGGGGAAGAGCCGATCGTCGCGGCCGGGGGTCGCGGCGGCCGTGATGGCGCGGCGCATCGCCTCGCGCACCCGCGGCCAGGGCGCCGAGCCGGGCATCGGCACCTGCCCGTCCCCGTTCCGCGCGTGCCCGCCCTGCCCTTTCCCGTCCTGCCCGTCCCCGCTCGCCCGCGTGCCGGCGTCCGCCCGCGTGATGACGTCCGTGGCGGCGAGCGCCATGCCGGCCGTGCCCGGGAAGGCGTCGGCGACCAGCTCGCCGAGCTGGGCGGCCTTGCCGTCGTGCAGCGGCAGCATGATGGTGCACTGCGGGGCGAACAGCCCGAGCCGCAGGCACGCCAGCGCGTACCGGTCGACGTCCCGCCCCTGCCGGTCGGGCGGCGCGACGAACGCCGGGTGGGCGAGCGCGGCGCGCGTGCCGTCGCCGTCGAGGGTGGCGACCTCGTAGTCGATGAGCACCACGCGCCCGTCGTCGGTCAGCAGGACGTTGTCCGGGTGCAGGTCGCCGAAGACGACGCCGCGCCCGTGCAGCTCCGCCACGGCCCGCTCGACCCGGTCGAGCGTGTCCAGGGCCCAGCGCGTGTAGTCGGCCACGTCCTGCGCGGTGCAGGTGGCCCGGGTGAGCGGGTAGCGGTGCACGAGGCGGCGCTGCAGCGGGACGCCGTCGACGAACTCCTGCACGAGGAAGTGGTGCTCGCCCAGCGTGAAACCGCCGAGCAGTTCGGGCACCACGTCCAGGCCGGCCAGGCGCTCCAGGATGTCGCGTTCGTGGGCCAGCCGGGTGACCGCGTCGCGTCCCGCCGCGTCCAGGCCGGCGTGCGGGCGGGCCTCCTTGAGCACCACGCGCCGCCCCGTGTCGCGGCTGGTGGCCAGGTAGACGCCGCCGCCGTTGGAGAAGTGCAGGACCCGCTCGATGTCGTACGGCAGGCCGCTGGTGGTGACCGCGTTGCGGGCGGCCAGGTGAGGCTCCAGGAAGGCGGGCAGCGTGGTCCACGACGGCACCGAGAAGGTGGCGCCGCGCACGTCCGGCACCAGCCGCCCCTCCCCGTCCGCCATGGCGAGCACGCGCTCGCCGGCCTCGGTGAGGCAGTGCCGTTCGGCGAACCCGCCGTACCTGACGTAGAGGGGGCCGTCGCCGTAGCGCAGGTCGCTGAGGATGTACGGGCCGCGGACGCCGCGCAGGGACTCGTCCAGCTCTTTGAGCACCAGCTCGAGTTGCGCCTCGTCGCGCGGGTAGATGGTGACGAGTTTGCCGCTGGACGCCCGCGATGCGGCCTTGGAGTTCACCATGACGAGGACCGCCGGGCCACGCAGGAATTTGAAGGCGATTCCGCGGGGCAGGCAATACTCCCAGACGGCCTCGATCGCTTTCTCGGCGTCGTCGAGGCGGGCCGAGACGTGGATTTTCCAGCCCTGCCGCGGCAGCGGCGGCTGCCCGGCCGCCGCGTAGTAGCACCAGGTGTCGGTCACCTCGTGGGACCATCCCGGGGGCAGCGGGCGGCGCAGAAGGGAGAATTCGGCGTCCTCGGCAGCGGTGTGCTCAAGGGTGTCGTAGAAAAGACGATCCGCCAGGCAGTACAGCTCGTACTGGTCCATTCCGCTCCTTCCCGGTGCGACCTCCATAAGGTTCTCGATCGGGCAGGCGAACGTCTAGTAACAGCTGACATAACTGTAATGGGACGACTACATTCGCTTATGTGCGTTTTTCATCAATGGCCGGTTACGGCGTCATCATCGGCGCGCGGGACATGGACGGTGAAAGCGAATTCGCCCCCACGGGAGGGATTCACCTCCAGCCGGCCGCCCACCAGCGCCACCCGTTCGGTGAGGTTCGCCAGCCCCTGCCCCGGGCCCGGCCCGAGCCCGGCCGTGCCGTCCCCGTCGCGGCGCGGCGGGCGGGCGCCGTCGCTCCGCATCGACAGGTGGACCCGCCCGTCCCGCTCGGCGACGTCGATCGCGCAGTGGCGGGCGTTGGCGTGCCGCAGGATGTTCGTGACACCCTCGCGCAGGGCGTGGGTGAGCGCCTCCCCCACCTCTCCGGTCAGGTCGCGGCACGACGCCCGCACCCGGCAGCGCACCCCGACCGACTCCAGCAGGGCCCGCGCCGAGGCCAGTTCCTCCTCCAGCGACGAGCGCCGCCCTCCGTGCGCGACCGCGCGCACGTCCGCCGCCAGCGCACGCAGCAGGTCCAGCGTCTCCGCCACCTCCAGCCCGGCCTTGTCGTCGCGCTCGTCCACCAGCCGCTGGACGAGCTGCGCCTTCAGGACCAGGACGGCGAGCCGGTGCCCCACCAGATCGTGCAGATCACGGGTGAAGCGGCGCCGTTCGAGCGCGACCGCCCGCCCGATGGCCTCGTCACGCACGCCGGTCAGCCGGTGCGCCCGCGCCGCCAGACCGACCAGGGCGCACTCCACCAGGCCGAGCACCGGAGCGGCGATCGCCCAGCCCGGGTGCGCCGTCCCGGCCGGCGCCCACAGCAGCACGGGCCCGCAGGCCACGGCCTGCGCCGCGAGCAGGGGCGAACGGGTCCGGCAGGCGGTCATGAACAGGGCGCCCGACAGCAGCCCGCACACCGGTGTCCACGTCGCGCCGAGGAACGGCAGCGGCAGGTACGTCAGGCACGCCTGCACTCCGGCCGGCCACCGCCGGCCACCGTGACGCCCCGTCATCAGCAGCGCGAACGCCACGTGCAGCGCGACCAGCACCCACAACACCACCGAGCCCGCCAGCGCGTGCCGCGACCCCGCCAGCCCCGCCTGCACGGTCACCGCCAAGGCCACGGCCCCCGCCGTCACGACCACCCCGCCCGGCCACAACGGCGACGGTGGCACGGCGAACACGGAGCGTAACCGATCGAGGAATCCGTCTGTCCCGTACACCCGTCCCCCGGCATCCGGTCGGCCCACCGCGAGGGCGGCACGCCCGCCTCGCCCCTCTAAGGGACCTGATCTGCCTGCCCATGTAAAGTGCGCCATCTCAGGAAATCTCACCCCCTGGCTAGGGTGGGTCCATGGAGTACACACGACTTGGCGCCACCGGACTGCAGGTTTCCCGCATCTGCCTGGGCATGATGAGCTACGGCGACCCCGACCGGCAGGAGTGGGCGTTGCCGCGGGAGCAGGCGGAGCCGATCGTCCGCCGCGCGGCCGAGGCCGGGGTGACCTTCTTCGACACCGCCGACATGTACAGCGACGGGCAGAGCGAGGTGGTGACCGGCGAGATGCTGCGCGCGATCCTCCCCCGGCGCGAGGACTACGTACTGGCCACGAAGGTCTACTTCCCGATGGGCGAGGGCCGCAACGACCGCGGTCTGTCGCGCAAGCACATCCACGCCGCGATCGACGCCTCGCTGCGGCGGCTCGGCACCGACTACGTGGACCTGTACCAGATCCACCGATGGGACGACCACACGCCCATCGAGGAGACCATGGAGGCACTGCACGAGGTGGTCAAGGCGGGCAAGGCCCGCTACCTGGGCGCCTCGTCGATGTGGGCGTGGCAGTTCGCCAAGGCCCAGCACGTGGCCCAGGCCAACGGCTGGACGCGGTTCACGGCCATGCAGCCGCACTACAACCTGCTCTACCGCGAGGAGGAGCGGGAGATGCTGCCGCTCTGCGCCGACCAGGGCGTGGGCGTGATCCCGTGGAGCCCGCTGGCCCGCGGCGTGCTGGCCCGCGCCGGCGCGTCCGGCTCGACCGCCCGCACCGGGTCCGACCCGCGCATCGACGCCCTGTACGACCCCGACAACGACCGCGTGATCGTGGATCGGGTCGCCCAGCTGGCGCGCGAGAGGGAGCTGCCCGCGGCGCAGCTCGCGCTGGCCTGGCTGCTGCACCAGCCGACGGTGACCGCTCCGATCGTGGGCGCCACCAGGGACGGGCACGTGGACGACGCGGTGGCCGCGGTGTCGGTGAGCCTGTCGGACAAGGAGCTCGCCTTCCTCGCCGAGCCGTACCGGCCGCGCGAGGTCCGCTTCTGACCGGCGGGCCGAGGCCCGCGACCGGCGGGCCGAGGCTCGTCACCGGCGGGCCGAGGCTCGTGACCGGCGGGAAGTGTCGGTGCGGCCTTCTAAGCTGATCCCATGGCACGGGCAAACGAGCAGGCCGCGGCGGCGCTGCAGGAATACGCGGAGCTGTTCGCGCTGACCGGGGGCGACGCCTTCCGGGTGCGCAGTTACCAGAAGGCGGCCAAGGCGATCGCCGGCCACCCCGAGGACATCTCGGCGGCGGACGTGCGCGCCGTCCCCGGCGTCGGTGGGGCCATCGCCAAGAAGATGGAGGAGTTCCTGCGGCGCGGGAGCTTCCGGCAGCTCGACGACCTGCGCGGCCGGGTGCCCGAGGGAGTGCGGCGGCTGACCCGGGTGCCGTCGCTCGGTCCCAAGACGGCGATCATGCTGTTCGAGGACTTCGGCATCGACTCCCCCGCCGCGCTGGGCGAGGCCATCGCGGCGGGGCGCCTCGACGGGGTCAAGGGTCTCGGCCCCAAGACGCTGGCCAACCTCGCCAAGGGCGTCGAGCAGCTCGCGCAGTCCGGCCGCCGGGTGCACATCGGCGTGGCCATGGCGCTGGCCGAGCAGGTGATGGCGTCGCTGAGCGCAGAGCGCATCGCCTACGCCGGCTCGCTGCGCCGGATGAAGGACACGATCGGCGACATCGACATCCTGGCCGTGGCGCCGGTGTCCGTCATGGAGGAGTTCCGGGCGCAGCCGTACGTCGCGGAGGTCATCGCCGCCGGCGACAAGAAGACGTCCGTGCGCACCACGTCGGGCGTCCAGGTCGATCTGCGTGTGGTCCCCGCCGGGTCGTGGGGCGCGGCGATGCAGTACTTCACGGGCTCCAAGGAGCACAACGTCGCGATCCGCGAGATGGCGGTCAAGAAGGGCTGGAAGCTGTCGGAGTACGGCCTGTTCGAGGGGGAGCGGGTGATCGCCGCCGAGTCGGAGGAGGACATCTACACCGCGCTCGGCATGCAGTTCGTCCCCCCGCCCATGCGGGAGGACGGCGGCGAGGTGCGCGCGGCGCTGCGCGGCGAGTTGCCCGAGCTGGTCCGGCTGGCCGACCTGCGCGGCGACCTGCACACCCACACCGACCTCACCGACGGCATCGCGTCGCTGGAGGACATGGTGGCCGCCGCCCGGGCTCGCGGCTACTCCTACTACGCCGTCACCGACCACGCCCCCGACCTGACCATGCAGCGCATGACCCTCGACAAGGCGCTGGAACAGCGCGGGCGGCTCGCCGAGCTGCAGCGGAGCCACCCCGGCATGCGCCTGCTGCACGGCACGGAGCTCAACATCGCGCCCGACGGCTCGGTCGACTGGCCGGCCGAGGTGCTGCGGGAGTTCGACGTGTGCGTCGCGTCGGTCCACTCGCACTTCGGCATGTCCCGCGACGAGATGACCCGCCGGTTCATCGCCGCCTGCGAAAACCCCTATGTCGACATCATCGGCCACCCCACCACCCGCAAGATCGGCAAGCGGGACCAGGTGGACGCCGACTGGGACGCCGTCTTCCGCGCCGCCGCCCGCACGGGCACGGCCATGGAGATCGACTCCTACCCCGACCGCTCCGACCTGCCCGCCGACCTGGTGCGGCTGGCCAAGCACCACGGGGTCAAGTTCTCGATCGACAGCGACTCCCACGCCATCCCCCACCTGGCCCACCAGCGCTTCGGCATCGGCATCGCCCAGCGCGCCTGGCTGACCACCGACGACGTCATCAACACCTGGCCGCTGGAGCGCCTGCGGGCGTTCCTGCGCCCCTGACGCCCCCCGCGCGAGCCGCACCCACCGCGCCCTCAACCTCCCGACACCCACCCGCGCCCTAATCCCGCCCCCTCACCCTCAACCTCCCGACACCCACCCGCGCCCTCAACCTCCCGCCGCCGCCCCCACCCCCAGCCGAGCCGCACCCACCCTTCATGTCCCGCCCGCGACGACGTGACTCCCGCACGCCCACACCTCCCGCGTCGTCCTCTGGCATGACAACCCCCAGGCCGATGTGCACCCCGCGAATCTTCGGCAGAGTGGGTCCTCCGCCACCCATCCCCCACACCCGGAGGACGCCCGCAGTGGCTCATGAGTCCAAGCTCCGCCGAGCGGCGGCACGCGTACTGACCGGCCTCATCGTGCTGCTCATGGCGGCGGTGGCCGGGCTGGCGTGGGCCTATCCGTCCGTCGCGGCGACCACGTGCCCGAGCTGCTACGGCCTGACGGAGCAGTCCCCCGGCCTCTACGTGGAAGCCGACCTCCCGCCCGCCCGCCGGGCCGAGATCAGCCGGATCGTCGACGAGGCGTCCGAGCGGGTGACCGACTTCTACGGCGGCAGGCGAAGCTCCCCGACCGTGCTCGCCTGCACGACCGAGGAGTGCTACCAGCGCATCGGCGGAGGCAAGGAGCGTGGCATCGCCGTGCTCAACCGTGCGGTGATGCTGTCACCCCGAGGGCTGGACCCGGTGATCGCCTCCCACGAGATGTCCCATGTCGAGCTGCATCAGCGGCTCGCTTCCGGGGTTCAGGTCCCGCAGTGGTTCGACGAGGGGCTGGCCGTGGTCCTCTCCGACGACCGGCGCTATCTCGCCCCCGCAACCACCGCCGAAAGCACGACCGAGGCCGCCGGCACAGCCTCCGACGACCGCTGTCTGGTCCCGCCCGACGGTCCTCTCCCCGCCACACTGGACGACTGGCTGCGCGCGGCCGGCAAAGACCCGCGCACCTACGCGAAGGCCGCCTGCCAGGCGAGCCGCTGGCTCAACGCCAACGGTGGCCGCACCGGCCTGCTCACCGCCATCGACCGCCTCAACTCAGGCCGCACCTTATGACCGAGGTCCCGCCGGCTGCGGCGATCGCCACAGGTCCCACCGCCACCCGCCACCCGCCGCCTTGCGACCGCGTCGGCACCGGCGGAACCACCCGCTGGCGCAACTCCCCCACCCACCAGGCACCAGCCGCCGAAGTAGCGCATCCACGGACGAACTTAACGGGTCCTGGTCTTATCCGAGAAAAGCCGTATCCACCACCATTGGAGATCATTCTGACTAGAGTGATCCGGTGTTTTTGACTAGATCCACAAACTGTCGAAGGCGTGCTCTCTCCGGACTCGCCGCCGCAACCGTGCTGCTGGGCGGCCTCGTAGCACCGCCCCCGGCGAACGCGGAGGTGGACAACGGCTCCGTGAGCACGCTCGCGCACTTCCTGCGGCAGGCACTCGACCGTCAGCAGTTCGAGCAGGTCCTGGACACCAACCCGCCGACGAGCGCGGCCGAGCTGCACGCGCTGCGGCAGGACGGCGCCGACAAGGAGGCGAAGCAGCTTCCGCGGAAGGCGGAGCTGAACGCGGCCGCCGCGGCGGCCGAGCCGATCGCGCAGCAGCCCCAGATCGACCTGACCGTCATCGAGTTGAACGGTCTCGGCCGTCCGCTCTCCTCCGGGACCGTGCTGATGAGCCCGCAGTATCCGGACGGCAAGGTCGTGCCGGTGGACCGCAACCTGCATACCACGGACGTCCGCTGGAGGCAGTGGGACGACGCCGGCTGGTACGCCAACCGCGGCCAAGGCAGCATCGACATCGTGCCGGGCCGCGAGAACGCCCCCATCGACTTCATGAGCCCCTACCCCGCGTCCGTGCTGAAGCTGATGGTGGCCTTCGGGGTGCTGCGGCTGGTGAATCAGGGTCAGATCTCGCTCGACGACACCTACGCCTACCAGCCGGTCACGGTCAGCTCGCTGTGCGGTCCGGCCGGCAGCGACACGGTCCGCAACTACCTCGACGCCACGCTCACCTGGTCGTCCAACGCCGGCGCGTGCGCCATGGTCAAGCTGCTGCACGACAAGGGCGCGGTCGACGGCCTCAACCAGACCTTCCAGGATCTCGGCCTGGAGACGCTGCAGCTCAAGAACACCAACCCCGCCAACGGCGCGCGGTGGGGCAACCCCGTCACCATGAGTTCGCTCGACACGGCGAAGCTGCTGATGCTGGTCAACGGCGGGGTGGGCACCCTGTGGAAGACGCCGGGCGGCGCCAGTGTCACCGCCGGCGTCCTGAGCGGCGCCTCCCGCGCGTACTTCAGGAGCAGGCTGGCCGAGCAGGGCATGAACGTCACCCTCTCCACCACCAACTGGTGCGGCGCCGACTACCCCGCCCCCGGCATCCCGCAGCTCACGCCCTCGCGGTGGATCGGCGCCGACGGCACCGTGACGATTCCCGGTCAAGGCATCTCCTACGGCCGCGACGTGCGACCGTGCAACCAGAAGGCCGAGGTGACGTACGCCCACAAGAACGGCTGGGTGAACAACTCCGGCGCCGACGCGGGCATCGTGAAGGCCCTGCCGGGCAAGGGCGGCCGCACCTACATCGTCGCCCTGTTCTCCAACCTCGGCTACCAGTACGTCGACGCGAACCGGCCGCCGGCAGGCGCGGAGAACGTGTGGTTCACCGAGCGGCTGGCGAAGCTCGGCAAGGTCATCGACGAGTACGAGAAGCGACGCTCCTCCTGAGGTCCGCCGCCGGTCGAGCCGAGCAGGCAGGCCGGCGGCTCACCCGTCCTGCCCGCGAAGCCGGACCGGCGGCTCACCCGCTGTATTCGCTCACGACGTCCACGACCCAGAGGACGCCGAAGCGGTCCCTCAGCATCCCGTAGAGCGGAGCCCACTGCGCAGGCGCCAGCGGCTGCACGACGGTGGCTCCGACGGAGAGTTTCTCCCAGTACGCGGTGACCTCCTCCGTGGTGTCACCCCGGAGGGAGACGAAGAACGCGTTCTCCCCCCGGTCCCACGGCAGTCCGGAGGGCACGTCGTAGGCCATCACGTGGAAGCCGTTGTCGGCGACCACCTGGCCCCACATCACCTGGTCGGCCTCGGCCGGGTCCTGCACGCTCCCGGCATCCTGGTACGTGACGACGGCGAGGTCGCCGCCGAACACGGACTGGTAGAGGTCGAGCGCCGCGCGGGCGTCGCCCCGGAAGTTCAGATGCGTCACGGACTTGACGGACATTGCTCGCTCCTAGCCTTCGATCATCGTTTCTGGACACCGTGCAGCGCCCGCGCTGAGCTGTCGTTCGCGGGACCGGCGCCACGCCGGGCCGCAGGGGCGGGTCACGGTGACCGGGTCCTGGCCGTCCTTGATGTTCGGCCTGGGACAACGGTCGCAGGGGAAGCGGTCAGGGTATGGCCGCTTCTCCGGGCAAGATGGGAACCATGCCGAAGACCTCAGCGCGCCTGCTGTCGCTGCTCTCGCTGCTTCAGGCACGCCGCGACTGGCCGGGGGCGCTGCTGGCCGCACGACTCGACGTCAGCCCGCGCACGGTGCGCCGTGACGTCGACCGCCTGCGCGAGCTCGGCTATCCCGTGGTGGCCTTCAAGGGCCCAGACGGCGGATACCGGCTCGATGCCGGTGCCGAGTTGCCCCCGTTGCTGTTCGACGACGAGCAGGCCGTCGCCTTGGCCGTCGCCCTGCAGATCGCCGCCGTCAGCGGCGCCGGCATCGAGGAAGCCGCGGCACGCGCGCTCACCACCGTCCGGCAGGTCATGCCCGCGCGGCTGCGCCGCCGCATCGACACGCTCCATGTCACCGCCGTCGAGCGACCCGCGTTCCGGCCGGATCCGCAGGTCGACAGCGGCGTGCTCATGGCGCTCGGCGCCGCCGTCCACGCCCGCGAGGTGCTGCGTTTCGACTACACCCCCGCGTCCCCACCGGCGACGGGCGACGACGGCGCACCGCCACCGCCGCGCCGGGTGCAACCCCATCACCTCGTCACCTGGGGCGGACGCTGGTACCTCGTCGCCTGGGACCTCGACCGCGAGGACTGGCGCATCTTCCGTGCCGATCGGATCATCCCGCGCGCCCCCACCGGGCCCCGCTTCACGCCGCGCGAGCTGCCCGGGGGCGGAGTGGCCGCCTTCGTGGCCGGCAGGTTCCGCGGCTCTTCCGGCTCCGGCGACTGGCCCTGCCGCGGCGAGGTGATCCTCGGCCTGCCCGCGGCCGTCGTGTCCCGCCACACCCGCGACGGAGTCGTCGAGGAGCTCGGCTCGGACCGCTGCCGGCTCGTCCTGGGCTCGTGGTCGTGGCCCGGTCTGGCCGCCGCCATCGGCAGGTTCGACGCCGACATCGAAGTCGTGGGGCCGGCCGAGCTCAAGGACGCTTTCGCGCACCTGGCCCGGCGCTACGCCGGCGCCGCCACCGACGCACCCGCCGCCCTGACCTCGCCCCCGCCCCCCGTCCCCTGAGCCGAGCGTTCGGCCGGTCGCGTACGCGCGTGGCGTCAGGGCGCTGCGGGGTTCGGTGGGGCGTCGTAGACCAGGGTGTACCGCCAGAAGAGGCGGCGCCTGATCCGGGCGCCGGGCAGCTCCCGTGCGGCCGCGGCCCGGATCTCGGTGAGGGTCTCCTGCGCGGCGGCGGTGGGCGCCGTCATGTGCGGGGGCGGAGCGTCGGCGCGGGCGGGGTGCTTGACCAGCCCCATGATCAGGTTGGCGGCCATGGCCGGCAGGGCGGCGAGCAGGTCGGCGGGTCCGGCCTCCCGATAGCAGCCGACGACCACGAGACGCCCGCCTGGGGTGAGGCAGCCGCGCAGTTGCCGCAGGGTGGTTGCCAGTGGGAGGTGGTGCAGGACGGCGACGAGGGTGACGGCGTCCCAGCGCCGTTGCGGATCGCGCCCGGCGAAGTCGGTTCGGGCGATGGTGATCGCGGGGTCGGCGGCGAAGCGCCGGGCCGCGGCGCGGGCGGTCGCGGGGTCGGGTTCGAGGCCGGTGACGGTGGCGGCGTCGCGACGGAGGAGGGTGACGAGGTTGCCCGTGCCGCAGCCGACGTCGAGGACGTGGCGGGCCCCGGACGCGGCCACCTGCTTCGCGACCCAGGGACCGTAGTGGTCGTTGTGGCTCCACGGGTGCCGCCGGTTGAACTGGTCGAGGCGGGACAGCAGCGTCATGGACGACCACCCTAACGATCACTACGCACGTGCGCGGCTCGTCTCAGGTGGTCCTCGACTCGTCCCGGCGGCCGTGTCTGTGGGATGATCAGAAGTACGGAGCCCTCTCGGTCCCGGTGCGCGAAGCCCGGGCGAGAGGGTTTTCTCATGCCCGCCCACCGCGACGACGCGCCCTCCGGCGGCACCCTCACCAGTGAAGGAGCTCTCGATGAAGCTTGGTCTGACCTGCCCTCGTTACACCTGGCCCGGCGGTGACGCCGCGATCGCCGAGCGGTTCGCGGCCGTCGCGCGGGGCGCCGACGAGGCGGGCCTGCACAGTCTGTGGGTGATGGACCACCTCTTCCAGATTCCGAACTTCGGTTCCGTGACCGATCCCATGCTGGAGGCGTACGGCGCGCTCTCGTTCGCCGCCGCCCTCACCCGCCGAGTCACCCTGGGGGCGCTGGTGACGTGCGTCGTCCATCGCGAACCCGGCATGCTGGTGAAGCAGGTCAGCACCCTGGACGCGCTCTCCGGCGGCCGTGCCGTGCTCGGCATCGGGGCCGGATGGTTCGAGGAGGAGTCGCGCGGGCTCGGCCTGCGGTTCCCGCCGCAGGCCGAGCGGTTCGAGCGGCTGGAAGAGACGCTGCAGATCGCCCGGCGGATGTGGAGCGACGGGGACGAGCCGTACGAGGGCCGCCACTACCGGCTGGGCCGGACGCTCAACGCACCGCAGGCGCGCCCGCCCATCCTGGTCGGCGGCAGTGGGGAGACGAAGACGCTCCGGTTCGTCGCCGAGTACGCCGACGCCTGCAACCTGCTGCACGGCGCCGACGTACGCCACAAGCTCGGCGTGCTGCGCGCGCACTGCGAACGGCTGGGACGCCCGTACGAGGAGATCGAGAAGACCCTCCACATGCGCATCCCGGCCGGGGAGAGCGTCGAGGAGAGCGTCCGGCGGTGTGCCGCGCTGGCCGCTGTGGGCATCGACCACGTCATCGTCGCCGTGCCCGACGCCGCGGACGAGCGGTGGCTGGCCCATGTCGCCGCGCTGGCCGAGCGGATCTCGTCCGTGGTCCCGTCCGGCCGCTGAGCCGAGGGCCCGCGTACATCGCGACCGGCTCACGCCGGCAGGACGGGCAGATCCGTGGCGGAGCGACGGCATCCGTGACTCGTGGACCGGGGTCGGGCGGGTGGAGACCGGGTAGACCCAGACCGGGGAGGTGACGCCCGCGGGGGGCGAGTGCCGTTCGCCGGGGCCCGGTGATGCTGCGAGCGAGCCGGCCCGTCGGGCTGCGCCGAGACGAGCAGCCCGACGGAGGCTCGGCCGCGTGGGTGCCGGTTGTCCGAGAGGGGCAGAGATGTCCTGGCCTGCGAAGACCAAGGTTGGCATCCGTGCGTGGTGGGAGGTGGATCGGCGGACGCGCCCGTGATTACATGGTTTTCCAGTAGGAAATAGAGGAGGGGATATGAAGCAGGTCACGGCGTCCATCGTCAAGCCCCTGCCGGATCACCTGTTCATCCGGCACGACGGCAACGCGGAGATGCGCTGGGAGGCCATGGCCGGTCTCGGCTACCACACGCCGATCGACCGCTTCTTCGTACGCAACCACACCTCCACCCCGCGCATCGACTCCGGCACGTGGCGGCTGCGCCTGCACGGGCCGGGGGTGCGATGTCCAGCAGCGCACGACTACACCGACCTGCGGGCCATGCCGTCACGCACCATCGACGCCGCGATCGAGTGCACCGGGAACGGACGGCGGTTCTACGGGACGCAACAGCACGACCCGACGCCCGGCACCCCGTGGGGCCTCGGCGCCATCGGCGTGGCCCGCTGGCGCGGAGTGCCCCTGGCGCACCTGCTGAGGCAGGCCGGCCTGCGGCCGGAGGCCGTGGACGTGGTGGCGCGCGGGCTGGACGCGCCGTTCGAGGAGCACGGGCCCGTCCGCCGTCCCCTGCCCGTGGCCAAGGCCATGGACGACGTCCTCGTCGCCTACGAGATGAACGGCAGGCCCCTGCCTCCCGACCACGGCTTCCCGGCCCGCCTCGTGGTGCCGGGATGGGCCGGAATAGCGTCGATCAAATGGCTGGGCGATCTCGAAGTCACCACGTCCGAAGCCGTCACGCCGTGGAACACCATCTTCTACCGCGACATCACCGTGCAGCCGGTCAGAAGCGCCTTCGAGCTCGCCTGGGACTCCACCCTGGTCGCCGGACGCCCGTACGTGCTGCGCGGCAGGTCGTGGTCCGGGCGGGGACACATCGTGAAGGTGGACGTGAGCCTCGACGGCGGGCTCACCTGGCACGAGGCGGAGCGGCACGGCCGGCACCTGGTCGGGGCCTGGTCACGCTGGCACGTCACCTGGGTGCCGCCGCGTCCGGGGCCGCACGTGCTGATGGCGATGGCGACCGACGAGACGGGCGCGTCGCAGCCGCTCGTCACGACACGCCATCCCCTCGGCTACGACTTCGACGCGGTCGTCCGGCATCCCGTGCGGGTCGTCGAATGGTAGAGAATCGCAACAGATCCGGGCTTGGACGCGCAGCGCGAGAATAGCCTCCCGGAAGGTGTGGTATTCACCTGGAGGTCTCCCGCCGAAACCGCACCGAAACGGCCGCGTGTGATGCTGACTCACAGGCCCGGCGAGGGAGAGTTCATGCGCCAGTTGACCGCGCTCGACGCGCAGTTCCTCCATGTCGAGTGCGCGACCACGACCGCGCACGTGGCGGGCCTGGCGATCCTGGACCCGGCCGACGGTTCCGTGAGCCGGGAGTCGCTGGCCGCGTTGCTGCGGGAACGGATCCACCTGTCCCCGGCGCTGTGCCTGCGGCTGGCGCCGGTGCCGCTGGGCCTCGACCGTCCGTACTGGGTGGCCGAACCGGCGCCCGACATCGACGACCACCTGTTCGAGACGGTGCTGGCAGCCCCGGGGGACCACCGGCGGCTTGCCGAGGAGGTGGCCCGCATCCATGAGCGCCGGCTGGACCGCACCCGGCCACTGTGGGAGATGCACCTGATCCGGGGCCTGGCCGGCGGCCTGGCCGCCGTCTACACGAAAGTGCACCACGCGGCGATCGACGGCGTCTCCGGCGCCGAGACGCTGGCCGCCCTGCTGGACCTCGGCCCCATCCGCCCACCCGGACGGCCCGGTGGTCGGCGCGCGGCCGTGGCCTGGACGCCGGGCGGAGCGGCCGAGGACGGCAGACGGTCCGGCGGCGAGGCCGGCGCCGGTCTCGGAGCGGGCGGGATGGTGGCGGCTGCCGTCCTGCGGTCCATGACGTACCCCGTGCGGGCTGTGGCGGCTGCCGTGCGGACGGCCGGTGATCTCGACGCGATCCCCCTCGTCTCCACCGTCCCCGGCGCCGGACTGATCGCGCGGGCGGCCCGGGCGGTGACGCGGGACCAGCACAGCCGCCCCCGGCTGCCCCGGCTCGCGCCTCCCCGCACCCCGCTGAACGGGCCGATCAGCGCCCGCCGGCACCTGGCCTTCGGTTCGGTGCCGTTGAAGGACGTCAAGAAGGTGGCGCGGACCCACGGCGTGAGCGTCAACGACGTGGTCATGACGCTGTGCGCCGCGGCCCTGCGGTCATGGCTGGCGGAGCGGGACGCGCTGCCGGACGAGCCGCTCGTCGTGGCCGTCCCCGTGGCGGTCCGCGGGCCCCGCGCCGGAGGGGGGCCCGGCGTCCCGGAGCCCTCGGGTACGAGGGAGCCCCCCGGCGGTGGACAGCCCGCCGACGCGCGGCAACCCTCCGGCGCCCGGGAGGCGGCCGGCAACCAGATCTCCGTGATGGCCGCCCCGCTGCCCACGGACGTAGCCGACCCCGTCGAACGCCTGCTCCGCATGGGCGAGACGATGCGCGCCGCCAAGCGTCGTTTCGCCCTGGCCCCGGCCCGCTGGGTCGGCGACCTCTGCTCGCTGCTGCCCGCGCCGGTCGGCGCGCTGGCGACTCCGGCGATCTTCCGGCTGACGTCGGTGGCGTTCCCGCCCATCAACCTGATCATCAGCAACGTGCCGGGGCCCCCGTTCCCGCTGTACCTGTGCGGGGGGCGGGTGCTGTCGTACTACCCGCTGTCGGTGCTGACCGACCTGACCGGCGGCGTGAACATCACCTGCTTCTCCTACGACGGCATGCTCGACTTCGGCGTCGTGGCCTGCCCGGAGCGGATGGACGACGTGTGGGGCCTGCTCGGTCACCTCCAGCGGGCGCTCGCCGAGTTGCCGGCCGAGGACGACGCGCGCGCCTGAGGGCGGGCCCGACCGGCCGGCGCCGCCGGGCTCGCCACCTGGTCAGGAGCCCATGCCGGCCAGGTCGAGGTGGGCCAGCCGGTCGGGGTCGGACAGGATGTCGATCGCGGCGATCCTGCCGGAGGAGATGGTGAAGCTCATGACGGAGATGAACTGGCCGTCGATGGCGTTGACCAGGCCGGCGGCTCCGTTGACCAGGGCAGGATGCGTGGTGGCCGCGGTGGCCATGCGCTGGAAGGTGGCGAGTTGTCCGGCCACGGCCGCGACACCGCGAATGATCTTCATGCCGCTGGTGAGCACCCCGCCGTCTGCGCGCAGCACCACGTCGGGGTCGAGGATGGACACCAGCGCGTCGAAGTCGCCGCCGCGCGCCGCGGCCAGGAACGCGTCCACCACGCGGCGCTGATCGGCCAGGTCGGGATCGGGCTTCGGGACCCCGCCGCGAACCCGCTGCCGGGCGCGGCTGGCGAGTTTCTTGGCCGTGGCGGGGGTGCGGTCGACGATGGGGGCGATCTGCTCGAACGGCAGGCCGAACATGTCGTGCAGGACGAAGGCCAGCCGTTCGGCGGGGGTCAGCGACTCCAGCACCACCAGCAACGCCAGCCCCACGGAGTCGGCCAGCAGCACTTCCCGCTCCGGATCGGTGCCGCCCTCCCCGCTGATCACGGGGTCCGGCAGGCGGTCCTCCAGCGGCTCCTCACGCCGGGCCTTGCGGGTGCGGAGCAGGTCCAGGCAGACCCGGCCGACCACGGTGGTCAGCCAGCCACCGAGGTTGTCGATGTCACCGGAGTCGGAGCGCGCCAGCCGCAGCCAGGCCTCCTGGACCGCGTCCTCGGCCTCGGTGAGCGAGCCGAGCATGCGGTAGGCGACCGCCCTCAGATGGGGGCGGTGGCCCTCGAACTGGACAGCCAGCAGGTCATGGTGCTTCACGGTCGCGTTCCTCTCCTTCTCGTCCTTCATACCGCTGACGGACCGCAGCGGGAAAAGGTGACCGCGGGCGGACCGGTCACCTTCGCGCCGCGCGATCCGTCAGAGCAGCGAACCACCGATCAGGAAGGAACCCACCACCATGACCGCCACCGAGCAGCAGAACCGTCAGTCGCGCCTGCCCAACCCCGCCGTCCTCGTCCCCGAGCTCAAGGACATCGGCGGAGCCCTGTTCAAGGCGACCGGGAACGGCGCGATCCCGCAGACCACCATCAGCCTGGTCCAGCTTCGCGCCGGCCAGATCGCCGGCAGCACGTACCTGACCGTCCTGCACACCGGCAACCTGCGCAGGGCCGGCGCGAGCGAGGAGCGCATCACCGCCGTGGCCTCCTGGCGGGACGCCCCCTACTTCACCGAAGCCGAACGCGTCGCCCTGGAACTGGTCGAATCCGTCCTGACGCCGAGCCCGGCCGGCGAGCGCGTGCCCGACGAGCTGTACGACCGGGCGTCGCAGCTGTACGACGACAAGGCACTCGCCACGCTCATCATGGCGATCGGCCAGGTCTGCTTCTTCCTCCCCCTCGCCCTCATCGGCAGGCCCCTGCCGGGCGTGTCGCCGGCGGAGCAGTGGAGGCCGTGACGTCCGCCGGAGGTCACCGCTCAAGGTGACGACGTACGGGCAGCGGGTCCGGGCCGCCACACGGCCCGGACCCCGGTCTTGGCCTCCCCGGGGAAGCGCGCCGGGCCGGTGACCTCCGTCCTCGCCTCCGCCCTCACCTTCGCCTCGGTGAGCAGGCGCCGGACGATGCGACGCCGATGGAAACGAGACGAGACGATTCGTCTTGACATGGGATCGGTATGCCCGCATACTTCAGAGGCATCCAGGCACCGAGAAGAGGAGTCGCTCTGCGTACCCCTGCCCAACTGGCACTCCACGAGATCACCAAGCGCTACGGCACCCGCGTCGTCCTGGACCGGGTGTCACTCACCGTCAAGCCCGGCGAGCGGCTCGGCGTGATCGGCGACAACGGGTCGGGCAAATCGACCTTGCTCAAGCTCATGGCGGGTGCCGAACGGCCGGACAACGGCGAGCTCGTGGTCGTCGCGCCCGGCGGCATCGGATATCTGCCGCAGGCGCTCGCGCTGCCGCCGCACGCGACGGTGACCGACGCCGTCGATCTGGCACTGGCCGAGCTGCGCCAGCTCGAGGCCAGGATGCGGGCCGCCGAACGGTCGTTCGGCACGGCAGCCACAGAGGCCGGCCCGAAAGTCGACCCAGACGTCGACCCAGACGTCGGCCCGGAAGTCGGCCCGCCCGGCTTGGGGGCCGACACAGGGGCCGACGCGGGGGCGGAGGCCGGCGTGGATCTGGACGCGTACGCGGAGCTGGTGGCGCAGTTCGAGGCGCGGGGCGGCTACGAGGCCGACGCTCGGGTGGAGGTCGCGCTGCACGGGCTCGGACTGCCCGGGCTCGACCGGAGCCGGCCGCTGGGCACGCTCTCCGGTGGCGAGCGCGCCCGGCTCGCCCTGGCCGCCACGCTGGCGTCCGCACCCGAGCTGTTGCTGCTCGACGAGCCGACCAACGACCTGGACGACCAGGCCGTGGCCTGGCTCGAACAGCACCTGCGCGCCCATCGGGGCACGGTCGTGGCCATCACGCACGACCGGATGTTCCTGGAGCGGGTGACCACCGCCATCCTGGAGGTCGCCGACGGGCAGGTGCGTCGCTACGGCGACGGGTACACCGGATACCTCGCCGCCAAGGCCGCCGAACGCGCCGCCCAGGCGCGGGCCCACGAGGAGTGGAAGACGGAGCTGGACCGGCATGCCACGCTGGTGTCGGCGAACGCGGGCCGGCTGGCCGCCATCCCGCGCAAGACGCCCAAGGCAGGCATGGGCACCGGCACCTGGCGGGCACGTTCACGTACCCACGGGGCCGCCGGGCGCATCCGGCAGTCCCAGCAGCGGCTACGGTGGCTCACCGACCACCCTGCGCCGCCGCCCCCGGAGCCGCTGCGCTTCACCGCCGCCTTCGCCACCACGCAAGCCACTGCGCAAGTTACTGCGCAAGCCACCGACAGCGCCACCGCAGGGGCCACCGGCAGAGGCACCTCGGGGGCCACCGCGGCGGCCGAGGCCGGGACCGTGGTGACCGCGCTCGACAGCGTGGTGGTGGCGGGACGGCTGCGCCTGGAGTCCCTGACTCTCCGCGCCGGTGAGCGGCTGCTCGTCACCGGCCCGAACGGAGCGGGCAAGACCACGCTGATGCGCGTGCTCGCCGGAGAACTGCGACCGGACGCGGGCGAGGTACGGCGGACGAGCCGAGTCGGGCTCTTCCGGCAGGACGATCCGGGCACCGGAGCCGTGTGGCGGACCGGCGTCCCGGGCGGGGACGACCAGGGCGCCGAGGATGCGCGCGTCTTCCCGCGGGAGGAGCCGGCGAACCTGACCGTGCTGGGGGCCTACGCGCACGGCCGTCCCGGGAGCCTGGACGAGCACGCGGACGCGCTGCTCGCCCTGGGGCTGTTCCGGCCGTCCGACATCGGGCTGCGCCTCACCGAGCTGTCCTACGGGCAGCGGCGCCGGATCGAGCTGGCGCGGCTGGTGAGCGAGCCCGTGGACCTGCTCCTGCTGGACGAGCCGACCAACCACCTGTCACCGATGCTCGTGGAGCAACTGCAGGAGGCGCTGATCTCTTTCCGCGGCGCGCTGGTCGTCGTGACGCACGACCGGCGCCTGCGGGCCACGTTCGCCGGCTCCCACCTGGAACTGGAGGCGGGCACGGCGGCGTAATCCACAGGAACGAGACAATCCTGTATCGTATGAGACGTAGATGTCTCATACGATACAGGGAAGCATCATGGGCGTCAGCGCGGAACAGATCATGACCGCAGCGATACGACATCTGAACGGCGACCCGACGGCCTCCATGGCAGAGCTGGCCGAGGCGGTCGGGGTGAGCAGGGCCACGCTGCACCGTCATTTCAGCAGCCGGGAGGAGCTCATGCTCGCCCTCGGCCGCCGCGCCCTGGAGCGGTGGCAGGAGGCGCAGGAGGCGGCCGGCGTCACCGCGGCCGCGGAGTCCGGCGACCGCGACCGCATCGAGGAGGCGCTGACCGCCCTGCTGACCTGCGTCGTGACGGTGACGGACGAGTACGGGTTCGCGCTCACCGACCATGCCATGGCCGTCCACCCCGAGCTGGCCCGCCGCTCCGACGAACTGGAGGAGCAGGAGATCGCGCTGTACGCCGCCGGGCAGTGCGCCGGCCTGATCCGCGCCGACCTGCCCGCCCGCTGGGTGAGCGGCACGGTGTTCGGCCTGTGCGTAGCCGTCCGGGAGGGGCTGCGGCGCGGCGACATCGCCCGGCGCGACGTGCCCCGGCTGGTGCATGAGTCGTTCTGGCACGGCGCGGCCCCCCGGGGGACGTCATGACCCTCACCGCCGCCCCCGTCACGTCGCGGCGCCGCTGGGCCGGCCTGGCCGTGCTGTCGGCCGGCCTGCTGGTGGTCGTCATGGACATGACCGTGCTGAACGTCGCGCTGCCCGCCATCACGGAAGATCTGCGGCCCGGCGCGGTGCAGGTGCTGTGGACGGTGGACGTCTACGCGCTCGTGCTCGCGGGGCTGCTCGTCACCTTCGGCGCGATCGGCGACCGGTGGGGGCGCAGACGGCTGCTGGTGACCGGGTTCGCGCTGTTCGGGCTGGCCTCCACCGTGGTGCTGTGGGCACGCACTCCGGACGCGCTGATCGCGGTGCGGGCACTGCTCGGGCTGGGCGGTGCGATGATCATGCCGACCACGCTGTCCATGATCCGCACCCTGTTCGCCGATCCCCGCGAACGGGCCACCGCCCTCGGCGTCTGGTCGGCGATGGCGGCCGTCGGCGCCGCCCTCGGGCCTGTGCTGGGCGGCCTGCTGCTGGAGAGCTTCAGCTGGCGGTCGGCGTTCCTCGTCAACGTGCCCGTGATGGTCGTGGCCGTCGTCGCCGGGCTGCTGCTGCTCCCCGAGTCGCGCAACCCCCACCCCGGCCGCTGGGACCCGCTGGGTGTCGTGCTGTCCATCACCGGCATGGTCGCGTTCGTGTACGCGGTCAAGCACGCCGCCAAGGAGGGGCTCGCCGCGCCCGCTGTGCCGGCCGCCCTGGCCGTGGCGGCGCTCGCGCTGGGCTGGTTCGTCGTGCGGTGCCTGCGCCGGCCCGATCCGCTGCTGGAGATCCGCCTGTTCGGGAGCGGGCCGTTCTCCGCCGGAGTGGCGGCGGCGCTGGCGACGTCGATCGCGATGGCCGCGATGCTGTTGCTGCTGGCCCAGTGGATGCAGCTCGTGCAGGGCCACTCCCCGCTGGAGTCGGGGCTGCGGCTGCTGCCCGCCGCGCTGGGCGCGGTCGTCGCCTCGCCGCTGGCGCCGGGGCTGGCGGCGCGCGTCGGAGCGCGGACGGTGCTCGCGGGCGGTCTGGCCGTGACCGCGCTGGGGTTCGTGCTGCTCTTCGCCTGGGCGGGTCCGCTGGGCTACGGACCGGTCGCGGGCGCACTGGCGCTGATCGGGTTCGGGCAGGGCTCGCTGGCCATCGCCTCCGCCGTCATCATGGCCGGGAGCCCCGCCGCCAAGGCGGGCAGCGCCGCCGCCATCGAGGAGACCGCCTACGAGCTGGGCGGTGTCCTCGGGGTGGCCGTGCTGGGCAGCGTCGCCGCCGCCGTCTACCGGGCGGAGCTGTCGTACGAGGGACCGGCCGCAGGGGTGGTGCGCGAGTCGCTGGGCGGCGCCCTCGGCGTGGCCCGCGAGCTGGGCGAGGCCGGGGCGCACCTGGCCGGGCAGGCCAGGGCCGCCTTCACCGGCTCCCTCGTGACGGCGTGCGGCGCCGGGGCGCTGATCATGCTGGCGTCCGCCGTGGCCGCCTGGCTGCTGACCACGCGCGACCTGGACCTCTCGGCCCCCGCCGCCGAGGCGGGCACCGGTGCCCGCGGAGACGCCCTCAGCCGACCCGCACCATAACGGCCGGCGCCCTGACGGCCCGCCCCGGCGAGCGCCCTCGGTGACCGGGTGCAGCGCCGTCGTCAGCGGGTGCGGTTCACCAGGGTCAGGCAGAGGGCGCGCAGGGTGGCTGCGGACGGCAGGCAGGCGTCCAGGGCGGCCACGGCCGCCCTGGCCCGGCGGTCCGCCAGCTCGACGGCCCGCCTGCGTCCGCCCGCCTGCTCGATGAGGTGGGCGGCCTGGCGTACCGGCTCGTCACCGGCGGCGCCGGTGGTGAGCAGGTCGGCCAGGTCGCCCGCGGCCGGCCCGCCGGCGGCCAGGGCGGCCAGCACCGGCAGGGTCTTCTTGCCGCGACGCAGGTCGCTGTGGACGGGTTTGCCTGTGACGTCCGGGTCGCCCCAGATGCCGAGCAGGTCGTCGGCGATCTGGAAGGCCACCCCCAGCTCGCGCCCCACCTCGTAGACGCGGTCGGCCTGCGCGGCGGAGCCGCCGCCGAGCGTCACGCCGACGGCGGCGGCGCAGCCCAGCAGGGCGCCGGTCTTCCGGGCCGCCATGGCGCAGTACTCGTCGAGGGTGACGGCGTTGCGGCCGGTCCACGGCCGGTCCTCGAACGCCATGTCCTCCGTCTGGCCGTTCACCAGCTCCACCAGCGCCGCCGCCAGCCGGTTCGTCGCGGGCGCGCTGCCGGTGGCGGCGAGCCGGCTGATCGCCAGGGCCAGCAGGGCGTCGCCGGTGAGCACCGCGGGCCCGACGCCGAACGCCTTCCACACCGAGTCGCGGTGCCTGCGCTGCTCGTCGTGGTCGATGATGTCGTCGTGCACGAGCGAGAAGGCGTGCACCAGCTCGACGGCCAGCGCGCCGGGCACGGCCTGTTCGGGGGCGCCGCCCACGGCCTCGGCGCAGAGCACGGCCAGGGCCGGGCGCAGGGCCTTGCCGCCCTGCTCGCCGGCGGGCGTGCCGTCGGACTCGGTCCAGCCGAGGGCGAAGGCCGCCATGTCGCCGCCCCAGGGGTGCAGGCCGGCCACGGCGTCGCGCAGGGCGGGCGTCAGCAGGCCACGTACCCGGGCCAGCGTCTCGGTCACGACGGGGGTCAAGACATCACATCCGGAGCGGAAGGGAGTGCGGCGTGCCGGACGTCCATCTCTATCCCCCAGGTACGATCAGGGCGCGTCGCCCTTCTTGATCATATTAATAGTGCCATGTGATACTTGACCCCCAATGTTACGTATGCCCCGAGGGACCCTCTTCGGACGCCCGATGCTTGAGTCGCCGACCCACACGTCCCGTCCGAATGGGGAGCTCCGCCATGCCACCTGACACGGACGCCGCCGTGACCAAGCCTCACGTTTTCCCGTTCTACCGTGCCGTTCCCCGCCTGGTGAAGGATCCGGTCACCGAACTGGCGCGCATGGGCGTCGAAGCCGGCGGACGGGTCGTCCGGCTCGACCTCGGCCCCTTCCGCCCCTACCTGGTCTCCCACCCCGACCATGTCCAGCAGGTGCTGAAGACCGAATGGTCCAACTTCGTGCGCGAGGGCATGTTCTGGCGGCCCCTGCGCCGGGTGCTCGGCGACAGCGTCTTCAGTGAGGGCGACGCCTGGGAGTCGAGCCGGAAGATCCTCAAGCCGCTGTTCACCGCCCGCTACGTCACCCGACTGGGCGACGCCCTGGCCGACACCATCGCCGACAGCATGGGCGACCTCGACGAGCACGCGCGCACGGGCCGGCCGATCGACGGCGGCCACCAGATGACCACGATCACCAACCAGGCCGTGGTGAAGGTGCTCTTCGGCGGCCGTATCTCCCACGAGACCGCCGAGCGGCTCGCCCCGGAGTTCGCCACGTGCGCCACGTCGATCCACTTCCGGATGCTGTTGCCGTTCGCGCCCTACTCGATCAGGGTGCCCGGCGACCGGGCGTTCCTGGCCTCGGCCCAGAAGATCGACGACATCGTGCGCCCGGTCATCGAACGGACCGCCCGGGAGGGTGACACGGGAGCCACGGATGTGCTCTCGGCGCTGCTGCGCGCCCGCGGCGGGCCGCGCGGCGAGCCGGACGTTCGCCAGATCCGCGATGACCTGGTCAACGTCTACGGCGCCGCCTCCGAGACCACGGCCATGTCGCTCACCTGGCTGTGGGCCGTCCTGCACGAGCACCCCGACGTCGACGACCGGCTGCACGAGGAGATCGAATCCGTGGTGGGCGGCGGCCCGGTCCGGCCGTCGGACGTGCCCCGGCTGGGCTACCTGCGGATGGTCCTGCAGGAGGTGCTGCGCGTCCACCCGCCGGGCTGGATCATCCCGCGTCAGGTGGTGGCCGACACCGAGATCGGCGGCGTGCGGATCAAGGCCGGCTCGCAGGTGCTGGTCAGCCCGTACACGACGCACCGGCTGGCGGAGTTCTGGGAGCGGCCGTGGGAGTTCGACCCCGAGCGCTGGTCGCCCGGCCGCGAGCAGCGCCGCCATCCGTTCGCCTTCATCCCGTTCGGCGGCGGCCCGCACGTCTGCCTGGGCATGCGGCTGTACTACCTGGAAGCCCCGCTGGTGATCGCCAACGTGCTCAGCAGGTACCGCCAGGAGCTCACCGACCCGCAGCGGTTCACCCCCCTCCCAGGGGCGTCCATGCGGCCGAAGGAGAAGATCATGGTGCGCCTGGTGCCGAAGCGACCCGCGGGGGGAGACTCGTGAGCGTCGGAGAAGTCGCCGCCCGCGGCGCCCACGACCCCACGACGGCGGCGAACGAGCTGGTGACCAGCCTCATGTTCCGCCCCTGGGGCCAGGTCTCGACCTCCGTCTACGAGACGGGCCGGCTGGTCTCGCTCGTCCCCTGGCTGACGGGGCACCACGAGCGGATCCGCCACCTGCTCGCCACCCAGCGGCCGGACGGTTCCTGGGGAGCGCCCGACGGCTACGGGCTGGTGCCGACGCTGAGCGCCACCGAGGCCATCCTCGCGGCGCTGCAGCGCGGCGACCCCGGCACGGACCCGCGCACGCTGCGGGAGGCGGCCGGACGCGGGCTGCGCGCCGTGGCCCCGTGGCTGGCCGCCCGCCGCGCCCTGCCCGACACCCCGGCCGTCGAGCACATCGTGCCCTCGCTGGTCGGCCTCATCAACGGCCGCCTGTCAGGCACGCTGCCGGGAGCCGAGGCGCTGCCGCTGCCCGACGGGATGGACCACGAGCGGCTGGAGGGCATCCGGTCGTGGATCGCCTCCGGCGCGGAGGTCCCGCAGAAGCTGCTGCACGCCCTGGAGATCGCCGGCCCCGCCGCCTGCGGCGCGCCGGCGATCCGGCCGACGGCCATCGGCACCGTCGGCGCCTCGCCCGCCGCCACCGCCGCCTGGCTGGGCGAGCGTGGGACGCGCGACCCGCACGAACCCGCCCGGGCCCACCTGGAGGCGGTCTCCAGGCGTCACGGCGGGCCGGTGCCCGTCGGGCTGCCCATCACCGTGTTCGAGCGGGGCTGGGTGCTGAGCTGGCTGCTGCGCGCCGGGGTGTCGATCGACGTGCCGCCGGAGATGGTGGCCGACCTCAGAGCCGCGATCGGCCCCGCCGGGACGCCCGCCGGAGCCGGGCTGCCCACCGACGCCGACACGACCTCGGTGGCGCTGTACGCGCTGGCGCTGCTCGGCGTGCCCCACGAGCCGGACAGCCTGTGGGCGTTCCACGCCGGCACGCACTTCGCCACCTGGCCGGGCGAGGACGGCTCCTCGGTCAGCGTCAACGCGCACGTGCTCGACGCCTTCGGCGGGTACGCCGCCCGCCGGCCGGACGCGGCCCCCCGCTACCGCCGCGCCGCCGCCGACGTGGCCGCCTGGATCAGGGACCGGCAGGAACCGGACGGGAGCTGGGCCGACCGCTGGCACGCCTCGCCGTACTACGCGGCGGTGAGCTGCGCGCTGGCGCTGGACGAGTTCGGCGGCGACGTCTCGGCGGGCGCGGTGCGCGCGACGGTCGACTGGGTGCTGGATACACAGCGGCCGGACGGCTCCTGGGGACGGTGGGAGTCGACCGCGGAGGAGACGGCGTACGCGATGCAGGTCCTGCTCCTGACCCGGTGGCGCGACGACCGGCGGTGCGTGCGCGCCGCGAGCCGCGGGCTCACCCATCTCTCGGACCATCTGGCGTCGTCGTCCGGCGCGCAGCATCCTCCCCTCTGGCACGACAAGGACCTGTACGCGCCGACCGCCGTCGTGCAGGCCGCGATCATCGCCTCGGCGCACCTGGCCCGGCGCCTCTAACGCCGGGGAGCGGCGTGGGTGCGCGCGTCGCCGGCCAGGTCGCCGACGGTGTAGGCGTGGGTGTCGCGGGCCAGGTACCAGCGGCCGTTGAACGACACGCTCCTGACCTGCGCGGCGCCGATCTCGGCCAGCTCGGCCGGCAGCTCGGCCAGTGCCGCCCGGAAGGTCGTGTCGAGCTCGTCGATGTGGGCGGTGACCCGCGCCACCGCCTCCCCCGTGGTCAGGCCCTCGCGCTCCAGGATGCTGATCGAGTTGGGCTTGCCCTCGGCCTTCTCCCGCTCGAACGTCCTGACGTCGTTGGCCAGCCGCATGCAGGCCGCGCCGAGGCGGGTGGCGGGCTCGATCGACGCCCAGTGCTCCGGGCCGGTCGACGCCGGACCGCAGACGGCCAGGGCGGCCGCCCACCAGGCCGGGTAGGTGATGCTGTGCACGCCGTTGGCGAGGTAGTCCGCGTACGACGGCCACGGCGCGCGGGCCGTGGCCCAGGCGCGCTCGCGGGTCATCGCCTCGCCCACGAGCCGGACGTGCCGCGACAGGTTCGGCACGTGCGACGCCGCGCCGGCGTGCGCGTGGAACCGGTCGCACCATCGCGACCAGGCGGCCAGGATCTGCTCCACCGGACCGCCGGGGACGGGAGGCCGCGTCGTACGGCCCAGGATCGCGGGCAGCGCGGCGAAGAGCGCCGCCTGCTCGTCCTCGGCCCCTTCCCCGGCGATGCCGTCGGCGATGTCGTCGATGCCGAACAGGATCATCGTCAGCACCCCGAGGTCCGCGACCCGGTGGCGGGCGGCGTCGGGGAACGTGGCCGCGGCCGACAGGCAGCTGAAGGCAAGCCTGCTGGCCGAGCTCTCACCGTCGGCGTACAGCACCGGGTAAGGCCGCAGGAGCGCGGCCGCCTCGGGCACGACCTCCAGCGCGGCTCGCAGGACGCGGCCACGGTCGGCCTCGGGGACGCCCGCGAGCTGATGGGACCCCTTCAGCAGGCTGTCGGCGAGCTCGTTGCGAATGACGAAGTAACCCTGAGGGTCCGGACCGCTCACTCCCGAAGCCTATCGCCACCGATCTTGCCCGTTTCGCCAGAACAACCGACAAGCCAATACAACCGACAAGCCAAAACAACCGACAAAAGGCATAACGGGCTCGAAAGGCACACACCTGGCTTGAGTGATGATCGTCTGCTTGCTATGGTCCCCAGGTTGTCAGCGCCGGTACGCCACTGCAGGACCTGGTGGTCGCCACTCCATGACGTCGCAGGGTAGGTATGATGCGCCTCCGCAATTCCCGACTGCGGACCAAGATCACAGCTCTGCTCCTGTCACTGACGGCGCTGTGGGCGTTCGCGGCCTGGGTCACCCTGCGCGACGGCGTCAACCTGCTCTGGGTGTCGCTGCTCGACACCAACGTCGCCCAGCCGAGCGAGAAGGTGCTGGTCGAGCTGCAGCGCGAGCGCAGGATCACGATGGTCCGGCTGGGCGACGGCAGCCTGCGCAACCGCAAGGCGGTCCAGGCCCAGCGCGCCCGAGCCGACCAGGTCACGGACGCCTTCGAGGAGTCGGCGCGGACGTGGTTCGTGGACTGGGCCCTCGACGACGAGGGCGCCGACCGGGTCGCCCAGGTCCACAAGCGGCTTGCGGGTCTGAAGGCCGTCCGCCAGTCCGTCGACGCCGGGCAGATGACCCGCCTGCAGGCGGCGAAGGCCTACGCCGACGTCATCGACGCGATCCACAGCATGTTCGGCGCGCTGGCGACGGTGGACGACAAGGCGCTCGCCAAGGACGCCCGTACCCTGCTGCAGATCAGCCGCGCGCAGGAGGTGCTCTCCCGTGAGGACTCCCTGCTGGCCGGCGCGCTGGCCCAGGGGACGCTGACGGCCGAGGAGCAGAGGCGCTTCACCGAGACCACCGGCGCCTGGCGCATCCTGGCCGACCAGGCCGCGGCCGAGCTGCGACCCGAGGACCAGATCGCCTACAACAAGCTCACGCAGGAGGGCGGGCTCACCCGGCTGGCCAACCTCGAGGAGCTGCTGGGCGACTTCGGGAGCGACCTCGACAACGTCCCGTTCGGCGCCGAGCAGTGGAAGTCCTCGACCGAGCGCGCCATCGCCGAGCTCAACAGCTTCATCTTCGCCGCAGGCGACCGCGTCGTCGAGCGGGCCGAGCCCGTCGCCGTGGGCGTCGTCGTCCGGCTGGTGCTCATGGGGGGCCTCGGGCTGCTCGCCGTCATCGCCTCGATCGTCCTGTCGGTCACCACGACCCGCCGGCTGCTCGCCCAGTTGCAGAAGCTGCGCGACGCAGCGCACGAGCTGTCCGACGAGCGGCTGCCGGGCGTGGTCGAGCGGATCGGCCGCGGCGAGACCGTGGACGTCGCCGTCGAGGCGCCGGCCCTGCAGTTCGGCGACGACGAGATCGGGCAGGTCGGCCAGGCGTTCAACACGGTGCAGGAGACCGCGATCCGGGTCGCCGTCGAGCAGGCGGCGCTGCGCCGCAGCATCCGCGACATCCTGCTCAGCCTGGCGCGGCGCACGCAGGGGCTGGTGCACCGCCAGCTCACCGTGCTGGACGTGATGGAGCGGCGCGAGACCGACCCCGAAGAGCTGAAGGAGCTCTTCCGGCTCGACCACCTGGCCATCCGGATGCGGCGCAACGCCGAGAACCTCATCGTCCTGTCGGGCTCCTCCCCCGCCCGCACCTGGCGCCGCTCGGTGCCGATGGTGGACGTGGTGCGCGGCGCGCTGGCGGAGGTCGAGGACTACACCCGGGTCGACCTTTTGCCGATGGGCGACGTGGTGCTGGTCGGCCGGGCCGTCGGCGACGTCATCCACCTGCTGGCCGAGGTGATCGAGAACGCGGTGTCGTTCTCCCCGCCCTACACCACCGTGCAGGTCAGCGGGCAGCTCGTGGCCAACGGCTACGTCATCGAGATCGAGGACCGCGGGCTCGGCATGAAGCCCGAGGACCTCGCCGCCGCCAACGAGCGCATCGCCGACCCGCCGGAGTTCCGCATCTCCGGCACCGCGCGGCTCGGCCTGTACGTGGTGAGCCGGCTGGCCGAGCGGCACAGCATCCAGGTGCGGCTCAAGCCGTCGCCGTACGGCGGCACCACGGTCGTCGTCCTGCTGCCGCAGGAACTGGTGGAGATCGACGACAGCCGCGACACCCCCGACGACGACCCGCCGGCCCGCCTGCCGCAACGGCAGAGCACGGTGGCGGCCGTGGCCACGGCGGCGCGGCCGGCCACCGCGGAGAACGTCCGCCCGATCAAGGTCGCCGCCGCCCGCCGCGCACTGGCCCTGCGGCCGGACGAGGCCGGCGGCCCGCGCGAGCCCGCCGACGGCGGCGACCGCACCGCACCCCGCAGGCCCGCCGACCTCCGTGAGCCCGCCCAGCTCCGCCAGCCCACCGGGCTGCGTCAGCCGTCCGAGGCGGCCGATGCGCCCGAGGCGCGCCCGGAGCCGGCGCCGGACCGGGCGGCGACGCCGGAGCGCCGGCAGCCGCCCACCGAGTTCACCCCGTCGGGGCTGCCCTTCCGGGTGCCCCAGGCGAACCTGAACCCCGCCCTGAAGGCGGACCCACCCCCCGTACCGGCCGTCGACGAGGAGGACGATGACGAGCGTTCGCCGGAGGAGATTCGAGCCATGATGGGATCCCTGCAGTCGGGCACCCGCCTGGGCAGGTCCGAGGCCGCCAAGCTCATGGATGACCAGCGATCGGGAGGCGACGGGTGACACCGGCTTCGGGCACGGACCTCAACTGGCTGCTTGACGACCTGATCGGCCGCGTCCAGGACGCCGAGCACGCCATCGTGCTGTCGTCCGACGGGCTGCTGATGGCCTCCTCCGAGGGGCTGGAGCGGACCGACGGCGAGCACCTGTCGGCGGTGGCCTCCGGGCTGCAGAGCCTCGCCAAGGGGGTCTCCGAGCGTGTGGGCGGCGGCGCGGTCCGGCAGACGGTCGTGGAGTGGCGCTCGCGCTTCCTCATCGTGACCTTCGCGGGCGAGCGGGCCTGCCTGGCCGTGCTGTGCGGCCAGGGCTCCGACATCGGCCTGGTCGCCTACGAGATGGCCATGCTGGTCGCCCGGGTCGGCCAGTACCTCACCTCCGCCGCGCGCACCGGGGAGGCCGTCGCCGGGAGCGAGCGGTGACCCGCACCGACGAGCCCGCGGGCAGGACGCCGGGCGAGCCGGCGGACGAGCACTGGGTCGATCCTGAGATCATCCGGCCCTACGTCGTGACGCGGGGGCGTACGCAGCCGGTGCACGGCAAGTTCGACCTCATCTCCATGGCCTTGTCGGTGGGGCCCATGCCCGGCCCCGGCTCCGGGCTCGACCCCGAACATCTGCAGATCCTCCAGCTCTGCCGCGAACCGAAGTCGGTCGCGGAGATCGCCGCGCACCTGGACCTGCCCGCGGGCACGATCCGGGTTCTCCTCGGCGACCTGTTCGACAAGCAACTCGTCTCGGCCCAGGAGCCGCAATCCGAGGTGGACATGCGTGACATGAACATGTACAGGGCGGTGCTCGATGGTCTTCGATCGCTCTGAGCGCCCCCGCCTGCCCAGGGCGATCAAGATCCTGATCGCGGGCGGTTTCGGGGCCGGGAAGACCACGATGGTCGCCTCGGTCTCCGAGACCAGGCCGCTGCGGACCGAGGAGATCCTCACCGACCGCGGCATCGGCGTCGACGACCTGACCTCGGTGGAGGCCAAGCGCACCACCACCGTGGCGATGGACTTCGGCCGCATCACCCTGACCAACGACTACGTCCTGTACCTGTTCGGCACGCCGGGGCAGGAGCGGTTCTGGTTCGTCTGGGACGAACTGGCCGAGGGCGCGCTGGGCGCGGTCATCGTGGCCGACACCCGCCGCCTGGCCGACTGCTTCCCCTCGGTCGACTACTTCGAGCGGCGCGGCACGCCGTTCGTGGTGGCGGTCAACTGCTTCGAGGGGGCGCCGACGTTCGAGCTGGACGAGGTACGGCTGGCGCTCCAGCTCGACCCGTCGATCCCGATCGTCCTGTGCGACGCGCGCAAGCGCGACTCCAGCAGGGAGGTGCTCATCTCGCTGGTGAAGCACTCGGCCCGGCTGCGCGCTGAGCCCGTCGGCAGCTGAGCGCACGCGAAAAGGGGGCCCGGCCGTTGCGGCCGGGCCCCCTTCGAGGTGCGACGGGTCAGTGCTTGACCGCCTTCTCGGCGCCGACGCCGGTGAGCGAACGGACCTCGATCTCGGCGTACTTGGCGGCGTTGTACTCCTTGCTCAGGACGGTGCCGAGCCAGCCGCACAGGAAGCCGAGCGGGATCGAGATGATCCCCGGGTTGCTGAGCGGGAACCAGGCGAAGTCGGCGGTCTTGAACAGGGCCGTCTCCGAGCCGGACACCACCGGCGAGAAGATGACCAGCACCAGGGCGGAGACGAGGCCGCCGTAGATGGCGGCGACCGCGCCGGCCGTGTTGAACCTCTTCCAGAACAGGCTGTAGAGGATGGCCGGCAGGTTGCCGGAGGCGGCCACGGCGAACGCCAGCGCCACCAGGAAGGCGACGTTCTGGCCCTGCGCCAGGATGCCGAGGCCGATCGACACGGCGCCGATGACGAACGCCGACACCCGGGCCACCAGCACCTCCTCGCGCTCGGTGACGTTGCCGCGCTTGAAGACGTGCGCGTACAGGTCGTGCGCGAAGCTGGAGGAGGAGGCGAGCGTGAGGCCCGCGACGACGGCCAGGATCGTGGCGAAGGCGACCGCCCCGATCAGGGCCAGCAGGATCGTGCCGCCCACGTCGCCGAGGAACGTCTTGCCGATGGCCTCGGCGAGCAGCGGCGCGGCCGTGTTGCCCGCCTTGTCCGCGGCGGCGATCGTCTTGCTGCCGACCAGGGCCGCGGCGCCGAAGCCGAGGACGAGGGTCAGCAGGTAGAAGGTGCCGATGATGCCGATGCCCCACAGCACCGACTTGCGGGCGTCCTTGGCGGTCGGCACGGTGTAGAAGCGGATGAGGATGTGCGGCAGGCCGGCCGTGCCCAGCACGAGCGCCAGGCCGAGGCTGATCAGGTCGATCTTGCCGGCCAGGCCCTGCGCTTCGGTGCCGTACTTGCCGCCGGGGCTGAGGAACTGTTCCGGCTTGGCGCTCTGCGCGGCGGCCTCGCCCAGCAGGCCCGACAGGTTGAAGCCGTAGTGGGCCAGCACGAGGAGGGTGATCAGCGCGGCGCCGCCCATGAGCAGCACGGCCTTGACGATCTGTACCCAGGTGGTGCCCTTCATGCCGCCGAAGACCACGTAAACGATCATGAGGGCGCCGACGCCGACGATCGTCCACGCCTTGCCCGCCGGGGAGGTGACGCCGAGCAGCAGGCCCACCAGGGCGCCGGCGCCGACCATCTGGGCGAGCAGGTAGAAGATGCTCACCGTGATCGTGGACACGCCGGCGGCCGTCCTGACCGGGCGCGGGCTCATCCGGAACGCCAGCACGTCGGCCATGGTGAACTTGCCGGAGTTGCGCATCAGCTCCGCGACCAGCAGCAGGGCCACCAGCCACGCCACCAGGAAGCCGATGGAGTACAGGAAGCCGTCGTAGCCGGACAGCGCGATGATGCCCGCGATGCCGAGGAAGGAGGCGGCCGACATGTAGTCGCCGCCGATGGCCAGGCCGTTCTGGACGCCGCTGAAGGACCGCCCGCCGGCGTAGTAGTCGGCGGCCGTCTTCGTCTGGCGGCTCGCCCAGAACGTGATCCCGAGCGTCGCGGCGACGAAGGCGAGGAAGAGGACGGCCGAAAGGGCTTGCGAGCTCATCGAGTCTTCTCCTCGACCTCGTGGCGGAGCTTGTCGGCGATGGGGTCGAGCTTCTTCTCGGCGTGCCTGGCGTACGCCCAGGCGATCCAGAACGTCGAGACGAACTGGAGCAGGCCGAACACCAGTGCCACGTTGATGTTGCCCACCAGCTTGATCGACATGAAGTCACGCGCCCAGCCGGACAGCACCACGTAGAGCAGGTACCACACCAGGAACGCCACGGTCATCGGGAACGTCCACCGGCGGAATCGGCGCCTCAGCTCCTGGAACTCGCTGCTGCGCTGCACTTCCTCATAGACGGACGCGTCATGTTCTTGAGTCGTCACGAGACCCTCCACTGTGATGCGGATCACGCACACGGTAAGAGGGCAACCTACCCGGAGGGGAGGCCGTAAGCGTGGCGGTTCGGCGAGCCGCCACGCACCGGCGACCAGTTGTGCCTGGCTTGCGATGAATGGTGCCATTCATACGACGAACGGTCGCGGGCCCGCGCCGCTGGGTCTTTGTCAACCTTTGACCGCGCCCGCGGTGAGCCCCTCGACGATGTACCGCCGGATGACGGCGAACAGGATCAGCGTGGGGATGACGGAGACTACGGTGGCGGCCGCCATGGAGCCCCAGTCGATGTCGTACTGGGTGATGAAGGAGTTCATCGCGACGGGGATGGTCTTGGCGTCCTCGCTGTCGATGAACGTGATGGCCAGGAACAGCTCGTTCCAGCACTGGACGAAGGCGAAGATGTAGGTGGCGGCGATGCCGGGCAGCATGACCGGGATGACGACGCGCACCATCGCGGCCATCCGCGACGCCCCGTCCACCTGCGCCGCCTCTTCCAGCGCGACGGGGATGCGCTCGTAGAAGCCGCGCATGATGATCGTGGAGAACGGCACCAGCATGGCGACGTAGACGAGCATGAGCCCGGCCAGCCGGTTGAGCAGGTCGAGGTCGGACATCAGCAGGTAGAGCGGGCCGAGCGCGATGAACAGCGGGATCATCTGGGTGACCAGGTAGGCCAGCATCAGCGCGCCGCGGCCGGGGAAGGAGAAGCGGGCCAGCACGTAGCCGCCGAGCACGCCGATGACGGTCACCACGCCGGCCGCCACCAGCGAGACGACGAGGCTGTTGAGCAGGTAGGTGCCGAAGTCGGCGAAGGAGAACAGCTCCTCGTAGTGCTCGAAGGTGATCTCGCCCGGCCAGTACCTCAGCGGCATCGAGAAGATCTCGGCCTTGGGCTTGAGCGAGGTGACGACAATCCAGTAGAGCGGGAAGAGTGTGATCAGCAGCCAGACGCCGAGCACGAGGCCCTTGGCCAGACGCCTCATCGCGACCTCTCGAATCGGGTGACGTTCAGGTAGAAGACGCTGAAGGACAGCAGCAGGCCGAGCACCAGCAGCCCGACCGCGCCCGCCCGGCCGTAGTCGCCGCCGATGACCTGCTGGATGAGGAACGTGGTCACGATGTCGGTGCTACCGGCCGGGCCGCCGCCGGTCATGGCGTAAATCAGGTCGGGGAAGTTGAGGATCCAGATGATCCGCAGCAGCACGATGAGCGCCAGCGTGGGGCGGATGTGCGGCAGCGTCACGTGCCAGAACTGCCGCAGCCGGGAGGCGCCGTCCACCGACGCCGCCTCGTACAGCTCGGCGGGCACCGACTGCAGCGCCGCCATGATCATGATGGCGAAGAACGTGACGCCGTACCAGACGTTGGCCACGATGACCGAGGTCATCGCCCACCCGGGCGAGGCCAGGAAGCCGATCCGCTCGTCGATGATCCCGGCCTTCAGCAGCAGGTCGTTGACCACCCCGAACTGCCCGTTGAACATCCACCGCCACAGCAGCCCGATGAGGAAGCCGGACATCGCCCAGGGGAAGAACACCCACGCCTGGTAGAGGCCCCGGCCCCGGAACTGGCGGCGCAGCAGCAGCGCCAGCCCGAAGCCGAGGAAGAACTGGAAGAACAGCGACACGGCCACCCACGTGCCGGTGTTGCGCAGCGCCGTCCAGAACCGGTCCTCGGCCAGCACCGACCGGAAGTTCTCCAGCCCTACGAAGGGCGTGGAGGTCAGGTCGAAGAGGTTGTAGCGCTGGAAGGCGATGACGGCGCCGCGGATCATCGGGTAGTAGGTGAACACCACCACGAAGATCACGCCGGGCAGTAGGCACAGGGCGATGAACCTGGCCTTGCGGCCGGTGAACGCCGGTCTGGCGACCGAGCTCATGACACCTTCTTGGCCTGGTCGGCCCAGAAGGCGTCCCATGACGCGAGCACCTCGGCGACGGTCTTCTTGCCGGTGATGAGCGCCTGGACGTCACGGTCGGAGTCGACGTTGAACTGGCTCCAGCCCGGGTAGTCCACCGGCCGGATGGTGATCACCTGCTGGGGGTCCTGCTGGGCTTCCAGGTAGGCCTTCCAGGCGCCCTGCGAGAACTGCGGGTCGTTCTGCGCCTGCTTGGAGATCGGGATGAGCGAGTTGCCCTTGGCGAAGGCGATGCTCTGCTCGGCCTCCGACAGGAACTGCACCAGCTTGACCGCCTCCTTCTGGTGCTTGCTGAAGGAGGTGACGCCCCAGCCGGCGTACCCGACCGGCTGGAAGGCGTAGCCGGTGGGCCCCTTGGGGATGGGGGCGGTGGACCACGCCTGGACGCCGCTCTCCTCCACCGTCTTGATCACCTCGGGGTCCTGGATGAGCATGCCGGTGACGCCGGAGGTGAAGCCCTGGACCATCTCGGGGTAGCCCCAGGAGACCGAGTCGGGCGGCGAGGCCTCCTTGAAGATCTTCACGTACAGGTCGAGGGCCTGCGCGGCCTCCGGGGTGGAGAAGATCGTCCGCTTGTCCTTGAGGAAGAACGACTTCTCCGGGTCGAGGGCCTCGCCGTTGTACGCGCTGATCATCATGACGGCGTAGTCGGCGCCGCCCTTGCCGCCCCGGAAGGAGTAGCCGAAGCGGTCGCCCGTGGTCATCTTCTTGCCGGCCTCGTACAGCTCCTGCCAGGTCTTGGGGGGCTGGGTCAGCCCCCAGTCGGTGCGGTGGAACAGCGTCCGCTGGTAGAAGCCGTACGGGATGAGGTACGGCTTGCCGCCGACCTCGACGGCCTTCTTCCTGGCCAGGTCCGTCAGGTCGGCCCAGCCGGGCCAGGCGTCGGTGGGCAGCTCGGCCAGCCAGCCGTTGTTGGAGAAGGACTTGGCCGTGTGGTCGCGGACCTCCAGCACGTCCAGGTCCTTCTTCGTCTGCAGGATCTGGGTGATCTTCTGGTCGGCGCTGTCCAGCGGCGGCGAGACCAGCTCGACCGAGACGCCGGGGTTCGCCTTCTCGAAGTCGGCGATCAGGCGCTTGATCAGCTTGGTCCGTTCGGGGCTGGTCAGGCTCTCGACCATGCGCAGCCGCACCTCGCCGGAGGAGCCCGAGTCGGAGCCGCAGGCCGCGAGGGCCAGCGTTGCGGCGGTGAGCAGAGCCGCGGGTGCCGCCAGGCGTGATGATCTCATGTGTGCCTCCGTGCGAGGTAAGACAGCGCTGTCAGTCACGCTAGGCGACCGACCCCCTCCAGCGCCAGACCCAGGTCCTTGATCAACGTTTCGGCCGCCTCCAGCCCGACGGACAGGCGCACGAGCCCGACGGGGATGCCCATCGTGGCGCGGACGCTCTCCTTGGTGCTCAGGGCGGGTGCGTTCACCAGGCTCTCGAACCCACCCCAAGACACCCCTATCCGGAAATGTCGGAGCAAATCAAGGAACGCGGCCACCTCCTGCCGCGACTCCGTATCCAGCTCCACGCTGAACAGGCTGGAGAACCCCGCCATCTGCCGCACCGCCAGCGCGTGCCCCGGATGCGACGGCAGCCCCGGATGGTTGACCCGCCGCACCGCGGGATGGCCGGCCAGGAACTCGGCGACCGCCAGCCCGCGCTCCTGGTGCGCGGCCATCCGCACGGGCAGCGTCCGCAACCCCTTGATCACCTTGGCGGCGACGTGCGGCGCCATGGCCGCCCCGTAGAGCTGGTACTCGGTCAGCGCCAGCGGCCTGATCAGCCGCGACGAACCCACCACCACGCCGCCGACCAGGTCGCTGTGTCCGCCCACGTACTTCGACAGGGAATGCACGACCAGGTCGACGCCCATGGTCAGCGGCTTCTGGAAGATCGGCGTGGACCAGGTGTTGTCCATCACCGTCACCAGCCCGTGCCGCGCCGCCCAGGCGGTCACCGCCGGGATGTCGAAGACCTCGTACCTCATGTAGGAGGGGGATTCGAAGTAGAGTAGGCGCGTGCTCTCCCTGATAGCGCTGTCACACGCCTGGAGACTGTCGACGTGCGTATGCGTGACCCCGAACTTCTCCAGATAACGCAGGAACTGGGTCGTCGGCCCGTAGACGGCGCCCAGCACCAGCACGTGGTCCCCCGCCGACACGAGCGAGGAGATGGTCGCCGAGATCGCGCCCATCCCCGACGCGAAACACTTGGCCCGCTCGCCCCGCTCCAGCGCGGCGAGCTTGCGCTGGGCGATATCCACGGTCGGATTGGTGCCCCGCCAGTAGACGTACCGTTCGTCCTCGTTCCTGATGGCCTCGCCCAGCTCCTCCGCCGTCGCGAACGCGAACAGGGAGTTCTCGAACACCGGAGGGTTGACGGCGCCCAGCATCCAGGGCTCGTCCTCCCCCATCCGGCCACAGATCCACTCATCGTCCATGGAGGCAGACTATGACAGCGCGCAAGCCCACCATGGCCGACGTGGCCCGTCACGCCGGAGTCAGCCTGAAGACGGTCTCCCGGGTCGTCAACCAGGAGCCCCACGTCAGCGCCTCGGTGCAGCAACGGGTGCACGCGGCCATCAGCGCGCTGGGCTTCCGCCGCAACGAGGCGGCCAGCCGGCTGGCACGCGGCGCCACCATGCTGACGATCGGGCTCATCATGGAGAACATCTCCAACGAGTTCTACTCCCGGCTGGCGGCCGCGGTGGAGGCGGCGGCCGGCGAGCACGAGGCGCTGGTGGTGTTCGGCTCGTACGAGGAGCGGCCCGAACGGGAGCGGATGCTCGTCGAGTCGATGTACGGCCGGGGCGTCGACTCCCTGATCATCGTGCCGTCGGCGGCCGACCACGGCTGGCTGGCCGAGCACCCCGGGCTCACCGCGGTCTTCGTCGACCGCGCCCCCGCCGGGCTCGACCGGGCCGACGTGGTGGCCCTCGACGACGTGCGCGGCGGCCTCGTCGCGACCGAGCACCTGCTGGCCCGCGGACACCGCCGCGTCGCGCTCATCTCCGACGACGACGCGCTCAGCTCGGTGCACGACCGCGCCGCCGGCTACCGCGCCGCGCTGCGGACCGCCGGGGTGGCGGTGGACGAGTCACTGGTCGTGCGCGGCGTGTTCGACCCGTGGCGGGCGGGCCAGGAGGTCACCCGCCTGCTGTCCCGGCCCGACCCGCCGACCGCGTTCTTCGCCACCAACAACCGGGCCGCGATCGGCATCCTCCAGGCGCTGCGCGAACGGCCCGAGCGGCCGGCGTACGTGGGCTTCGACGACTTCGCCCTGGCCGACGTGTTCAACCCGGGCGTGACGGTGGTGCGCTACGACGTCCGCCGCCTGGCCCGCAGCGCGGTGGACCTCCTGCTCAGCCCCTCCGCGCAGCCCCGCCGGGTCAGCGTCCCCGTCGAGCTCGTGGCCCGCGGCTCGGGCGAGCTCCCCCCTCCCTGAGATCGCCGGCCCGCTCGGCGTGCCCGGCCCCGGACGACGGAGCCGCGTGCCGGTCTCCTAGGAGGAGCGCGGGCGCCAGTCGCCGCGGTCCAGGTTGAGGTCCTCGGGAGTGTGCAGGCGGACCATGGTCCTGGCCACCCCCGCCGGGACGCGGTGCGGGGTCACGAAGGACACCGCGATCATCACCGTGAACGCGATCGGCACCGTCCAGGCCGCCGGCTGGGCCAGCAGCGCGTTCGCCAGGCCCGCGTGCGGTCCGCCGACGATCGTGGCCAGCACCGCGGCGCAGGCCAGCCCGCCCCCGACGAACAGCCCGGCCAGCGCGCCCGTGGTGCTGAGCCGCCGCCACCAGATGCCGAGCACCAGCAGCGGGCAGAACGACGACGCCGCCACCGCGAACGCCAGCCCCACCACGTCGGCCACGGGCAGCGCGCGGGCCCACAGCGCCAGCGCCAGCGGCACGACCACGGCCAGCACCGTCGCGACCCGGAACGAGCGCACCCCGCCCCTGAGCAGATCCTGGGCGATCACTCCGGCCACCGACACGGTCAGCCCCGAGGAGGTGGACAGGAACGCGGCGAACGCCCCAGCCGTGACCAGCGCCGTCAGCAGGTCGCCTAGGGTGCCGCCGACCATCCGGCCGGGCAGCGTCAGCACGACGGCGTCGGTGCGGGCCAGGTCGGGGGTGTACAGCCGGCCCAGCCAGCCGTACAGGGCGGGCAGCAGGTAGAAGGCGCCGAGCAGCGTCAGCACCACCAGCGTCGTACGGCGGGCGGCACGGCCGTCCGGGTTGGTGTAGAACCGCACCAGCACGTGCGGCAGCCCCATGGTGCCCAGGAACGTCGCGAGGATGAGCGAGTACGTCGAGTACAGCCCGTACTCCCTGCCTCCGCCCAGCGGCGCCTGCCACACGGCGGCGTCCTGGGCGCTGATCGCCGGCGCCCCGTCAGCCTTCCACGCCATCAGCAGGAACACCAGCGGCACCGCCAGCGCGGTCAGCTTCAGCCAGTACTGGAACGCCTGCACGAACGTGATCGACCGCATGCCGCCGGACAGCACGTTCACGGCGACCACCACGGCCACGAGCAGCCCGCCGGCCCACGGCGGCGCGCCGGTGATCTCCCGAAGCACCAGGCCGGCGCTCTGGAACTGCGGCATGAGGTAGAGCCAGCCGATGAGCACGACGAGGCCGCTCGCCGTGCGGCGCACGGTCATGGACTCCAGCCGCGCCTCGGCGAAGTCTGGCAGCGTGTACGCCCCGGAGCGGCGCAGCGGCGCCGACACCAGCACGAGCAGCACGAGGTAGCCGCCGGTCCAGCCCACGGGCAGCCACAGCATGTCGGCGCCGAACGACAGGATGAGCCCGGCCACGCCCAGGAACGACGCCGCCGACAGGTACTCGCCGCCGATGGCGGAGGCGTTCCACAGCGGGGTGACGGTGCGGGAGGCGACGTAGAAGTCGGAGGTGGTGCGGGAGACGCGGATGCCGAACGCGCCGATGAGCACGGCCGCGAGGACCACGACGAGCACCGCCGTGAGGCTCATCGGCCCTGTCCGCCGGTGTGCGGCGTCATCGGCGTTCGACCAGGTCGGCGAAGTGGCGTTCGTTGCGTTCGGCCTGGCGGACGTAGAGCCAGGCGCCGGCGACGAAGGCGGGGTAGATGAGGCCGCCGAGCACCGCCCACGGCAGCGGGACGCCGAGCAGTTCGCTCTCGCGCAGCCGCGGGATGAGCAGGAACAGCAGCGGCAGGCCGCCCACCACGCAGCCCAGCACCGTGCAGACGAACATCGCCAGCCGGAACTGGGTGCGCAGCAGGGAACGCATGTAGACCTCGCCGAGGTGGGTCTGTTCGTCGATCTCGCGGGTGGCGGGGTAGCGGGGCCGGCGGGCGGCGGCCGTCCGCGGGCTGGTCACGGCGACCCGGCGCGCCTGTTCCGCCCGGCGGGACGGGTCCCCCGTCACTCGGCGCGGCCCTTCCGGGCGCGGCGGACGAGGAGGTCGCGCAGCTCGCGCGTGTGGCGGCGGCTGACGGGGATCTCCGTCCTGCCCACCCGCACCACGCACTTGCCCGAGTCGATGTGCAGCTCCTCGATGTGCTTGACGGCCACCAGGTGGCTGCGGTGCACGCGGACGAATCCGGCCGACGCCCAGCGCTCCTCCAGGGTGGCGAGCGGGATGCGCACCAGGTGCGTCCCCGTCGCGGTGTGCAGGCGGGCGTAGTCGCCCTGCGCCTCCACGTAGACGACGTCGGCGCTGGAGACGAACCTCGTCACCCCGCCCAGCTCGACGGGGATGGTGTCGGACTCCCCCGTGTCCACCGGCATGTCGGCGGACACGGCAACCCGCCTGATGGCCTCGGCGAGGCGTTCCGGCCGCACCGGCTTGAGCAGGTAGTCCTCCGCCTTGATCTCGAAGGCGTCGACGGCGTGCTCCTCGTACGCGGTGACGAACACGACGCGCGGCGGGTTGGCGAAGCGCGACAGGAGCCGCCCGAGCACGACCCCGTCCAGGCCGCGCATCCGGATGTCGAGGAAGACGGCGTCGATCGGCCGGCCCTCGGCGATGGCGCGGTCCAGCAGCCGCAGCGCGGCCGCCCCGTCCCGGGCGGTCGCCACGTCGCCGATGCGGGGGTCGGCGCGCAGCAGGTACGACAGGTCTTCCAGCGCGGGAAGCTCGTCGTCGACCGCCAGCACGCGAAGTTGCGCCATAGACAGTGATAAAACCGACAACAGAGCGTATGGTCAACGGGCCGAGACGCCGGGGTGATACTTCGGCAACCGTACGTTGACTTTCGTGCCCGCCCCGGGCGCGGTCTCGACGACCAGGCCGTACTCGTCGCCGTACACCTGGCGCAGCCGCTCGTCCACGTTGGCGAGCCCGACGCCGCCCGCGGGGGTGATCTCGCCGGCGAGGATGCGGCGCAGCCGGTCGGGGTCCATGCCGAGCCCGTCGTCCTCGACGCTGATGGCGCACTCCGCCCCGGCGTCCTCAGCGAGGATCGTGATGCGGCCCACGCCGTCCTTGCTCTCCAGGCCGTGCCGTACGGCGTTCTCGACCAGCGGTTGCAGGCACAGGAACGGCACGGCGACGGGCAGCACCTCGGGGGCGATGCGCAGCGTGACCTGGAGCTGGTCGCCGAAGCGGGCGCGCTCCAGGATGAGGTAGCGGTCGATGGAACGCAGCTCCTCGGCCAGCGTGGTGAACTCGCCGTGCCGGCGGAAGGAGTAGCGGGTGAAGTCGGCGAATTCCAGCAGCAGTTCGCGGGCCCGTTCGGGGTCGGTGCGGACGAACGAGGCGATGGTGGTGAGCGAGTTGTAGATGAAGTGCGGCGAGATCTGCGCCCGCAGCGCCCGCACCTCCGCTTCCATGAGCAGGGTCCGCGAGCGGTCCAGCTCGGCCAGTTCGAGCTGCGAGTCGACCCAGCCGGCCACCTCCTGGGCGGCTCTGACCAGCCCGGCGGAGGCGTGCGGGCCGTAGGCGGCCAGCGTGCCGACGACCCGGTCGTCGGTGGTGAGCGGCACGACGACGGCGTGCCGGACCGGGCACTCCAGCAGGGCACAGTCGAGGTCGAGGACCTGGGTGCGGCCGTCCTTCAGCGTGGCCCGCGCGTGCCCGAACGCCTCGCCGGCGTGGTGGTCGCCGGCCCCGTCGTAGACGAGCAGCCGCTCGCTGTCGGTGATGGCCAGCGCTGACGAGCCGAGCAGCGTGCGCAGGTGCCGGGACGCCTTCTCCGCGCCTTCGGCGGTCAGTCCGGCGCGCAGCGGCGGGCCGGCGAGGGAGGCGGTGTGCAGCGTCTCGAACGTGGCGCGCTCGGCCGGGCTGGTGCCCAGCTCGCGCCGGCCCCGGACGAGCCGCCACAGGACGATCGCCGGCACGCCGACGAGCACCGCGGCCACGGCTACGCCGACGACGTACTGCACGGCCCCTCACTTCCCCGCCGCTTCCACAGGGTCGGATTCCACAGGGCCGGAGCCTACGCCTGCACCAGCGCCCGCGCGATGGCGGCCGCGCAGGCGAGGGCCTCCTCGTCGGAGGCGTACCTGGTGCGCGGCCAGAAGAAGCCGCGCAGCCCGTCCTTGCGGTTGCGCGGCACCACGTGCACGTGCAGGTGCGGCACGCTCTGGCTGACCCGGTTGTTCATCGCCACGAACGTGCCGGCCGCGGCCATGCCGTGCTCCACCGCCCGCGCCATGGCCTGCACCCGCTCGAAGAACGGCCCCACGTCGGGCAGGTCGGCCAGCGTCTCGGCGTGCCGCCTCGGCACCACCAGCACGTGCCCCTTGAACAGCGGCCTGCTGTCGAGGAAGGAGACGGCCACCTCGTCGGAGTGGACCATGAACGCGGGCCGCTCCCCCGCGACGATCTCGCAGAACAGGTCGGTGCTCACCGGCCGAACCCTACCCGCGGGCGCGGGCGGCGAAGGCGGTCCAGCTCGTCATGTTGGGCGCGGACCAGGAGTCGGGCGCGTGCAGGAAGTGTTCGCCGACGTGCCGGGCGAGCCGTTCGGGCACCTCGGCCGTCTTGCCGCCGCGGCAGTGGTAGACGAGCGCCCCCTCCCGCTGTCCCATGGCCATCCACGGCAGCCAGGGCGAGACGCGGCACCAGGAGAAGGCGCACGGCACGGACGGCGTGCCGGTCTCCAGGTCGGCGGCGTGGACGAAGAACTGGAACAGCTCCATCGCCCGGTAGGTGTCGCCGGCGGAGTGGTCGGGGTAGTCGGCGACCTTCAGCGGCGACGGGTAGGCCAGGCGCACGTCGATGTTGAACACCGCCTGCCCGCCCACCGCCGTGACCGGCACCGCGTGGTCGCCGAGACGCTGGTTGACGGGGTCGTTGAAGACGTGCTGGACCTCGACGGACGTGCCGGTGAACGGGTTGTCCCAGACGTCGATGATCTCCCTGGTGACCGGGTCGAGGTAGGCGGCGGCCTCACGGGCGAGCAGCCGCCAGCCGTCGTCGGCCCGAACGGCCCGGGCCACGTTGACGCCCTCGAAGCCGAACAGGTGGTGGGGGCCGTCGTCGCGCCGCCAGCCGTACACGTCGCCGGTCCACCACGAGATCGTCTCGGCGCCGTCGTCGGACGCGCGCACCCGGATGAAGTCCATGAGTGCAGCCTGTCGGACCCCGGCGCGATGATCAAGCGTCTAGCGGACGGTCACGTCGAAGATCGCCTCGCCGGACAGCCGTCTGCTCTCCGCCGTGGCGGGGGTGGTGGCGCGGCCGCAGCGGAAGCAGTCGTACAGGTGGATGCGGGTCCGTCCGGGGTGCTTGGCGTTGAAGACGAAGTAGCTGGTGTCGGCGTCCTCGGGGCGTTCCTCGCTGATGTACGAGGCGACTCTCGGGTCGGGCACGGCCACCAGGCTCCACTGGTCGCCCGCCGCCGGGTCGTCGGGGACGGCGAGGGAGAACCGCTGGCCGGAGCGCAGCTCGGCGGTGACGGTGGCGCCCTTCGCCCCCCGGACGACGACGCCCAGGTCGCTGACCGCCGACCCGCCCCCGCAGGCGGTCGCGCCGCAGGCCAGCAGCCCGGCGAGCACGACCGGGAGCGCGACCTGGAGCACCGCCTGGAGTACGGCCCGGAGTGCGGCCGGTGTCCTCGACGCGGCTCTCCCGGTGGCCGTCGCACGTCTCATTCGGGCAGGTTATCGGGCTCCGGCTCGTCCCTGGGCACGGCGTACGGTTCGCTTTCCGGGGGTTTGCCTTCGGCGATGGCGCGTTCCCTGACCAGCTCGGCGTCGAGCTCGGCGCCGAACAGCAGGGCCATGTTGGACAGCCACAGCCAGATCAGGAAGACGACGACCGCCGCCAGCGTGCCGTAGGTCTTGTTGTACGAGCCGAACTGGCTGACGTACAGGGCGAAACCCGCCGACACGATCACCCACAGGGCGACCGCGAGCAGCCCGCCGGGGGTGATCCAGCGCATGCCGGGCTGGCGCACGTTGGGCGCCGCCCAGTACAGCACCATGATCAGCCCAGCGGCGATGAGCGCCAGGACGGGCCACTTGAGCACGTTCCAGGCGGTCACCACGGCGCCGCCCAGGCCCAGGGCGCGGCCCGCCAGGTCGGCCAGCCGGCCGGTGAGCGTGACCGCGATCGCGCCGACGGCGAGCAGCACCGTCACCAGGATCGTCAGGCCGAGCTTGAGCGGAGTGGTCTTCCAGAACGGGCGGCCCTCCTCGATGTCGTAGATCTCGTTCCCGGCCCGGATGAACGCCCCGATGTAGCCGGAGGCGGACCACAGGGCCACGGCGAGACCGACGATCGCCAGCAGGCCGGCCGAGCCGCTGCTGCGCTGGACGCCCGCGAGTCCCTGCGTGAGCAGGTCGCGCACCTCGGCGGGCGCCAGCACGGCCAGGTGGCCGATCAGCATGGCGGTGTCGTCCTGGCCCAGCAGGCCGAACAACGACACCAGCACGATCATCGCCGGGAAGATCGACAGCACCGCGTAGTAGGTGAGCGCGGCGGCGAGGTCGGGGACGCGGTCGTCCCTGAACTCGGCGAGCGTCCGCTTGGCCACGCTCCACCAGGCTCGGCGCGGCAGGTCGGCGGGGGTCTCCGGCGACGCCAACGGGCTACCGGCCCCTGAAGCGCCTGGTGGGCCGGGCGGTGCGGCGGGCTCTCATCCGGCGCATGACGAGCACGCCGACCGCGCCCGCCGCCGCCAGCAGCAGGACGGGGCGCTTGCGGGCCTGGCCGGTGACCTTGTCGGCCGCGTCCTTGACCTGTTCGGGGGTGACCTCGCGGACCTTGCCGGCGACCTCGGTCGCCTTGCCCTTGGCCGTGCCGGCGACCTCGGCGGTCCTGCCCCTGACGGTGCCGGCGACTTCGGCGGTCTTGCCCTTGACGGTGCCGGCGACCTCGGCGGCCTTGCCCTTGGCGGTCTCGGCGGCCTCGCTCGCCCTGGCCTTCACGTCGGCCTTGTGGGCGAGGGCGGCCACGGTGTCGCCCATGTCCTCGCGGGTCTCCTGGATGCGGTTGCGCACGTGTTCCTCCTCGTCGTCGTTGCCGGTGTCCGCGCGCCGGGAAGGCGCCGCCCGCCGGTCTCGGCCGGGACGGGGGGTCCCGGAGCGGGCGCCGCCGGTGCGCGGGTCACCGGTGTGGGGGTCATGGTGGATGTCACTGCGGGTGTCGCTGCGGGTATCGCTGTGGGTGTCGCCGGATCGGGTCTGCGAGCGTGCCTCGCCCTCGCGGTCCTCGATCAGGGCGGTGCGCTCGTCCGGCAGCGGGGGTTCGGGGTCGAAGACCTCGTGCTCGTCGCGCGCGGCCTCGGCCCGCCGCGCGTTCTCCTCCGCGCCGGGCCGCGTCTGGGGCACGTTGATGGACTCGTGGTCGGTCGGCGCCCCCACCGTGGACCGGTGAGCGCCGACCTGCCCGGCGTGCTGCTCGCTGTGTCCGGGATCCGTCTCACTCATCGCCGTACGCTCTCCTTGACCACGTCGATGTCGGCCTTGACGCTGGCGATCGCCTCGCTGGGCACCGGCGGCGCGGCCTGCTTGACCTGCTTGCGGCCGATGAGGCCGATCACGGCGGCGATGACGAACAGCACGACGGCCACGATCGCCGCGGCCGCCCAGGCCGGCATGACCAGGGACAGCAGCAGGACGACGGCCGCCACGAGCGTGGCGCCGCCGAAGAACGCGACCAGGCCGGCCGCCCCGAACAGGCCGGCGCCGAAACCGGCGCGCTTGCCTTTCCGGGTGAGCTCCAGCCGGGCCAGCCGCAACTCGTCCCTGACGAGCCGGGAGACCTGCTCGGAGAGATCGTTGACGAGTTTGTGGGTGTCGTTCACGTCGTCACCTCCTCTGATGAGGAGAGCGACTACCCAGGCGTGCGGGGTTCTATCACCGGGCCGTCAGCGCTTGCGGGTGGACCCTCAGGGGCAGCGGCCCCGGGCTCAGCGGTCCTCGAACGAGGCCGGCACCATCACCCGCACCCCGTTGGGCACCACCCGCAGCCGGATCGGCGTGCGCAGCCGCACCTCGCCGTCGACGTCGGCCGCCATCGGCGGGTCGGTCTCCAGCAGCATCTCGCGGCCCATCACGAACGGCCCGCCCGCCAGGCTGCGCCAGCGGCCCGTCGTCGCCCGGGCCAGCGTCTCGACGAGCAGCCGCAGCTTCTTGCCGGAGCCGAGCTGGTAGGCGACGAGCATGCCGTTGTCGATGCTGATGTCCTTCGCCACCTGCCAGCCGCCGTGGAAACGGCCGTTGGCGATGTTGAGCTGGTGGGTGAGCAGTTCGTGGCGCTCCCCGTCGACCGTGATGGCAGCGCGGAACGGCCGGTGCCCGGGCAGGATCGTCAGCGCGGTCAGCGGGTAGGCCGGCCGGCCGAGCACCCGCTTGAGCCACGGCTTGACCGTGCCGGCCACCTCGACGGACACGCCGAAACTGGCCAGGTTGGCGAACGGCCGGTCGTCGGCCATGCCGAGGTCGATGTCGGCGACCTTGCCGGTGGCGAACACCCGGATCGCGCCCGGCAGGTCGAGCGGCAGGCCGAGGCTGCGGGCGAAGTTGTTGGTGGTGCCGAGCGGCAGCACGCCGAGCGCCACGTCGCGGTGGGCGACGTGGCGCACGGCCGAGGAGAGGGTGCCGTCGCCGCCGCCCACGATGAGCAGGTCGGGGCCGGTGGCGAGGGCGGTGTCGAGCAGGTCGCGCAGGCGCTTGGGGTTGTAGACGCCGATCTCGGCCAGCGGCTCGAAGCCGAGGGCGTGGATCTGCTCGATCACCTCGAAGTAGTGGCGCCTGCCGCGGCGTGAGCGCGTGTTGATCACCAACGCCACCCGGCGGTCCGTGCGGATCGCCTCAGTGTGCTCGGCCTTGGTGCGAAGTGCGCTCATGGTCATCAATCGTAGGCGCACAGAGTGCCGCCTGAGGCCGACCGCTGAACGCGGCCGACCTGAGACGTACGGAGTGCCGGCTGAGGCCGACCGCTGGACGCGGGCCGGACTCAGGTCGCGTGCCGGCTACTTCTTGGGCGGGGTGACGTGGACGATGGCGCCGAGGTTGCCCGGGAGCGGGCTGATCAGCCTGAACTGGACGCCGAGCGCCTTGCCCTCGTCACCGGGGTTGCCGGTGCCGAGCTTGTGGCCGCCGTCGACGTCCGTGCCGTACAGCTCGGTGGCCGGGGTGCCGTCGACGTGCACGACGCGCGTGCTGTACGGCTGGTCGCCCTTCGACGGCACCACCACGGAGGCGTCGAAGTCGCGGTAGTACAGCGTGTCGTCCTGCACCTCGAAGCCGGGGTACCAGGTCTTGGCGTCGGTGAAGTTCGGCACCCCCTTCAGCGCCTTGACGTCCGTGCAGTACTCGCTGAACGGCTCGGCCGGCGCCTCCAGGCACTCCTTGAACGGGTACGTCCTGGTGAAGGAGAACGCCGCGTTGGAGGTCTGCGAACGGCCCTCCATGTTCTTGTGCCTGGTCGGGTCCTTCTCGGCCGCGGCGCCGGTGCGGCGCAGCGGCTCGTAGTGCGAGTCGACGAGCAGCAGGCTGCCCTTGGAGCCGATGCTCGGCGGCAGTTGCAGGTTGGGGACGAGGGAGTTGTTGGTGTAGGTCGAGTCGCGGTACCAGACAAGCAGCCCGGGGGCGTTGTACTTGACCTTCTCCACCTTCCAGGCGCCGTCGCGCGCGTAGGTGGTGTCGTAGGCGTACTGCAGGCCCTTGTCGAAGCCGTCGAAGTTGCGCCACTCGGCCAGGTAGAACCGGGAGATCTCACGGAAGCCGTTGTTGATCGTCCAGCCCTGGCCGCTGGTGTTGGTGAAGGTGCCGCCGGTGGCCTTCCAGCCGTTCGCCCCGCCTTCGACGTCGTCGCTCCACACGACGGCGGCGCCGTTGGTGAGCTGGAAGTCGTCGGCGTGCCAGCCGCGCGGGGTGAAGGCGGCGTCGGTGTTGTACGTCAGGCGCAGTTTGACGCTCTGCCCGGCGAACGGGGTCAGGTTGACGTAGTCGTGCCGCCAGCCGTCGGTGTTGCCGGTGAGGCCGTACTTCTTGTCGCCGAAGGTGGCGAGGTTCTTGTTCGGGTCGGGGTAGCCGTCGGGCGTGGTGACCTCGGTGCCCGCCTCGTCGAAGACCTTCTGCTGGGCCCAGGTCTGGCCGCCGTCGGTGGACACCTCGACGAAGCCGAAGTCCCAGTCCTGCTCGATCTCGTAGTTGTTCCACATCCAGAAGCGGACGTCGGTGCCGGCGGGCACGGGCACGTCGCGGGTGAGCGTGACGTTCGCCCACTCCTGGTCCATGCCGGACCACCAGGTGCCGGTGCCGCTGTGCGGGTCGATCATCTTGAGCGGCTCGGAGGCCAGGTTGACCCGGACGCCGTCCTGGGTGAGCTTCGGCGTGCGCGACGACTGGCCGACCGTGACGAGCCGGGCGGCGTCACCCGGGTCGAACACCTTCGGGTTGGCCCAGCCGAGCACCCACTTGTCCCACAGGCCCATGTGGGTGGGCATGGACTGGAAGATCGGGCCGGAGTGGGACCCGCTGGACATCAGGTCCCAGAAGTCCACGGCGGAGCTGGCCGAGCCGGAGGTGTCGTACAGGTCGGGCAGGCCGAGGTCGTGGCCGTACTCGTGGGCGAAGACGCCCACGCCGGAGTCCTCGGGCTGCACGATGTAGTTGGAGATCTTGAGGTCGGTGCCCGGCACCTTGTGGCCGCCGGCGACCGCGCTGGAGTGCGCCCAGATGGCGTAGGTGCCCTCGGCGCCGCCGTCGGACGACTTGTCCTTGCCGGCGTGCACGAGGACGAGGTGGTCGATGACGCCGTCGGGCTCGGCGTAGTCGCCGTCGCCGTCGGCGTCGGAGATGTCCTCGACGTCGTAGTCGGCCCACGGGAAGGCGGGCTGGGTCTGGGCGAGGACGTTGACCGCGTCGATGGCGAGCTGGCCTGCCCCGAGCGGGTTGTCGGGGTGGCCGGACATGTCCTGCGGGGCGCCGCCGCAGGCCGCGGCGCCGTACCACGCCTCGGAGTGCGGCGCCTTGAGCCAGCCGACGGCCGAACCGGTGACCGAGTAGGCGCCCTTGGACATCTCCTCGTACATCTTCTTCAGCGTGTGGCCGGAGATGTCGATGCCGGGCTTGCCGTCGCGGGGGTCCTTCAGGTCGGGGCGGACCCGCTCGGTGATGCCGGTGTCGGTGTAAAGCATCTTGTTGAAGTGCTGGGTGCTGAAGTCCTTGACCCAGAAGGAGTTGTTGTCCTTCTTCGGCAGCGTGGCCGGGTCGGGGATCTTGTTGTGCAGGGGGCCGTTCAGTTTCGTGCCGGCCGGCTCGACGACGCAGTCGTCGGGGGCGCTGTCGACGGTCCGCAGCCGGTTGAAGCCGGAGAAGTCGTCGTCGGCGTTCTCGTTGAACTCGACCAGCAGGGTGAGGAGCTTGGCGGTCCTGGTCTGCTTGGCCTTCTTGAAGATGAACTCGGCGGGGTTGCGGCCGGTCCTGATGGCCTCGGCCTCGCGGCCGGCCAGGACTCTGGCGGCGACCGGGTTGCCGCTGGCGAACTTACGGTCGTACTCCTGCGCCGGGTGCTTCGCCCGGGCCCGCGAGCCGGGGACGGCCGGTTCCTTCGGGTCGGGCTCCACGCGGGGCGGGGCGTAGTTGATGTAGTAGTCGGACGCGCTGGGCTCGTAGCGTGCCTCGGACGTCTCGGCGGCCGAAGAGGTCGCCGGGGGGACGGTGAGGGCGGCGGTCAGGAGCGCGGCCGCCGGTATCGCTGCTAACAGGCGCTTCGTGCTGGGCACAGGTGACCCTCTCTGCCCGGGGTCGCCGGGCGGTGACCATGGGGGTGCGATGTCCGGACCGTAGAGCGTCAGTAAAGCGGGCGTAAAGGCCGTAGTTGAGAAGTAACGCATTTGCGACCTATGTCCGTTATGGACAGGCAGACATCCACATTCCGGACTCGCTGCCTCCTGGGGAGCCCGCGTCTTCTATCCTTCGTAGGCGACCCGATCCGAGGAGAAAGATCACGTGAACGCTCAGCGCGACTACGCCGACCTCGTCCAGCGTGGGCTCACGCTCGACCTGACCCGTGGCAAGCCGTCACCGCGCCAGCTCGATCTCTCCGACGACCTGCTCAAACTCCCGACGTCCTACCGCACGGCCGACGGCACCGACGGTCGCAACTACGGCGGTCTGCAGGGCCTGCCCGAGCTGCGCGAGCTGTTCGGCCCGCTGCTGCAGGTGCCCGCGGCGCAGCTCGTCGTCGGCGGCAACTCCAGCCTCACGATGATGCACGACACGATCGTGCACGCCCTGCTCAGCCCGCTCCCGGGAGCCGCGCGCCGCTGGGTGGAGGAGCCGGAGATCACCTTCCTGTGCCCGGTGCCGGGCTACGACCGCCACTTCACCATCTGTGAGCGCTTCGGCATCAAGATGGTCGCGGTTCCCATGGGCGCCGACGGCCCCGACATGGACGTGGTGGAGCGGCTCGTCGCCACCGACGCCACGGTCCGGGGCATCTGGTGCGTGCCCAAGTACAGCAACCCGTCGGGCATCGTCTACAGCGACGAGACCGTGCGCCGGCTGGCCGCCATGCCGGCCGCCGCCCCCGACTTCCGCATCTTCTGGGACAACGCCTACGCGGTGCACCACCTGACCGGCGACCCGGCCGAGCTGGCCGACGTGCTGGCCCTGGCCGCCGAGCACGGCAACCCGGACCGGGTGTTCGTCTACGGCTCCACCTCCAAGGTGACGCTGGCGGGCTCCGGTGTGGCGTTCTTCGGCTCCTCGCCGGCCAACGTCGAGTGGTTCCTGGCCAACACCGCCAAGCAGTCCATCGGCCCCGACAAGATCAACCAGCTTCGGCACGTGGAGTTCCTGCGCGACGCCGACGGCGTGGCGGCCCACATGCGGCGGCACGCCGAGCTGATCTGGCCGAAGTTCGAGCTGGTCGACCGGGTGCTGGCCAAGGAGCTGGGCGGCCTGGCCACCTGGACCAGCCCCAAGGGCGGCTACTTCATCAGCCTGGAGGTGCCGCACGCCGCCGAGGTGGTGGCCAAGGCCAAGGCGGCGGGCATCGCGCTCACCCCGGCCGGCGCCACCCACCCCTACGGCACCGACCCCGACGACCGGGTGATCCGCATCGCGCCCACCTACCCCGACCTTGAGGAGCTGGAGCAGGCCATCGCCGGCCTCGCGGTGTGCGTCCGGCTGGTCGCGGAGGAGCGCGGCTGACCCCGGCCCGCGGCCTGCGGCCCGCGCCCGGGCGCGGGCCGCACCGGGGCGCTCGGCTCAGCCGGCGCGGTTCCGGAAACCGAAGATGTACTCCCGCGTCTCACTCGGGTGGAACGACACGCCCACCCCGGGCTCGAAGGCGACGTTGTCCCTGGGGCAGTAGCAGAGGTTCTCCCACACCTTGAGCGCCTGCTCACGGGCCGGAGCCTCGGCCAGATCGCGCTTGCGCGCGCCGTACGAGCCGAGCACCTGCAGCAGCCCGAACCCCCAGAACAGCCCGGTCAGGCAGAACGGCGCCAGCAGCACCTCGCCCCAGCCGGAGTCCTTGCCCATCGCGATCACCAGCGCCACCACCAGGTGCACCAGCGCGGCGACCCCCAGCAGCATGTAGCCCTGGTTGCGCGCCCAGGGCGTGTAGTGCCGGCTGGGGAACGACAGCCAGACCGCGAGCTGGGTGCGGCTCATCACGTGCCTGGAGGCGCCGAGCGTGGCCGCCATCGGCAGGTCGGCGACCTCGCGCTGGCCGGGCAGGCGCACCCGGCCCATCCGGTACGTGGTCCCCGCCGCCACCGCCCCAGGAACGGAGATCACCTGGTCAGCCTCGGAACACACCGGACACGTCACTTTCACCCGGGCAGTCTGGCCTTAAGCCTCCATACAAGCAAACCGTATGGTTCTTCATGTGAGACCCATAGATGCCTTGGTGAACGCCCTCCCCGAGGGACGCGTCCTGACCGACCCCGACGTGGTCGACTCCTACGCACGCGACCGCACGTTCGTCGAACCCGGCAAGCCGCTGGGCGTGGTGCTCGCCGCCTCGCGCGACGACGTGGTGGCCACGATGCGCTGGGCGAGCGAGCACCGGGTGCCGGTCGTGCCGCGCGGCGCGGGCACCGGCCTGGCGGGCGCGGCCACGGCCGGTGACGGCTCCGTCGTCCTGTCGCTGCACCGGATGACCGCGATCAAGGAGTTGTCCCCCGCCGACGAGATCGCCGTGGTGGAGCCGGGCGTGATCACCGCCGACCTCGACCGGGCCGCGCGGGAGCACGGGCTCATGTACGCGCCCGACCCGTCGTCGTACGAGATCTCGACGATCGGCGGCAACCTGGCGACGAACGCCGGCGGGCTGCGTTGCGTGAAGTACGGCGTCACCCGTGACTCGGCGCTCGGCCTGGAGGTGGTGCTGGCCGACGGCCGGATCCTGCGGACCGGCCGCCGCACGGTGAAGGGCGTCACCGGCTACGACCTGACCGGCCTCTTCGTCGGTTCGGAGGGCACGCTCGGCGTGATCACCTCGGCGACCGTACGGCTGCGCCGGGCACCGGCCGTGCCGCCCGCGACGTTCGCGGCGGAGTTCGGCTCGCTGCGCGAGGCGGGCGCCGCGGTGGCCGCCATCATGGCGGCGGGCTGCCAGCCGTCGTTGATGGAGCTGCTGGACCGGGCCACGCTGGAGGCGATCGACGACTGGCGCAACATCGGCCTGGAGCCCGGCACCAACGCCATGCTCATCGGCCAGTCCGACGCGGCCGACGGGCAGGCCGTGGCGGCGCGGATGGAGCGGCTGTGCGTGGCCAACGGCGCCACGTTCGTGGCGGTCTCCTCCAGCCCGCAGGAGACCGACGAGCTGATCGGCGTGCGCCGGATGGCCTACGACGCCAAGGAACGCCTCGGCGCCTGCCTCGTCGAGGACGTGTGCGTGCCCCGCTCCGTGCTGCCCGACATGATCGCCGAGATCGAGGCGGCCGCCGCCCGGCACGACGTGAAGATCTGCACGGTGGCGCACGCCGGCGACGGCAACCTGCACCCGGTGTTCATCTTCGAACGCGGTCTGGCCGAGCCGCCCGCCAACGTGTGGGCCGCGGCCGACGACGTCTTCCGGCACGCTCTGGAGCTCGGCGGCACGCTGACCGGGGAGCACGGCGTCGGTGTGCTCAAGCGCCGCTGGCTCGGTCTGGAGTCGGGGCCGGTGGTCCAGGAGGTGCAGCAGGGCATCAAGGCGGTGTTCGACCCGCTCGGCATCCTGAACCCGGGCAAGGCCATCTGAGCTCACGGCCGGTGACGACGTGCGGACCGGTGAACACGGTCCGCACAGGACGACTGACACAAGACAACAAAACGTGAAAGATACGTCACGTCAGGCCCACGCACCAACCATCACGCTGGTAGCGTTCTGCCCCAGTTGTCGATATGTATGCATGCGTCTTGGGGGTCCGACGTGAATCAACACCAGCCGTTGGCGGCGGACGATCCGCGACGGCTGGGAGCCTACGAGCTCCTCGGCCGACTGGGGGAAGGCGGGCAGGGCGTCGTCTATCTGGGTCGCAGCGACTCGGACGAGCACGTGGCGGTCAAGCTGCTGCACCACGCCGCCGTCGCCGACCCGGAGGCTCGGACCCGGTTCCTGCGCGAGGTGTCGGTGGCCCAGCGGGTCGCCCGGTTCTGCACCGCGCCGGTGCTCCACGCCGACCTCGAGGGCAGCCGGCCGTACATCGTGAGCGAGTTCGTCCCCGGGCCGTCGCTGCGCGAGCTGGTCCTGAACGAGGGACCCCGCCGGGGGGCGGCGCTGGAACGGCTCGCGATCAGCACGGCGACGGCGCTGGCGGCGATCCACCGGGCCGGGATTCTGCACCGCGACCTCAAGCCCGCGAACGTGCTCATGGGGCCCGAGGGCCCGGTGGTGATCGACTTCGGCATCGCCCGGGCACTGGACTCGCCCGGCGCCACGGCCACCGGCATGGCCATGGGCACGCCGTCCTACCTGGCGCCCGAGCAGCTCAGCGGCGGGGTGGTGTCGGAGGCGGCGGACGTGTTCGCCTGGGGCGTCACCATGGTGTTCGCCGCCACGGGCAAGCCCGCCTTCGGCGCCGACTCCATCCCCGTGGTGATGAACCGCATCCTCAACGAGGAGCCGCAGCTCGGCGCGATGGACGGCGCGATCGGCGAGCTGGTGGCGGCCTGCCTGTCGAAGGACCCGGCGATGCGGCCCACGGCGGACGAGCTGGTCGTGCGGCTCACCGGGCAGCCGGCGCCCAACGCGGCCATCGAACCCGTCACCGGCCAGCGCCTCATCCCCTTCCCGGGCGGCGCCCAGCAGGGCTCTCCCGGCCCCCACCAGGCCGCGTCCGGCCCGCAGCCCGCCGCCCCGCAGGGCACCGGCGCTCAGGGAACCGGCCCGCACACCGGCCCGACCGGCCCCGGCCCGCACGTTTCCGGCCCCCACACCGGCCCGCACTCAGGCCAGCACGTTTCCGGGCCGCAGGCCGCCGTGCCGCACCAGGGTTTCGCGGGCGGTCCGGTCCAGCCCGGCCCTCAGCACCCGGGCGTCCCGCACGCCGGCCACCCCCAGCAGGGTCACCCCCAGCAGCAGGGCCAGCAGCAGTACAGCCCGCAGCCGGGACAGCAGGCCGGTCCGCAGCAGCAGCACGGACAGCAGCCGGGGCAGCAGCCGGGACAGCAGCCCGGCCACCGCTTCGGCGCCGCGCCGCACGGTGGGCAGGCGCCCGGCCACGGCCCGTCCCCGGCAGGTGCGCCCGGCACGGCCGGCCAGAACCGGCCGGGAGGCCGGCCGTCCGGACAGCCGGCGGGACAGCCGGTCACGCCCGCCGACCGCTCCGCCGCCAAGCAGCGCCGCACGCTCACCTTCGCCCTGTCGGGCGCGGCCGCCGCCGCGCTGCTCGTGGTGGGCGGCGCGGTCGTCGTCCAGGCCCAGAACGGCGCCGGCGGCAAGACCGAGGTCGTGCAGCCGGTGAACAACGCCTCGCGGGCCACCCCCACCGGCGGCGCGGGCGACGGCCAGCCGGCCGAGCAGCAGGCGATCGATCCGCCCATCCTGCCGACCCTGGACCCCGTCGTCACGCCGGAGCTGGAAGACGCGGAGGAGCCGAAGGCCAAGCAGCCCGAGGACCTCCAGCCGATCCAGAGCATGCCGGCGGAGAGCAAGCAGCAGTCGGACCACATCACGGTCCCGACCACCGCGCCGACCACCGTGCCGACCACGAAGCCCGCCACGAGGAAGCCCTCGACCCAGCGGCCGGAGCCGAAGCCGACCGAGTCGGAGAAGCCGGACGACAGCGTGGCCCCGGAGGCCGAGCCGACCACCCCGCCGACCCCCGGACCCACCAAGGAGCTGCCCGCGACCCGCAGGACGCCGGTCAAGCCGGCGCTCAAGCCGAACACCCACACCCCCACCGGGGTGTGCGGCGCGGGCTACAAGGTGATCAACAGCCGGCCGCTCGGCGACGGCGCGACGGTCTACCTGCTCTACAACACGGGCGCGGGCAAGAACTGCGTGGTCACCCTGTCCAGGATGGTGCATCCCGGCAAGGTGCCGATGAACGCCGTCCTCCAGGTCAAGAACGGACCCAGCGCGAGCAACCCGGGCAGCTTCACCGCCTACGCCGGCCCGGTCCGGCTGGCCGCCAAGCAGAAGTGCGTCATCTGGGGCGGCACCTGGGGAACCCGGACCTGGAAGTCCGGCTGGAGCCACTGCACCTGACCCCGCTCCGCCGCGCGGCCCTTCGTGACCCTGATCCGGTCACGGAGGGCCTTTCGTTTCCCGGCACGGCGAGGTTAGGCTGGTTGACGTGATCGTCAAGTCGGATCCGCTGACCGCCCGTGGGCGGCGGACCAGGGCGGCACTGGTGCAGGCCGGCCGGGAGGCGTTCGACGAGCACGGGTACGAGGCGGTGCGGGTCGACGACGTCTGCGCCCGCGCCAAGGTCTCGCACGGCACCTTCTACACCTACTTCGACTCCAAGGAGGCGCTGTTCCGCGAGGTCGCCGCGGCGGTGGTGGGCGAGATGTTCACCGCCAGCGTCGTGGGGCCGGCCGTGCCCGGCGACCCGTACGCCCGCATCGAGGCGGCCAACCGGCTCTACCTGCGGGCCTGGGCGGCCAACTCGCGGCTGATCCGGATGCTGGAACAGGCGGCGGCGGCCGAGGAGGGCCTGCGCGACCTGCTGCTCGAACTGCGCGAGGTGTTCGTGCGGCGCGGCGCCGAGGGGCTGCGGCGGCTGCAGGAGCAGGGGCTGGCCGACCGCTCGCTCGACCCACGGCTGACCGCCGTCATGCTCGGCGGCATGGTGGAGCACTTCGCGCACGTCTGGCTCGACCTGGGCGAGCGGGCCGACGAGGAGACCGCCGTCGGCCTGCTGACCACACTCTGGGCCCGCGCCATCGGACTGACGCGGCCGTCAACCACGTCCCCTGTGGAGGGCCAGTGATCACAAGCGGGCTGGATCCCGCCGACCCCGGGCACCTCCGGCGGCGCGCGGCCATGCTGGACAAGCTCGCCGCCCTGGAGGCCGAGCACGCCAAGGCGGTGGCGGGCGGCGGCGACGCGTACGTCTCCCGGCATCGCGCCCGTGGCAAGCTGCCGGCCAGGGAGCGGATCGAGCTGCTGGTCGACCCCGACTCGCCGTTCCTGGAGCTGTCGCCGCTCGCCGCCTGGGGCAGCGACTTCCCGGTGGGTGCCGGCGTGGTGACGGGGATCGGGGTGGTCGAGGGCGTCGAGTGCGTGATCTGCGCCAACGACCCCACCGTGCGGGGCGGCGCCTCCAACCCGTGGACGCTGCGGAAGACGCTCCGGGCCGCCGACATCGCGTTCGCCAACCGCCTGCCGTTCGTCAACCTCGTCGAGAGCGGCGGCGCCGACCTGCCGAGCCAGAAGGAGATCTTCATCCCGGGCGGGCGGGTGTTCCGCGACCTGACCCGGCTGTCGGCGGCGGGCATCCCGACGATCGCCCTCGTGTTCGGCAACTCCACGGCGGGCGGCGCGTACGTGCCGGGGATGAGCGACCACGTGGTGATGGTCCGCGAACGCGCCAAGGTGTTCCTGGGCGGCCCGCCGCTGGTGAGGATGGCGACCGGCGAGGAGTCCGACGACGAGTCGCTGGGCGGGGCCGAGATGCACGCCCGCACCAGCGGCCTGGCCGACTACCTGGCGCTGGACGAGCACGACGCGCTGCGGATCGGCCGGGGCGTCGTCCGTTCCCTCGGCTGGCGCAAGCTCGGCGTCCGGGCGGGGCCCGTGCGCGAGCCGGCGTACCCGGCCGAGGAACTGCTCGGCATCGTGCCCGAGGACCTGAAGATCCCGTTCGACCCGCGCGAGGTGATCGCGCGGATCGTGGACGGCAGCGCGTTCGAGGAGTTCAAGCCGCTCTACGGCGAGTCGCTGGTGACCGGCTGGGCGCGCCTGCACGGCTACCCCGTCGGGATCCTGGCCAACGCCCGCGGCGTGCTGTTCAGCGCGGAGTCGCAGAAGGCGACGCAGTTCATCCAGCTCGCGAACCAGACGCGCACGCCGCTGCTGTTCCTGCAGAACACCACCGGCTACATGGTCGGCAAGGAGTACGAGCAGGGCGGCATCATCAAGCACGGCGCGATGATGATCAACGCGGTGTCCAACTCGAGGGTGCCACACCTGACCGTGGTGATGGGCGCCTCCTACGGCGCGGGCAACTACGGCATGTGCGGGCGGGCCTACGACCCGCGGTTCCTGTTCAGCTGGCCGAGCGCGAAGTCGGCGGTGATGGGACCCGCCCAGCTCGCCGGCGTGCTGTCGATCGTGGGCCGCGCCTCGGCCGCGGCGCGCGGCCAGGTCTACGACGAGGAGGCCGACGCGACGATGCGGGCCATGGTGGAGGCGCAGATCGAGGCGGAGTCGCTGCCGTTCTTCCTGTCGGGGCGGCTGTACGACGACGGGGTGATCGACCCGCGCGACACGCGGACCGTCCTCGGGCTGTGCCTGTCGGCGATCAACAGCGCCCCCGTGCCGGAGCCCGCCGGATACGGGGTGTTCCGGCCGTGATCACCCGTCTGCTGGTGGCCAACCGGGGGGAGATCGCGCGGCGGATCTTCCGGACCTGCCGGGAGCTGGGCGTCGAGACGGTCGCGGTGTTCTCCGACGCCGACGCCGGCGCGCCGCACGCGGCGGAGGCCGACCACGCGGTACGGCTGCGCGGCGTGCGCCCGGCGGAGACGTACCTCGACGTGGACCGGCTGCTGGCGGCGTGCCGGGCGGCCGGGGCGGACGCGGTGCATCCCGGGTACGGGTTCCTGTCGGAGCACGCCGGGTTCGCGCGGGCCGTGCTGGAGGCGGGCCTGGTGTGGGTCGGGCCGCCGCCGGAGGCGATCGCGGCCATGGGCTCGAAGGTCGCGGCCAAGCGGCTGATGGCGGAGGCGGGCGTGCCCGTCCTGCCCTCGCTGGACGCGGCCGGGGCCACGGACTGGGAGTATCCGGTGCTGGTGAAGGCGTCGGCCGGTGGTGGCGGCCGGGGCATGCGGGTGGTGCGGTCCGCCGCCGACCTGGCGCGGGAGATGGCCTCGGCGCGGCGGGAGGCGGAGGCGGCGTTCGGCGACGGCACCGTGTTCGTCGAACCGCTGCTGGAGCGGGCCCGGCACGTCGAGGTGCAGCTCCTCGCCGACGGGCACGGCACGGTGTGGGCGCTCGGCGAGCGCGAGTGCAGCGTGCAGCGGCGCCACCAGAAGATCGTGGAGGAGTGCCCGTCGCCCGGGATCGGCGAGGAGACGCGGTCGCTGCTGCGCGAGGCGGCCGTCCGGGCGGCCCGCGCGATCGGGTACGTGGGCGCGGGGACCGTCGAGTTCCTGGTGCGCGACGGGCGGGTGGCGTTCCTGGAGATGAACACCCGCCTGCAGGTCGAGCACCCGGTGACCGAGCTGGTCCACGGGGTGGACCTGGTGCGGTTGCAGCTCGCCGTGGCCGAGGGGGCCGCCCTGGAGGGCGCGCCGCCCGGCCCGCGCGGGCACGCCGTGGAGGCCCGGCTGTACGCCGAGGACCGCGACTACCTGCCGCGGACAGGGGTGCTGCGGCGCTTCGAGATCCCGGGTGACGTGCGGGTGGACTCCGGGGTGGAGTCGGGCTCGGAGGTCTCCCCCCATTACGACGCGATGCTGGCCAAGGTGGTCGCCCACGGGGCGAACCGGGCGGAGGCGGTCCGTAAGCTCACGACCGCGTTGCGACGCGCCCGGCTGCACGGCGTCACCACCAACCGGGACCTGCTCCTCGACATCCTGACCAGCCCGCGGTTCCGGGCGGGTGACACCCATGTCGGCTTCCTGGACGACCACCGCGCCGCCCTCTCCCCGGTCCCGGACGCCGGACGCGCGGAGGAAGGCGAGGCCGCGTTGCCGGTGCTGGCGGCCGCGCTCGCCATGGCGGCGGCGCGGCGGCGGGCGGCACCGGTGCTCGGCAGCCTGCCCTCCGGCTGGCGCAACGTCCGGTCGCAGCCGCAGCGGGCCAGGTTCGCCGAGGCCGAGGTCGTCTACCAGCCGCTGCCCCCCGGGGTGACGGTCGTCACCGCGGGGCCGGACCGGGTGGTGCTGGAACGCGACGGCCTGCGGCACACGTTCGACGTCGCCCTGTACGGCGCCCACAACGGAGCCCACAACGGGGCCCACAACGGGGCCCACGGCGGGGCCCACGGCGGGGCCCAGGACGGGGCCCACGACGGCGACCCGGCGCACGTCGCCATGGTGTACGTCGACTCGCCGGGCGGGCGCGCCGAGCTGACCCCCTTGCCGGTTCTGCCCGAGCCCGTGGCGCCCGTGGCGCCAGGATCGCTGCTCGCCCCCATGCCCGGCAGCGTGCTGCGCGTAGAGGTGCGGCAGGGCGAGCAGGTGACGAAGGGGCAGCCGGTGCTGGTGCTGGAGGCCATGAAGATGGAGCATCGGATCGCCGCCCCCGCCGCCGGCGTCGTCTCGGCCGTACACGTCGAGGAGGGACGGCAGGTGCGGGCGGGAGCGGTGCTGGCGGTCATCGAGGAGACCGCCGGGAAGATCACTCAGGAGGAGCACCCATGACGCGGCTGGTCCACAAGGAGCTCGCGAACGGCGTCGCGACGATCACGCTCGACTCGCCGCCGAACCGCAACGCGCTGTCCGTGCGGCTGCTCGCCGACCTGGAGGACCGGCTCGGCTGGGCGCTGGCCGAGCCGAAGGCGCGGGTCATCGTGCTGACCGGCGCGGGCCCGGTCTTCTGCTCGGGCGCCGACCTTAAGGAGCAGCGGGTCGAGCGCGCCTCGGGCGCCGCCGACGCTCCGGTGACCGCGTCGTTCCCTGAGATCCTGGCGCTGCTCTGGGAGAGCCCGAAGCCGGTCGTCTGCCGCCTCAACGGTACGGCGCGGGCGGGCGGGCTCGGGCTGGTCGCCGCCTGCGACTTCGCCATCGCGCCGGAGACGGCGTCGTTCGCGTTCAGCGAGGTGCGGCTCGGCGTCGTCCCCGCGATGATCGCGGTGCCGGTGCTGCGCCGGCTGAATCCGAGGGCCGCGGCCGAGTACTTCCTGACCGGCGAGGTGTTCGACGCCGCCCGGGCCGTGGAGATCGGCCTGCTCACCCGGGCGGTGCCGGCGGAGGAGCTGGACGCGACGGTCGGCCACTACGCCGACATGCTGGTCAAGGGCGGGCCGGAGTCCCTGGCCATCACCAAGCGGCTGGTCAGGGACCTGCCGGGCGTCTCGTTCGAGGAAGGGCTGCGGCGGATGGCGGCCCTGTCGGCGCAGCGGTTCACCTCGGAGGAGGGCCAGGAGGGCATCGCGGCGTTCCTGGCCAAGCGGCCCGCGGCGTGGGTGCCGCCGGGCGGGCGGACGTCCTGATGCTGCGCGTCGCCAACTGCGGCGGCTTCTACGGCGACCGGCTCTCGGCGGCCCGGGAGATGGTCGAGGGCGGCCCGATCGACGTGCTGACCGGCGACTGGCTGGCCGAACTGACCATGCTCATCCTGGCCGGCAACCGGCTCAAGGGCCGCCCCGGTTACGCTCCGACGTTCCTGCGGCAACTGGAGGACGTGCTCGGGCCGTGCCTCGACCGGGGCATCAGGATCGTCACGAACGCGGGCGGCCTCGACCCGGCCGGCTGCGCGGAGGCCGTGCACGAGCTGGCCGCCCGGCTCGGCCTGGCACCCCGGGTCGCGTACGTGGCCGGCGACGACCTGACCGGCCGCGACCTCGACCTGACGAACGCCGACACCGGCGAGAGCCTGGCGGCGACCCCGCTGACGGCCAACGCCTACCTGGGCGGCCGCCCGATCGCCACCGCCCTGGCGGCCGGCGCGGACGTGGTGGTGACCGGCCGGGTCACGGACGCCGCCCTGGTGACGGGGCCCGGCATGTGGCGCTACGGGTGGGGGCCCGAAGACCTGGACGCGCTGGCCGGATCGGTGGTGGCCGGGCACGTCATCGAGTGCGGCTGCCAGGCCACGGGCGGCAACTACGCGTTCTTCCGTGACGTGCCGGACCTGGCGCACTGCGGGTTCCCCATCGCCGAGCTGCACGCCGACGGCTCGTCGGTCATCACCAAGCATCCGGGCACGGGCGGGCTGGTCTCCACGGGCACGGTCACGGCACAGCTCGTGTACGAGATCGCCGGTCCCCGCTATCCGGGCCCCGACGTGGTGGCGCGCTTCGACACCATCGTCCTGTCCGACGACGGCCCCGACCGGGTTCGCGTCTCGGGCGTGCGGGGGGAGCCGCCGCCCGACACGCTCAAGGCGGCCGTCACCTGCCTGGGCGGCTACCGCAACTCGATGACGCTGGTGCTCACCGGGCTCGACGTCGAGGCCAAGGCTCGGGTGGCGGAGGAGGCGATCTGGGCGCGGGTGCCGCGCGAGTCGTTCGACGAGGTTGATGTGACGCTCACCGACGGCGGGCTGCTGCGGATCACCGTCATGGACGCCGACCCGCGCCGGGTGGGCCGGGCCTTCTCCTCGGCGGTGGTGGAGACGGGGCTGTCCAGCTATCCCGGCTTCCACGCCCTCTCCCCGCCCGGCGACGCCTCGCCGTACGGGATCTTCTGGCCGGTGCTGGTGCCGGCGGGCGAGGTGCGCGCGGAGGTGTTCCTCGACGGTGTGCGGCTGCCCGGCCCGGACGGCGAGTCCCTGGCAGCCCGCACCCCGCCCCCGGCCGGGCGGGGCCGCGCCGTCCTCGGGGGCGGGCCGGGCACCTCGGCGGCGGGAGAGACGACTGTCGCGGACTGGCGGGCGGGTGCCACGGTGCCGGTGCCGCTGGGGCGTGTGGTGGGGGCACGGTCCGGCGACAAGGGCGGCAACGCGAACCTGGGCGTGTGGGTGGCCACCGCCGAACAGTACGCCTGGCTCGCGGCCACCCTCACCGTGGAGCGCCTGCTGGAGTTGCTGCCCGACCTGGCCCCGCACCGGGTGGACCGGTACGAGCTGCCCAACCTCAAGGCCCTGAACTTCGTGGTCCACGGGCTGCTCGGGCGGGGCGTGGCGGCCGGCACCCGGGTGGACCCGCAGGCCAAGGCCCTTGGTGAGGAGTTGCGGGCCCGGCCCGTGGAGCTGCCCGTCCGCCTGCTGCGAACGGCTACCGGGTGATCCGGGCGCCCCGGCCACGGCCCGCCCCGGTCACGCGTCGGCGACGTCCCGCGGTCATCTGAAGTCGGCCGCGTGGTCGTGCGCCCACTCGCGGAACGTGCGGGCGGGACGGCCGGTCACCTCCTCGACGGTGGTGGTGACCGGCTCGGGCTCGGCCACGATGGAGGCCCAGTGGTCGAGCGCGCCGTCCACCACCGCTGGATCGCCCCACGCGGTGATCATCTGGGCGCGGGCCTCCTCCCGCGGCTGCTCGTCGAAGCGCAGCGGACGGCCGATGACCTCGCCGATGACGCGCACCTGGTCGGCCTGGGTGATGGTCTGCGGCCCGGTGAGCACGTGGCTGCGCCCGGCGTGGCCGTCCTCCGTCAGCGCCCGGAACGCGACGGCGGCGATGTCGGCCTCGTGGATCAGCGAGCGCGCGGCGCCGGCGTACGGCGCGCGCACCACGCCGCCGGCCCGGATCTCCTCGGCCCAGCCAAGGGTGTTGGTGGCGAACCCGCCCGCCCGCAGGAACGTCCACTCCACCCCGGACCCCCGCACCAGGTCCTCGATCTCGCCCCACACCCCGTTCTGTGCCGGGTCGGCCCCGTCCCGGACAGAGAAGGCCGAGACGTACACGACCCGGCGGGCGTGCCGGGCGATCGCCTCGACGACGGGCTCCGCCCCGGCGGCCGAGAAGGACGGCCACAGCAGGAACACCGAGCCCACGCCGTCCAGCGCCGCCTCCACGGACCCGGGGTCGTGCAGGTCGCCGCGCACCACCTCGACCCCGTCGGGCAGGCCGGCCCGCGACGGGTCGCGGGTCATCGCCCGCACCGGGAAGCCCGCCTCGTGCAGCAGGGACGCCAGGTGCCGGCCGATGTTCCCGGTGGCGCCGGTCAGGAGAATCTTGTCTGTCGTGTTCATGGGACCATGCTCGAACTTAAACCTTTGTTGAAGTCAACCTAAGCTGGTGACCATGACCGACCCGTCGCCCCTCGCCAAGGAGCTGACCATCGGCGAGCTGGCCGAACGCAGCGGAGTGCCCGCCTCCGCGCTGCGCTTCTACGAGCGCCAGGGCCTCATCCGCAGCCGCCGCACGGCGGGCAACCAGCGCCGCTACCACCGCTCCACGCTGCGCCTGGTGGCGTTCATCCGCGCCTCGCAGACGGTCGGGATGCCGCTGTCGGTGATCGGCGGCGTGCTGGCGCTGCTGCCGGAGGGGGCGCATCCCACTCCGGAGTTCTGGCGGCGGGCGTCGCGGTGCTGGAGCGAGGAGCTCAACGCGCGCCTCGCCCGGCTGGAACGGATGCGCGACCTCTTCACCGACTGCGTCGGCTGCGGCTGCCTGTCGTTCGAGCAGTGCGCCCTGGTCAACCCCGGCGACCGGCTCGGCGGGGAGGGCGCGGGGCCACGCCGCCTCCTCGGCGACGCCTGACGCGGCGGGTGCCGTCGCGGCTGATGAGGCCACCCTTGCGCAGGGCTGTCCCACCCACATCAACCGCCACAACACACTCCCCTCATCCTGTCCGGCCGAGCCACCGGGGAAACCTGGTCAGGGCGTCCCTCTTCGCCCGGTGCGACGAGTCGAAATCCGGTTGAGCCGGGTGCCGGCGTGCGGAAGGATGACCGGCATGCGGATCCGCCGGCTGACCTCCGACGACCTCGACGCGTGCACCCGGCTGGCCGAGAGCCGTGACTGGGGGCCCGAGCGGCACAAGTGGGGGCTGCTCCTCGACGTGGGCGAGGGCTACGGCATCGACGCGCCCGACGGTGACGGGCTCGCGGCGACCAACGTGCTGACCCGCTACGGCGACGACCACGCGGTGATCAGCATGGTGCTGACCGCCTCCCGTTACGCCCGCCAGGGGCTGGCGCGCAAGCTGATGGAGCACGTGCTTGCCGAGGCGGGCGAGCGCACGGTCTCCCTGCACGCCACCGACGCCGGCCGCCCGCTCTACGAGCAGCTCGGCTTCCGCGTCCTGGGGCGGGTCGTCAAGCACACCGGCGTCTTCCGGGGCGAGCCGTCCGGCCGGACGCGCCCGGCCGGCGACGACGACCTCGGCATGATCCTGGCGCTCGACGCCGAGGTGTTCGGCACCGACAGATCGGCGCTGCTGCGGCGCATGTCCGGCTTCGGCGAGCAGGTGCTCGTCGCCGACGGCGGGTTCGGGCACTGCTGGCGCAACGACGGCAACGTCGTCATCGGCCCCGTGGTGGCCCGCGACCTGGCGACCGCGCAGGCGCTGATCGGCGACCTGGCCCTGCACGTCGGAGGCGAGGTGCGGATGGACGTCGACACGGCGCACGCCGACCTGATCCGGTGGGCCGAGGCGCACGGCATGGGCGAGCCGTGGGCGGTGTCGCTCATGGCGCGTGACGGGTCGCCGCCCGGCGACCGGTCCAGGCAGTTCCTGCCGTTCATGCAGGCTCTCGGCTGATCCGCCCTGATCTGTCGGCCTCATGGGGTAAGCGCGCCTTATGTGACGGTTTTGTGGCAAACGATCAGCTATGTCCTCCCGAGCCGTACAATTGCGCGCAATTGCAGTTCTCGGCGAGAGAAGGACTCCATGCGCATGCGGTTCCTCGGCTCCACGTCGGAGGCGGGCGCCTGCCCCACCCTCTACGAGACCGACCGCGGCACGATCGTCGTCCAGGGGCTGCGGCTCACCGACCCCGAGGCCCTGGCCGACCTGCGCGACGTGCTCGACGGCGAGACCGCCGTCGAGGTGCCCCGCGAGCTGATCACCGAGATCGCCCGCCGGGTGCTGCCCGGCCCGCCGGAGACCGCATCCCCTGTTTCGGGTCCGACGCCATCCGCCACCACTTGATCACAATTGCGTGACCGCCCCTGGCATGATCGGCAGCAGCGGGGCTAGCCTCTTGGCGCGTGACGTCCTTTCAGCAGGCGCGCGCCGACCTCGGCAACCAGCTCCGTGCACTGCGCGAGGCCGCCCACCTGTCGGGCAAGGACCTGGCCGAGCGGCTGCGCTGGCAGCCGTCGAAGGTCTCCCGCCTGGAGAACGCCAGGCAGACGGCGACGGAGGACGACGTCGTCGTGTGGGCGCAGGCCGTGCAGGCCCCGCCGGAGACCACGGACCAGCTCATCGCGCAGGCCATCGCGCTGCTCGAACGGCACGACGACTGGAAGCAGCGGCACCGCAGCGGCCTTGCCGCCCTCCAGGAGGACATCCGCGACCTGGAGGCGCGCACCCGGCTGTTCCGGGTCTTCGAGCCGAACATCGTGGTCGGCCTGCTGCAGACCGCCGAATACTCCCGCCACGTCTTCCGTAAGGTCAGACGCCTCTACAGCGCTCCCGAGCAGATCGACGCGGCCGTGCGGGTGCGGATGCAGCGGCAGGAGATCCTCTACGACCGGAGCCGGACGTTCAGGTTCGTGCTGCCCGAGTCGGCGCTGCGCACCCGGCTCGCCCCGGTGGACGTCATGCGCGGACAGCTCGACCGGCTGATCGCCGTCAGCAGCCTGCCGAACGTCGAGTTCGGCGTCATCCCCTTCGCCGCCGAGCTGCCGTCGGCGCCGGTCAACGGATTCTGGATCTACAACGAGGGCATGGTCGGCGTCGCCACCATGACCAAGGACCTCGTGCTGCGCGACCCCGACGACATCGCCTTCTACGTCCGCGCCTTCGACGACTACGCCAAGGTGGCGGCGTTCGACGAGGCGGGCCGCGACGTCATTCTCCGCATTCTTGACGATTACCGCAAACAATCCGCCTCTTAATCCGCGCAATTGCTTGCCCGCCTCCACAAGATCGTGCAATTCTTCTCGCGAGGACGTTGCGGAGGTGACGCATGATGCTTGATACCGCGCTCAGCCTGGAGCGGTTCGCGTGGTGTGCCGGTCGTCACGCCGATCTGACCATCCAGAGCCTGGCCCTGGCGAGCGACCCGGCGTACGTGTCGGTGCGCAACCGGTTCTCCGCCACGCTCGCGGAGAGCGTGACCTGCTCGGAGGACGGCAGCTTCGTCACCTCGTGGGGCTACCGGCTCGGCACGACCGACGACGTCGAGGGCGCCGCCGCCCGCCTCGCCTTCCTCCTCGCCGCCCTGCCCGCCTGACCTGCCCCGGGCGGCGGCCTCAGGCGAAGGCGTCGGGGGAGATGCCGGCCTCCCGGGCGGCGGCCGTCCGGGCGTGATCGAGAAGGCGGGAACGGCTGAGGACCGTGGGATGGAGGGTGTACCGGATCACGAGGCCGTCGAGCATGGCGTCGATGCGCTCGGCCGCCCCCGCCGGGTCGTCGCAGGCGAACTCACCCGTCGAGGTGCCGTCGGCCAGCACCCGCGCCAGCGCGTCCAGCCAGGCCGTCTCCAGCTCCAGCATGATGCCGTTGACGGCCGGCTCGCGCAGCGCGGTGTTCCAGGCGTCGATCCACAGCAGCCAGCTCTGGTCGGACCTGGACTCCGGGATGTAGTACTGCAGCACCCGGTCCAGCCGCTCCGCCGCGGTGCCGGGGCCGGCGGCCAGCTCGTCGAGCCGGGCGCTCTCGATGTCGAGCGTGGCCCTGAGCATGGCGGTGATCAGCTCGTCCTTGGTGGCGAAGTGGTAGTGGATGAGGCCGCCGCTGACGTTGATCGACTTGGCGATGTCGGCGATCCGGGTGTTGGCCAGGCCGCGTTCGAGCACCACCTTGCGGGTGGCCTCGAGCAGCTCGGCCCGGCGCTGGTCGGCCTGCTCGGCCCGAGACGTACTCCGCACCGGCCAAGCCTATCGGCCCACGGCGGGACGGCAGGGTGGGTCATCCGGCGGCGGAGCAGTCGTGGAGGCCGTCGTGGCCGGTCACGGCCGCACAGGTGCGCCGGACCCAGTCGGTGACCTCGCTGTCGCCCCGGCCGGGGCCGCCACCGCCGGTCAGCACGTACCGCAGGCGTCCGGAGGCGACGAGGTCACGCAGGCGGGCGACGGTCATCGCGGGGTCGCGCCCGGTGAAGCCGCCCATGGCGATGACCGGTTCGCCGGTGGCCAGGATGATGGAGGACGCCTGCTGGGCGCCGGCGACCGCGACGAGCCAGGTGGCCGTCCCCTGGTTCGCCTGCAGATACGCGACGAGCGCGGCGTCGGGCTCGCCGCCGAATCCCCCGGCTCCCCGGCCGTCCCTTCCCCCGGGCCGCACGCCCGAGGGCGGCGCACCGAGGCGCGTGCCCCGCACGCCGGGGCCGCCCCCCATGCCCGAGCCGGCGGCCGGGCCGGCCGTGGGGTTCGTGCCGTTGACCGGCGACCGCAGCGGCGTCACCGCGTACGCGGCCGGGCCGGCGAGCCCCGCGACCAGCGCGACCGGCAGCACACCCACGGCCGACCTTCTCAGCGCGCCCCCGCCGAGCCGGGCCAGGACGAGCCCCGCCGAGGCGAGCACGGTGGCGGCGAGCACGACCCAGGCCAGCCAGGGCAGCCAGTCGGGGGTGCGGCGCAGCACGGCGAACGACCAGCCACCGGTGACCGCGACCGCCAGCGGCAGCACCCACCACCAGGCGCGGGAGTGCCGGTGGGCCCGCCACATGAGCACTGCGCCCATCCCGGTGAGCGCCGCCACGGCCGGCGCCATCGCCGTCGTGTAGTACGGGTGGAAGGTGCCGCTGGAGAAGCTGAACACCGCGAAGTGGACGGCCAGCCAGACCCCCCACATGATCCACGGCGCGCCCGGCTGGCGCAGCACGGACCAGACCGGCGTCGCGCCCGCCCCGCGGGCGCGCCACCGCGACCAGGCCGACACCGCCGCGACGCCCGCCGCCGACGCGCAGAACGGCAGCAGCCACGAGATCTGGCCCGCCATGGTGTCGTTGAACAGCCGCCCGGCCCCCGGGGCGCCGCCGAAGGACGCGCCGCCGCCGAAGCCGCCGGCCCCGCCGCCCTGCCCGAAGATCCGCCCGAGCCCGTTGTAGCCGATGACGAGGTCCCACACGGAGTTGTCCGTGGAGCCGCCGACGTACGGGCGGGAGTCCGCCGGCCACAGGTCCACGATCACCATCCACCAGGCGCTGGCCGCGGCCAGCACCGCCCCGGCGGCCAGCAGGTGAGCGAGCCGCCTGGCGGCCGTCGTGCGCGCGCACGCCAGGTACGCCAGCGCGAAGGCCGGCACCGCCACGTACGCCTGGAGCATCTTGGTGTGGAACGCCAGCCCGACGAGCAGCGCGCACAGCATCAGCAGACGCGGCCGCCCGGCGCGCGACGCCTCCAGGCAGCACCAGCCGGCCGCCACGAGCAGCAGGACGAGGAGGGTGTCGGGGTTGTTGTCCCGGTTGATCGCCACGGTGATGGGTGTCAGCGTCATGACGACGGCCGCCCCGAGCGCCGCGGCGTGCGCGTACGGGCCGGTGCCGAGGCCGCGCCGGACCGCGGAATGGACCAGCGCGACGGTGGCCACGCCGGCGACCGCCTGCGGAAGCAGCATGCTCCAGGTGCCGTAGCCGAAGATCCGCGCCGACAGTCCCATGACCCACAGCGCCAGCGGCGGCTTGTCGACGGTGATGAACGAGCCGGCGTCGAGCGCGCCGAAGAAGAACGCCTTCCAGCTCGTGGTGCCGGACCGGACGGCGGCGGCGTAGTAGGCGTTGGCGTCACCGCTGAGCGCCCAGGCGTACAGGGCGAACGCGGCGGCGAGCACGCACCACAGCGCGGGCCGCGACCAGCGGGGGGCGTCGCCCGCGCCGAACACGACGCGGCCGGCGAGCGGGGCCCGGCGGTGCGGCGGCCGGGCGAGGGTGGCGGTCATCGGCCCTGCCCCCGCTTCGGGTGGAAGACCCAGCCGCGCAGCAGCAGGAAGCGCACCAGGGTGGCGAGGGCGTTGGCGGCGACGACGGCGGCGAGTTCCATCCCGTGCGGGACTCCGGCGGGGAGCAGGGCCAGCCCGCCGGTGGTGAGGGCGAGCCCGACGAGGAAGGCGACCAGCCCCTCGAACTGGTGCCGCAGCGCCCCGGCCGAGCCGGTCACGCCGAAGGTGAAGCGGCGGTTGGCGGCGGTGTTGGCCACGGCGGTGACGAGCAGCGCCACCGCGTTCGCCGTCAGGGCGGGCACCGCCTGCCGCAGCAGCGAGAACAGCGCCAGGTAGGCCAGCGTGCTGACCGCTCCCACGAGGGCGAACCGGGGCAGTTGCCGGGCCATGCCGCGCGGCAGCCGCGCCTCCCGCACCCGTGGCGGCACGGGCAGGCGGGCCGCGCCCCACAGCGTCCGGCGGGCGACCCGGGCCATGCCGCGCAGGTCGTCCAGGGCGGTGCGCAGGACGTCCACGCGGCTGTCGGGGTCGTCCACCCAGTCGACGGGCACCTCGTGGATGCGCAGCCCGGCCCCTTCGGCGAGCAGCAGCAGCTCGGTGTCGAAGAACCACTCCTCGTCCTCGACGGCGGGCAGCAGGGCATGCGCGACCTCCGTGCGCGCGGCCTTGAAGCCGCACTGGGCGTCGGAGAAGCGCGCCCCCATCACCGAGCGGAGCAACAGGTTGTACGAGCGGGAGATGAGCTCGCGTTTCGGCCCGCGCACCACCCGTGACGTCCGGGCCAGCCGGGTGCCGATCGCGAGGTCGCTGTGGCCGGACAGCAGCGGCGCGACCAGCGGCAGGAACGCGTCGAGGTCGGTGGACAGGTCCACATCCATGTAGCTGACGACGTCCGCGTCACTGGAAGACCAGACGTGGCGCAGCGCCCTGCCCCGGCCCTTGGCGTCGAGGTGGACGGCCCGTACGTGCGGCAGTTCGGCGGCGAGTCCCCGGGCGACGTGCCAGGTGCCGTCGGAGCTGGCGTTGTCGGCGATCGTGATGCGGAAGCCGTACGGGAAGGTGCCGGTGAGGTAGCCGTGCAGCCGGGTGACGCTGTCGCGGAGCGCCCGCTGCTCGTTGTGCACGGGGACGACCACCTCGACCAGGCGCGTCTTCACTGTTGTCTCCATGCCCCACAGTTCAGGGGTTCAGGATTTAAGGGGACTTACTGGTTTCTGAGGGCAGGATGAGATTTGCCCGGCAAAGTGATCGTAGCGAGGATGCCGCCCCCGGGGGCGTTGGCCAGGCGCGCCTGTCCTCCCGCCTCGGCCACGGCCTGCGCCACGATCGCCAGCCCGAGGCCCGAGCCGGGCATGCCGCGCGCCGTCGGGGAGCGCCAGAAACGGTTGAAGACGTGCGGCAGCTCCCCCTCGGGGATGCCGGGCCCGCGGTCGCGCACGGTCAGCTCGCCACCGCGCAGGGCCACGTCCACCTGGCCGGGACCGAACTTCGCGGCGTTGTCGATCAGGTTGAGCACGGCCCGTTCCAGCGAGGCGGCTCCGCCGACGACGTGCCAGGGGTCGAGGTCGGTGGTGACCTCGGCGCCGCGCAGCCGGGCCCGCTCGACGGCTGCCTCGACGACGTCGTGCAGCGCCAGCTCCACGTGCGGCTCGTGGTCGGTGTCGCCGCGGGCGAGCTGCAACAGGTCGCCGACCAGCGTGGACAGCTCGGCGAACTGCGCCTTCACGTTGACCAGCAGGCGCTCCTTGGCCCCCGGGTCGAGGCTGCGGCCGGTCTGCTCGCTGCGCAGCAGCAGGTCGATGTTGGTGCGCAGGGTGGTCAGGGGGGTGCGCAGCTCGTGTCCGGCGTCGGCGACGAGCTGCTGCTGGCGTTCGCGGGAGCCGGCCAGGGCCGCCGTCATGGCGTTGAACGACGAGCCGAGGCGGGCGATCTCGTCGGTGCCGGCGATCGGGATGCGGGTGGTGAGGTCCTCGGTCTGCGCGATGTGCTCGACGGCACGGGTGAGCCGGCCGACCGGCGCCAGCGCCGTGCGGGAGACGGCCCAGCCGGCCAGCGCCGCGCCGAGCACGCCGAGGGCGGCGACCGCGCCCAGCAGCAGGGCGACCATGTTGAGGGTGTCGTGGAGCTGGTCGAGCCGCCGTGCCTTCATGCGGGCCATGCCGGGCTCGACGCCCTCGACGAAGACGAGCACGGCGGTGCCGTCGGTCGTCGCGCCCGTGTAGGTGTGGAAGCCCCCCCGTGCCGCGATGCGCCGGTCACCGCCCCGCACGACGATGGGCGGGCCCAGGTGGCAGGTGGGGCGGCCGTCGCTGAAGACGAGCTGGTTGATCTCCGGCGGCTGGAAGTCCGCCGCGACCGACGCGTCGGTCGTGCAGTGGGAGCCCACGTAGTCGAGGTCCTTCTTCCTCTGGTACGGGGACGCCCCGGGGTCGGGCCGCAGGGCGCGACCCATCTGGTCGTACAGCTGCTGGCGGACGATCATGTAGCAGGCGCCGGAGCTGATCGCGACGGCCAGCGCCACGGCCAGCGCCACCAGGAGCGTCAGCCGTGAACGGAGGCTGCCCCGTCTCACGGCGCGGCCCGCAGCACGTACCCGACTCCGCGCACGGTGTGGATCACCCGCGGCTCGCCGCCGGCCTCGGTCTTGCGCCGCAGATACATCACGTACACGTCCAGCGAATTGGACGTCGGCTCGAAGTCGAACCCCCACACCTCGCCGAGGATCTGCTCCCTCGTCAGCACCTGGCGCGGGTGCGTCAGGAACAGCTCCATCAGCAGGTACTCGGTGCGGGTGAGGTCGAGCACCCGCCGGCCGCGCGTGACCTCCCGGGTGGCCGGGTCCATGCGCAGGTCGGCGTAGGCCAGGGCGTCGTCGGCCGGCGTGTCCCGCAGAGCGCCGCGCCGCAGCAGGGCGCGTACCCGGGCCAGCAGCTCGTCCAGCTCGAACGGCTTCACCAGGTAGTCGTCCGCGCCCGCGTCGAGCCCGGAGACCCGGTCGCCCACGGCGTCGCGGGCCGTCAGCATGAGGACGGGCACGTGGTTGGCCGAGGCGCGCAGCCGCCTGCAGGCCGTCAGCCCGTCGAGGCGGGGCATCATGACGTCGAGCAGCACGGCGTCGTACGGCTCGCGGGCCAGCTCCTCCAGCGCGGCCTGCCCGTCGTCGGCCGTGGCGACCCGGTAGCCCTCGAACTCCAGGCTCGACTGCAGTGCCTCGCGCAGCGCGGGCTCGTCGTCCACCACCAGCAACCGTGCGGCTTCACTCATGCCACTCAAGGTAGGCGCTCATGATGAGAGCCCGATGAGTGTCACGCCCGCCCGCCGCCCGTCAGCAGCGCCATGGCGGCGTTGTGGCCGGGGATGCCGCTGACGCCGCCGCCCCTGCGGGCGCCCGCCCCGCACAGCAGGATCCGCTCGTGCTCGGTCTCGACGCCCCAGCCGCCCTCGCCGGCGTACGGCCAGGACAGGTCTCGGTGGAAGATGTGGCCGCCGGGCAGGCCGGTCTCCGTCTCCAGGTCCACCGGGGTCCTGGCCTCGACGCAGGGCGTGCCGTCGGGAGCGCGCAGCAGGCAGTCCTGCAACGGTTCGGCCAGGACCGAGTCGACGGAGGCGAACGTGGCGCGCAGGGCCTCGGCCCGCGCCCGCTCCGGGTCCTCCCGGAACAGCCGGGCGGGCATGTGCAGGCCGAACAACGTCATCGTCTCGGCCCGGCCGCGCAGCTCCGGGCCGAGGACGGACGGGTCGGTCAGCGAGTGGCAGTAGACCTCGGCCGGCGGCAGGTCGGGGATCCGGCCGCCGGCCGCCTGCTCGTAGGCGCGGGCGAGCTGGTCGCGGCCCTCGTTGATGTGGAACGTGCCGCTGAAGGCCGCCTTCGGGTCCACGGCCGGGTCCTTGAGCCGGGGCAGCCGCGACAGCACCATGTTCACCTTGAGCTGGGCGCCCTCCGGCACCGTGTCGGGCCGGCCGAGCAGCCGGTCGAGCACCGCGGGCGGCAGGTTGACCAGCACGTGCCCGCCCGTGACCGTGTGCTCCTCGTGCTCTGCGTCGTGCTGCCCGTCATGCTGCCCGTCGTGCTGCCCCTCGTGCTGCCCCTCGCGCTGCCCCTCGTGCTGCCCGGGGTGCCGGCCGCCGCGCTCCGCGTCGCGCGCCGTGCGGAAGGTCACCTCTCCGGACGGCGCGATGCCGACGATCTCGGCGCCGGTCACGATCCGTGCCCCGGCCCGCCTGGCCGCCTCCTCGATCGCGCCGGAGACGGCGCCCATGCCGCCCACGGGGACGTTCCACTCGCCGGTGCCGTCACCGATGACGTGGTAGAGGAAGCATCGGTTGGCCAGCAGGTCCGTGGCAGGGTCGGCGAACGTGCCGATCAGCGCGTCGGTCAGCACGACCCCGCGCACCGTGTCGTCGCCGAACCGCTCGTCCACCACCTCGCCGATGGGCCGCCGGAACAGGTCGCGCCACGCCTGCGGACCGACCAGCCGCTCGATCTCCGCGGCGGGGCGCAGCGGCTCCAGCAGCGTCGGCGCCAGCGTGCGCGCGACCCGCCCGACGAGACCGTAGAAGTCCTGCCACGCCTGGTGGTCGGCCGTGCCGCCGGTGACGTCGCGGAACGAGGCGGCCGTGCGCGCCGCGTCGCCGTTGTCGACCAGCAGGCCGGTGCGGTCCTTGGGCGTGTAGGAGGCGTAGCGGCGGCGGCGCAGCTCCAGGCCGAGGCCGAGGTCCCGGGCGATCTTCGTGGGGAGGAGGCTGACCAGGTAGGAGTAGCGCGACAGGCGCACGTCCACGCCCGGGAAGGCGCGGGTGGAGACGGCCAGGCCACCGGCGTGGCCGAGCCGTTCGAGGACGAGGACCTTGCTTCCGGCGCGCGCCAGGTAGGCGGCCGCGACGAGCCCGTTGTGCCCGCCCCCGGCGATGACGACGTCATACCTGCTCATAGCGGCACCTTACGGCCCGCGGGCTGGTCGGGCGACCGCCGCTCAGGCGGGGCCGGCGATGGCGAGCAGGGTGGCGGCCGGCCCGGTGAGGGGACGTCCGCGCCGCCACACCGCGTGCAGGCTGCGGGCCAGGTCCACCCCGGCCAGCGGCACCTCCACCAGCCGCCCGGTGGCCAGCTCGGCCTCGACGGCGTACCCGCTGAGCACCGCGGGCGCCACCCCGGCCTGGGCCGCCCCCTTGACGGCCGCGTTGGACCCGAGCTCCAGCCGCGGGCTGGCCTGGCGCAGCCCCGTGAACGCCACGTCCAGCGTCACCCGGGTGCCCGACCCGGACTCGCGGACGACCAGCGGGGTCGCGGCGAGTTCGGCGCTCCGCAGCGCGGTGCGGCGGCGCGCCCACGGGTGACCGGGCGCCACGACCACCACCAGCCGGTCCGTGGCCACGACGCGGCGGGCCAGCCCGTCGGGCACGCTCGGCCCCTCCACGAACCCCAGCTCCACCTCCCCCGCCAGCACCCGGGCGGCCACGTCGGCGGAGTTGACCACGTCGAGGCCCACCTGGACGCCGGCCTCGCGGCGCTGGAGCTCGCCGAGCCAGCGCGGCACCAGGTACTCGGCCACCGTCATGCTGGCCGCCACCCGCAGGTGCGCGGCGCCGCGGTGCCGCACGGCCCGCGCGGCGCGGGTCAGCTCGTGGGCGGCGGCGAGCACCTGAGCCGCCCAGCCCGCCACCATCCGCCCCTCCGTGGTGAGGGTGGAGCCGCGCGGCGTGCGTTCCAGCAGGGGCAGGCCGAGGCGGCGTTCGAGCAGCGCGATGCGCTTGCTGGCGGACGGCTGCGCCATGCCGGCCGCCCTGGCCGCCTGGCCGAGGCTGCCCAGCTCGCCCACGTCGACCAGGAGCTGGAGGGAGACGAGGTCAGGCAGCTCAGTCATAGCCCCAGGCTATGACCTCCCAGTCATGCGGCGGCTACCGGCCCCCTCCCGCGCCACGAAGACTGGGGGCATGCTCCTGCCCGGCCTCGCCGCGACCGTGCTCGCGGTGGCCCTCTCGCTGGTCGTCAACCGGATCGTCCCGGCGCTCAGCCCGGCCGTGGTGGCGGTGGCGGCGGGCGCGCTGCTGGCGAACCTCGGCGGCGCCGGGCCCCGGCTGCGTCCCGGGCTGGCGTTCACGGCCCGGCGGGTGCTGCGGACGGCCATCGTGCTGCTGGGGTTCCAGATCGCGGTGCCGCAGGTGCTGGCGCTGGGCTGGCCGACGGTGGCGGTCGTGGTCACGGCCACGGGGGTCACGTTCACGCTCACGCCGCTGATCGGCCGGCGGCTCGGCCTGCCGGCCGGCACGTCGCTGCTCGTCGCCACCGGGGTGGCCGTCTGCGGCGCCGCCGCCATCGCCGCGATGCACGACGCGACCCGCGCGCCCGGGCCCGGCGGGCGTCCCGTGACGACGGACGACGACGCCGCGGCGGCGCTCGGCGTGGTGGTCCTGTACGGGAGCGCGGCCATCGTCGCCGTGCCACTGGCGGCGTCGTGGCTGGGGCTGTCCCCGGCCCAGCTCGGGGTGTGGGCGGGCGCGGCGGTGCACGAGGTGGCCCAGGTGGCGGCGATCGGGTCGGCCTCCGGCGTGCTGGCCACCGCGATCACCGTGAAGCTCGGCCGCGTCCTCCTGCTCGCCCCCATCGTCGCCCTCACCACGGCCGCCCCCGCGCCCGCCCCCGCCGCCACCGCACCCGCCGACACCACCGCCACCACCGCCACCACCACCGCCGCCTCCCCCACCGCCGCTCCCCCCACAGCCGTCTCCCCCACAGCCGGCGGGCCGTCCGCGCCCGCGCGCGACGCCGGGGGGCGGCCCCCGGTGATGCCGTTGTTCGTGGCGGGGTTCCTCGGGGCGGTCGCCCTGCGCAGCCTCGGCCTCGTGCCGCCCTCGGTGACGGCGGTCCTGCCCGACGTCACCGCCGTGCTCATGGCCGCCGCGCTGTTCGCCCTGGGCACCGGCATCGACGCGCGCAAGCTGGCCCGGGGCGGGCGCGTCCTGCTGCTGGGCGGCATCGCCACGGGCCTGCTCGCCGCCGTCTCGCTGGCCGGCGTCGTGTTCCTCGCCTGACTCCGGAGGCATGCCCTGGCGGCCGAGCGAACCAGGTGAAATACACTGACGTGCGCTTCACCGCCGCATCCGCAGACCTACGAGGAGCATCGGACCCACATGCACAGCGCCACCACGCCTCTGCTCCAGCCGTCCGACGAGGTCGCCGCGGCGCTCGCCGCCGGCGCCCCCGTCGTGGCGCTGGAGTCCACGATCATCTCCCACGGGCTGCCGCAGCCGCGCAACCTGGAGGTCGCCCGGGAGCTGGAGGGGATCGTCCGGGAGGCGGGCGCCGTGCCGGCCACGATCGCGGTGCTCGACGGCGTGGCCCGGGTCGGTCTGGACGAGGCCGACCTGGAGCGCATCGCGACCGAGCCGGGCCTGCGCAAGCTGGGTCAGCGCGACCTGCCCGTGGCCGCGGCGCTGAAGGCCAGCGGCGCGACGACCGTGTCGGCCACGTCGTTCCTGGCCGCGCGGGCGGGCATCCGGATCTTCGCCACGGGCGGGCTCGGCGGCGTCCACCGCGGCTGGACCGAGGAGCAGGACGAGTCGGCCGACCTCGACACGCTGGCCCGTACCCGGATCACGGTGGTGTGCGCAGGTGTGAAGTCGATCCTCGACGTGCGGGCGACGCTGCAGCGGCTGGAGACCCGCGGCGTCACCGTCGCGGGCTACCGCACCGACACCTTCCCCGGCTTCTACCTGCACTCCTCCGGTGAGCCGGTCGACTGGCGGATCGAGACGCCCGAACAGGCCGCGGCGATCATGCGCGGCCAGGACGCGTTCGGCGGCCAGCAGACCGCGCTGATCGTCGCCAACCCGGTGCCCGAGGACCGGCAGCTCGATCCCGCCCTGCACGACCGGGTGCTGGCGGAGGCGCTGGCCGCCGCCGACCGCGACGGCGTCACCGGCCAGGCGATCACGCCGTTCCTGCTGGGCTACCTGGTGCGCGGCACCGGCGGCGCCTCGCTGGAGGCCAACCTGGCGGCCGTGCGCGGCAACACCGCGCTCGCCGCCCGGATCGCGCTGGCCTGGTCGCGCCCGTGACCCTCGCGGGCCCGCCCGCCGCCACCGGACTGCTGGTCGTCGGCGACGTCGTGACCGACGTGGTGGCCCTGCACGGCGCCCCGCTCGCGCCCGGCACCGACACCGCGGCGGAGATCGTGCTGCGTCCCGGCGGCTCCGGCGCGAACACCGCCGCCTGGGCCGCCCACCTCGGCGGCGACGTCCGCCTGCTGGCCCGGGTCGGGCGCGACACCGGCGAGTGGCACACCGGCGAGCTGCGCGGCACCGGGGTGCGCCCTCATCTCGTCGTCGATCCGGACCGCCCGACGGCCGTGGTGATCGCCATGGTGGACGCGACGGGCGAGCGCACCATGCTCACCAACCGCGGGGCCGGCGGCCGGATCTCCCCGGACGACTGGGACGGCTCCCTGCTCGGCGGCGTCGGGCGGCTGCACCTGTCGGCGTACACGATGTTCGCCGAGCCGGGGCTGCGGCTGGCCAGGCTCGCCATGGCGCAGGCCGCCGCGGCGGGGGTGCGCGTCAGCGTCGATCCCGCCTCGACCGGCCCGCTCCGGGAGTTCGGCGTCGAGCGTTTCCTGGCCGAGTCGGCCGCCGCCGACCTGATCATCCCCAACCTCGACGAGGCGCTCCTGCTCACCGGCGCGCCCACCCCCGAGCGGGCCGCCGAGATCCTGAGCGACAGGTACGGCACGGCGGTGGTCAAGCTGGGACCCCAGGGCGCGCTGGCGGCCACCGGAGGCCGGGTGGTGGCTACCGTGGAGGGGGTTCACACCCAGGCCGTGGACACCACGGGGGCGGGTGACGCCTTCGCGGCCGGATACCTCACGGCGGCCCTCCGCGGCGCCGGCGAACAGGCAGCGCTCCGGGCCGGTTGCCGGGCGGGAGCCGCGTGCGTGGCCCTCGTGGGCGGTCGGCCACGGTACGGTTTGGAAGTGAATCGTCTTTACCCTATTCACGCCGATTGATAGCTTGCCGCATAGGCTGCACCATTGACCACATGCGTATCGCCTAGTAACGCGGCTCACTCTGGGGAGGATACGGTCCGCCGATGGACGTCGAGTCATCGATCTGCCTGAGCGACCTCGTCCCTGCCCTGCGCTGGAGTAGACCCCAGCAGATCGCGGAGTCCCTGGGCGACCCGCGGCTGCCGGCCGCCTGGTGGTCGTCGGTGGCCCTCCAGCGGGCGCTCGGCACGACCGGACTCGACTGGATCTGCGAGCGGCTCGCCCGGCTGGCCGCCTCCCGCTGGGACCACATCCCGCTGGCCGACCTGCTTCCGGCTCTGACCATCCACCACGTGGACCCGGCGCTGCCCGGCTGGCCCGACGCCACCCGCACGGCGGTCGCCGGGCTGGGCGGCTGGCGCCGGCTGCGCCGCCTGACGCCCGGCGACCTGGCCACGCCGTCCGCGACGCCCGAAGTGGTGATGGGCGCGGTGTTCCGCGAGGTTCTGGGCCGCTTGCAGGCGTCCCGTCCGGGGCCCCCGGCGGGGCATCCGGAGGCCACCCTCCCCGTGCAGCGCGGCGCCGTACCCGGGCAGCGCGAGCCCGAGTCCGCCGGCGAGTCGCAGCGGCAGACCGGCAGCTTCCCCGCCGTCCAGCCCGGCCCGGCCCGTCCGAACACCACCGGCAGCCCGCACACCACCGGCGGCCCGCACACCACGGGCGGCCCGCAGGGCCCGGGCGGTCACCCGGACGCCGGCGGCGCGCAGAGCCCGGCCCCCCACCAGAGCGGCGCCTTCCCCGCCGCCGCGCAGGACGGCCCCTCCGCCCAGAGCGGCCCCTTCCCCTCCCCCGCCCAGAGCGGCCCTTTCCCCTCCTCCACGCAGAGCGGCCCCTTCCCGGCGGGCGCCTCGGGCCCGCAGCAACGGCAGACCGGGGCGTTCCCGGCCCAGCCCGGCGGCCTGCCGCAGCGGCAGGGCGGCGCCCAGCCCGAGTCCCCGGCCGCGTCCGGCGGCGCGGCCCATTCCGGCCCCTTCCCGGCAGCCCCGCAGACGGGCTCCCCGACGGGTCCGCAGACGGGTCCGCAGCCCGGTGTGGGCGGGGCCGGTCCGGCTCCCGGCGCGCCTCTCCCTCACCGTCCGGCCGGTACGGCCGCCACCCCGCCCGTCCCCGGGGCGCCCCCCTCCCTCCCCGGCGGCGACCGTCCCGCCGCCGCGCCCGGCTCGGCCGGCCCCGTTCCCCCGGCCGCGGCACCCGCGCCCTCCGACACCGACCACGCGATGGTCCGGGTGGTGGACGGCCTGTTCCGCACGCTGGACAAGCTCGAACTGGCCGTCGCCGTGCACCGGCTGTTCGCCGAGGACCCCGTCAGCCTCCGTACCCTCGCGCACAAGATGCTCGTCGACCGCGACGCGCTCTCCCAGGCCCAGCGCACCGCGGAGGAACGCGTCCTGCAGTGGCTGCGCTCGTCGGAGTCCGCGCCGGTGACCGGGCACATGTTCCGGCTGACCGAATGGCTCGGCGCCGCCGCCACCCAGGAGCAGCTGATCGGCGCCGACCCGGCCCACCCGGTGATGGTGCCGTCGCTGCGCACGCCGCTGTGGCGGGTGCTGGTCACGCTGATGCCCGACCGCCGCCTGCAGGACGGGTGGCTGGTCGTCGGCGACATCCAGCGGCTGCAGGCCCGTACGCGGCAGCTTCTGGCGACGCGCCCGGCCGACACCGACGTGGTGGAGCTCATGGCGGAGCTCGGCGTCCGGGCCCACTCCGCCCAGGCGTGGCTCGACGCCCTGCCGCCGGAGGGTCCGGCCGGCGCGCCGGCCGCCGCCGCCCCGTCGCCGGCGCAGCCGCTTCCCCGCCGTACCCCCGGAGCCAACGGCCACCACCACCGCGGCGGGCAGCCGATCCCCACGGCCGCGGCCGGCTCCATCGACCCGTCGGCGGCCCTCGCCACGCTCTCCGCGCTGTCGGGCGGCCGCTCCCCGGCGCTGGCCGGCGCCCCGGTCGTGCCACGCCCGCCGATCCCCGGCCCGTCGTCCGACCCGCGCCGCTGGCAGCGCATCGAGGTGACTCCCGAGCACCTGCGCGGCGGCCCGGTGCCCGTGCCCGAAGGGTACGCGGCCCAGCTCGGCATGCGACCCGGCACGCTGCTGTCGGTGACGGGTCCCGGCGACAACGCCATCGTGCTCGTGTGGCAGGGGCACCAGCCGGTCTTCGACTCGCTCCAGCCTGTCCTGATGCGCCTCAACGCCCGGCCGGGCGACCAGGTGTACGTCACGGTGGACGGCTACCGCCTGGAGGCTCAGCTCACCGGCTGAGATTCGGCCTCGCCCTTTCCCGTCACGGCGTGGCCGGTCCACTCGCCGTGCCTGTCACGGCGTGGCCGGTCCACTCGCCTCGCCGGCGATCTGGGTGACGAGGAAGTCGAGCCGCTCCGTCTGGCCGTCCGGGGAGATGCGGCCGCTGCCGGCCAGGGCGGCGAGGCCGTGCAACGCGCTCCAGGTGACTTCGGCGAACAGCTCGCGTCGCGGGTCGTCCGAGCCGAAGCAGCTCACGAACTCGTCGAAGGCGGCGCGCAGCGAAGGCGGCGTCTCGGCGTGCCCTACCTTCACGTCGGTCGGCAGGACGAACATGGCCTGGTAGAGCGCGGGCTGCCCGGTCGCGAACTCCAGGTAGGCGCGGCAGACGGCGTGCAGTGCGTGAGGCTGCTCGGGGGTGGCCAGCCGGGCGCGGCGCAGGTGGGCCGCGAGTTCGCCGAAGCCTTCGACGGCAACGGCGCGCAGGATGGCGTCCTTCCCGTCGAAGTGGCTGTAGAGCACGGGCTGGCTGTACTCGACGCGCTCAGCCAGCCTGCGCGTCGTCACCGCCTCCCACCCTTCGGCCTGGGCCAGTTCGCGGGCGGCCGTGATGATCAGCTGATGGCGCTGGGCGCGCTCGCGTTCGCGGCGTTGGGTGATGGCGGACATGGCCGCATCATAGCAACGCTAGACATCATGTCTACGACAACTCTACCACCGCTAGCACTTCTATCGCCGCTAGTGAGTGCCGAGTCACTGCCCTGAGGGCCTACGCCAGCGGCCGCGAGCCGGGGGGCAACGATACGCCGGAGCCTCGGCGGACTCGGCTGAGCATCCCGCCATCCGGTCGACCGGACCCTTGCCACTCCTATCGAATATCGATATATTTCCATCGTGAGTCGATCGAAGGAGAGACGATGGGAAAGCTGACAGTGCTCGCGCTGCGCGTCGTGCTCGTGGCGCTGCTCGCCGGTTCGGTGTTCGTCCAGACGGTGATGGTGCCGCTGCTGGCGGTCGACCTGGAGGGGCTCCGGCCCGACTACGCGTACCTGCGCACCCCGTTCCTCGTGATCATGGTTCTGGGCATCGTGACGGCCCAGGTCGTCCTGGTCTGCGTGTGGCGGCTGGTGACGATGGTGCGACGCGGAACCGTGTTCTCCCACGCCGCCTTCCGGTACGTGCACATCGTGATCGGCGCCATCGTGGCGGCCGCCGTCCTGATGTTCGGGCTGGCGGTCCTCCTGGCGCCGGGGGAGGCCGTCGCGCCGGGCATCGTCCTGCTGATCTGCGGGGCCGTGGTGGCCATCCTGGGGGTCGCGCTGGTCGTGCTCGTGCTGCGGATGCTGCTCGCCCAGGCCGTCGCCCGCGACGCCGAGGCGGCACAACTGCAGGCCGAGCTCGAAGAGGTGATCTGATGCCGATCGCCGTCGACATCGACGTGATGCTCGCCAAGCGGAAGATGTCCGTGGGCGAGCTCGCGGACCGCGTCGGGATCACGCCCGCCAACCTGGCCGTCCTGAAGAACGGCCGCGCCAAGGCGGTGCGCTTCACGACGCTCTCCGCGCTCTGCGAAGCGCTCGAGTGCCAGCCGGGAGACCTGCTGCGCTGGGAGGCCGACGACGCCGCGGACGGGTGACGACGAGCGGCGGTCCCGACAGCGGCCCGCGCCCGGCCCGACGTTCTGTCGTCCGGCACCGCTTTCACCTGGGGTCGGCGGACGGCCTCATGGAACCCAACGACGCCTACCTGTGCATCGTCGCCGGTCGCGACACCCAGGCCAGGCTGTTCCTGCCCTTCGAGGAGGACGGCCGGTTGGCACTCATCCTGTCCAAGGCCTTCCTGCTGGCCGACGACACCGCCATCACCGCCCCCTCCATCACACTCCAGCTCCAGGCCTGATCGACGCCGAGGGCGGGCGCGCACGCGTGCCCACCCTCGGGCCGACCCCCGGCCGGGGCGTCCCCGCCCCGGCCTCAGCGACCAGGCCCGCCGGCGGCGACCCCTCAGAGCAGGTGCGGCGTCGCACGACCCAGCAAGGCCGTGGCGATGGCGACCTGAGTCGGTTCGAGGGCGGTCTTGCCGTCCTCGACGTCCCACAACGCGTTCTGCAGCACACGGCCGAGCGTCCAACCGGTCGCCCGCTGCCGGTCCAGGCCGACCACCTCGGTCAGCAGGTCGAACCGCCGACGCACCGCGCCCGCCACGTCACCCGTCGCCGCGACCGCGTCCCATCGGTCGTCCAGCGCCGGCAGCAGCTCGAACCCGGGGTCGCCGGCCAACGGCTCGGGGTCGATGGCCAGCCACGGTTCCCGCTCCCCCGCCAGGACGTTGCCGCCGTGCAGGTCCCAGTGCAGCAGCCGGTCGCCGGGCTCGCCGACCAGCTCGGCCACGGCGGACGCGCAGGTGAGCACCAGCCGCCGTTCGGCGGGGTCGCGCAGCGCCGGCACCGCGGCCGGTGCCTGGTCCAGCATGGCGGCGGCGATCCCGGCCAGGGATCGCACCCCGTCGGGCGCGGGCACCGAGGTCAGCCGGGCCATCAGCTCCGCCAGCACCGGCAGGGCGACACGGTCGTCCGCCACCGCGGACAGCGGCCGGGCGTCGTCCAGCCGTTCGAGGAGCTGGGTGCCGCTCTCCTCGTCGTGGTCGAGCAGGCGGACGATGCCGTCGCCCCGCCACGCCAGCAGCCCGGCCACCACACCGGCGGTCTCCTCGCGCGGCTGCTGCAGCTTGAGGACGGCGGGCGTGCCGTCGGCCCGCCGCACGGGCAGGACCAGGGACGCCATGCCGTGCGCGACCGGGCCGTCGAGCCGCAACTCCCAGCGGCGCAGGAAGTCACCACCGAGGCGGGGCAGCCCGGCGAGCCAGGTCCGCGCCCCGGCGCCGTTGGCGCCGTAGGACGCGGCGAACGCGGCGGGGACGTCGATCGGGGTCGACGTGTTCATACGAGAGATCTCCTTCGTCAGGGCCTGGGAACGAACGGGCGAACGAAGGAGCCAACGGAGGTGCCCGGCTGCCGGGCAGGCGTCAAACCATGCCCGCCACCCTACCGAACGACGATCGACGCCGCCGTCCCACCGGCGCCTGCGACGGGCACCGGCTCTTCCCCCGGGGGCTCGACCAGTACCGGCTTCTTCGCCCGGGGGCTCGACGAGTACACGATCCCGCGCCGGCCGGACGTCAGCGAAGAACTCTCGCACCGCCCTGACCTGCGCGTACGCCGGGCGGCTGACGACGTCCGGCAGAACAAGACTGTTCTTCCCGGACCTTCCCGCGCATGGTTGTCGGCGTCCCCCACCACGCCGACAGGAGATCCCCCATGACCGAGACCGTCCCGCTGCACCTCGACGGCAACAACGCGCCGGTCGCGCAGGAGGTGACGCTGGAGCCCGCCAAGGTGACGGGCCGGATCCCCACCGAGCTGTCGGGCCAGTTCTTCCGCAACGGGCCCAACCCGCGCACCGGCTGGTCGCCGCACTCCTTCGCGGGCGACGGCATGATCCACACGATCGCGCTGGACGGCGGCCGGGCGCGCTGGTACCGCAACCGGTACGTCCGCACTCCGCTGTACGAGCGCCCCGGCGAGTCCCGGTTCGCCCTCGCCTTCGATCCCGGCACGGGCAGGATCGACTACCGGGTCACCACGGCCAACACGCACCTGATCGCGCACGCCGGCAAGCTGTTCGCGCTGGAGGAGGGCGGCTTCCCGTACGAGGTGACGCCCGACCTGGCCACCGTCGGGGCGTACACCTTCGACGGGGCGCTGCGGACGCCGATGACGGCGCACCCGAAGACCTGCCCGATCACCGGTGAGCTGCTGTTCTTCGGCTCCCGGCTGCGCCCGCCGTACCTGACGTACTACCGCGCCGACGCCGCGGGGAAGGTGGTGCAGACGCGGGTGATCGACGTGCCGCGGGCGACGATGATGCACGACTTCGCCATCACCCGCGATCACGTGATCTTCCTGGACCTGCCCGTGGTCTTCGACGCGGCCCGGGCCGCCGCCGGCGCACCGCCATGGCACTGGGACGACGCCCATCAGGCCAGGTTCGGCGTCCTGCCGCGCACGGCCGGCGACGACGCGCCCGTACGCTGGTACGACATCGCGCCGTGCTACATCTGGCACATCATGAACGCCTTCGAGGACCCCACCACCGGCACGATCACGGTCACCGGCACCCGGGTGCCGTCGCTGTGGCGCGGCGGCCCCGACGACGTCGGCGGCGGCCTGCCCTCCTTGCACCGCTGGACCCTGGACCCGCGCGCCGGCACAGTCGCGGAGTCTCCCGTGGACGACGCGCCCAGCGAATACCCGCGCGTCGCCGACAACGTGATCGGGCTGCCGCACCGCTATGGCTACACCACCAGCTTCGCCCTGGAGGCCGAGCCGGAGCGGTCGGAGATCTACGCCTATGACCTGGCCGACGGCGGCGTACGGGCGGTGCACCGCTTCCCGGCCGGGCACACCTGCGGCGAGGCGGTCTTCGTGGCGGCGGGCGCGGGCGGGGAGAACCACGGGTACCTGATGACCTTCGCCCACGACCGGGCCGCCGACCGCGGCTATCTGGCCATCCTCGACGCCGCCGACCTGGCTGCGCCGCCACTGGCCGAGGTGCATCTCCCGGTCCGCGTCCCGGCCGGCTTCCACGGCAACTGGATCCCGGCCTGAGCTTCACGTCTCGGCGGCCACGGATCAGGGTGGCCGAGCACTGGATCCCGGCCTGAGCATCGCGTCACGACGGCCACGGATCAGGGTGGCCGAGCAGCCGGCGACCGCCTCCACGCACGCGCCTGTTCCCGTGGCCTCAGGGCTCGCCGTCGAAGAGGTGGAGGCGGTGGGCGGTGGCGGCGGCCTCGCCCCGGGAGGCGGCGCCGAGCTTGCCCAGGATGTTGGAGACGTGCACGCTGACGGTCTTGACCGCGATGAACAGCTCGCCGGCGATCTCCCGGTTGCTCCGCCCGTCGGCCACCAGCCGGAGCACCTCCAGCTCCCTGGCAGTCAACCCCAGCGAGGGACCGCCGGGGGACGCCTCCGGCCCGCTGCCGTCGCCGGCGCCCGGCGCGCCGGTGGTGGGGCCGCCGGAGGGAATCCTGGCACGTCTGGCCAGGCCGTCCAGCTCGGCGAGCAGCGGCGCGGCGCCGAGCCGGTCGGCGAGTTCGCGAGAGCGGGTCAGCCGGTCGGCCGCCTGCTGCCGGTCGCCTCGGGCCAGGGCCGCGTGCGCGGCGTCCGCGAGCGCGCGGGCCTCGGAGTAGGGCTGCTGGAGCGCCGCCCAGGCCGCCACCGCCTCGTCGCACGCCACCAGCCGCCCGGCCACGACGTCCTCGTCGCGAAGCCCCGCGTGATTCTGCTCGTCCTGGCCCGCGACGGCCGCAGCGGGCCAGGTCAGGGCGGTGAAGGTGAGCCAGTGGGCATGTTGCTGATCACCCTCCACCCTGAGCCGTCGCGCCAGCGACCACAGCTCCGGCACCAGCGGCTCGCCGAGCCGGGCGAACGCCACCAGCACCGGCCACGAGTAGCGCGGGCTCTCCATGAAGTCCCGCTCGCGCAGCGTGCGCGCGGCCGTCTCCAGCGCCTCGCCCAGGCGGCCGCGGGCGACCAGCAGCTCGATCTCCCGGCGGGCGTGCGGCAGCACGTGCTGGGCGCGGTAGACGCCGCGGCCCAGGACGCGGCGGGCGGCCGCGTGCAGCTCCTCCGCCCGGTCGAGCCGGCCACGGGCCAGCGCGATGTCGGCGGCGTTGCCCTGCAGGCTCGCCTGGGTGGGCGGTGGCGGGACGCGGTCGAGGGCGCGGTCGATGACCTCCAGCGCCTCGTCCCAGCGGCCGAGCGACACCAGCGGCTCGGCGAGGTTGATCGCGAGGAAGGTGCCCGAGGTGCGGGCCAGGCCCTGCCGTTCGGCCTCGGCGAGGCCCTCGCGCGCCACCCGGGCCGCCCGATCGTGCCGCCCGGCGCCCTCCAGGACGTCGGATTCGGAGATGGCGCCGCCGATCAGCGCGTTGGGGTCGCCGGCGGCGAGCGCGAGCCGCCGCACCTCGGCGAACCCGGCCAGCTCCTCGTCGATGCGGGAGAACCGCTGGCAGCGCGCCCAGGTCAGCGCGATGAGGGCGGTGGCCTCGACGGCGGGCTCCCCCACCTGGCGGGCCAGCTCGATGGCGCGCTGGGAGGTCGCGATCCGCTCGGACCACACGTCGGGGGCGTGCAGCATGCGCGCCAGGTTTTCCAGCACCTGGGCGCGCAGCTTGAGCGGGCCGCCGTCGGAGACGAGGGCGGCGGCCTGCCGCAGGTCGTCGAGGTGGCCGGACCTGCCCAGCGAGTAGCGGATCATGCCGCGCCGGCGCAGCAGGCGGGCGGCCCTGATCGGATCGGTCTCGGGATCGACCTCGGCCATGGCGGCGCCGGCCAGCGCGATGCCCCGCTCGAACTCACCCGCCACGTGGGCGACCGTGGCGGCCCGCCCGAGGACGTCGACGTGCTCGCACCCGATGCGTGCCGCCGCGTCGGGCACCTGGCCCCACAGCTCCAGCACCCGGGACAGCATGCGAAGCTGCTCGTCGTAGGCGGTGGACCTGCGCGCCGCGGCGGCGGCCTTCCAGGCGCTGACCAGCGCCGAGGTGGCGTCGTGGGCCGCGTGCCAGTGGTGGGCCAGCTCGATCGCGCCTCGCGGCTCGGGCAGCAGGGACGGGTCGCGGGCGATGGCCTCGGCGAAGCGGGTGTGCAGGCGCGTGTGCTCGCCCGGCAGCAGGTCTTCGTGGAGGGCCTCGCGGATGAGGGCGTGGCGGAACGCGTAGCCCTCGCCGTCGACCACGAGGACGTTGCCGGCGACGGCGGGCCGCAGCGCCTGGGACAGGGCGGCGTCGTCGAGGCCGCTGACGGCGGTGAGCAGGGCGTGCTCGATGTGCTGGCCGCCGGCGCTGGCCACCCGCAGCAGCTCCTGCGTCTCCTCGGGCAGCCGCTCGACCCCGGCCAGCAGCAGGTCGCGCAGCGACTCGGGCAGCGTGTCGACACCGCCGGTCTCGCCCAGCAGCGCCTCGACGAACAGCGGGTTGCCCTCGCTGCGCTCGTAGATCAGCTCGATGTCGGCTGCGGACGGCTCGCGGTCGAGGATGCCGGCCGCCTGGGCGACCACCTCGCGGCGGGTGAGCCGGCGCAGCTCCAGCCTGCGCACCCCGCCGACCCGGGCCAGCTCGGCGAGCAGCGGGCGCAGGGGGTGGGTGCGGTGCAGCTCGTCGGAACGGTAGGTGACGAGGGTGAGCAGCCGGGCGTCGGAGCGCTGGTAGCGCACCAGGAAGGACAGCAGGTCGCGGGTGGAGCGGTCGGCCCAGTGGGCGTCCTCGATGACGAGGACGGTCGGCTGGTCCTCGGCGAGCCGCTCCAGCAGGCCGAGCATCTGCTCGAACAGCCGGGCGCGCGCCTCGGGGCCGTCCTTGTCGGGCTCGCCGAACTCGGGCAGCAGCCGGGCCAGCCCCCGGGTGTGGCCGGGCACGAGCGCGGCGACGCCGTCCCGGCCGCGGCCGCGCACCAGGCCGCGCAGCACGGCGCTGAACGGCGCGAACGGCAGACCGTCGGTGCCCAGCTCCAGGCAGCCGCCCACGAGCAGCTGGGCGTCGCCGGCCCGCTGCTCGAACTCCTGGACCAGCCGCGTCTTGCCGACGCCGGCCTCGCCACCGACGAGCACGGTGGAGGAGGCGCCCGCCCGCGCGCGGGCCAGCGCCTCGTCGAGGACGGCCAGCTCGCCGTCCCGTCCGGCGAACACCGGGCTCACCGTGTGGATCGTCACGCTCACAAGGATGCCATCCTGCCCCGACAGGATCGGCCGCGCGGCAGGCCCGCCCGCCCCGTTCGCCGGACCCGCCGCGGGCGCGTTCGATAGCGTGCCCGGGTGACCCAGATCAAGGTGGTGTACACCAAGTACGACGGCACGCTGCACTGGAACCATCCCGGCACGCTCCTCGGCGAGGACGACCACGGCGCGTGGGTGTCGGTGCCCGCCGGCACGCAGGCCAGCAAGGGCGCTGAGCCGCCGGTCACCTGGGAGACCCCGATCGTCATGCTGTTCCCCCGCGACGGCTGGTGGACGGCCACGTTCCACACCCCTCCGCACTCGTTCGAGGTGTACGTGGACGTCACGACGGTGCCGCGGTGGCGCAACGGCGAGGTCACCATGGTCGACCTGGACCTCGACGTGATCCTGCTGCGCGACGGCGGGCTCGTCCTCGACGACGAGGACGAGTTCGCCGAGCACCAGGTGACCTTCGGCTACCCGGACGACCTGGTGACGCGGGCGTGGGAGACGGCCCGGTGGCTGCTGGCCGCCGTCGAGGGTCGCGAGGGCCCCTTCGGCGGTGCCCACACCGCCTGGCTCGACCGGGCCGCGCCGTCCGGGTGACGGCGCGACGGGTCGCTCAGACGGCGGCGGTTCCGGTCACAGGTCGCCGAGGCCGAGCTGGCGGGCGATGAGCATGCGCTGGACCTCGCTGGTGCCCTCGCCGATCTCCAGGATCTTGGCGTCGCGGTAGAACCGGCCGACCGGGAACTCGTTCATGAACCCGTAGCCGCCGAAGATCTGCGTCGCGTCGCGCGCGTTGTCCATGGCGGCGTCGGAGGAGACCAGCTTGGCGATCGCCGCCTCCTTCTTGAACGCCTGCCCGGCCACCAGCTTCTCCGCCGCGTGGTAGTAGGCCAGGCGGGCGGTGTGCGCCCGCGCCTCCATGTCGGCGATCTTGAACTGGATGGCCTGGTAGTGGCCGATCGGGTGGCCGAACGCCTTGCGGTCCCTGACGTAGCGCACGCACTCGTCCACGCACCCCTGGGCCAGGCCGACCCCCAGCGCGGCGATCGCGACACGGCCCTCGTCGAGGGTGCGCAGGAACTGCGCGTAGCCGCGGCCGCGCTCGCCCAGCAGGTTGGCGGCGGGTACGCGGCAGTCGGCGAAGGACAGCTCCCGGGTGTCGGAGGCGTTCCAGCCGACCTTGGAGTACTTCTTCGACACGGTGAAGCCGGGCGTGCCGCTCGGCACGAGGATGGTGGAGATCTCCCGTTCCCCGGTGAGCGCGGCCACGGCGACCACACCGGTGATGTCGGTGCCGGAGTTGGTGATGAACGCCTTCGTCCCGTTGATCACCCACTCGTCGCCGTCGAGCACGGCCGTGGTGCGCATGCCGCCGGGCACGTCGGAGCCGCCGCCGGGCTCGGTCAGGCCGAACGCGCCCAGCACCTCGCCGGTGGCCATCCGGGGCAGCCACTCCGCGCGCTGGGCCGGCGTGCCGTAGCGGTAGATCGGCATCGCGCCGAGCGACACGGCGGCCTCCAGCGTGATCGCCACGCTGGAGTCGACGCGGGCCAGCTCCTCCAGGGCGAGGCAGAGCGCGAAGTAATCGCCGCCCATGCCGCCGTGCTCCTCCGGCAGCGGGAGTCCGAACAGGCCCATCGCGCCCATCTGCCGCACGATGTCGTACGGGAACTCCTCGCGCTCGTAGTGGTCGCCGATCACCGGGGCGACGACGTCGCGGGCGAACGCCTCGACGGTCTTGCGCAGCTCTTCGTACTCGGAGGTGAGCATGGGTGGTCAGCCTTTCGACAGGGCTTGGACGACGCGGGACGGGCTGGGCCGGCCGAGCAGGCCGGCCAGCCAGGTGCTGGTGGCCACGAGCCGGTCGAGGTCGAGGCCGGTCTCGATGCCGAGGCCGTGCAGCATCCAGACGAGGTCCTCGGTGGCGAGGTTTCCGGTGGCCGACTCGGCGTAAGGGCAGCCGCCGATGCCGCCCGTGGAGGCGTCGACGGTGGTGACGCCCGCGCGGAGGGCGGCGAGGGTGTTGGCGAGGGCCTGGCCGTAGGTGTCGTGGAAGTGCACGGCGAGCCGGTCGGTGGCGTCGAACGCCTCGATCAGCTCGGTGACGTGGCCGGGCGTGGCGACGCCGATGGTGTCGCCGAGCGACAGCTCGTAGCAGCCGAGCCCGAGCAGCCGCCGCCCCACGGACACCACCTGGGCGACGGGCGTCGGGCCCTCCCAGGGGTCGCCGAAGCACATCGACACGTACGCCCGCACCCGCACCCCCGCCTCCAGCGCCCGGGCGACCACCGGTTCGAACATCTCGAACTGGCTCTCCAGGCTGCGGTTGAGGTTCTTGGCGGCGAACGTCTCGGTGGCGCTGGCGAACACCGCGATCTCGTCCACGCCGTGCGCCAGCGCCCGGTCGAGGCCGCGTTCGTTCGGCACGAGCACCGGGTAGCGGACGCCCGGCCTGCGGTCGAGCCGGCCGAGCAGTTCCTCGGCGTCGGCGAGCTGGGGCACCCACTTCGGGTGGACGAAGCTGGTCGCCTCGATCACCTTGTGCCCGGCGTCGGCCAGCCGGGCAATGAACTCCGCCTTCACCTCGGCGGGCACGGTCACCGGCTCGTTCTGCAGGCCGTCGCGCGGGCCGACCTCGTAGACGGTGACGTGGTGCGGGAGCCCTTCGAGCGGGTACGGGCGGCGCATCTCAGCCTTCCTCTCCGGTGACGTCCCCTGCGCCGGCGGGGGTGACGACGGCGAGGACGGCGTCCATGTCGACCGGCTGGCCCGCCTGCACGGGCAGTTCGGCGACCACGCCGCCGACCGGCGCGGTGACGGTGTGCTCCATCTTCATGGCCTCCACGATGACCAGCGGCTGTCCCTCGTCCACCCGATCGCCGGTCTGGGCCTTGACCACGAGGACGGTGCCGGGCATGGGGCTGCGCACCACGCCGTCGGCTGCACCGGCCGCGCCGGGCCGGTCGCCCGGGTCGCCGATGAGGTGGCGGGTCACGGCCCAGGCGGCGCCGTCGCCGCCGAGCCAGAGCGTGTCGCCGTGCCGGGCCTGGAGGTAGTGCGTGGTGCGGCCGGCGAGGGTGACGGTCAGGCGGGGGCCGTCCTGCCGGATCCGGGCCGGGACGGGCGGGCCGGCCGGTCCGCCGGTGAGCGCGGGGTCCGTGGCGGCGACGCCGGAGGCCGCGGCGTCGCCGAGGAGGCGCACCTCGGCCGCCCGGTGCGGCAGGCCGCGCACCTGTACGGCGTGCACGCCGTCGCGGGTCTCCAGCCGCCACGTCGTCCACGCCGGCTCGCCGACGCGCCAGCCGTCGGTGACCTCCCAAGGGTCGGCTCCCTGGGGCACGGCGTGGAAGGCGAGCGCGGCGGCGGCCAGCACCTCGCCGGGCGCCTCGGCCGCCGGGACGACGTCGGGCAGGATCCGCTCGACGAGCCCTGTGTCGAGGTGGCCGGCCCGGACGGCCGGGTGGGTGAGCAGGCCGCGCAGGAACGGGATGTTCGTGGTCACGCCGAGCAGGACGGTCTCGGCCAGGGCCCGGTCGAGGAGGCGCAGCGCCTCCTCCCGGCCGGGCGCCCAGGCGATCACCTTGGCCAGCATGGGGTCGAACTCGCTGCCCACGACGCCGCCCTCCGCCACCCCGGAGTCGACGCGCACGGCGCGTGGGCCGGCGGTGGGCTCGCTCGCGGGCTCCCGCACCGCGAGGATCCGGCCGCCCGTCGGCAGGAACCCGCGGGCGGGGTCCTCGGCGTAGACGCGGGCCTCCACGGCGTGCCCGGTCAGCCGCACGTCGTCCTGGGCGAACGGCAGCGGCTCGCCCGCCGCGACCCGTAGCTGCAGCTCGACCAGGTCGAGGCCGGTGACCAGCTCGGTGACCGGGTGCTCGACCTGCAGGCGGGTGTTCATCTCCATGAAGTGGTAGGCGCCGGTGGTGCCGTCCACGATGAACTCGACCGTGCCGGCCCCCGTGTAGCCCACGGCGCGGGCCGCCTCCACAGCCGCGGCGCCCATCGCGGCCCGCGTCCGCGCGGTGACGAACGGCGACGGCGCCTCTTCGACGATCTTCTGGTGGCGGCGTTGCAGGCTGCACTCGCGCTCGCCGAGGTGGACGGTGTTGCCGTGGGTGTCGGCCAGCACCTGGATCTCGATGTGCCGGGGGTCGGCGACGTAGCGTTCGATGAGCAGCGTCCCGTCACCGAACGCCGCCTGGGCGGTGCGGCGGGCCGACTCCAGCGCGGCGGGCAGCTCGGCGGCGGCGCGGACCAGCACCATGCCCTTGCCGCCGCCGCCCGCCGAGGGCTTGATCAGGGCGGGGAAGTCGGTCCACGACTCCAGGGAGTCGCCGGGCTCGGCGCCGCCGGGCACGACGGGGACACCGGCGGCCGACACGGTGGCCTTGGCGCGGATCTTGTCGCCCATCGCGTCGATCGCCTCGGGCGGCGGGCCGACGAACACCAGCCCGGCCTCGGCGCAGCGGCGGGCGAACGCGGCGTTCTCGGCGAGGAACCCGTAGCCCGGGTGGACGGCCTGGGCCCCGGACGCGCGGGCCGCCGCCACGATCGCCTCGATGTCGAGGTATCTCGGGATCTCCAGGGCCAGGTCCGCGTCGCGGACGTGCCTGGCCCCGGCGTCCGAGGCGGTGTGCACGGCCACCGAGGTGACGCCGAGCCGGCGCAGCGTGCGGATGATCCGGACCGCGATCTCGCCCCGGTTGGCGACGAGCACGGTGTCGAACGTCGAAGAGTCCATGATCGCGTCACATCCGGAAGACGCCGTAGCCGACAGGTGGGAGCGGGGCGTTGGCCGCCGCGGAGAGGGCCAGACCGAGGACGGTGCGGGTGTCGAGCGGGTCGATGACGCCGTCGTCCCAGAGCCTGGCGGTGGAGTAGTAGGGGTTGCCCTGGCGCTCGTACTGGGCGCGGATCGCGTCGGCGTCGGCCCCGCCGGCCGCGCGGCCGACCGTGGTGAGCACGTTGGCCGCCTGCTCGCCGCCCATGACCGAGATGCGGGCGTTCGGCCACATCCACAGGAACCGGGGCGAGTACGCGCGCCCGGCCATGGCGTAGTTGCCCGCCCCGAACGACCCGCCGATCACCACGGTGAACTTGGGCACCCGTGCGCAGGAGACGGCCGTCACCATCTTGGCGCCGTGCTTGGCGATGCCGCCCGCCTCGTACGCCTTGCCGACCATGAAGCCGCTGATGTTCTGCAGGAACACCAGGGGGATGCCCCGCTGGTCGCACAGCTCGATGAAGTGGGCGCCCTTCATGGCCGACTCGCTGAACAGGATGCCGTTGTTGGCGATGACGCCGACGGGGTGGCCGTGCAGGTGGGCGAAGCCGGTGACGAGCGTCGGCCCGTACTCGGCCTTGAACTCCAGGAACCGCGACCCGTCGACCAGCCGGGCGATCACCTCGCGCACCTCGTACGGCTGCCGGGTGTCGGCGGGGACGATGCCGTACAGGTCGCGCGGGTCGTGGCGGGGCTCCTCGGGCGCGGTCGTCGGCCACGGCCGGGGCGGGCGCGGCGCGAGGGTGGAGACGATGTCGCGGACGATGGCCAGCGCGTGCGCGTCGTCCTCGGCCAGGTGGTCGGTGACGCCGCTGACCCGGGCGTGCAGGTCGCCGCCGCCGAGCTCCTCCGCCGTGACCTCCTCACCGGTGGCGGCCTTCACCAGTGGCGGGCCGCCGAGGAAGATGGTGCCCTGACCGCGGACGATGACGGCCTCGTCGCTCATGGCGGGCACGTACGCGCCCCCGGCCGTGCACGAGCCGAGGACGGCGGCGATCTGGGGGATGCCCGCCGCGCTCATCGTGGCCTGGTTGTAGAAGATGCGGCCGAAGTGGTCGCGGTCGGGGAACACCTCGTCCTGCCGGGGCAGGAACGCGCCGCCGGAGTCGACGAGGTAGACGCACGGCAGGCGGTTGTGCAGCGCCACCTCCTGCGCGCGGAGGTGCTTCTTGACGGTGATCGGATAGTAGGTGCCGCCCTTCACGGTGGCGTCGTTGGCGACGACCACGCACTCGCGTCCGGAGACCCGGCCGACACCGGTGATGATCCCCGCGGCGGGCGCCTGGTCGTCGTAGAGGCCGTCGGCGGCCAGCGGCGACAGCTCCAGGAAGCGCGAGCCCGGGTCGAGCAGGCCGTCCACCCGGTCGCGCGGCAGCAGCTTGCCCCGCTCGACGTGGCGGCGGCGCGACCGCTCGGGCCCGCCGAGGGCCGTCGCGGCCAGCCGGTCGAGCAGATCGGCGGCGAGGCGCTCGTTGTGCTCGGAGTTGCGCTTGAAGGTCTCGCCGCCGGGGTCGGCCGCCGACTTCAGCACGGGCCAGTCGCTCATGACTCCCCTCTCACCATGCGGACGATGTTAGTCATCATTAACCTAACCGTCTACCATGTGGAACCGTGACGACCGTCCGGACCCCTACCCGCAATCGCGGCACCAGGCGCGCCGAGATCCTCGCCGCCGCCGCGACGCTGTTCGCCGCCCGCGGCTTCCACGGGGTCTCCATCGAGGACATCGGGGCCGCCGTCGGCGTCTCGGGGCCGGCGCTCTACCGTCACTTCAGCGGCAAGGAGGCGCTGCTGGCCGAGATGCTGCTCGACGTCAGCTCCCGGCTGCGCAAGTCCGCCGCGGCCGCCGTCACCGCCCGGCCGGGTCCCGAGGACACCCTCGACGCGCTGCTCGACGTGCAGATCACCTTCGCGCTGGAGCAGCCGGCACTGATCACCGTGCACGACCGGGAGCTGGGCAACGTGCCCGAACCGCAGCGGCGGCACGTCAGGCGGCTGCAGCGGCTCTACGTCGAGGAGTGGGTGACCGTGCTGGCCGAGCTGCACCCGGCCTGCCCCCCGCCGCGGCTGCGCGCGGCGACGCACGCGGTGTTCGGGCTGCTCAACTCGACGCCGCACAGCGCGGGAGAGCTGTCGCCGCAGGCGATGCGCCCGCTGCTGCACGCCATGGCGCGGGCCGCGATCACCGCCTCGGCCGCCTCCGGCTGACACTCCGGGTTAACGCTCGCTAACTCCGACATCGAGTCTTACGGCCGGTGGGCGGCCCGACAGGGGCACACAGTTTCGAACTCGGTGTGCGACGGAGTGACCACGTGCTGTAGTTTTTCCTCGCCGCAGGCGTACAACCCCCCTGAAAGGAACGCCCAATGCTTGACCTCGAAGCGGAAGTCATCGACCTGAAGACTCGGGTAGAGGCGCTCGAGACCCATAACCTGAGTGGCATGCCTGGCATCACCGTCGCCGAACGGTTCACCTCCCTGCACGACCGCATCGACACCATGGGGAGGAACATCACCGACCGGCTCGACCGTCGCTTCACCGTGCTGGACGGCCGGATCACCGACACGCGTGCCGAGATGAGCCGCGGCTTCAAGCAGGTCGGCCAGCGACTGGACCTGGTCGACCTGCGGTTCGAGCAGATCGACGGCCGGTTCGAGAAGGTCGAGCAGCGCCTCGACCAGATGGACCGCCGCTTCGAGAAGGTCGAGCAGCGCCTCGATCGGATGGACGCGCGGTTCGAGAAGGTCGAGCAGCGCCTCGATCGGATGGACGCACGGTTCGAGCAGATCGACACGCGGTTCGAGCAGATCGACGCACGATTCGAGCAGATCGACGCACGATTCGAGCAGATCGACACGCGGTTCGAGCAGATCGACGCTCGATTCGAGAAGGTGGAGGGTGACATCGCCGAGCTCAAGGTCGGGATGACCGACATCAAGTCCATGCTCGTCAGCCTGGGAGCCAAGGCGCCCGCGCAGGCCTGACGCGTGGCGGAGGCCCGGGCCGCCGGCCCGGGCCTCCATGGTGCGCGCGTGGGTGTGCGCGGGTGGTTACCGCTTGACGCGGACGTGGTCCACGCGGCTGTGGTCGCCGTTGGTGTCGGCGTCACCGCGGAAGACGAACTTCCAGCTGCCGGACTTCGACGCCCTGGTCTTGGTCGCCAGCCTGCCGTGGTCGTTCGACCAGGCGGTCTTCACGTACTTCCAGGTACGCGAGCCGGTGGCCTTGAACCACAGCTGGACCTTGCCTTCGTAGCCCTCCCATGCGCCGTCGTCGGCCACCTGCAGCAGGCCCTTGAACTTCAGGTACTTGCCGCGCTTGACGGGCTCGGGGTAGGCGTTGAAGGCGAGGACGCGGGTGTCGGCCTTGGCCGGCGGGGCCGGCTGGACGACGCGGACCCAGTCGGAGCCGCTGCTGGTGCCGTCGACGCCGCGGGTGCCCCGGTAGGCCGCACGCCACCAGCCCGACTTGTGGGCGGTGGCCGACGCCCAGAAGCGGCCGTCGCGGCCGGTCACGTCACTGGTGACGCGCTCCCACCGGCTGGAGCCGGCGGCCTTGAAGAGGATGTCGACCCGCTGGCCGGGCAGGCCGCCCTGGCCGTCGACCCGCAGGGTGCCGGAGAGCCGGAGCCGGTCGCCCTTGTCGATCGGCTCGGGGCGGGCGTCGAAGCCGGTGATCCGGCTGGCGCGGTCGCCGTGCCGGACGTCGACGCGGTCGGTGTCGCTGACGGAGCCGCGGGCGACGGCGGTGCCGCCGAACTCGGCCCGCCACCAGCCGGTGGCCTCGGCCTCGACCCGGGCGCCGAACCAGCCGCCGCGGCCGGTCCTGACCTTGGCGACGTGCCGGTAGGCGTCGGTGCCCTGCTCGCGGAAGGTCAGGGTGACGGTCTGGCCGTCGTAGCCCTTGCCCTCGGCGAGGAGCCGGCCGGACAGGCGCAGGCGCTCGCCTCGGACGGCCCTGTCGGGGTCGGCGTCGAAGTCGGCGACCTTGGTGTCGAGGGCCTTGCTGACCTCGAAGGTGCCGTCGGCGGACTTTTCGCCGTCGCCGTGGGCGATGGCGAGCAGGTTCCACCGGCCGGCGTCCTTGGCCTCGAAGGTCCTGGTGCCGGTCCACTTGGTCCACTGGCCGTGGGGTGACGGCTTGAGCTCGACGGGGGTGCCGACGCTCACCTGGCCGGGGGCCTTGAGCTGGAGCTCGGCCTTGCCGGCGGACTTCGTGGTGAAGGTGAACGTCGCGGTGACCGGCTTGTCGAAGACGACGAGCGGTGCGGGACTCACGCTCACCTTCGAGATGCTCGGCGCCTGGGCCGCCGTCGCGGGCGACGCCAGGACGAGGGTGGCGGCGCCCATCGCCAGGGCGATGCCGGCCGCGTGCATGCGTTGTAACATTCCGGGTTCCTCTCAAGCAGACCCAGTGGGACAACGCGGCAGTGAGGGTGCCACGTAATACACCCCAGTAGACGCCAAAATCCCCGTAAAGGTTCAGAATTCTGACAAGTTACCGAAGACATGGGTCAATCGGGCAGGTGGCGAACATGTCCGCGCCGACGGGGAGACGTGGGCCGTCCCGTGAGGACATAATCGGGCTTGTGGCGCGGGACACAGTTGAGACTCACTTCATTCAGGCGGTCACGACGCTGGAGGCGGGCGCGGCCCGTGATCCCGGCCGTCCCCTTCGCGAGGGGGGGCCGCTGACCGGCGAGTTGTGCCGCACGCTGTTCCAGCGCCAGCTCGACAGCCGGCTGCTCGACATCGCGGCCCGCTGGCTGCGCCAGCAGGGCGAGGGCTTCTACACGATCGGCTCGGCCGGCCACGAGGGCAACGCCGCCGTCGCCGCCGCGCTGCGGCCCACCGACCCCGCGCTGCTGCACTACCGGTCGGGCGCGTTCTACCTGACCCGCTCCGAGCAGGCCGGCCGGCTGCCCGACGAGGGGCTGCGCGACGTGCTGATGGGCCTGGCCGCCGCGGCCGAGGAGCCGATCGCGGGCGGCCGGCACAAGGTGTTCGGCCATCCCGACCTGGCCGTCATCCCGCAGACCTCGACGATCGCCAGCCACCTGCCGCGTGCCGTGGGCGTGGCCTTCGCGATCGAGCGGGCCCGCGCGCTCGACCTGCGCTCGCCCTGGCCGCGCGACGCGGTGGTGGTGTGCAGCTTCGGCGACGCCTCGGTCAACCACGCGACGGCGCTGACCGGCCTCAACACCGCCGCCTACGCCACCTACCAGGGGCAGGCGATGCCGATCCTGTTCGTCTGCGAGGACAACGGCATCGGCATCAGCGTCCGCACCCCCCGGGGCTGGGTGGAGGCGGCGGCCCGGCGGCCGGGCATCGAGTACTTCTCCGCCGACGGCTGCGACCTCGCCGACTCCTACGCCGCCGCCGTGCGGGCCGTGGAGCACGTGCGCACGCGTCGCGCCCCCGCGTTCCTGCACCTGTCGACCGTCCGGCTGATGGGGCACGCCGGTTCCGACGTCGAGTCGGCCTACCGCACCCAGCGGGAGCTGCGTGCCGACCTGGAACGCGACCCGCTGGTGGGCACCGCGCGCCTGCTCGTCGCCGCCGGGCTGAGCACTCCGGAGGAGTTGCTGCGCTCCTACGAGTCGGCGCGCGAGCACGTGCTGCGCCTCGCTCTGGAGACCACGCGGCGGCCCCGGCTGAGCTCGGCCGAGGAGGTCATGCGGCCGCTGGCGCCCCGGCGGCCCGACATGATCGCCAAGATCGCCCCCGTCGCGGCGGAGGCGACGGTCAGGGAGAAGGCGTTCGCCGGGTCGCCGCCCGAGGCCGACAAGCCGATGACGCTCTCCCAGTCGATCAACCGGACGCTGGCCGACGCCCTGGCGGTCCACCCGGAGATGATGGTCTTCGGCGAGGACGTGGCCAAGAAGGGCGGCGTCTACGGCGTCACCCGGGGGCTGCAGAAGCGGTTCGGCCCCGGGCGCGTCTTCGACACCCATCTCGACGAGCAGGCGATACTCGGGCTGGCGCTCGGCTCCTCGGTCGCCGGCATGCTGCCGGTGCCGGAGATCCAGTACCTGGCCTACCTGCACAACGCGCTCGACCAGATCCGCGGCGAGGCGGCCACGCTGTCGTTCTTCTCGCAGGGCGCGTACGTCAACCCGATGGTGGTCAGGGTGGCCGGCTACGCCTACCAGAAGGGGTTCGGCGGCCATTTCCACAACGACAACGCCGTCGCCGCGCTCCGCGACATCCCGGGGCTGGTCATCGCCTCGCCGGCGCGGCCGGACGACGCCGCGGCGATGCTGCGCACCTGCCTGGCCGCCGCCCGCACCGAGGGGTCGGTCTGCGTGTTCCTGGAGCCGATCGCGCTCTACAACACCAGGGACCTGTTCGAGGACGGCGACGGCGGCTGGCTGGCGCCGTACGTGCCGCCCGCACGCTGGAGCGAGACGCACGTGCCGATCGGGCGGGCGCGCTCCTACGGCGACGGGCGCGACCTGACGATCGTCACCTTCGGCAACGGGCTGCGGATGAGTCTGCGAGCCGCCGTCCGGCTCACGCAGGAGGGCTACGGCTGCCGGGTGCTCGACCTGCGCTGGCTGGCGCCGTTGCCGGTGGACGACCTGCTGCGGGCGGCTGAGCTGACCGGCAAGGTGCTGATCGCCGACGAGACGCGGCGCACCGGCGGGGTGTCCGAGGGGGTCGTGACCGAGCTGCTGGACGCGGGTTTCTCCGGCGAGATCGCCCGGGTCACCTCGTCCGACAGCTTCGTCCCGCTCGGCGACGCGGCGCACCACGTGCTGCTGTCGGAGGACGAGATCGAGCAGGCGGCACGCAAGCTGCTGGGATGAGCCGCGCGCCCGGCGCCCGCCGGGCTCGGGAGGCGTTCGCCGTGGTGACTGCATCTGTTAACAAGGCAGAAACACTGGTAGTTTAGGGAGCGCTCCCAACAGATCATGGGCCAGGTGCATCGTGACCGATCTGCCCACGCTCGCGCAGGTAGCGGCCGAAGCAGGCGTCTCCCCCGCGACGGCATCGCGGGTCTTGACCGGCACTGTCAGGGTCAGCACGTCGACCCGCCGCCAGGTCTACGACGCCATGTCCCGGCTGGGCTACGTACGGCACCGCGCGCCGCGCGGGACGCCCGCCCGGCGGACGGCCGGCGGCGTGGCCGTGGTCATCTGTGATCATCTCCACCGCTTGTTCTCCGACCCCTACTACGCGCGGTTCCTGTCCGCCGGGGGCGACGTGCTCGCGGAGCTGGGTCTGCCGCTGATGGTGATGACCGTGCCGCCGGCCGACCCGGGCGCGCTGCCCGTGCTCACCGGTTCGGCCGACGGGGTGCTGCTGATCGCGGCGCGCGAGCGGCACCCGCTGGCGATCACGCTGTCGACGTCGGGCGTCGCGGTGCGCGGCATCGGCCGGCCGCCCGACGACGTGAAGGTGCCCTACGCCGACGTGGACAACCGCGACGGCGCCCGGCAGGCGGCCGAGCACCTGCTGCTGGCCGGCCGGCGGACCATCGGCGTGATCGCCGGCCCGCCGACGCTGCCCGCGGCGCAGGACCGGCTGGAGGGGTTCGTCGCCACCCTCCGTGAGGCAGGGCTGCCCGACCCGCCCGTGGCGTACGGCGACTTCGGCCTGCCGTCGGGCACGCACGCGATGCAGTGGCTGCTGAGGCGCGCACCCGGGCTGGACGCGGTGTTCTGCGCCTCCGACCTCATGGCGGCCGGCGCGATGCACGCGCTGGCGCGGGCCGGGCGCCGGGTGCCGGACCACGTCGCGGTGATCGGGTTCGACGACGCCCCGGTGGCGCGGCGGGTCACCCCGGCGCTGACGACGGTCCGCCAGCCGGTGGAGGAGCTGGCCTCGATCGCCATCCGGCTGCTGCTGTCCGGCGCCGTCTCGGTCAACCCCATCCTGCCCGCGGAGCTGATCGTCCGTGATTCAGCATGAGCCGGGCGACGTCCTGGCACGCAGGTACGTGCTGCTGGAGCGCATCGCCACGGGCGGCACGTCGGTGCTGTGGCGGGCGCACGACCGGGCGCTGGAGCGGCTCGTCGCGGTGAAGGTGCTCCAGGAGGAGCGCGAGCTCGCCCGCAAGGAGGCGAGGACGACCGCCCGCCTGGCGCACCCCGACGCCATCGAGGTCTACGACTACGGCGAGACGGTGACGCCGCAGGGCCGGGTTGCGGCGTTCGTGGTGCTCCGGCTGCTCGACGGGGTGCCGCTGGCCGAGCGGCTGCTGGCGGGCCCGCTGCCGTGGCGGGAGGCGGCGGCGACGGCCGCCCGCGTGGCCCGGGTCCTGGAGGCGGCGCACACGCAGGGCATCGTGCACCGCGACGTCTCGGCCGAGAACGTGCTGCTGACCGCGTCCGGCCCGAAGCTGCTGGACTTCGGCATCGCCGCCGTGACCGGCGACCCGGACGACGAGCGGGGCACGCCGCCGTACGTCTCGCCCGAACGGCTCACGGGCGCGCCCGTGCACCCGGCGGCCGACGTGTACGCGCTGGGCGTGCTGTTCCACCAGATGCTGACCGGCGCCCTGCCGTACCCGGAGACGACCTGGGAGGAGCTGGAGACGGCTCGCCGGACCGCGCCGGGGCCGCGTCCGGCGAGCGTGCCGCACGAGCTTGCGGTGCTGTGCCAGCGCTGCCTCGACCCGGTGCCCGCGGCGCGGCCCGGCGCCGGGGAGGTGGCCGAGCTGCTCGCGCGGGCGCTGGCCAGGGCGCGGCTCGGGCGCGGGCTGCGGCGCGGGGCGGCGGCGGTGGCGCTGGCCGCGTTCGCCGGGACGGCGCTGTGGTTCGGATCTCCCGGGGAGCCGTCGCGCGAGGGCGGCGACCGGGCCCCCGCGCTGGCCGGCGGCCGGCCGCCGGGCACCTCACCCGCCGACGGCCGGTCCCCGGTGCGGCAGGAGCCGCTGCCGCGGGAGACACCCGCCGGTCTGCCGGCGGCCGCTCCCCTGGTCACGGCGTCCCCCCGCCACGCGCTCGTGTCGCGGTCGCTGCCACGGGCCGTGGACCGCTTCCACGGCGCGCTGGCCGCGGGCGCGGCCGGCGGCCGGATCCGGTCCGACGTGGCGCTGGACCTGCGGCAGTCGCTGGCGCACGCGTCCTCGGCCCGGCAGGTGGCCGAGGTGCGGCGCAAGCTGGACGACCGGCTGCGCGAGGGGGCCGTCGAGCCGGGGCTGCGCGGCGATCTCGACGGGTTGCTCGCCGAGATCGCCGCCGCCTTCCGGCGCGCCTGAGCCTCAGGGCGCCGTCGCGCAGGCGTAGCCGGCGGGTGTGGAGGGGTCGCCGACCGGCCGGCCGGCCTGGAAGCCGAACGTGGTGGCGGCGCCCGGCGCCAGCCCGCCGTTGTAGGCGAGGTTGCGGGCGGTGACGTTCTGCCCGCTCACCGACACGGCGGCGTTCCACGAGCCGGTGACGGTGTGCCCGGCCGGCAACGTGAACGTCACCGTCCACCCGGCGGTGGCCGAGTCGCCGGTGTTGGTCACGGTGACGGGCTGGACGACGTAGCCGCTCCCCCACTGGCTCTGCACGGCGCCGGTGACGGCGCAGCCGTCGTCTCCGGAGCCGCCCGTCGTGGTGACGGTGATGGTGTTCGACACCGGCGAGGTGTTCCCGGCGGCGTCCCGGGCCCGCACCTGGAACCGGTACGTGGTGCCCGGTGACAGCCCGGTGGCGGTGAAGCGGGCGGCCGCGGAGGTGCCGGCCACGGCGAACGGTCCCGACGCGCCCGCCCGCAGCACGTCGTAGCCGCTAACGCCGGTGTCGTCGGTGGACGCCGTCCACGACAGCGTGGCCGCGCCCGACGTCACGCCCGAGGCGGCCAGATTCGCCGGCGCCGTGGGCGGGGTGGTGTCCGACGAGCCGCCGTAGATCGTGGCCTCGCGGGCGGTCGCCCTGATGCCGTCGGGGCCGTTGAACAGCCGCTCCCCCCACGGGGTGAGCCGCGCCGGGTCGAACGAGGCGACCTGGTCGAGGTACTCGACGCCGCCACTGTTGCCGCTCCACGACCAGCCGAGGTAGCCGATGCCGCGGCTCCGCGCCTGGGCGAGGATGGTGTCCTCGTCGGGGTCGCCGTCGGAGTGCAGGTGGCCGAACTCCCCGATGACCAGCGGCAGGCCGGCGGTCCGGAAGGCGTCCAGGTAGGCGTTGATCTCGGCGGCCGTGTCGTACACGCCGTACATGTGCACGGAGAAGACGGTGTTGCGGTCGGGGTCGGCGGCGAGCACGGTGGCGGCGTTGTCGCGCATCACGCCCTGCCAGTCCTGGCCCCAGTTGGGCGCGTCCACCATGATGAGGTGCTCGAACCCGGCCTCGCGCAGCCGGACGATCGCGGCCGAGGTGGCCTGCGTCCAGCCGGGGGTGACGGCGTTGTTGCCGAACGGCTCGTTGCCGATGTTGACGACGACGTGGTTCTCCTGGCCGGTCAGGACGCTCTTCAGGCCGATCCAGTAGGTGACGGCCTGGTCCAGGGTGTAGGCGCCGCTCTGCTCGCCGTACCCGGTGGTGTCGTGGTTCTCCAGCACGCAGATGAGGCGGTTCTGCCTGCACAGGGTGATGACGTTCGCGACGTCGGCGGCGGTGTTGGGGGTCCAGCGGCCGCCGCTGAGCACGACGCGGACCGTGTTGGCGCCCGCCGCCTTGATCGCGGCGAACGAGCCGGTCCGGGAGGTGTACCAGGTGTGCGCGTGGTTGGTGCCGCGCATGACGAAGGCGTTGCCGTTGGCTTCGAGGATGCGGGTCCCGCCGGCCCGCAGGCCCGCCGCGGCGGCGGCGGGCTGCGGGACCAGCAGGAGCGCGCCCAGGAGAGCCAGCAGGGCGGCCAGTCTCAGGGGCATGGGTGGGTTCATCCGTTCGGGAAGAGGGTGCCGTAGTCGGCCGCCGCCATCGCGACGTCGGCCTGCGCCCAGAAGCGGTGGTAGGTGAACGCCGGCGCGGGGCCGCCGTCGAGGTGGTCCTGGACCTTGTCCCAGTCCGGGTCGTCCTTGTAGAAGGAGCGGATGTCGAGGAACGTCTTGCCGGCGCTGATCGCGTCGCCGTTGGGCATGGTGCCGGTGTAGCCCGGCGGGATGTACAGGCCGGTGTTGGTGGCGTCGTCGTGGGGGTCGTCGAAGCGGCTGTAGTCGGCGCGGGTCTCGGTCACGCCGACGCCCTTGGCGTCCTTGTGGGCGAGCATGCCGTCGATGAGGTTCTTGGCGCCGGCCTTGGCGGCGGCGTTGCCGGACTTGGCGGCGTACCAGGTGAGGGTGCGCGCGTAGGCGGCGGCCGCGCCGACGTCGGTGGTGTGGTTGACCACGGTGACGTGCAGGCCGGGGTTGGGTCCCGGGCCGCCGGGGCTGCCGGTGTAGCTGGCGGCGGGGGCGCCGGACCAGGTCATGTCGTTGGGGATGCGGTAGGTGGCGCCCGGACCGAACGTGGTGTTGGCCAGCGCCCAGGGCACCCACTTGTCGAGGACGGCCTTGGCCTTGGCGTCACCGGTGACGTAGTAGTACTCGGCGACCCGCTCCAGCGACCACACCTGGAAGCCGAACCACCGGTTGCTCGGCGGGTCGTGGTAGACGGGCTGGTGGTCGTAGGCCCAGCCGTAGAAGGTGGGGGTGCCGGCAGGGGGCTGCTCGTAGTCGCCGTTCCAGCTGTTGGTCGCGCCGCCGGCGATGCCGCCTTCGGCGGACTGCAGCCACAGGTAGGAGTCGAGCTGCCGCTGCAGGCTCGTCTGCCAGTCGGAGGCGGCCGTCGGCGACTGCGGGCGCAGGGCGGACGGCCCGGCGGGCGACAGCACCCACGCGGCGAACGGGTTCTGGTAGCCCTGGTGCCAGGAGCTGGAGCCGACGCGCCACGCCCAGGAGCCGCCGGTGTCGCCGCCCCAGGCGTAGTACCAGGTCAGCATGTACGACGAGCTGCTCTTGCCGGTGCCGGCCGGGCACGAGGTCGAGGTGCAGCCGGGGTTCTTGAAGTACTTGTCGTAGAAGGCGTACCGGAGGTAGTCGCCCATCTTGGCGGCCTTGGCCAGCGTGGAGCTGATCTGCGCCTGCTTGCCCTGCGCGGTGGCCCAGGTCAGCGCCCAGTAGGCGACCTGGACGGCGCGGGCGTCGGCGTCGGGGGCGTTGGTGTAGCGCCACTGGTTGGCGCCGCCGCCCTGGATGAACAGCGGCGGGTAGCCGGCGCCGGGCTTGCCGAAGCGGCCGGTCTCGCAGGAGGGGTGGGCGACGGTCTCCCAGGCCGACTCCTGCGGGCCGCGCTGGAAGGTGTTGATGTAGGTGACGCGCTTGGTGTTGTCGCCGCACTCGGTCAGGTTCGCGCCGCGGCCGGTGCCGTAGCCGTAGACGTCGTCCACGTCGAGGAGCCAGTGCATGCCGTAGACGTCCCGGGTGCCGTAGGTGCTCTGCAGCTCGTTGGCCAGCGGGTCCTGGCCGACGGGGACGCTGGTGCTGAGCGGCACCGGGTACTGGCTGGGGCGGGGCCGTTCGGGGGCGTAGTCGGCGGGGTCGGCCGGGTTGTAGGCGGCGTTGCCGGGCTGGGCGGCGGCGGACGGGATGATGTACTGCTCCATCACGTTCCAGGCGTTGTTGAACGGGGCCCAGTTGCCGGTGACCCTGCCGTACTGGGCCTCCAGCCAGAGCCAGAAGCTGAACGCCTCGGAGGTGGTCTCGTGGCCGTGGTCGGGCGCCTCGACGATGAGCGTCTCGATGGAGTGGTAGGGGATGCCCTCGGGCGAGAAGTACCCGTTGGCCGGGTTTTTGATCTTGTTGTACTGGGTGGTGAACTCGGTCAGGTAGGGGTTCTGCGGCACGTCGTCGTCGGCTTCGGTGGCGGTGACGGTGACGGGGGTCAGGCCGCTGGAGGCGACGGTGATGGCGCGGCTGCCGTTGGTGGTGTCGGCGTCCTGGGCGGCGGAGACGGTGACGTTCTGGACGACGTTCCACGTCTGGGGGGTGAAGGTGAGGTTCGCGCCCTGGGTGATGGTCAGGTCGGTGTCGCCGCCTCCGGCGGTGGAGGTGACGGTGACGTTGCCGGTGGGCTGCGCGGCGAGGCGGACGCCGTAGGCGGCGGTGCCGCCCTCGGGCACGGTGACGGCGGTGGGCGTGACCTGGAGGGCCTGCTGGCCGGGGGTTCCGCCGCCGCCGTCACACGTCACGCCGTTGATGGCGAAGCTGTCCGGGTTGGTGTTGGTGCCGGTGTAGCTGCCGTTGAAGCCGATCGTCCACTGGGCTCCGGTGGCCTGCCTGCCGTTGTAGGAGGCGTTGGTGGCGGTGACGTCCTTGCCGGACTGGCTCCAGTCGGCCGACCAGCCGTGCGTGACCTGCTGGGTGCCCGGCCAGGTGTAGGTCAGGCGCCAGCTCGTCAGCGGGTCGCCCGTGTTGGTGATGGTGACGTTGGCGCCGAAGCCGCCGCCGCCGTCCCAGGACTTGACGTACGTCACCGAGCAGGCGACGGCGGCGTGGGCCACGCCGACGAGCGCCGTGGACAGGCTCAGCAGCAGGACGCCGAGCGCGGTGAGGAAGCGGTGTCTCATGGAGGTCCTCTCGGACGAGGTGGGAGCGCTCCCATATGCTGGGGTTACGTGGATGGTAGGCGGGCCTCCCCCACCCGCCCAGGCCGCTCCGCGGAGCGGGCGCGACGTTCCTGGTGACGCCCGGCCCGCCGCTGAAAGTTTCATCCCGCTCGTGCGGATTCGACGGCCCGGCTCACCGCGGCCTGTACAGCGCCGTGAATCCGGGCTATGGATGGGAGCGCTCCCACCCCCATGAGAGGAACCCCCCACATGAGACACCGCCTTCTCGTCGTGGTCACCGCCTTACTGGCGGCCCTGGCCATGGCGTTGACGTCGGCTCCGGCAGCACAGGCCGCGGTGGCCTGCTCCGTCACCTACACCAAGGCATGGGAGGGCGGCGGCGGCTTCGGCGCGAACGTCACCATCAAGAACACGGGCGACCCGCTGACGAGCTGGCGCCTGACCTACACCTGGCCGGGCACCCAGCGGGTGACCAACGGCTGGTCGGCCGACTGGACGCAGTCCGGCAAGGACGTCACGGCGGCGAGCCTGTCCTACAACGGCAGCCAGGCCACCGGGGCGAGCTGGACGATCGGCTTCAACGGCAGCTACACCGGGACCAACACCAACCCCACGTCGTTCGCCGTCAACGGCGTCACCTGCGACGGCGACACCCCTGGACAGCAGGCCCTGCGGGTCACCCCGACCACGCTGAGCGTGCCCGAGGGCGGCAGCGCCACCTACGCCGTCCGCCTGGCCACCCAGCCGTCCGGCAACGTCACCGTCACCTCCACCGCCGGCAGCGGGGACGCCGACCTGACCGTCACGGGCGGGGCGAGCCTCACCTTCACCCCGGCCACCTGGAACACGGCGCAGAACGTCACCGTCTCCGCCGCCGAGGACGCCGACACCGCGGGCGGCAGCCGGCCCATCACCGTCGCCTCCAGCGGCCTGACCCCCGTCACCGTCACCGCCACCGAGGCCGACAACGACGGCGGCGGCGGGGACGGCCACGTGGACAACCCCTACGCGGGAGCCACCGGCTACGTCAACGCCGACTGGTCGGCCAAGGCCGCCGCCGAACCCGGCGGCCAGGCCGTGGCGAACATCTCGACCGGCGTGTGGATGGACCGCATCGCCGCCATCAACGGCACCTCCAGCGGCCGCGGCCTGCGCGCCCACCTCGACGCGGCCGTCACCCAGGACGCCGCGAACGGCAGCGCGCCGCTGACGATCCAGGTCGTCATCTACAACCTGCCCAACCGCGACTGCTCCGCGCTGGCCTCGAACGGCGAGCTCCTCATCGCACAGAACGGGCTCAACAGGTACAAGACCGAGTACATCGATCCGATCGCCCAGATCATGGACGACCCCAAGTACGCGAACCTACGCATCGTGACGATCATCGAGATCGACTCGCTGCCCAACCTGGTCACCAACCTCAACCTGGCCAAGTGCCAGGAGGCGCAGACCTCGGGCGCGTACGTGCAGGGCGTCCAGTACGCGCTCAACAAGCTGCACGCGATCCCGAACGTCTACACCTACGTCGACGCCGCCCACCACGGCTGGATCGGCTGGAACAGCAACTTCGGGCCGACCGCCGACCTCATCGCCTCCACCGCCCGCGGCACCACCGCCGGGTACGCCAGCATCGACGGCTTCATCACCAACACCGCCAACTACTCCGCGCTGACCGAGCCGCACTTCACCGTCTCCACCACGGTCAACGGGACGACGGTGCGCCAGTCGAGGTGGATCGACTGGAACGACTACGTGGACGAGCTGAGCTTCGCCCAGGCGTTCCGCCAGGAGCTGATCAGGAAGGGCTTCCCGAACACCATCGGCATGCTCATCGACACCTCGCGCAACGGCTGGGGCGGCTCCGCCCGGCCGAGCGGCCCGAGCACCTCCACCGACCTGAACACCTTCGTCGACCAGTCGCGCGTGGACCGGCGCATCCACGCCGGCAACTGGTGCAACCAGAGCGGAGCCGGCCTCGGCGAGCGGCCGCGGGCCAACCCGGCTCCCGGCCTGGACGCCTACGTCTGGATCAAGCCGCCCGGCGAGTCCGACGGGTCGAGCCGGCAGATCGACAACGACGAGGGCAAGGGCTTCGACCGGATGTGCGACCCCACGTACACCGGCAACGACCGCAACGGCCACAACATGAGCGGGGCACTGCCCGACGCGCCGCTGTCCGGCCACTGGTTCTCCGCCCAGTTCCGGCAATTGTTGCAGAACGCCAACCCGCCCCTGTAAACACAGCCCTGCTGTGACACTGCTCCGCACAGGACGTACGGCCCCAGCCCGGAATCCCGCGGGCTGGGGCCGTACCCGCGCGCCGGGGCGGGCGTGAAAGTGATCGGGCCGATCGGGAGATACGGGATGTGCACTGATCGGGTCCGGAGGGTGAAGATGACGGGGGAAGCATCGTGACGGCGGTGTCGTGGGCGACGGGGGACACCGGCCGTGCCGCGCCCGCCGCACCCACCGGGCCCGCTCAGGGCCGCCTGGAGGACGGCGAGGCGTTCGCGGCGGTGTTCGACGCCTGCTTCGGGGAGATCCACGGCTACGTCGCCCAGCGGCTCGGCCCGGACCACGCCGAGGACGTCGTCGCCGAGACGTTCCTCGTCGCCTTCCGCAAGCGTGCGCAGTACGACCCGGCCAGGGCGAACGTCCGGACCTGGCTGTACGGCATCGCCACGAAGCTGGTCGGCAGGCACCGCCGCCTGGAGGCGCGCACGCTGCGCGCGCTGGGCCGCTACGGCGTGGACGCCGACGCCCCCGGCCCAGAGGAGGGGGTGGCGGTGCGGGTGAGCGCGCAGAGCCTGCGCCCGAACCTGGCGGCGGCCCTCGCCGACCTGCCGCAGCGCGACCGGGACGTGGTGCTGCTGGTCGCCCTGGCCGGGCTGAGCCACGAGGAGGTCGCCTCGGCGCTGGGCATCCCGTACGGCACGGTCGGTTCCCGGCTGAACAGGGCCCGGCGCAAGCTGCGCGCGTCGCTGGGCGGGGCCAACCCGATGCGGGAGCTGGAGGAGGCCGACCGTGGATGAGCTGGAGCGGGTGCGCGACCTGTACGGCGAGCCGCCGCGGCCGGACCCGGCGGTCCAGGCGCGGGTCCGGGCCCGGCTGGCGGGCCGCCCTGCCGGCCGCCCTGCCGGCCGCCCTGCCGGCCGCCCTGCCGGCCGCCCTGCCGGCCGCCCTGCCGGCCGCCCTGCCGGCCGCCCTGCCGGCCGCCCTGTCGGCCGCCGCCGGGCGTCGTGGAGACTGCCGCTGGCGGGCGCGGTGGCGACGCTCGCCGTCGTGCTGCTCGCCTACGGTGTCGCCGGCGGGATCGGCGGGATCGACCCGGCCCGGGATCGCGCGCCGGGCGTGGCCGCCGAGCGTGATCCGGCGACCGTGAGCCTGGCGGCCGGCAGGTCCGTGCTGCTGACGGCGGCGACCTCGGCGGGTTCGGAGTCCCGGCCGCGCGGCGCGTACTGGCGGGTCAGGCGGCAGACCGTCCCCGGGAAGGTCACCACCCTGTGGGCGTCGCGCGACGGCCGCGCCTGGACGACCGGGCCGGGCAGCGGCACGGCGCCCAGGCCCGTCGCCGAGCCGTTCACCATGGCGGGCCGGCCGCTGACGCTGCGCGACATCGAGGGGTTGCCCGCCGAACCGGGCGCGCTCAGGCGTCGGGTGGCGGCGCTGCTGCCGCCCGGCTCCGGCGACGGGATGCTCGCCGACGCGGTGAGCGGGCTGCTGTGGAGCAAGCCGTCACCTCCCGCCGTCCGGGCGGCCGCCTACCGGCTGCTCGCCGACCTGCCGAACGTCCGCTACCTGGGCCCCGCCGACGACGTCACCGGGCGGTGGGGCGAGGTGTTCGCGTTCAGGCTCGACGCAACGGGGGTGGAGCGGATCCTGACCATCGACCCGGCCAGCTCGCAGGTGCTGTCCAGCGCCGACGCGCCCGACGGCCGGGTCGAGGTCGTCCTGACGGCCGGCTGGACCGACGAGGGGCCCGCCGCGCCGTGACCCCGGCCCCCGCACAGAGCCAGTCGCGTCAGAGCCAGTCGCGTCAGAGCCAGTCGCGGCGTTTGAAGACGAGGTAGAGGGTCAGGCAGACGATCGCCATGAGCAGGATCGCGAACGGATAGCCCCACGCCCAGTGGGTCTCCGGCATGTGGTCGAAGTTCATCCCGTAGATGGTGCCGACCAGCGTCGGCGCGAACAGGATGGCCGCCCAGGCGGAGATCTTCTTGACCTCCTCGCCCTGCTGGATGCTGGCCTCGGTCATCTTGGCCATCTCGGCGTTCTGCGCCTGGGTGACCAGCGTCGAGTTGATGACGAGGATGTCCTGCAGCATCTGGCGGAAGGCGGCGACACGCTCGTTCACGGTGATGGCGTGGTCGGCCACGTCGCGCAGGTAGCTCTGCAGCTCCTCGTTGGAGCCGTACTTCTGCGCCCCCGCGATGAAGCCGTCGATCATGCGGACCAGCGGCGCCGTGGCCCGCTGGAACTCGATCACCTCGCCCGACAGCTCGTACACCCGCCGCGAGACCGACGGGTCGCCGCTGAACACCTGCGCCTCGATCTCCTCCAGGTCCTTCTGCAGGCCGGCCACGACCGGGGCGTAGCCGTCGACCACGGCGTCGAGGATGGCGTACAGCACGGCCTGCGGGCCCTGGCGCAGCAGCTCGGGGTCCGACTCCATGCGTTTGCGCACCACCTGCAGGTCGGGCGCCTCCGCGTGCCGTACGGTGATCACGTAGTTGGGGCCGACGAAGACGTGCAGCTCGCCGAAGGCGACCTCCTCGACGTCGTCGAGGTAGCGGGCGGCGCGCAGCACCACGAAGAGCATGTCGCCGTAGCGGTCGGCCTTGGGCCGCTGCGAGCCGACGATGGCGTCCTCCAGCGCCAGCTCGTGCAGCTCGAACTCCTCGGCGAGCTTGACCAGCTCCCACTCCTTGGGCCGGTAGAGGCCGATCCAGGCGAGGCTGCCGGGCATCTGCTTGAGCCGCTGGAAGGCGTCGGCGAGCGAGCCGGGGTTGTCCACGCGCTGGCCGTCGCAGTAGATCGCGTTGTCGATCACCGTGGGGCGGTAGGGCGCTTCCTCGGGGGCGCGTGGGTCCATCGAGTGCTCGGGCGGCTCCTCCCGCGTGACGGAACCACGCCTGAAGCTCTTCATCCGCGCCCTGCCGTTCCTTCTCGCGATGGCCGCCCTGTCTCCCGTCACGTCAGCATCCACTTTCTACCAGATCGTCCCGTCGTTCTCGGTGAAGGTCACCTTCCCCCGCCACCGGCGACCACGCTTCCCGATGGGCCGGACGCGGCCAGGGCTTTACCTGGATAGGGTTCTTCTCGATGGACGATCTCTGGGCCCACCTCATCAAGGTCCAGCCCGACCCCTCCCCCTGGGTCGTGCTGGGGTCCGCGCTGGCGGCGCTGGCGATCGTGTCGTTCAGGACGTCGTGGCACCTGGCCCGCGGCCTGATCACGATCGCCCACGAGGGGGGCCACGCCCTGGCGGCGCTGCTGACGCGGCGCAAGCTGGAAGGCATCCGGCTGCACTCCGACACCTCGGGCGTGACGCTGACCCGAGGCCGGCCCAACGGCCCCGGCATGGTGCTGACCGCGCTCGCCGGCTACGTCGCCCCCTCGCTGCTGGGGCTGGCCGCCGCCTGGCTGACCGAGCAGGGCCGCATCACGCTGCTGACCTGGACCGTGCTGCTGTTCCTCGTCTGCATGCTGCTGCTGATCCGCAACGTGTACGGCGCGCTCATCCTGCTGGCCACGGGCGGGGCGGTCTTCGCCCTGTCGATGTACGCGCCCGGCGACGTGCAGCAGGCCGTGGCCCTGGTGGCGGTGTGGTTCCTGCTGTTCGGCGGGGTACGACCGATCATCGAGCTGCAGCGCAAGCGGCGGCTGCGGCAGGCGCGCGACTCCGACGCCGACCAGCTCGCCCGGCTGACGATCCTGCCCGGCGGCTTCTACGTGCTGTTCTTCCTGCTGGTGGCCTGCGCCTCGGTGGTGGCCGGCGGCTACCTGATGAACCCGCTGACCTAGGTGTTCTGCCGGGATGGTACGCTGCTGATCGTTTGGTTTCAGGTTCCGGATGAGAGGGAGGTGAGGTTCGATGACCGCGGTGAAGACCGCTGCCGTGCGCAGCGCCCGGACATTCCTCACGTCCCGGGCCCCGGTCTGACCCACTTCTTCCCCTCGCCGTGAGCTGTCGCGCTCGCGAAGCGGGGTGGTGTCTGCGTCTCGTCGGGGCCCCTTCCCGCAAGGTGTCTCACGTTGCCAAACCTCATCACGGATCCATCCTCCAGCGGCCTGTCCCGATACGGGTGGACCGCATCCCTCGACGACTCCTTCACTGAACACCGCGCAGCCGGCCTCGTCCCGGCCAGGATCGTGCGGGTGGACCGCGGCAGGTGCGACGCGGTCACCGAGTCCGGCTTGGTGCGGGCCCGGCTCATGACGTCGCACTCGCCCGACCCGCTCCTCGCCCCCTGCACCGGCGACTGGGCGGCGCTGCGCCCGGGCCCCGAGCCGGAACTGGTCACGCTGCTGCCGCGGCACAGCATGATCGTGCGATCGTCCGCCTCCCGGTCCTCGCACGGGCAGGTCCTCGCCGCGAACGTGGACATCGTCGGCATCGCCGTCTCCCTGGCCGTCCCCCTGGACGCGGCCAAGCTGGAGCGGCTGCTGGCCCTGGCCTGGGAGAGCGGCGCCACGCCGCTGGTCATCCTCACCAAGGCGGATCTGGCCGCCGACGCCGACGTCGTGCGCACCGAGGTGAGCACGCTGGCGCCGGGTGTGGACGTCCTGGTGACCAGCGTGACCACCGGCCAGCACCTCGACGTGCTGACCGCGCTGCTGAGCGGCACCACCGTCCTGCTCGGTCCGTCCGGCGCGGGCAAGTCCAGTCTCTGCAACGCGCTGCTCGGCGAGGACGTTCTCGCCACCGGCGAGACGCGGGCGCAGGACGGCAAGGGCCGCCACACCACTGTCCGGCGTGAGCTGGTCCCCCTACCCGGCGGGGGTGTTCTCATCGACACGCCCGGCCTGCGCGGGATCAGCCTCTACGACGCCGCCGACGGCCTGGAACGGGTCTTCGCCGAGATCGAGCGTCTCGCCCGGGACTGCCGCTTCGGCGACTGCTCCCACGACAGTGAGCCGGGGTGCGCGGTCCAGGCCGCCATCCGGGCAGGCGAGCTGATCGAGCGCCGCCTGGGCAGCTACCGCAAGCTGCAACGCGAGAACGCGTGGGAGGCCTCGCGCACCGACGCCCGGCTGCGCGGCGAGCGCACCAACCGGCAGAAGGCCATCACCAGCCACCTGCGCGCGACGTACAAGTTCAGGGACCGGCAGTCATGACCGACCACGTGACGGCGTTCTTCGCCCTGCACCACGACCTGCCCCGCCAGGGCCCGGGCTCCGACGCGACCACCCGCCGCCTGCTGGCCCTCGCCGGACCGCTGCCTCCGCGGCCACACGCGCTGGACATCGGCTGCGGACCGGGCCGCGCCTCCCTGCTGCTGGCCCAGGAGGCCGGGGCCGAGGTCACCGCGATCGACACCCACCGGCCGTTCCTCGACGCGCTGACGCGAGCGGCCGCCGACCGCGGCGTCGGCCACGCCGTCCGCACCGTCCGGGTGTCGATGGCGGACCTTCCCTTCCCTGATCAGCGTTTCGACGTGATATGGGCGGAAGGGTCCGCGTACATCATCGGCTTCGACGCCGCGCTGCGTTCCTGGCGGCGACTGCTCGTCCCCGATGGCGTGCTGGTCGTCACCGAGTGCGAATGGAGCACCGGCTCCCCGTCGCCGGAGGCGCAGGCGTTCTGGAACCGGCACTACAGGCTGCGCACCCGGGACCGGAACGTCGCCGCGGCGCGCGCCGCCGGCTACGCCGTCGCCGGGGTGCACACGCTCCCCGACAGCGACTGGTTCGACGACTACTACACGCCGCTGGCCGCACGAGCCCACGCGGCCGACCTCACCGTGCCCGGGATGCGCGAAGCCGTCGCGGCCACCTTCGAAGAGATCGCCATACGCCGCGAACACGGCGCCGACTACCAGTACACCGGCTACGTCCTGCGCCCGCAGGAAACCCCTGAAACGGATGCGAACACTCCCATGACCACTGCCTGGACCACCCGTTCCGAGACCACCGCCGACCTCGCCGAGATCCGCACGGTCAACCTCGCGGCCTTCCCCACCGCGCTGGAGGCCGACTTGGTCGAGGCGCTGCGGGCCGACCCGGAGGCGTGGATCCCCGGCCTGTCCTGGGTCGCCGAGGCTCCCGACGGCACCATCGCCGGATACGCGCTGCTCACCCGCTGCCACGTCGACGGCGCCCCGGCGCTCGCCCTGGGCCCGTGCGCCGTCAGGCCCGAGTACCAGCGGCACGGCGCCGGTTCGGCCGCCATCCGGGCGGCGCTGGACGCCGCCCGCGCGCTGGGTGAGAACCTCGTGCTCGTGCTCGGCCACGCCGAGTACTACCCGCGCTTCGGCTTCGGCCCGGCCTCCGGGCACGCCATCCGGCCGCCCTTCGACGTCGAGGACAAGTACATGATGGCGCTCGCCCTCGACCCCGCCCGGCCCGTACCGGCCGGCACGATCCGCTACCCCGCGGCGTTCGGCGTCTGACCCGGCCCCTCCCGGGCCGCCCGCCGGCGAGGGATCTCCCCTCGCCGGCGGGCGGCCGCCACTCGCCACCGTCCGGCACGGAGCGGGCCCGCCCGAGGGTTCGCGGTCGTGCGCCCGGCAGGTTCAGCACCCGCTCGGCCGGCCGGTGAGAAAGCTCCGCACGTCCTCCACCTCCGCGGCCAGCGGGCCGGCCGCGATCTCGCCGAACGGCGAGACGGTGACCTCCGCGCCCCTGCGCGCCCATACGCCCGCCACCATCCCGTCCACCAGCACGACGGGCCGCAGGATCCCGCCGCCCGGGAACACCGTGCGGGCGTGACCGGCCGGCACCACCGGGTCCCGGCTCCGCCAGCCGAGCAGATACTCGTCGAACGCCGGCAGCAACCGCACCAGGGGCTCCCCCACCGGGTCCGGCAGAACCGGTGGGCCGGCCAGCCGCCAGGCGGTGCGGGCCGCGCCCAGCGGCAGGCCCGACCAGGCGGCCAGGTCCTCCGGGCCGGCCGGGTGGTGGGCGCGGCGGTAGCGCACCGCCAGCTCGCGCAGCGCCCGCTCCCGGTCCGGTTCGGGGCGGACGGGCGCGCCGAGCCAGTCGGCGGCGTGCACGTACGTGGGCTTGCCCGCGCGGGACGGGCCGAGGACGGCCAGGCCGTGGAAGGCGGCCAGCGCCACCAGGTGCACCACGCCCTGGCCGTGTGCCCTGCCCGCCAGGCGTTCCTCCAGCTCGGCCTTGGTGAGGGGGCCCTGGCCGGCCAGGGCGTCGCCGATCAGGGCCGGCAGGTCGTCACCGGTGACTCCCTCCTCGGCCAGGCGGCGGCGGGCGGCGGTGTCGCTCCTGGTCAGGGCGTGCACCCACGGCAGGTCGTCCACGTGCGTGAAGTGCAAGGTGCCCCGGAGGCTCCAGGTGCGGACGATCTCGCGCCCCTCCCACGCCGCCTCCACCTGGGCCAGGGTGAGCGTGGCCGAGCGGGCGCGCAGGCCGAGGCAGGCGGCGGTGACGTCCTGCGCCTGCACGGCCGCGAGGTGGCGGACGACGTCGCCCGCGCCCGGTCCGGCCGGACGGTGCAGTAGCTGCGCCTCGACGCTTCTCATGCCCCGCATCCTCCCGCACTCCGGGCGCGCGCGTGATCAGCCGGTGGGGAAGTCGTCGGGAGTGCGCAGGCGCGCCCGCAGGTACACCCCCGACTCGTTGAGCACGCCCGTGCCCGCGTAGGTGCCGCCGCCGCACGTGCCCGGCTTGAACGCGGCGCTGCTCTCGGGGGCGTCGGAGTACGTCCAGTTGGCGTAGCTGATCTTGTGCTGGTCGAGCAGGTTCAGCCAGGTGGTGGTGGAGGCCAGGTCCACCTGGCCGCCGCCGGTGTAGGTGACCGTGCCGAACTCGCTGACGAACAGCGGCAACCTCGTCGCCGCCCGCGCGACGACCTGGCGGTAGGCGTCGGTGTGCGAGGCGGCGTAGAAGTGGAACGCGTACATGACGTTGGCGGCGTTGACCGGGTTGGCGACGACCTCGTTCTCGTTGCCCCCCTCGGAGACGCCCAGCGACGACCACGCCCGGGTGCCGACGATGACCACGGCGTCCGGGTCGTTGGCGCGGATCACGGGGATGACCTGCTCGGCGTAGCTCTTGATCGTCGCCCAGCTCACCCCGTTGGGCTCGTTGGCGATCTCGTATATGACGTTGTCCTTGGCCGCGTTCCGCGCGGAGACGGCGGCGAAGAAGGTCTTGGCGCGGTCGAGGTTGTAGGTCGGGTCGCCGGGGGTCAGCGTGTGGAAGTCGACCACGGCGTACAGGCCGCGCGCCTCGGCCATGTCCACGAGCCTGTTGACCTCGCGGGTGAACGCCGCCGGATTCGTCTCGTACCCGCCCTCCTGGACGTACATGGAGATCCGGAACAGGTCGGCCTTCCAGTCGTGGGCGAGGGCGTCGAGCGAGGCGTCGTCGTAGCAGTCGGCGAACCACTGCAGGCCGTGCGAGCTCATGCCGCGCAGTTGGATGGGACGGCCGTACTGGTTGCACAGGTGGACGCCGCAGACACGCAGCCGGCCGTTGACCTCGACCGGGGTGCCGCCGGGGGTCGGGGTGAGCGTGGGGGTGGGGGTGACGCCGCCGGTGCAGGTGACGCCGTTCAGGGTGAACGACGCGGGTGTGGGGTTCGCCCCGGTGTGGGAGCCGTTGAAGCCGATCGTCGCCGCCGCGCCCGTGCCGAGCCGGTCGTTGTGGCCGGCGCTGCGGGCCGTCACGGCGGATCCGGTCTGGCCGTACGTCGCCGACCAGCCGTGGGTGACCTTCTGGCCGGAGTCGGGGAAGGCGAAGCCGAGGGTCCAGCCGTCAACGGGGTCGCCCAGGTTCCTGATCGTGATGTTGGCGGTGAAGCCGTTCTGCCAGGTGTTCGTCGTGTAGGTGACCGCGCAGCCGGGGGCGGTCAGGGCGGTGACGGCGGGCGCGGTCGCCACGCCCGCGGCGGTGAGCGCGGTGACGGCGCCGACGGCGAGGAGGTGACGTCCGCGGCGGGGACGCGGGAGGAGCTTCACGGCGGTGGCCTTTCGTGTCCCGGTGGGGGCGGGTGCGGCGGCCGTGCCGCCCAGCGAGGCCGGGCGGGGGCCGGCGGATCGGGGTGGGGGTCGGCGGCAACGTACCAACGCGGGCGATGCCGGCCCCAGCGGCGTCGCCTCGGGCGCCCGGCGGACCGCGCGCCGGCGCGGCTCCGCCGGGCGCGTCGTCCCTGGTCCGGCCGGGTGATCGGCGGACCGTGCCCGCGCGGGCGAGGTGAAAGTTTCACCGCCGGTCGGCCGCGCCGCGGGCCGCCGGACGCGCCCGGACGCCGCGCGAGTCCGTTGTTGTCGGTGGGAAGCCTTACCTTAGAGCGCGTGTCCGATCAGCCCCTGACCCTCGACGCCGCCCTGTCCGACGAGGCGGTCCTGTCGACCTACCGCCGGATGTTCGCCGCGCTCGCCCGCGACAGCGGTGCCGTCGTCGACGATCCCGCCCTGGTCGACATCGCCGAGACGCTGTTCGCGGCGTTCGCGGAGGCGGGCGAGGAGTGGCTGACGCACGAGCAGATGCGCTTCGCCTGCCGGGCCTACCCGGCCGACCAGTTCGACAACCGGCTGCGCGTGCTCAAGGGCCTCGGCGCGATCCGCGAGGTGTTCCCCAAGCCGCACCAGCTCCGCTACCGCGCCTCGTTCACCAGCGTCGTCGGGCTGATGTTCATCCGGCGGATGATGGACGACGGCGGCCAGTCCGAGATGCACCGGCTGCTCGCCCTGGAGGACCTCAACGTCGCCGACCCGCGCACCACGATGGAGGAGGCCAGGCAGAGCGCCGCCAACCTGGCGCGGGCGTTCCGGCTGTGGGCGCTGGAGCTGATCACGCTGACCACCGGCACGATCGAGGAGCTGCGCGAGCAGGCGCCCAAGCTGTGGGGCACCGAGGAGATCGCGCGCCGCGCGCAGAGCCTGCACGGCACGATCCTGACCCGCTGGCCCGAGCTCGACCGCGTCTGCACCGACCTGCGGGCCGCGATCTACGCCTACAGCGACGCCTCCCGGCGCGCGGCCGGCCGGCTGGCCGACTCGGCGGGCACGACCCGCAACCTGACGCTGCTGCCGACGGAGACGTGGCGCACGTTCACGCAGACGGCCGGCAAGGAGCGGCTCGCCGCGGTGCTCGACGGGTTCGTGTTCGACGCGCCGGCCCCGTGGCACGATCCGGCCGCGATCGCGCGGGCCGTCGACGAGGCCCCCCGGCCGGTTCCGGCACAGCCCACTCCCCCGCGTTCCGCCCTCCCCGACGCGGGGCCCGAGGGCTCCCTCGGCTCCTCGCCGACCGCCGCGCTGGAGCGGCTGACGCAGGTGGCCGAGTCGGTGCTGGGGTCGGCGTCGAAGGTGGCGCTGGCCGACGTGCTCGGCGCCGACTGGCCCTCGGCCCGCCGCCTGCTGGCCGACCTGACCACGGTCGACCTGCGGCCCGAGCTGCCCTACCGGCTGACCTGGTCCGACGGCCTGACGATCGACCCGGCGCGGGAGCCGTCCTGGCTGTCCCACGGCCACCTGGAGCGCATCCCGTGACCCGCCCGACCTGTCGCCTGGAGTGCCCCGCATGATCCGCGCCGACGACGCCGCCACCGCCCACGTGCTCGCCCGGGCGGGCGGCGCGCTCCCGCTCGGGGCCGGGGCCACCGCGCCCGCCGGCATGCTGCGGCTCACCCGTCCCGACTCCACCGGCGAGGCGCTGCCCGGGTGGCCCGACGGGGCCACCCCGTCGCTGCTGGAGGAGCACCAGGTGGCGCCGGTTCCGGTGGAACGGGCCGGCGAGACGCGGCGGGTCCTCGCCGCGTGCCTCAAGTGCTGCTGGACCGACCCGTCCGCCGACCCGTGGCCGGGCGACCCCGCTCCGGTGGAGCTGGTGCTCGACACCTACCGCGCGCTGATCGGGCGCACCGACGACCTCATGCGCAACTGGGCGCGCGGCGCGCTGCGCCGGCTGCACGACTCGGCCTGGATCGTCATGGCCGACGGTCTCGTCACGCTCGGGCCGCGCTGCGCCCTGTGGCCGGTGGAGTCGTACGCGCAGCTCAAGGAGCTCGTACGGCGCATCCCGGAGCCGGAGCGTGCCGCGCTGACGGTGGTGGCGGACGCCGACCTCGTCGCGGCCGCCCGCCCGGCCGGACCCGCCGCCGCAGACCAGGACCCTTCGCCCGCCGCCGCAGACCAGGGCCCCTCGCCCGCGCCGGACACCGGCCGGGCGTGCGTGCGGCTGGGCGGGCAGGTCGAGGGGGGCGCGGCCGAGTTCGACGACCTGCTCGGCGGTTACGACGAGCGGCGGCGCGCCGAGCTGGTCGCGGCCTTCATGGCGGTGGAGCATGCTGCCGAACCCGTGCCGGAGGCCAGGTTCATGGCGCTGCGCGACCCGGCGTTGCGGCACACCCTCGGCGAGATGCTGACCCGGCGCGGGCGGACGCTGATCCCGCACCGCGAACGCTGGATCTCCGGCTACGACGACCAGGCGGCGGCCCGGGCTGCCCGGCTGTTCGACGAGACCGCGTCCGGAGCACGTCCGGGAGGCGGAGGTGCGGGCGGCCCGGCGAGGCTGGGCGAGGCGGAGAAAGCGGTGCTGACCCTCGTGCTCGTGCACTCGGTGGCGATCCCCCGCGCGGAGGGCTTGCTGCCCGAGGACACCTGGGCGTCGCCGCACCCCACGCCGGTCGACGAGCTGCGACGGCACACCCAGATACCGATCGGCGAGTTGGAGGCGGCGTTGCGGACGTTGCGCCATGCCGGGCTGCTGACCCAGGTGAAGGCCGGTGAGGAGGCGGGCGGCTACGTGCCGGGGTCGCAGTTCCACCGGCTCACCCCGGCGGCGCGGCGACGGCTGCAGGAGGAGCTGATCCTGGCGGCCGGGCCGCACACCCCGCTCGCCGGCGCCGTACGCGCCCGGAGGTCGGCCGAGTAGTCCCGCATCGGCCGTACGGCCGGCGGCGGGACCAGGCTCAGAGCAAGGCCCGGACGGGACGCCCGGTGAGTGGTTGACCGGGGGCCGGCCGGGGGCCAGACGAGCTGGTCGGCGACGGGCCGGCCAGGCGAACGACGGACGGAAGGGTAACGGGGGTTCCAGGTGTCGCAGGTGGAGAACGTGGTCGGAGACCGGGTGCTGATCGCCGTGCAGGCGGTCAACATCTCGCGGTTGTCGACCCATCCGGTGCCGACCGTCCCGGGCACGCTCATCGTCGTCGCCGGTGCGGGGCCGAAGGACTCCAACGGCGCCGGCAAGTCGTCGTTCATCGCCTCGATCACGGCGCTGCTGGGCGACGAGCAGTGGCGGTTCGCCTCGGGCGCGAAGGCGGTGTCGGAGCTGCTGTTCAACGCGGAGCTGGCCAGCGGAGCCGGGGCCCGGCAGTGGGCCAGCGCCGGGCACGGCTACATCGTGGGAGTCTTCGGCGACCCCGGCATCGCCGCGACGCCCGCTGACGCCGACGGAGGCGGGGCGAGTTCCCCGGCGGGTGCGGGCGGGCAGGAGGGTGAGCCGGCCGGCGGGGAGCTGTTCGAGGTGCCCGACACCTCGGGCGGGGCGGTGACCGTGTGGCTGCGGGTGAACCAGGAGGCGCCGCATCTGGAGATCCGGTGGCGTGACGGGGTGCACCTGGCGGCGGCCGCCTCCGAGGCCGAGCGGGTGGCGCGGGCCGACGACATCTGGGCGTCGCTCCCCCGCTCCGCCGGGCGGCGTGACGTGGTGGCGCGTGACCTGACCAAGGTGCTGTACGGCGACCGGGTGCGCTGCGTGTCGTTCCTGTCGACGTCCGTCCGCAGCAAGGTGGCCACCAACCTGCTGTCGCAGCCGCTCAACGAGATCTCGCCGGAGCGGGTGTTCGAGGCGATCGCGGCGCTGACCGGTCTCGACTCCGAGCTGGAGCAGGAACGTGAGGCGCGGCGCGACGAGCACGCCAAACGGGTGCGTGCGGCGCAGGCGGCCGAGCGGCTCGCGGAGTTCGAGGCGGAGTCCAAGGCGTTGCTGGCCACGTTCGACCGCCGCGACCAGGCGCGGATCAGGCTGGCCGACGCGCTGCGGTGCTGGCGCGGCAGGCAGGCGCGCAAGCTGGCCGACGCCGCGGCGAAGGACGAGTCGCTCGCCGCGGAGCTCGGCCGGCACCGGGTGGCCGGCGAGGCGGCGGGTGAGGCGATCGCGCTGGTGAAGGCGGAGATCGCCACGCTGCGGGAGGACACGCTCGACCGGCAGGTCGGCGAGGCGCGCAAGGCGCTGGCGGCGTTGCAGGCGCGGGCCGCCAAGCTGGAGGCCGACCGGGCGGTGGCGGAGAACACCGCCGACGGGCTGCGCGCCCGGGTCCCGGAGCTGGAGGAGGCACGCAGGTTCGCCGACGGGCGGGACGTCCCGGCGGCGGAGGGTGAGCTGCGCGAGGCGCGGCTGCGGCTGAACGAGGCGCTGAAGGCGCTGGGCGTGGCCGACCGGGAGGTGGCCGACGCGCAGGCGGCGCTGGACGACGCCGAAGGCGGTCCGGCCGCGGCCCAGCTCAACGCGCTGGCGACCGCCGGGGTGCCCGCGACGGGGCTGCTGGACGCGCTGGACGTGGCGGAGCAGGCGCGTGACCACGCCGACGCGACGCTGCGGGGATGGCCGCACGAGCACGCCGTGATCGTGGACGCCGTCGAGTTGGGCGCCGCGGCCGAGGCCCTCGCCGCGCTGCCCGGTTCGGTGCTGGTGAGCGCCGCCGGGGTGAGCGTCGTGGGGGCGTTCGACGGGGTGGCCACGGGCCGTGAGGCGCGCATCAAGGCGGCCGAGCAGCGCCTCAACCGGGCCCGCGACACGCAGGAGTCGGCCGCTCAGGCCGTACGGGAGGGTGAGGAGGCCGTCGCCGAGGCGCAGCGGCGGCTGGACGGCGCGCGGGCGGGCGTGCGGCTCGCCGAGGTCGAGGCGCAACTGGCCGAGCGACGGGCCCGGCTGGCCGAGCTGGCCGGTGCGCTGGAGGAGGTCGCCCCCGCGGTGGCCGAGGCCGAACGGCAGGCGGGCGCGCTCGACTTCCGGGCCCGCACCCGCGACATGGAGATCGAACGTCTGGAGGGGCGCCGTCAGCGGCACGAGAGCGACCGCGCCCAGGCCCGCGACCAGCAGGCACGTGTCACCGCCGAACGGGAGGCGCTCAAGCTGGAGGCGCTGGCCGCCGACTGGGGCGGCGCCGTGGACGGCGCGCGCGAGTGGCTGGCGGCGCTGCCGGAGGAGGAGCGGCCGCGCACGGCCGAGGAGTGGTGGCGCGTCGCCGAGCGGCACTTCGACCAGGCGCTGCGCGACACCTTCCCGGAGGAGGACGCGGAGATCCCGGAGGAGCTGCGGTTCCTGCTGTCGGAACGGGGCGGCAGCACGGCGCGGGAGCAGGCGACGTTCTCGGCGGTGTGCGGAGTGCTCGCCTCCTACCTGCGTGGCCAGGAGGAGTACGAGAAGCACCAGCGGCGGCAGATCGAGGCGCAGCTCGTGTCCCGGCAGCGTGACCTGTCCGCCGCCGACAAGGGCGCGGAGGAGGCGGCCCAGTCGACGGCCGTGCACCGGGCGGCGCTGAGCGCGGCGATCAAGGCGCGGCTGACGCGGGTGGCGGAGGAGTTCGAGAAGCTCGACACGTCCTACGGCGGTTACGGCGCGACGCTGGAGTTCCCGGTGCCGCCGGCGCCTGCCGACCCGGAGCAGCGCTGGCAGTGGCGGGTGACGCCCAAGTGGCGGCGCGGCGAGGGCCAGGGGTACGTGCCGTACAACCGGCGGGCCAACACGGCGCTGATGGACGAGAAGGCGGTCAAGCTGGTGTGCGCGGCGGCGATCGCGTCGTCCGGCGGCGGGCACCTGTGCCTGGTGCTCGACGAGCTGGGCCGCAACCTGGGCAAGGAGCACCGGCGGGAGGCGGTGGCGCTGTTCCGCCGGATCGGGGAGACGTACGGGATCACGGTGATCGGGGCGCTGCAGGACGACATGGAGCCGTACGCGATCGACGCGTGCGGCCAGTACGTCAAGCTGCGGCGGTCGTCGGACGCGATGCCGTACAACGAGCCGCCGGTGATCGTCGGCCACGACCGGCACGCGGAGCGGGTGCGGGCACTGGCCGCGTACGTGGAGCGCCCGGCCACCGTGTGACCGCGTCGGTGTGACCCACCACACCCCGGCCCCCCACGCCCGGCCCCTCACGCCGGGTCCAGCCAGGGGAAGTAGGCGCCGGTCAGCATCAGGGCGGTGGCCGTGCCATGGACGTGGAAGTCGTGGAACTCGATCGCCGTGCCGACGAGCGTGGCGGCGCGCACCCTCGTCGGGCGGGCCGCACCCGGGGCGAAGCCGTCCGGACGGCCTGACGCGGCACAGGTCTCCACGGCTTTCCCCCTTGACGGGCTCTCGTTCTGAGTGAGAACGTTACCAACGCATCGTTGAGAACGTTCTCAAATCCTTGAGACGCGAACGGAGACACCGTGACCCTGCTGCCCCTGAAACCGATCGAGTCCGACCTGGCCGACAAGGCGCGCGCGACGATCAGCCAGCGGCCCCAGCTGGAGGAGCTCGTCGCCCAGGCCACCGCCAAGGGCCTGCGCAACGTCTTCTTCGTGGGCGCCGGCGGCTCCCTCATCGCCTCCTACCCCGGCCACTACCTGCTGGAGCGCGAGGACACCTGCCCCGTCTACAAGCTGCAGAGCGACGAGCTCAACACCGGCCGCACCAAGCGGATGGGCGAGGGCTCGCTGGTCTTCCTCGCCTCCTACACCGGCAAGACCAAGGAGACCGTCGCCGCCGCCCAGTACGCCCGCAGCACGGGCGCCACCGTGGCCGTGGTGAGCAAGGAGGGCGGCCCGCTCGCCGACGCGGCGAACGTCGCCTTCACCGGCCAGAGCGACCTGTTCCTGCAGCTCGCCGCGTACGCCGTCATGCGGCACAGCGGCGTCTCGCGCGACTGGGCGCTGCTCGACCAGGCCCTCGACGCCCTGCCCGACGCCCTCGTCTCCGCGGCCGAGGAGCACGAGGAGCGGGCGCGCGTCATCGCCGAGACCCTGAAGGACGAGCCGATCACCTACGTGCTCGGCTCCGGCCCCAGCTTCAACTGGGCCTACGGGCTGGCCATGTGCTTCCTGCAGGAGATGCAGTGGAAGCACGCGGCCGCCTTCAACTCCGGCGAGTTCTTCCAGGGCGCGTTCGAGGTCGTCAACGACGACGTGGCGGTCATCAACCTGCTCGGCGAGGACGCGTCGCGGCCCATGGCCGAGCGGGCCCGGCGCTTCCTCGACACGTACGCGAGCAAGAAGACCTTCCACATCGACACGGCCGACCTGACCCTGCCCGGCATCCCGGCCGAGCTGCGCGGCGAGATGTCACCGCTCGTCATCGCCGTGCTGATGGACCGGCTCGCCCGCCACTACGAGGCGATCCGCGGCCACGACCTGGACCAGCGGCACTACATGTTCAAGGTCGACTACTGATCGGACGGCCGGGCGGCGGTCCTCCCCGCCGCCCGGCCGTTTCCCTGTGCGGAAGGAGGCCGGTTGGCCACCGAACTCGTCATCCTCGACTGCGACGGCGTGCTGGTGGACAGTGAGCGCATCGCGGTGCGGGTGGGCACGGCCGCGCTGCGCCGGCTGGGCTGGCGGCTGGACGAGCGGGAGTTCGCCGCCCGCTTCGTGGGCTGCAGCGAGGAGCACTGGCTGCGCGCCGTCGGCCCCGACATCCCGCCCGGCTGGCACGAACGGCTCGCCGCCGAGCACGCGGCGGCGGTCGAGACCGAGCTGACCCCTGTCCCCGGCATGCCGGAGGCGTTGGCCCGGATCACCCTGCCCACTTGCGTGGCCTCGAACGGCGGCCACGCCAAGATCTCTCGCAGCCTCCGGCTCACCGGCCTGGCGGAGCGGTTCGCGGGCCGGGTGTTCAGCGCCGAGGACGTGGCGCGGGGCAAGCCGGCCCCCGACCTGTTCCTGCACGCCGCCGCGACGCTGGGGGTCTCGCCGGATCGGTGCGTGGTGGTGGAGGACAGCCCCTTCGGGGTGGCGGCGGCGCGGGCGGCCGGGATGCGCTGCCTGGGCTTCACCGGCGGCCTCACCCCGGCGGCGCGGTTGTCGGAGGCGACGGCCCTTTTCAACGACCCGGACGACCTGCCGGGGCTGCTGGCCGCCCTCACCTGACCGGCGTCCGAGGCCCGCGGGCCGCGCGTCCGGGCGACGGGCGGCCCGCGCGCTGCCCCGGATCACCGGGTCGTCGCGCCGCGGCACCTCCTCCGGCCCGCACGGCCAACCCACACGGCCCACCCGCACGATCCACCCGCACGACCGGCCCACACGGCCGGCCCACACGGCCGGCCGGCCTCAGGCCGGTCGGCGCGCGCGCTGCCGCACGCCGCCGGGCGTGGTCACAACAGCGACCGCGCCGACTCGCGCTCGATGAATTGGGTCGGCAGGCGGCGATGGGTCACCCGCCGCTCGCTCCCCTGCACCCGGTCGAGGAGCAGCCGCCCGGCCTCGGCCCCCAGCTCGTAGATCGGCTGGGCCACCACGCTCAGCGGCGGCGAGATCGCCTCCGCCCAGTCGGCGTCGTCGAACGACACCAGCGACACGTCCGCCGGGCAGCGCAGTCCGAGGCGCCGCAGCGCCTGCAGCACGCCCAGGGCGAGAAGGCTGTCGAGCGCGAGGATCGCGGTCGGCGGTTCGGTCAGGGCGAGCAGCCGCGCGGTCGCCTCGGCCGCGTCCTCCCGGCGGAAGCCCTCGGCGCTGACCAGTTCGGGCCGGGGTTCGACGCCCGCTTCGAGCAGCGCGTCGCGGTAGCCGGCGGTGCGGGCGCCGACCGTGGTGCCGGCGATCCGTTCGACGCCGCGCAGGCCGGGACGGGCCAGTTTGGCGCGCAGGTGCTCGTCGCCGCCGGTCAGTAAGGCGATGGAGCGGTGTCCCAGCTTGAGCAGGCGTTCGGTGGCGTCCCGGGCGGCGGCGCGGTTGTCGATGCCGACCGTGTCGGCGTCGAGGCCGGGCACGCGCCTGTCGAGCAGCACGACCGGGATGCCGGCGTTCATCACGGCCTGGAGCGCGTCGCGGTCGGCGGCGTCGGTCGGCGCCACGACGAGTCCGTCGACCCGGCGTTCGGTGAGCACGCCGAGGGCCTTGCGTTCGAGCGTCAGGTCCTCGTCGGTGTTGACGAGCAGCACCTCCCAGCCCTTCTCGTGGGCGGCGTCGGCGATGCCGCGCAGGGCGCGCGAGAAGAACGGGTTCTCGATGTCGGGGACGAGCACGCCGAGGGTGTGCGTCAAGCCGGTGATCATGCTGCGGGCCAGGCTGTTGGCCCGGTAGCCGAGCCGTTCGGCCGCGGCCAGGACCGCTTCGCGACTCTTGGCGCTCACCGACCCGTAGCCGCCCAGGGCCCGGCCGGCCGTGGCCGTGGACACCCCGGCCTCCCTGGCGACCACCTCGATCGACGGCATGGCCCGCCGTACGCCGCCGTTGCCGCTCATGCGCACCCCCGGTGCTGTGGACGTGTTGAGGACATCATCTCCCGTGCCCGCGCCGGCGTGCGGCGCGAAAGAGGTGATCAACGGGCCACCGTAGCGGATTCGGCGGCAACTCTTGACATGGGTCCCACAGATTGAGAACGTTCTCACCCAAGTGAGTGAGAACCTTCCCAGTCACAGGAGCCCGTGTGAAACCACGCCTGGTGGCCGTCGGGGACAACGTCGTCGACTGCTATCCCGACCTCGGCGTCATGTACCCCGGCGGGAACGCCCTCAACGTCGCCGTCCACGCCCGCCGGCTCGGTGCCGAATCCGGTTACCTCGGCGCGGTGGGCACCGACGCGGCGGGACGCGTGGTCAGCGGCGCGCTCGCCGCCGAGGACGTGGACACGTCGCTGACACGCACCGTCGAAGGCCCGAACGCCACCGCCACCGTCCGCCTCGTCAACGGCGAACGCCGCTTCACCGGCAGCGACGAGGGCGTCTCCCGCTTCCGGCTGTCCCCCGCCGACCTGGCCAGGATCGCCGAGGCCGACCTCGTCCACACCGGCGAGTGCTCGCTCGTGGAGGACCAGCTCGCCGAGCTGGCGGCGCACGCCAGGCGGCTGTCGTTCGACTTCTCCGAGCGCCCGTGGGGCTACATCGCCGCACACGCCCACCACGCCGGAATCGCCATCGTCTCCGCCCCTTCCGGCTCGCGTGAGCGGGCGGTCGCGCTGGCCCGGCGGGTGCAGGAGCTCGGCCCGTCCACTGTCGCGGTCACCCTAGGCTCGGCCGGAGCCGTCCTCGTCAGCGGCGACGACGCCGCCTGGGCCGCCGCCGAACCGGTGAGCGTGGTCGACACGCTCGGCGCCGGCGACGCGTTCATCGCCCGACTGCTCGTCGGCCTCGTCCGCGAGGAGGACCTGACGGACCTCGTCGCGGCGGCCACCGCCTACGCCTCTCGTGCCTGCACCTCCTACGGCGCATTCGGGCACGAGGCACCCCTGCACAGCAGCACCAAGGAGAAAGCATGACCAAGCCCCGCTGGACCGCGCTCTCCCTCGTCACCGTCCTGGTCGCCGCCGCCGGTTGCGGCGGCGGGTCCGGTACGGCGCCCGCCACCAAGGCCGACCTGTCGGCGCCGAAGGAGAAGGCGGGCACGCTGACGATGGTCACCAAGTTCGCCGACCCCGAGTACGCCCCGTACTTCGAGAAGGTCGTCGCGGCGTACGAGGCGGCCAACCCGAAGGTGGACGTCAAGCTCGAACAGGTCGGCGACCAGCCGTACAAGGACAAGATCCGCGTGCTGAGCGCCTCGCGCGACCTGCCCGACATCTACTTCTCGTGGGCCGGCGACTTCGCGAACAAGTTCGTCCGGGCCGGGCTCGCGGCCGACCTGACCGGCGTCATCGGGCCGGGCACGCCGTGGGGCTCGACGTTCGCCCCGGCCGCGCTCAAGGCGTTCGAGTACGGCGGCAAGAACTACGGCATGCCGATCAACCTCGACGGCAAGTACATGGTCTACAACAAGACCGTCCTGGACAAGGCGGGCGTCACGCCGCCGGCCTCCTTCGAGGAGCTGCTGTCGGCCTGCGACAAGCTGAAGGCGGCAGGCGTCCAGCCGATCGCGTTCGGCAACCAGTACGGCTGGGCGGCCATCCACTACATCACCCAGCTCAACGCCTACGGCGTGCCGGCCAAGACGCTGGAGGCCGACTACAACCCGGCGACCGGCGCCTTCACCGACCCCGGCTACGTCACGGCGCTCAAGCAGTTCAAGGACCTCGTCGCGCGCTGCGGCACCAAGGACGCCAACGGGCTGTCGCACGAGACCGCGCAGGCGCAGTTCCTGGCGGGCAAGGCCGGCATGCACTACGTCGAGACGGTCGAGTTCGACGTGTTCACCAAGGCCAAGCCGGCGATCGAGTGGAGCTTCTTCCGCCTGCCCGCGCCCTCGGCGGCGGCCGGTGACAAGGCCGCGCTGACCGGCGCCCCCGACGGGTTCCTGGTCAACGCCCAGAGCAAGAACGCGGGGTTGGCGGTGGACTTCCTGCAGTTCCTGACCAACAAGGAGAACGCCGCGGCGGTCACCAAGGACATCGGCTGGCTCAGCCCGATCAAGGGCTCGGCCACCGCCGACAACTCCTACCCGCAGCTCACCGACGCCCTGGCCGACATCGACAAGGCCGCGAGCTTCGCGATCTGGCTGGACACCGTGACGCACGCGGAGGTCGCGAGCGCCTACCTGTCCGGCGTCGAGGGGATGCTGTCCGGGTCGAACACGCCCGAGCAGGTGATGGAGCGCGTGCGCGCGGCGGCCGCGAAGGCGAAGAAGGAGGTCGGCTGACACCATGGGCGCCCTGCTCACACGCTGGCGCACGTGGCTGTGGGTGCTGCCCGCCGTCGCCCTGCTGCTGGTGTTCGTCTACTACCCGATCGTGGACAACCTGCGGCTCAGCTTCTTCTCCTGGAACGCCTTCTCGCCCGAGCCGCGCTTCGTCGGCCTGGACAACTACGCCGAGACGTTCGCCGACCCGGTGTTCTGGCGGGCGCTGCTGAACAACACCGCCTACGCCGTCGTCTCCCTGGCCTTCCAGGCGGGCCTGTCGCTGGTCCTGGCCGCGCTGCTGGAGGAACTGGTCGGCAAGCGGATGCGCGGGCTGCTGCGGACGCTGTACTTCATCCCGGCGGCCATGTCGATCACCGTGGTCGGCGTGCTGTTCTCGTTCCTCTACAACCCCCGCTACGGCCTGGTGAACGCCGGCCTCGACGCCGTCGGCCTCGGGCACCTGGGCCGGGCGTGGCTGGGCGAGGAGTCGTCGGCCATCTGGAGCGTCATCGCGATGAGCCAGTGGCAGTCGGTCGGCTACACCGCCGTGCTGTTCGTGGTGGCCATCCAGCGCATCCCGCGGGAGTACTACGAGGCGGCCAGGGTCGACGGGAGCGGGGCGGTGCGCTCGTTCTTCTCCATCACCCTGCCGATGGTGCGCGAGATGACCACCCTGATCGTCATCCTCACGATCTCGGGCTCGTTCCTGGTGTTCAACGAGGTCATGGTGATGACGGCCGGCGGGCCCGACAACTCCAGCCAGGTGCTGGGCACGTGGCTGTACCGCAAGGCCTTCTTCGAGGACGACATGGGTTACGCCGCCAGCGTGGCCACGGTGATCTTCGTCATCACGTTCGCCATCGCGGCCCTGCAACTGGCCGTCTCCCGCCGCAGGAGGTACGACGCATGATCGCCCTCGGATCGTCGACGGAGCGGCCGGCCTCGCACAGAAGCGTCGCCCGCGCCTCCCTGAGCGTGCGGGCCGTGGCCGGCCGGCTGCTGGGGTGGAGCCTGCTCGGGGCGTTCGCCGTGGCCGTGCTGTACCCGGTGCTGTGGATGGTGCTCAGCGGCTTCAAGGACAACCAGGAGATCTTCAACCAGCCGTGGGCGCCGCCCGGCGAGCTGCGCTGGGAGAACTACGCCCGCGCCTGGGACCTGGGCGTGGTCCGCTACTTCACCAACAGCGTGATCGTCACCAGCGCGTCGATCGTGGCCACCACGCTGATCAGCGCGTGGGCCGCGTACGGGCTGTGCCGGCTGCGGCTGCCGTTCGGCAACGCCGTGGCGCTGCTGGTGCTGGGCGGGCTGCTGCTGTCGCCGACGGTGGCGCTGATCCCGCTGTTCCGGCTGCTGACGTCGATCGGGCTGTTCGACACCCACTGGGCGTTGATCGTGCTCTACACGGCCTTCCGCATCCCGTTCACGATCTTCCTGATCCGGGCGTACATGATCGAGCTGCCGCGGTCGGTGGACGAGGCCGCCACCATCGACGGGGCCACGCGGACGCAGATCTTCTGGCGGGTGATCCTGCCGATGAGCCGCCCCATCCTGGTCTCGGCGGCGCTGCTGCAGGCGCTGTTCGCGTGGAACGAGTTCGCGTTCGCGCTGGTGTTCATCAGCGACGAGGCGCTGAAGACGTTGCCGGTCGGGCTGGTGGCCATGCAGAGCCGGCTGCTGACCGACTGGCCGGTGGTGCTGGCCGGCCTGACCATGGCGGCCCTGCCGACGATCCTGCTGTTCCTGGTGGGGCAGCGGCAGTTCCTGCGCGGCCTGACAGAGGGCGTCGGCAAGTAGCCGGAGGCCCGGTGCGGGGTGCCTGCGCCCCACCGCGCACCGGGCCGGCCTCAGGGTCGACCGCCGTCGCCCTCGACCGGGAGCGGAGGCCGCAGCGCCGCCAGGGACAGCACGGCGAGAGCGAGGGCGACCACCGCGGCGATGCCGGCGACGACGGTGAAGGAGCCGACGAACGCCTCCCGCGCCCCGTCGAGCAGCCGGGCGGCCACGGGCGGCGCGAGCTGGGCGGCGGCGCCGACGGCGGTCTCGACGGAGTCATGGACGGCCTCGGTCACGGTGGGCGCGAGGCCCGGCGTGCCCGCAGCGGGATCCGCCGCACGGTACGCCACGGTGCCGACGCTGCCCAGGACGGCCACGCCGAAGGCCAGCCCCAGCTCCGTGCCCGTCTCGGAGACGGCCGACGCCGAACCTGCCCGCTCGGGCGGGGCGGAGCCGACGAGCAGGTCGGTGCCCACGGCCAGCAGCGGCCCCTGGCCGAGGTAGACGACGACGAGACCGGCGACCAGCAGCGGCAGCCCGGAGGTGGTGCCGAGCAGCGCGAGCATCAGGAAGCCGGCCGCCGAGACGGCCAGCGAAGCTGCGATCACGTGGCGCACCGGCAGCCGCCGCGCCAGCGCGGGAGCCGCGGTGGAGGTGACGATCATGGCCACCGCCGAGGGGACCAGCCACAGCCCGGCCGCCAGCGGGGACAGACCCTCCACCTGCTGGAGGTAGCGGGTGGCGAACAGGTACGTGCCGGCGGTGACGGCCAGCGTCCCGAACAAGATCACCAGGGTGACGCTGAAGGCCTTGCGCCGGAAGAGGCTCACGTCCAGCAGGGCGTCGGCGAGCCTCCGCTGCCGCCGCCAGAAGACCGCGCCCGCGGCGGCGCCGAGCCCGACGGCGAGCAGTCCCTGCGGCAGTCCGTCGCCGTGCGAGATCCCCTTGATGCCGTAGACGATCGCCAGCATGGCGGCGATCGACAGCACCACACTCGTCCGATCGACCCGTCCGGCCGTGAGCGCGCGGTGCTCCGGGAGCAGAAGCGGCGCGGCCACCGCCAGCAGCGCCATGACGGGGACCGCGATCAGGAACACCGATCCCCACCAGAACCACTCCAGCAGCGCTCCGCCGACCACCGGCCCCAGGGCGACACCGCCGGACAGGCACGCCGCCCAGATCCCGATGGCGGTCGCCCGCTGGCCGGGCGACCGGAACATGTCACTGATCAGGGCCAGGGTCGACGGCATCAACGTCGCCCCGGCCACGCCCAGCAGTCCACGTGCCACGATCAGCGCCTCGGCGCCGGGCGCGTACGCGGCGACCACAGAGAGGGCGCCGAACGCCACGGCCCCGGCCGTCAGCAACCGGCGGCGGCCGAGGCGGTCGCCCAGCGTCCCCATCGCCACCAGACATCCGGCGATCATGAACCCGTAGACGTCGGTGATCCACAACAGTTGCGCGCCGCTCGGCCGCAGGTCCGCCGCCAGGTGGGGCAGCGCCAGGTAGAGCACCGTCACGTCCATGGACAGCAGCAGGGTCGGCAGGGCGAGGACCATGAGCCCGACCCACTCGCGCGGCCCGGCGGCCGGGAAGGCCGGCGTCGGCCGGCTTGTCTTCAGTGTCATGGCCAGAACGGTAGAGTCTCACATCTATGTGAGAGTCAATCCCTGGAGGGCGACTGCATGCGCATCGGAGAGCTGCACCGACGCACCGGGGTGAGCCATCGGCTCCTGCGCTACTACGAGGAGCAGGGCCTGCTGCGGCCGAGGCGACGAGCCAGCGGCTACCGCGAGTACGACGATTCGGACGTCGTGACCGTCCGGCACATCCGCACCCTCCTCACCGCCGGCCTGAACACCGCCACCATCGCCGACCTGCTGCCCTGCATGGGCAGTGACGGCGACCGGCTCATCGCCGACTGCCCCGAACTCCTCGTCGACCTGCTCCGCGAACGTGATCGGCTCAGAGCCGCCATCCGTGACCTGGAGTCGGCCTGCGACGCCCTCGGCTCCGTCATCGCGACCGCTCCGCCCGAGACCGAGAGAGCGGCCGGCGCCCTGCTGTCCGCCACCGCCTGACGGCAGGGCGCCCGCTCCGGGCGGGCCCCGCCTCCGGCACAGCGCCACGGGCCGCCGCTGCGTGCCTGGTCGCAGCGGTCCCGGAGGGGGCTCGCGGTCACCCCGCAGGGGCGAGCTGCTGAAGCCGGCGGTGCAGGAAGGCACGCTCGGCCGCGTTCCGCGTGCGGGCCACGGCCGCCCATGGTCCCGCCCGTCGCGGCCGACCTGGCGGCAGGAGGCGGTGGCAGCGTCTCAGCCGGTGCCGAGAGTGGCGAGGGTCGAGCCGGTGCGGGTCTTGGTGACCTTGAGCTGGGCCGGAATGCGGGAGCGCAGCTCGGCGACGTGGCTGACGATGCCGACCGCGCGCCCGCCGTCGCGCAGGCTGTCGAGGATGTCGAGCACTCCGTCGAGCGTGTCCTCGTCCAGGGTGCCGAAGCCCTCGTCCACGAACAGCGTGCCGATCTCGGCGCCGCCCGCCTCGGCCGTCACCACGTCGGCCAGGCCGAGGGCCAGGGCGAGCGAGGTGATGAAGCTCTCCCCGCCGGACAGGGTCGCCGGGTCGCGGTCGACGCCGGTCCACCCGTCGCTGACCCGCAGCCCCAGCCCGCCGCCCGACCGCCCTCGCGAGCCCGCCGTCTTGCGCAGGTCGTGCTGGAGCAGGTAGCGGCCGGCCGACATGTGGTCGAGGCGTTCGTTGGCGGCGTCGACCACCTGCCGGAGCCGTTCGCCGAGCACGAACGACGACAGGCTCATGCTCCACTGGTTGTCGCTCGACGTGCCGCTGGCCAGGGCGGCGATGCTCTCGACGAGGCGGTGCCGGTCGGCGGCGGGACGCCAGCGGTCGAGACAGGCGGCCAGCTCGTCGTGCAGCTCGCTCAGCCTCCGCTCCCTGGCCGCCGCCCTGTCGCGCGCCGACGCCAGGGCGGTGTGGTCACGCTCCGCCTCGTCGCGCCGCGCCTGCAACGCCGCCAGGTCGGGCGCCGGCTCGGCCGCGGCGGCCACCAGCTCGGGGTCACGCAGCATGCCGGTCACGGCGGCGTGCTCGGCATCCAACGCGCGCAACAGCTCGGACTTGCTCTCCTGTTCGGCCGGGGTCCTGGCGGCGTCGGCCGCCTCGACGGCGTCCGCGAACCCGGCCTCCAGCGCCGCCTGTCCGGCCGCCTCCTCCGCTCGGGCCAGTTCGTCCTCGGCCACGGCGGCCGACCGGGTGGCCTCCAGCACGTCACGCAGCAGCTCCGCCTCGTCGCCCAGCCGCGACAGGCGGGCGGCCAGCGTGGCGTCGTCGCCCCTGGCTCTGTCTAGCCGGGTGGTCAGCCGCGCGGCGTCGCCGCTCAGCTCCTCCTGGCGGGTACGGCACGCGGCCAGCCGCGCGGTGATCCGCCGGGTGCGCTCCTCCAGCGCCGTCCGCTCCTGGGTGAGCCGCGCCGTCTCGGCCGCGAGTGCGGTTTCGGCCGCGGCGGAGGTCCGCAGCCCGGCGAGCTGCCGTTCGGCCGCCTCCAGCACGGCCGGAGACCGCTCCGGCGGGATCGCCGAGACGTCCGGCTGCCCATGACGGGCAGGGCTGCTCGGCGGGAGGGAGAGGTCGCTGTCGGTCAGCCGGGCGACGAGGCGGGCGCGTTCGCTCAGGAGGTGGGCGCGGTGGACGCGGTGGGCGGCGAAGGTCTCCCCCAGCTCGCGGGCGCGGTCGCGGACGAGGTCGCGTTCGGCTTCGATCCGCTCGACCTCGGCTGCCAGCGTGGGTTCGGTGGCGGCGACGGCCCGCAGGCGGGCCACCTCCTGCCGGGCGCGTTCGACGGCGGCCTCCGCTGCCTTCTCGTCCAGCCCGTCCGTCGCCGCCACCGCGTCGGCGTGGCGGGACTGGAGGGTGGCCAGGGCACGCTCGGCCGCCTCGCGTTCGGCCAGGGCTGCTTCGTGGGCGCTCTCGGCGGCCCGTTCGTCGTCGGGTGACGGGGCGCTGGGGGCGGGCGAGGCGGGGTGGGGGTGTTCGGGGGAGCCGCACACGGCGCACGGCCGGCCGTCGGACAGGTCGCGCGCCAGTTCGGCGGCCATGCCGTCGATGCGGGCCTGGCGGATGTCCAGCCAGCGTTCGCGCAGGCCCTGGGCGCGGTCCACGCAGGCCTGGCGGGTGGCGGCGGCCGTGTCCAGCTCGGCGGCCAGCGCGTCGCGGCGGCGCGCGGCGTCGAGGACGGCGCCCGCGCTGTCGAGCGCGGCTGCCGCCGCCGGGAGCGCCGCAGCCTCCGCCCGGCTGGCGGCCAGGCGTTCCTGGGCCTCGGCGAGCTGGGCGGGCAGCTCGGCCGCAGCGGCGGACAGCTCCGTCTCCCGCTCCACCAGTTCGCCGAGCTCCCGTTCGAGCCGGGTCAGCTCACGGTCCACGCCGATCAGCTCGGCGGCGGCCGCGCGTACGGCTTCGGCGGCGGGGATCCGGGCCGCGTCGAGGCGGGCGCGGGCCAGCTCGGCCTCGGCGTGCTCGACAAGGGCCGGAAGCTCGGCCAGCCGGGCGGTGGCCGCCTCCTCCTGGCCGGCCAGCTCGGTCAGCTCGCCCTCCACGCGGCCCAGGTCCCTGCGGACCACCAGGAGGCGGGCCTCCTCCGTGAGCAGCTCGGACAGGCGGGCGATCTCGGCCTGGCGCTGCCGTTCGAGGGCGGCCAGCCGCTCGGGCTGCACCGTCCCCGCCGGGGACTCCTGGTCGGACGGCTCGGACGCTGACGACCCTGGTGCGGACGGCCCGGACGTTGAAGAGCCCGACTCAGACGGGCCCGGCACAGACGAGCCCGGCACAGACGAGCCCGGCACAGACGGGCCCGGCACGGACGGGCCCGGCACGGACGGGTGGCCGGGGGCTTCCGGCGGGTGGGAGGCGTGGTGGGGGGACGACGGGCCGCGCGTGGACCGGGGTGGCGTGGCGGGAGGCGGGAAGAGGAGCGGGCGGGCGCGGGCCACGGCGTCGGCGGCGAGGGCCCGCGCCTTGGCGGCCGTCTCGGCGCGCTGGCGAGCGGCCGTGACGAGCGGCATGACCCGGTCGGCGCGGGCGGCCTCGTCGAGCACGGCCTGAAGGTCGGCGCGTTCGTCGGCACGCTCGTCGAGGGTGCGGCGCCGCGTCAACGCCTCGGCGTGGCGGCGTCGGCGCTCGGCGAGCGCGGACGCCTGCTCGAAGCGGGAGCGTGCCTGGCGCAGCGCGTCCTCCGCCTCCGCGTGCAGGCTCGTCGTCCGGGTGACGACCGCGCGGGCCGCGTCGAGCAGGGCGCCGGCCCAGCGAAGGGGGTCGGCGCCGGGGGTGATCGGCTCGGCGGTGCCGGCGGCCGTGGACGTGGTGGTCGCGGCTGCGCCGCAGGCCGTCGGCCCGGTGACCGGCGCCGGCGCGGCAGGGGCGGCGTGAGCGGCGGAGGCGGCGGAGGCGGCGGCGGGGGCGGGGGCGGGGGCGGGGGCGGTGAGTGCGGTCAGGAGGTCGTCCCCCGCGGCCTCCTCCACCCGCTGGACGGCGAAGTCGACCTGCTGCCGCAGCTCCGACTGCTCGCGCCACAGCTGCTTGCGGTGCTCGGCCAGCCACGACTCCGTCTGGGTGAACACCTTGACGGTGAACAGCCGCTCCAGCAGCCTGCGGCGGTCGTCGCCGTCGGCGCGCAGGAAGCGGGCGAAGTCGCCCTGCGGCAGCATGGCGACCTGGCAGAACTGGTCGGCGTTCATGCCGAGCAGCCCGCCGACGAGGTCACCCGCCTCGTCGGACCTGGTGGTGAGCGCCTGCCAGCCGTCGCCGGAACGCTCCTCGAGGATGACCTTGGCCTTCTCCTCGGTGTAGCCGGTGCCGCGCAACTTGGGCCGCTGCCAGGCCGGTGAGCGGCGGATGCGCAGGGTGCGGCCGCGGATCGACGCCTCCAGCGTGACGGACGGCCCGGTGGCGGGCGGGGCGTGGTCGCAGCGCAGCGCGCGGGCGCTGTTGCGCTGGCCGGGGACCTGGCCGTAGAGGGCGAAGCAGAGCGCGTCGAGCACGGTCGTCTTGCCCGCGCCCGTGGGCCCGTGCACCAGGAACAGGCCGGCCTCGGCCAGCGCGTCGAAGTCGACGGTCTCGGTGCCGGGGAACGAGCCGAACGCCGTGAGGGTGAGCCGGTGGGGACGCATCTACGCCATCGCCTCCTTGGCGCGGGCTTCCTCGATCGCCTGTCTCAGCAGTCGCTCCTCCTCGGGCGCGGCGGCCTCGCCGCGCACCTCGCGGACGAAGTCGAGCGCCACGTCGGCTTCGGGCCGGCCGCTCAGCCGCACCTGCCGCGCGGCGGGGACGGCTCCGACGGGGGCGAACGACAGGGCGAGGGTGTGCGGGAAGCGGGCGCGCAGCCGGTCCATGGCGGCCTTGGGGCGGACCGGGTCGGTGAGGACGACCTGCAGCCAGTGGTCCTCGTAGCGGGTGTGGGCGGGCGAGGTGAGCAGGTCGTCGATGGCGCCGCGCAGCACACCGACGGGCCGGGGCACCGGTGCCGGCACGAACTCGACCGACTCGACGGCCGAGCCGATCGTCACCAGCCACGACCCCTTGACGTGGCCCGCCTCGGAGAAGCAGTAGGCCAGCGGGGAGCCGGAGTAGCGGACCGTCTCGGCCATCCGCTGGCGGCCGTGCAGGTGGCCGAGCGCGACGTAGCCGACGCCGTCGAACGCCGACAGCGGCACGTGGGCCACGCCGCCGACGCTGATGTCGCGCTCGCTGTCGCTGGCCTGCCCGCCGGTGACGAAGGCGTGGGCGAGGACGACGGACGCGCGGTGGCGGGCCGCGTCGGCGCGGACGAGGGACATGGCGTGGGCGAGCGCGGCGGTGTGGCTGCGCTCGGGCAGCTCCCAGGCCGAGCGGAGCAGCTCGGGCTCCAGGTAGGGGATGCCGTAGAAGGCGACGTCGTCGATGACGACGGGCTCCCAGGCGCGTGACGGGTCGGTGCGCAGGTGGACCCCGGCCGCGTCGAACAGGTCGGCGCCGAACCCGAGCCGCCGCGCCGAGTCGTGGTTGCCGCTGATGATCACCATGCGGGCGCCCGCGGCGGTCACCCGGCGCAGCGCGTCGTTGCACAGCGCGACCGCGTCGACCGGCGGCAGCGCCCGGTCGTAGAGGTCGCCCGCGACCGCGACCACGTCGACGCGCTCGGACCGCACCGTCTCGACCAGGTGGTCGACGAACGCCGCCTGCGCCTCGAGCATGCTCTCGCGGTGGAACGAGCGGCCGAGGTGCCAGTCGGAGGTGTGCAGGATCCGCATGTCGCAGGAAGCTAACAGTTCTCACTGACAAATGCCGTACCGTCCGCAACACCCGTCGGGAGTAGCCTGGGTGATCGGCGGGCAAACCAACGCACATGGGGAGGCCAATGCGCACCGGTCGCGGCACCGTGAGCGTCGCCGCCGGCCTCGTGCTGGTGGTGCTGGCGTCCGTCGGCTACGTGCTCCCGCCGGCGTTCGACCCGCCGCCGTTGCGCGTCGACGCGGTGTTCCGGTCGATCCCCGGGCAGCCTCCGGCCGAGCTGCGCCCGGTGGTCGCGACCGAGCCGATCGGCCTGCAGGACGTCTCGGTCGCGGCCGAGGGGCAGACCCTGGAGGGAACGGTCCGGGCGCCGCTGTCGCCGGGCCGGCGGCCGGCGATGGTGTTCGTGTCAGGATCGGGCAACGGCTCGCGCGAGGAGTTCACGCCGCAGGCGGAGTTCCTGGCGCGGGCCGGGGTGGTGACGCTCGCCTACGACAAGCGGACGGTCGGCTACAACTTCCGCGACCGCGACTTCGGGCTGCTGGCGGACGACGTCCTGCGGATGGTCTCCTACCTGGCGGCGCGGCCCGACGTGGACCCTGAGCGGATCGGCGTGTGGGGCGTCAGCGAGGGCGGCTGGGTGGTGCCGATCGCGGCGGCCAGGAGCACGGCGGTGAAGTTCCTGGTGCTGGTGTCCTCGCCGAACGTCTCACCGCTCAGGCAGGTGGCGTGGGCGCTGAACGAGCAGTTGCTGCGCCTGCGCGCCCCGATCGGGGTGCGCGACCTGCTGACCCGCGCCATGGGCGCGGTCGGGTTCGACTTCCTGCGCCATGACGCGACGCCGGCGCTGCGGCGGGTGACTCAGCCGGTCCTGGCCCTGTACGGCACGACGGACCCGTCCATCCCGTTCGTCGAGTCGACGCAGGCGCTGACCGGGGCGCTGCGCGAGGCCGGCAACGACCGGTACACGATCCGTTTCCTTGGGGACGGCGACCACGCCATGCGGGTGAACGGGGGCCCGTTCACGGCCGGCTATCTGGAGACGCTCACCAACTGGATCAAGGGGTTGCCGGGCACGGGGACGCCGAGCGTGCACCTGGCGGGCGCCACGCCGGTCCAGCGGTTCGAGGCCAGCGACGTGCCGGCGGCCCCGTGGTACGCGGGCGGCACGATGCTGGGGCTGACGATCTGCCTGGCGGCCGTGGGTTACGTCGCGGGCCCGGTCGCGGCCGTGCTGGTACGGCTGCGCGGCGGCCGGCACACGGCGGCGGCCGACATGCGGCTGTGGCCGCCGATCAGGCGACGGCTGGGCCGGATGGCGTGGACGGGGCTGGGGCTGCTGCTGTCGGTGGTGGCGTTCATCACGCTGCTGGTGCTGTTCTCGGTGAACCAGGCGGGGGCGTGGCCCGCGGTGCTGGCCGGCTGGCTGGTGGTGCGGGTGCTGGCGGTGCTGATGCTCGTCCAGGAGGTCACGGCGGTGGCGGCGGTCGTGGCGGCGCTGCGGGAGGGCCTGCGGCCGAGCCGGTGGCAGCACGTGGCGATCGCGGGTGGGCTCGGCGGCACCGGTTTACTGCTGGTCGCGGCGGCGTACTACGGGTTGTTCTCCTTCCCCTGGTGACACCTGCTCCGCTGGTTCCGCTGGTTCCGCTGGTTCCTCCGGTGACGCCTGGTGGCGGTCGACGTAGGCGGCCATCCAGCGGTCGATCTCGGCGAACACCTGCTTGCGGACCGGTTCGGCCGACAGCACCAGGTCGTGGATGCCGTCCGGCACCTTGACGCAGGTGACGTGCGGGCCGAGCGCGGTGGCCCAGCGGGCGATCTGCCGGGGGTCGAGCACGATGTCGGCCGAGGCGGCCTCGGGGACGAAGTCGCGTACCCGCAGGCCCTTGGCGGAGGAGAGGACGAGCACGGGCACGTCCACGGCGAGGCCGGCGTGCAGCCGCCGCTGCGCCCGGCGGATGGCGGCCAGCCACATGGCGTGCACGGAGAACCCGCCGAGCGGCTTGAGTTCGAGGTCGTAGTCCCATTCGCCGTGGTGGGTGCGGTGCAGGGTCTGTCCGTAGACGGTGCTGACGCCGAGCGGCAGGGGCCGGCGGGTGTAGGACAGCGGCGTCTTCAGCAGGTCGGCGGCGAGCCGGAGCGGGGTGGGCACGTTGAGGTCGAAGAACGGGCTGTTGAGCACCAGGCCCTGGACGAGGCCGCGGCCGCGGACCCGGTCGGCCCACAGCGGGGCGATCAGGCCTCCGGTGGAGTGGGCGTTGACGGTCAGCTCGTCGTGGTCGGCGCGGATGAGGCGGACGGCCTCGTCGATCTCGGGGAAGTAGTCGGTGACGCTGCGGATGAGGCCCCTGGTCTGGTGGGGCAGCAGCGACCGGCCGTACTTGCGCAGGTCGAGGGCGTAGAAGTCGATGCCGCGCTCGACGTAGTGGTCGGCGAGGTGGTCCTGGAAGAAGTAGTCGGTGAAGCCGTGCAGGTAGAGGACCGCCCTGCGGGATCCGGCGCTGCGGGATCCGGCGCTGCGAGATCCGGTCCTGCGGGAGACGAGTGTGGCGACGACCTCGCCCTCGAAGTCGGGGGGCAGGCGCAGGACGGTGGTCTCGTACATGCAAGACACGATAAAGGACCATGCGCGACCGCACGGCGGACGGCACGTGGATGGCAAAGGGGCGCGCGCGGGGCCGCCCGGGGCGGTTCAATGTGACGTCGCGGGCGCGCCTACGCGGGGCGCCATGTGATGTTCACTCACCTCTACGACAGAGTTCGGCTGGGTTGCGTAGGCTGCCGCCTCGATTCGGCCTACGGTGTGGTTCGCGGGGAACGGGGATGGCGTGACGCAGGCAAGGAAACCGGTGGGCGCCGGGGCGGTTCTCGGCTGGCTGGCGTTGTCGGCCCTGGCGCCCGGGGCGGCGCATCTGCGCATGGGATGGCGCCGGACCGGTCTCGTGCTGCTGGGCGGCTACCTGGCCGCTCTCGTCGCGCTGCTGGCGGTGGCTTTACTGAACGACGGTCTCCTGGGCGCGCTGACGCGGGACTCGTCGCTGACGGCGATCACCGTCGGTTCGGTCGTGCTGGCGCTGGCCTGGTTCGCGCTGGTGGTGCACTCGTTCGTGGTGCTGCGGCCGGGCGGCCTGTCGCAGGCCGGGCAGGTCCTGACGGGCACCCTCGCCGGGCTGCTCGCGGTGGCGGTGGTGCTGCCGTTCGCGTGGGCGGCGCAGACGGCGTGGATCTCGCGGCAGACGATCAACGACATCTTCGACGCGCCGGCCGCGGCCCCGGGCGCGCCGGAGAGCGTCGTCCCGGAGGACCCGTGGGCGGGCCGCGAGCGGGTCAACATCCTGCTGCTCGGCGGCGACGCCGACGACCACCGCACCGGCGTGCGCACCGACAGCATGAACGTGGCCAGCATCGATGTGGGGACGGGCGCCACGGTGCTGTTCAGCCTGCCGCGCAACCTGGAGGACGTGCGCTTCCGGCCGGGCACGCCGATGGCCCAGGCCTTCCCTGACGGGTTCCGGCTGCCGCGCGACCCGGGCGGCGGGCGCAGCGACCTGCTCAACAGCGTCTGGGAGTACGCCGACGCGCATCCGGAGATCTTCGGCGGCCGGCCGCACCAGGGGCCGAAGGTGCTGATGGACACGATCGGCTACACGCTCGGCCTCAAGATCGACTGGTATGCCCTGGTGAACATGTGGGGTTTCGCCCGGCTGATCGACGCGATCGGCGGGGTGCGGCTGCACGTGGAGCAGGACGTGGTGTTCGGCCGCTACAACGAGGGCCTGGTCAAGGCGGGCACGCGCAAGCTGAAGGGCGCCGACGCGATGTGGTACGCCCGTTCGCGCACGTTCAGCGATGACTTCACCCGGATGCGCCGCCAGCGCTGCGTGATGGGCGCGCTGCTGGAGCAGGCGGACCCCGCGACGGTGCTGAGCCGGTTCCACCGGGTGGCGCTGGCCACCAAGGAGCTGATCAGGACCGACATCCCGCGGGACATGCTGGAGCACCTGGTGCCGCTGGCGCTGAAGGTGAAGAACGCCGAGGTGACGAGCGTGCAGTTCGTGCCGCCGCTGATCAACACCGGCTATCCCGACTGGGAGCGGATCCGCCAGATCACCAAGGAGGCGATCCGCGACTCCGAATCGCCGCCGGCGCGGGCGGCCACGGCCGCTCCCTCTCCCATCCCGGGCGACGCGACCGCCACGGCGACCGCGACCGCGAGCGCGAGCACCACGGCGACCGCGAGCGCCACGACGACCGCGAGCGCCACGGCGACGCCGAGGGCGACTCCCTCCGGCCCGAGGTCGCCGAAGCCGAAGGGCGCCACCCAGGGGCTCAGTGAGGGCTGCGGAGCGGCGTGACGATCCGGCCGACCGGGACGCCGCCGCCGAGCACCTCGACGGTCTCGAACGACTCGGCGCCGGACACGTCGCAGCCCATCCGGCGCAGCACGGCCAGCGCGATGACGGTGGTGGCGCGGGGGCTGCCGTCGATCACCTTGACGGCGGCCGCGTGCCCCGACTCCAGCGCGAGGACGAGCACGCCCTCGGCGCCGCCCTTGACGACGGCGCCGGGCAGGGCCCGCATGACGTCGGTGTTCTGGTGGCCGGTGCCTCCGACGTACTCGGGGTGCGCGCGCATGGCGTCGGCGACCTGGCGTGGCCCGCTGCCGGCGGGGGCGAGCACGAGCGCCTGCACGGCCCGCGCCAGGCCGGTGAGCGACAGCCCGAACAGGGGCGTGCCGCAGCCGTCGACGGCCACGTGCGCGGTCTTCTCCCCGGCGAGTTCCTCGGTGACGTCCCGCACCCGCTGCTGCAGCGGATGCTCGGGCGACAGGTAGGACGGCACGTCCCAGCCGCCCGCGACGCAGGCCGCCAGCATGGCCGCGTGCTTGCCGGAGCAGTTCATCCGCTCCCGTGAGGGGCCGTGGCCCCGCCGGATCAGCGCGTGCGCGGTCGGCTGGTCCTCCGGCCAGGACGGCGGGCAGCCCAGCGCGTCGAAGCCGAGCCCGTAGTCGGCCAGCAGTTCGGCCACCAGCCGGACGTGGAGGTCCTCGCCGGTGTGGCTGCCGGCGGCGATCGCCAGGCGGGGGCCGTCCAGGGCGGCGCCGGCGACGAGGCAGGCGAGCGCCTGCAGCGGCTTGCCCGACGAGCGGGGCAGCACGGGCGCCGCCACCGGGCCGAGCGCCACCTCGGCGCGGCCCGACGGGTCCAGCCCGACGGCGCCGCCGTAGTGGACGCTCTCGGTGAACCCCGAGCGCACGACCTCGGCGAGTACGGCGTGCTCAGGCACGGGCGGAGCTCCTTCCGGAAGGGGACCGGCCGGCGCGCTGGCGGGCCTCCAGCGTGCGGGCCAGTTTGGACAGCGACATGTTGACGACCAGGTAGACGGCCGCGACGACGATGTAGGTCTGGATGAGCAGGCCGTTGTAGTTGGCCAGCACCTTGGAGCTGAAGAGCAGCTCGCCGTAGCTGACGACGTAGCCGAGGGAGGTGTCCTTGAGCAGGCCGACCGACTGGCTGACGATGGAGGGCAGCACCCGGCGGGCGGCCTGGGGCAGCACGATGAGGCGCATGGCGCGCCAGCGGGTCAGGCCGATGGCCAGGCCGGCCTCGGTCTGGCCGCGTTCGATGGACAGGATGCCGGCGCGGAAGATCTCGGCGAAGGCGGCCGCGTTGGACAGGGTGAGCGGCACGGCGAGCTTCCAGAACAGCGGCAGGTCCAGCCCGTAGCGCGGCAGCGCGAACAGCACCACGTACACCAGCAGGAGGGCCGGGATGACCCGGACCACCTCGACGTAGCAGGCGGCGGGCCCGCGCACCCAGCGGCGCGGCGACAGCCGGCCGAGCGCGAGGACCAGCCCGAACGCCATGGACAGCGCGGCCGACACGACGGCGGCCAGGGCGGTGGAGCCGAGGCCGGTCAGCAGGTAGCGCCACATGGGCCAGGTGGCGTAGGGCTGCCACCGGTCGGCGTCGAGCTGGCCGGCCGCGGCGAACTGCCGGACGGCGAGGGCGGCGACGGCGACGACTGCGAGCGTGCCGAGCACGGTGGCGGCGCGGATGCGGCGGCGCGCCCTGGGTCCGGGCTCGTCGAACAGGGCGGTGCTCATCGCAGGATCACCAGTCGCCTTTCCAGCCGTCCGGTCACGAGGCCCACGACGGCGGCGAGCAGCGCGTACGCGATGCCGGCGCCGACGAAGATGGGGATGGGCTGGGCCTCGACGAGGTTGACGTTCTTGGCCGCGGTGGTCAGCTCGACGATGCTGACGGCCCCCGCGAGCGCGGTGTTCATGATGAGCGCGATGGCGATGTTGCCGAGGGGCTGCACCACCGTGCGCAGCGCCTGCGGCAGGATGACGTGCCGCAGCGACTGGGTGAACGTCAGGCCGATGGCCCGGGCCGCCTCGCCCTGCCCCTTGGACACCGAGTTGACGCCCGAGCGCAGCGCCTCCCCGACGTAGGCCGCCTCGTACACGGAGATGACCACGATGGCCGTGGTCAGCGGCTCGGCCTTGACGCCGATCTCGGGCAGGCCGAAGAAGGCCAGCACGAGCAGCACCAGCAGCGGCAGGTTCTGGAACGTCTCGACGTAGGCGGTGCCGATGGCGCGCAGCACCCGTACGGGGCTGACCCGCAGGGCCGTGACGATGACGCCCAGCACCGCCGCGCCGAGGAACGACGCGGCGGTGAGCTGGAGTGTCACGACCAGGCCCTGCCACAGCTCGGGCAGGTGATCGAGGAGGACGGACATCAGGACCCCGGCACGGAGCCGATCTTCGGCGGCTGGGGGGCGTCGCCCTTGACCACCGTGCCGATGGAGTCCTTCCAGATCTGCTGCCAGGTGCCGTCCGCCTGGATCTTGCCGAGCCAGTCGTTGACGAACTTCTTCATCTGGTCGTCCCCGTGCTTGAGCCCGATGCCGTACGGGTCCACGGTGAACGGCTTGGTGACGATCTGGATCGCCGGGTCCTTCTTGGCCGCGGCGATCAGCAGGGTCTCGTCCTGGACGTAGGCGACGCCGCGGTCCTGCTTGAGCGCCTGGAGGCACTCGGGGTCGCTGCCGAAGGTCACGATCTCAGCCTGGGGTGCCAGCTTCTTGATCGCCGGGATGGCCGGGGTGTTGGCTCCCGCGATGACCTTCTTGCCGTTCAGGTCCTCCGGCTTGGCGATGCCGGAGGTGCCCTGCTTGACGGCGATCGTCAAGCCCGAGGTGTAGTACGGGCCGGCGAACGCGACCTGCCTGGCCCGCTCCTCGGTGATCGTGTACGTCTGGAAGACGACGTCCACGGTGCCGTTGGCCAGCAGGGCCTCGCGGGTCTCCGACGCCGAGTTGACGATCTTCACCTTGGGCTCGCCGATGATGTACTTGGCCAGCGCCTTGCCCATCGTCGCGTCGAAGCCCTCGACCTCGCCGGTGGCGGGGTTCTGCTGCGAGAGCAGGGGCGCGTCGAGGGAGCCTCCGACGAGCAGCTCGCCCCGGCTCTTGATCTTCTCCATGGTGGAGCCGGGCAGGATGTCGGAGGCGGAGGCGACGGGGGCCTTGCCGAGCACGTCCCCACCGGTCTTCGACGGGCCGGGGACGGCGGCGTTGTCGGCCTCCCCGCAGGCGGCCAGCCCTAAGAGGGCGACGGCTACGACCGCGATCATCTTCTTCATGCACACCACTTCCTTCGATGTCGAAGACAAAGCGGACCGTAATGGTAGATTTCGCAGGAAGTCAATACGTTGTTGGCCGAAGTAGATTGATGGTATTCATCTGACATGAAGCAGCGACTGCCCGTGCAGGGTGCTCAGGGGGACCTGTTACGGCTCGTCGCCACCGGCAGGGCGAGGTCACGCGCCGACCTGGCCCGCCTGTCGGGGCTGGCCGCCTCCAGCGTGTCCCTGCGGGTGGAGGAGCTGATCGAGGCGGGACTGCTGGCCGAGGAGGGCTCCGGCCCCTCCCGGGGCGGCCGCCGGCCCCGGCGGCTGTCACTGGCGCCGGCGGCCGGGGTGCTGGCCGTCGCCGACCTCGGCGCCCACCACATGCGCCTCGGGCTGCTCGACCTCAGCGGCGCCCCGCTGGTGGTGCAGGAGCGGCCGTGCGAGATCACCGACGGTCCGGAGGTCACGCTCGACCTGATGGCGGCGGCCTACGACCAGCTGCTGGAGGAGCACGTGCCGCCAACCGTGCCGCTGCGCGGCGTCGGCACCGGCATCCCCGGGCCGGTGGACCCGGCGACGCAGCGGGTCGTCACGCCGTCGCGCATGCCGGGCTGGAACGAGTTCCCCGTGGCCGAGCACCTGCGCGCGCGCTACGACCTGCCGATCCTCGTGGAGAACGACGCCAACCTCATGGCCGCCGGCGAGGCCCGCTCGTGGCCCGGCCAGGAGAACCTCATGGTGCTCAAGGTCGGCACCGGCATCGGCTGCGGCGTGATCGTCAACGGTCGCCTGCACCGGGGGCGGGGCGCGGCGGGCGACATCAGCCACGTGCGCGTCCTGTCCGACTCGTCCGTCATCTGCGCCTGCGGCCACCACGACTGCCTTGAGGCCTACGCCAGCGGCGCCGCGCTGGCCACCGCCCTGGCCGAGGCGGGCGTCGGCGTCTCCCGCACCTCCGACATCGTCGGCCTGGTCAACGACGCCGTCCCCGAGGCCACCAGCATGGTGCGCACCGCCGGGCGGCGCATCGGCGAGGTGCTCACGGTGCTGGTCAACTTCTTCAACCCGGACGTGGTGGCGGTCGGCGGCAGCCTGTCGGCGGCCGAGCCGCTCATCACCTCGATCCGGGCCGCGGTGTACGAGCGGTGCCTGCCCCTGGCCACCCGCGACCTGGAGATCGCCCCGGCTCGCGCCGGCCGCGACGCCGCCCTGCTGGGCGCCGGATCCCTCCTCCTCGACGCCGCCCTGTCGCCGTCAGGCTGACGGCCTGCCGAACGTCGCCCGCCACCGGCGCCGTTCGGGCTCGCGCAGCTCCTCGACGCGCCGGGCGACCAGCCCGTGCTCGGCGAACGCGCCGATCTCGGCGGGCGTCAGCGGCCACGGCGGGGCGAACACGGGCCCGCCCTCGTCCCGCGCGGACGCGATCACGATGAGCGTGCCCCCGGGCCGGACGAACCCGGCGACCCGCTCGATCGCCGGGCCGTGCAGATGCTCGGGCAGCGACTGCACCGTCATGACCTCCACGACGAGGTCGAACGCCGCGCCCCACTCGGCCGGAGGGTCGAACAGGTCCGCCACCCGGTAGTCGACCGTCGTACCGGGGAAGCGCCGCTTCGCCAGCCGCACCGCCGACGGGCTGACGTCGAAGGCGACGGTGTCGTAGCCGAGCCGGGCGACGTACTCGGCGTCGTCCCCCAGCCCCGCTCCCACCACCAGGGCTCGGCCGCCCTCTTCGGCTCGCTCCAGCGCCCCCTCGACGAGCAGTGGGTGCGGCGCGTGGGCGTCCCACGGGACGACAGTGTCGCCGGTCGCCGACCCGGCGTACAGGCGCTCGAACCAGCCGGTCGCGTCACCGCCCCGCAGATGCTCCGCCGCCAGCCGCCGCGCGTCCGCGTCGGGGTCGCTGCCCGTCATCGCGCCTCCCAGGTCGAACGGGTACGGCTGGCCACGCTCGATCCGCCCGGCCAGCTCCACCACGTCGACGGTGTCGCCCAGGGGGCCGGTCAGCAGGCGGTGCCGCACCGGGTGGGTGTGGACGTACCCGCGCGCCCGCAGTTCCACATCGAGCAGGGTGACGAGCACGCACACCCCCGGGGTGGGGTGGGCGCACAGGAGAGCGGTGTGCCACCAGTCCAGCTCGGCAGCCCGCCCGTCCCGCGCCAGCCGGACGGCGTCCAGCGCGCACGCCGTCCGCCCGAGCAGGGCGGCCATGGCGGTGAAGAGCGACTCCCACCGGCCCGCTGCGATCTCCCTCCATAGGTGGGGGTCGAACTCCCCCAGCCACAGCGGTTTCGAACGCAGCGGGAAGCCCTTGACGTGCTCCTTCTGCACGACGCGGGCGAGGCTGCGCTCCAACGCGTCGGGGATCCACTGGAAGGCGGCCCCGGTGACGGGGTCCACGGGCTCGCCTGCCTTCCAGCCGAACTCCTCCAGCAGGGCGGTGTCGTGACGGTCCAGCCGCTCGGCGACGAAGCGGTCGACGGCGGGCCTCATCCTGTCGAGCAGCCCGTCATCGGCGATCTTCCAGCGGAAGTGTCGGTAGAGGTCGGCGACGTGTCCGGAGTCGCGGACGGGCAGGACGTACGAGGTCAGATACCGGCCGAAGGCGTGATCGACCATCGTCTCGCGCCGGGTGGCCCGGGCGAGGACGTCGCGGCCCACCCGGTCGGCTGTGGCCGTCCACAGATCTCGGCGCAGCCGGAGGGCGTGCTCGCGCAGCCGGGCCCGATGCTTGTTCGGCCGCCCCGACATCGCCCGCCCGACGTCGATGTCGTTGAGGAGGAGGACGTGGCGTTCGTGCTCCCGCAAGGTGCTGCAGTGAAGCAGCTCCCGCACGATGACCGCGCGCAGCTCGTCGGGACGCAGCCCGACGAGCTGCGGGAGCCCGAGCATCAGTTCGCCGCGGCCCCACCGGCCACGCCAGGCCAGCACCACAGCCCACGCGCGCACCCGGACTGTGGGGGCCCTGTCCCAGCCGGCCAGTTCCACCGCCTCCCGCACCACCGCGCGGAGCCGGGGATGGTCCACCAGGGACAGGCGGCGGTTGCGCCAGCCGAACCTCGGCCACCAGACCACCGCGCACGCGAACAGGCAGACTCCGCAGATCGCCGCCGTCAGCCCGGCGATGATCCGGTCCCCGAACGTCGACGCCAGGTGGACCAGGGCTGCGCCGGCGGCCGTTACGAGCCCAACACCGACGGCGAAGGCGAGCGACTCCGGGAAGAGAGTGCGCGGGCGGGTACGCAGCATGAGCCACAGCAGGCGCCACCTGGTCAGCTCCGTGATCTCGGCCATGCCGATCAAGCTAGGCCCTCAAGATCACCCCGGTGTCACGCCTGGAAGTGGTCCTTCGACATGCGGCGCACCCCGTCCTCGTCGCTTGTGTGGCCGAGTTCCGGCCGGGTCGGGGGCACCGCGATGACGCCCGCGTCGGCGCCGGCGACCACGGCGCGATCAGCGCCCGTCAGCAGTGGCCATGGCCCTGATGTCGGACACATGGTCAAGGCCCCATTCGGCCAGGGCGTGGACGGTGGCGTTGAGCGAGGCGCCGGCCGGAGTCACGGTGTATTCCACCCTGGACGGTACTTCGTCATAGACATCGCGCCGTATGAGGCCGTCCGCCTCCATCGCCCGGAGTTGTTCGAACAGAACCTTCTCGCTGATGCCGGGGATGCGCCTTCTCAATTCGCCGAAGCGCACCGGCCGACCGTGCAGCTCCCAGAGGATCGTCGCCTTCCATTTACCGGAAATGGCCGCCAAGGCGATACCCAGTCCGCATGCCGCAGGATATTTCCGCACCATCGATTCCTCCCTGCTAACCGTGATGTAGGTGCTTACAATTAAGTCAGTACTTGTCGGCCTCATCGAAACTCTCCTAGTGTTCGTCGTGCAGGACGAACCACCGAAGAAGGAGAATGAAGATGAACAAGGTGTTCTGGTTCGACGTGCCGGTGCGCGATATCGACCGGGCCTCGGAGTGGTACAACGACGTATTTGGCTGGGATATTCAGCCCAGGCATCCCGAGGACGGCGCCGACGCACTCAGTTTCCGTATGGCCTACACGAGCCAGACGGGTGAGAGGCACACGCCGCTGAAGCCCGGCTCGGTGAACGGCGGCGTGGTGACGCGCGACATCGGCATCACGCAGCCAACCATTCTCATCGAGGTCGAAAACATCGACGAGAAGGTCGAGCAGTTGGTCAAGGCAGGCGGTGGGATCGTGACCGAGAAGGTTCACCTGCCCCTCGCCGACGGGTATTTCGCGTACGTGACCGACCCTGACGGCAACGTCCTCGGGCTCTACGAGTGGGAGAAGTAGCCCGCCGACCGGCACGAAGCCACTTCAGCGGTTGTCATCGGCAGCACCGCTGTTTCCCCTGCGGGCTGCTGGAGTCAATCGCCGGCACACGGAGCTCCTGCGAAATGCGCCGACCAGAGGCAATGCGGTTCCCAGGGCCTTCGTGTGCTGTCCGGCAAGCCTCCTCCGCTGGAGGACGCCCCCCAGCCGGACCCCATGATCGTCATCGGTGTTCCTTGCCACGACTGTCCCTTCCCTCTCCGTCGCCGGTCACGACGGTCCACCAGCATGGCCCTCGCGCGTCGTCGTCCGACACTGGCAGGACCGCCGACATTCACCAAATTCCTGCCATAGGGTGTACTCGTGAGTGCTGGTTCCGTAGCCCTGGTCGTGATCGACAACGCCATCCCCATGTGGGACATGTACGAGCTGGGCATCGCCTCGGCGGTCTTCGGCGTGGCCCACGACGATCTCGCGAACCCTTGGTACGACCTGCGGTTGTGCGGGATGCGTCCAGGAGTCTCCTCCCCCCGGCCAGGCTTCGTGCTGAACGCGCCGTACGGGTTGGACGAGCTGGAGAAGGTCGACACCGTGATCGTCCCGGCCGTCCCGGAGGAGTACGTGAGGGGCGACCGCGACCTTCCGGCGGAGCTGATCAGCGCGCTTCAGCGGGCCGGAGCCGCGGGGGCCCGCATGGTCTCGCTGTGCAACGGCGCGTTCGGGCTCGCCGCCGCGGGCCTCCTCGACGGCCGCCTCGCCACCGCCCACTGGGAGCACACCCACGTCCTGGCAGAGCGGTTTCCCAAGGTGAAGGTCGATGGCTCGGCGCTGTACGTCGACGACGGTGATGTGCTCACCAGTGCCGGTCTCAGCGGCGGCCTCGACCTGTGCCTGCACATCGTCCGTCGGGACCTCGGCGCGCAGGTGGCCAACCAGCTGGCCCGCCGCCTCGTGGTTCCCGCCCATCGGCCGGGCGGCCAGGCCCAGTTCGTGGAACGCGTCGTCGCCGTGAGCGACGACGGCATCGCGCCCGTGCTGCACTGGGCCCTGGAGAATCTCGACCGTCCGCTCACCGTCGCCGACCTGGCCGCGCGCGCCGGAATGAGCGCGCGCAGTTTTCACCGGCATCTCCAGGCTTCGACCGGCATGAGCCCGATGAAGTGGCTGCTCCATCAGCGTCTCGCCCGCGCGCAGGTCCTCCTGGAGACCACCGACCTGCCCGTCGACCACATCAGCGAGCGCAGCGGGTTGGGCACCGCCAACAATCTCCGCCACCACTTCGCCCTGCATGTGGGAGTCACACCCACCGAGTACCGGCGAGCTTTCCCCGCTTCCAGGCCCGGGACCACACACAGAGCGGCCGCGGGTCAGCGCCCGGGGGTTCAATCAGGACGTCCCGATCACCTTCGGCCGAGAGCGCATCGAGCGGCTCGCGGGTGAGGGCATGCGGCGTCGGCTCGAACGTCACGAGATCACGCTGTGGCGCCAAGGCCCTCGACATCACACCGGTGTCACGCCTGGAAGTGGTCCTTCGACATGCGGCGCACGCGGTCCTCGTCGATCGTGTGGCCGAGGCCCGGCTGGGTCAGGGGGACCGCGATGACGCCGGCGTTGGCGCCGACGATGGGGGTGACGATCTGGTTCTGGCGGGGCGGCTGGGTGACGTCGCACGCCAGCGTGCAGCCCGGCAGGCTGGCCACCGCGACCGTGGCCGCCCGGGCCAGGCCGGCGCCCTGGCCGCCCGCGCACTGGATGTCCCAGCCGGCCGCCGCGGCGCGGTCGTGGGCGCGGCGCGCCTCGGTGAGCGACGGGAACGCGGTGGGGCGCAGCAGCAGCACGCGGGCCGCCCGCAGCGTCAGGTAGTCGTCCAGCTCGGCCGTGGAGCGGGCCTCGACCGCGACGGCGGCGGCGACCTGGTCCTGCAGGGTGGCGTGGGCGTGGACGTCGGAGACGGGGAAGGGCCGTTCGATGACCTCGATGCCGTAGGAGTCGAGGGCCACGAGCTGTCCGCCGTCGGTGTAGGAGCCGCCGCCGTCGACGGCGAGGGTGAGCGCGGGGTACGCCGCGCGGACGGCGCGCACCGGCTCGACGTCCCAGCCGGGGCGGATGTCTAGGGTGACGTGACCGTAGCCGGCGCACACCTGCTGGTTGACCCGGGTGACCAGATGCTCGACCGACTTGTCGGGCTCCAGCCGGACGGTGGCCATCAGCGAGGTGCGGGTGCCGCCGACGGCGTGGGCGAGGGGGACGCCGCGCATCCTCGTCCACAGGTCCCAGCAGGCCATGTCGACGGCCGAGTCGGTGCCGGGGACGGCGTCGGGGTGCTCCCAGTCGACGCCGACGAGCAGGGCGCCGAGCGACTCCTCCAGCCGGGACCAGGTCTTGGGCTGGGGAGCGAGGGCCTCGCCCCACCCCGTCATGCCGGCGTAGTCGGTGAGCTTGACGAGCAGGCTCTCCGAGCGCCTGCCGAATGGCAGGACCACCCGGAAGACCTCCAGCTCACGGACGCGCGGCATCCATCCCCCTTTTATGACGCGGTTCCCTCCATAGTGCCCGCCTTCGCCGACCGCGCAAAACGGGGAGCCACCACGACCGCCAGCACCGCGAGCACGAACGTGCACGCCAGACCGGCCAGGTACGAGCCGCCGGCGGCGGTGAAGACGGCCCCCGACAAGGCCACGGCGACGACGGTGAAGACGGACTCGCCGACCCCCACGGCGGCGGTGTTCTCGCCCTCCTCGCCGGCCTTGGACATCTCCAGCACCAGCACCGACACCGTCGGGTGCAGGGCGCCGATGCCGAGCCCGGCGACGGCCATGGCGAGGTGGGCCACGACGAGCGGCACCGCGTCGACCAGGACGAGCGAGACCAGGGCGATGCCGGCCGCGATCATGATGGCGCCGCCCCGGACGGCCATGACGTGGCTGATCGTGCCGCGCCCCTTGATCCACGATCCGGCGGACCAGCCGAGCGCGCCGACGGTCAGCACGATGCCGGCGCCGACCGAGGACAGGCCGCGTTCCTTCATCAGCATGAGCGGGACGAGCACCTCGGCGGCCATGAGCGAGCCGTACGCCAGGCCGCGCAGCACGGGGGCGCTCGGCAGGCCGGGGGCGGCCCGCAGCGACCCGGCGGGCAGCAGCTTCGGCAGGGCCACGGCGAGCAGCGCGACGCCGGCGGCGAACAGCGGCAGGCCGGCGAGTTCGAGCGCGCTGCCGTACTGGATGAGCGCGGCGGCCACGGCCGTCAGCCCCGCCCAGACGAGCTTGCGGCCGAGGCCGGGGGCGGGTTCGGCGATGCCGCCGCGCAGCGCCTGCCCGGCGATGCCGCGCCACAGCAGCAGCGCGGCCGGGACGACGATGAGGGAGACGCCGAGGAAGACCCACCGCCAGTCGGCGTTCTGCACGACGAAGCCGGTGATGGCGGGTCCCACCATGGACGGCACCACCCACGCGGCCGAGAACAGGGCGAACACCTTGGGGTGCGCCGCCGCCGGGTAGACCCGGGCGACCAGCACGTACAGCGAGACCTGGACCAGCCCGGCGCCGAGCCCCTGGACGAACCGGCCGGCGACGAACACCTCCATGCTCTGGGCGAACCCCGCGAGCAGCAGCCCGGCCACGAAGGTCGCCACGCCGGTGGCGAGCGGCGCCACGGGGCCCTTCACGTCGCCCCAGCGGCCGCCGAGCACCGTGGCGATGACGCTGGCCGCGAGGGTGGCGCTGAAGGCCAGGTAGTACAGGTGCATGCCGTCGAGGTCACGGGCGACCACCGGCATCGCCGTGGCCACCGCCATGGCCTCGAACGCCACCAGCATGACCAGCGCGACCAGCCCGACGCTGATCGCCCGGTATCCGGGGGAGCCCACGCCCGGCGCCGGGGCCCGGTCGGCTGCGACGGCTTCAACAGTGGATGTCATACGGGCGACGCTAGGGCGGCGCCCGGTCGCCGCGCATCGGGCGGACGCCCTAGGCGAATCGGGCGGACGCCCTAGGCAATTCGGCCTAGCGGTCGCGGGACCGGCTCCGGTGGTCGGCCGCGGTCTGCGGCATGCGGGCCGTCAGCCCGGCGATGATCAGGTCGAGGCCGTACCGGAAGCGCGCCTCGCCGCCGTCGGCGATCAGCGCGTCGACGTTGCCGCTGATGTACGGGAAGCGATCGGGGGGCAGCGAGCGGAAGTAGGCGGCGACCTGGCCCACGTAGCGGCGGAAGTACGCCTCCGTGCCGGACACGCCGGCCGCCCGCATCCTGGCGTAGTGCAGGGAGCCCTCGAAGGCGTCGCCGACGACGTAGAGGACGAGGCGGTCGAAGGCCAGTGAGGCCTCCCGGGGCGGCATGCCCGCCTCGATGAGCAGGCCGAGCGCGTACTCGGCGAGCCGGACGGCGTTGGGCCCGGTGGGGATGCCGGCCAGGGCCGCCCGCGCGACATCGGCGTGGCGGCCGAGGACCCGGTGCATCTCCTCGGCGTAGGCGCGCAGGTGCTCCTGCCAGCGGGCCGGGTCGGGCGCGGGCAGCCGGACCTCGCCGAGCACCTGGTCGTAGATGAGCTCCAGCAGCTCCTCCTTGCCCGACACGTGCGCGTACAGGGAGGCGGGGCCGGTGCCGAGCACCTGGGCCACCCGCCGCATGCTCAGCCCGTCGAGCCCTTCGGCGTCGAGGATGGCGAGGCCGGTCTCGACGATCAGCTCCTGGCTGAGCTGGGGCCTGCGCTGCACCCTGCGCCGGGGCGTGCGCCAGGGCGGTGCCGGTACGTCCGCGTCGCTTGCCATGCGAACAATGTACTTGACACGAACACTGTTCGTCAATAGAACTTCGTACGTCTACGAACAGTGTTCGTCTATCGAACGACGTTCAGAAGGAGTGACCGCATGACCACCGTCACCGTCCCGGCGACCACCCGGCAGCCGTACCGCCGGCGCTGGGCCGCACTGGCCGTGATCCTCGCCGCCGAGGTCATGGACCTGCTCGACGCGCTCGTCACCACCATCGCCGCGCCCACCATCCGAGCCGACTTAGGCGGTTCGGCCAGCCTGGTGCAGTGGCTGGGCGCCGGCTACACGCTGGCCATGGCCGTCGGCCTCATCACCGGAGGCCGGCTCGGCGACCTGTACGGCCGCAAACGCATGTTCGTCGTCGGAGCGTTCGGCTTCACCGCCACGTCCCTGCTGTGCGGGCTGGCCGTCAGCCCCGAGATGCTCGTCGGCGGGCGGGTGCTGCAGGGGCTGTTCGGGGCCGTGATGATCCCGCAAGGGCTCGGGCTGATCAAGGAGATGTTCCCGCCGGAGGAGATCGGCAAGGCGTTCGGCCTGTTCGGGCCAGTCATCGCGACGTCGTCGGTCGGCGGGCCGATCCTGGCCGGCTGGCTGGTGGACGCCGACCTGTTCGGCACCGGCTGGCGCATGATCTTCCTGATCAATCTGCCGGTCGGGCTGGCCGCCGCCGTGGCCGCGATGCGGCTGCTGCCGGAGCTGCGGCTGCCGGACGCCACACGGCTCGACCTGGTCGGCGTGCTGCTCGTCTCCGTCGCGGGCGTCCTGCTCCTCTACCCGCTCATCCAGGGGCAGGAGCTCGGCTGGCCGGCCTGGACGTTCGCCTCGATGGCCGCCTCGCTCGCGGTGTTCGCCCTGTTCGGCGCGCACGAGTCACGCCGGGCGCGCTCCGGCGGCGACCCGCTGGTGACGCCCAGCCTGTTCCGCAAGCGGGCGTTCACCGGCGGGCTGGTCGCCGGGCTCGCGTTCTTCTCCGGGCTGATGGGGCTGAGCCTCGTCTTCACCCTCTACACCCAGGTCGGCCTCGGCTACGGCCCCCTCAAGGCCGGCCTCACCGGCCTGCCCCAGGCCGTCGGCGGCGTCATCGGCTTCGGGCTGGCCATGTCGGGGCTGCAGGAACGGCTCGGACGCGGCCTGCTCCAGATCGGCACCGGCGTCATGGCCACCGGCGCCGCAGTGCTCGGCCTGACCATCCACCTCACCGGCCTCCAGGTCGGCCCGTGGCAGCTCGCCCCAGGCCTGGCCCTCGTCGGCATCGGGATGGGCCTGACCATGGCGCCGTTCTTCGACATCGTGCTGGCCGGAGTGGACCCGCACGAGTCAGGCTCCGCGTCCGGCACACTGACCGCGATGCAGCAACTCGGCGCCGCCCTCGGCACCGCCGTGCTGGGCACGCTCTTCTTCGACCTGCTCGCCCGCCGGTGGAGCTTCGGCGCCGCCATGCAGGCGACGGTCTGGGTCGAGATCGGCCTGCTGGCCCTCACCTTCGTCCTGTCGTTCCTGCTGCCGCGCCGCGCCCGGCCCCTCCCCCACTGACGTGGCTCACGTGGCGTGGCGCTCGGCCCAGCGGGCGATGTCGCGCCGCTCGATCGCGGCGGCCATCAGGTCGGGGAACGCGTCCGGCGTGCACGCGAAGGCGGGCACGCCGAGCGCGGCCAGCGCCGCGGCGTTGTCGTGGTCGTACGACGGCGCCCCCTCGTCCGACAGCGCCAGCAGCACGATCACCTGGACGCCGGCCCGGGTCAGCGCCGCCACTCGGCGCAGCAACTCCTCGCGCACCCCGCCCTCGAACAGGTCGCTGATCAGGATGAGGACGGCACCGGCCGGCCGGCTGATCAGACCTTCGGCGTAGGCGACGGCCCGGTTGATGTCCGTGCCGCCGCCGAGCTGGATGCCGAACAGCACCTCCACCGGATCGTGCAGCCGGTCGGTCAGGTCCGCCACGGCCGTGTCGAACGCCACCAGCGACGTGCTCAACGACCTCATCGAGGCCAGCACCGCCCCGAACACCCCCGCATACACCACCGAGGCGGCCATCGAGCCGCTCTGGTCGACGCACAGCACCACCTCGCGCCGCACCGCCCGCTCCCTGCGGGCGTAACCGACCAGCCGCGACGGCACCACGGTCGCCCGGTCGGGCACGTAGTGGCGCAGGTTGGCCCTGATCGTGCGGTCCCAGTCGATGTCGGCCGCCCGTTTCGGCCTTCGCGTCCTGGCCGACCGGTCGAGCGCGCCGGCGACGGCGGCCCGCGTCGGGTGGGCGAGCCTGCGCTCAAGCTCCTCGACCACCAAACGCACCACCGTCCTCGCCGACTCGCGCGCCCGGTCCGGCAGCACCCGGTTGAGCGACAGCAGCGTGCCGACCAGGTGCACGTCGGGCTGCACGGCCTCCAGCATCTCGGGTTCGAGCAGCAGCCTGGTGAGGTCGAGCCGGTCGATCGCGTCGCGCTGCATCACCTGCACGACCGTGGCCGGGAAGCAGTCCCTGATGTCGCCCAGCCACCGCGCCACCCTGGGCGCCGACGCGCCGAGCCCGCCCTCGCGGTCGTAGAGGGCGGCCAGCGCGCCGTCGGCGCGCGCGTCGGCGCCACTCACCCCCACGCCGATCCCGTCGGCCGCCCCGCCCCCCAGCACCAGCCGCCACCTGCGCAGCCGCTCGTCACCGACGTCACCCATCCGCGTGCCCCCCTCCACGGCCGAGGATCGCGAGCACCGTGCCGACGGCTGCCGCGGCCCGCCGCTCGTCCACGTCGTCCCCCTCCGCACGCCGCCCGGTCCGCCCCGCCGCGCGTACGCGCTCGCCGACGGCCCGGCGCTCCGGTGCGGAGAAGCCGCCGAACGTCCGGCGCAGCAACGGCAGCACCTCGGTGAACCGGTCGGCGGGCAGCCCGGTCAGCCAGCCGTCGACCAGGGCGAGCAGCCGGGCATCGTGCACGAGCAACAACCCGCCGCCCGCCAGGAACCCCTCGACCCACGCGGCCGCCCGCGCCGGCGGGTGGCCGGGCGACATCGCCCGCGACATGCGGCCGGCCGCGTCGCCCGACTCGCCCGCGTCGAACAGGATCCGCGTCAGCCGGCCCTCGATCAGCCCGTGCAGGCCCGGCCGGTCGCTCAGGCCGCGCAGCGTCTCGATCCATCTCTCCCTGGCGCCCGGCCCGGCGGGCAGGCCCTCCCCGCACGCGGCCGGAGGATCGTCCAGCAGGGCGACCGCGGCGTGCACGGCGTCCACCCGCGTGAGCAGCGCCGTCGCCCCGTCGTCGTCGAGGCCTGTCACCGCGACGGGCAGCCCGACGCAGATGCGGTCCAGCATCGAACGCACGATCACGGCCAGCCCCCGCTCCGAGGTGCCGCGCACGTCGCCGTAGCGGTGGGCGCGGACCATCGCCGGCAGCGCCGCCATCAGGTGGACGACGTCGGTGTCCACGGCCGCCTTGGCCGACAGCGCCGCCAGCACCTCCGGCAACGCCTCCGGCAGCTCGGCGAGCAGGCACCGCTCGACCAGGGACGTCAGGTCCGCCAGCGTGACCGGTGCGGCGGCGGCCAGGTCGCCGGCCCGCCGCGCGGCCGCGCCCGCCACCGTGACGCCGAGGGCGGCCGCCTCGATGAGCGCGAGGTCGTACTCGGGCCGCCAGCGCAGCGTCCACGTCTCCCTGAACGTGCCCGTGCCGCGCGACTCGCCCGGCGTGCCCCAGGCGACGCCGAGCAGCCGCAGGCGGTGCAGCAGGCGGCTACGTTCGAGGTCGAGCGGTTTGCGCAGGTCGAGGGTCAGCTCACGGTCGAGCGCCTCCGGCCGGAGCCTGAGCCGGCGCTGGTGTTCGCGCAGGTCGCGCTGGAGCGGCACCATGGGCGTGCCGTCGGTCACCCGGCCGAGCCGGTCGCCGACGACCATGCGGCCGTGGATCAGCTCGACCCGCACGTCGTCTCCCTCGCACAACACCGCCCTGACGGCGTCGGTCACCTCGCCGAGCCCCGCCAGCGGCCGTCCGCGCAGCGTCGCCAGGCCGTGCGCGAGCCGGACCGCCTCGATGACGTGCGCGGAGGAGACGGCCAGCCCCTCGTCACGGAGCAGCGCCGCCGCACCGGCCAGCCACCGCTCCACGGGCCGGTCGGCGACGGTGAACAGGTGGTGGTACCAGCCCGGAGCGCCGATGCCGGCGCCGTAGCCGCTCCACCACGCCAGCCGCTCGTACGTCCACGGCACCCAGGTCAGCGCGGCCCGCACCCGGGGCAGGCCGCGCAGCAGCGCGTCGTCGCTCCTGACCGGCGGTGGCGTCCCGGTCAGCGCGGGGACGTGCCAGGCGCCGCAGACGACCGCGATCCGCTCATGCCCCTGCCGGATCGCGGCGCGCAGCGTCCTGCGCATGTACGCCTCGCGCCGCGCCTCCCGCTCGTCGGGCTCGTGGCCCTCACGCACGGCCGCCATGGCCTCGGCGATGACGTCGAACGGCGTGTCGCCCCGGTGCTCGACGACGTCCTCCCACCAGCGTTCGGGATCGTCGTAGCCGCCGGCCGCGGCCAGCGCGCCGATGGGGTCGAGGCGCGCCTCCGACGGCCGCGCCCGTTCGCCCGCCGCCAGCGAGTGGGCCGCCGGCAGGTCGCAGAAGCGCACGGGGACGCCGTGGGCGGTGCCGTACAGGATGGCCTGCCACTCCGGCGAGAACCCGGCGAACGGCCAGAACGCCGCGCTCGACGGGCTGCCCGGCACGTGGGCGAGCAGCGCGACCGGCGGCTCCAGCTCGGGGGCGAGCCCCACGAGCCCGTCGGCCTCCGGCGGGCCCTCCACGAGGATCACGTCGGGACGCAACCGCCGCAGCTCGTCCCGCACGGCCCGCGCCGACCCCGGCCCGTGATGCCGCACCCCGAGCACAGAGACACCACTCACCGCCACCCCACCCCCGACACGACGACACCACTCACGGCCACCCCACCCCCGACACGACGACACCACTCATGGCCGCCCCCTCGGCACGACGCCGCCCGCTCACGGCCACCCCCCACCCCTCGGCACGACGCCGCCCGCTCACGACACCTCGCGGCAGGCGCGGTAGAAGTCGCGCCAGCCGGGACGCTCGCGTACGACCGTCTCCAGGTACTCGCGCCACGCCACCCGGTCGGACACCGGCTCCTGCACCACCGCGCCGACGATCCCGGCGGCCACGTCGGCCGCGCGCAGCACCCCGTCGCCGAAGTGGGCCGCGAGGGCGACGCCGCCGGTGAGCACCGAGATCGCCTCCGCGGTGGACAGGGTGCCGCTGGGCGACTTGAGCTTGGTGCGGCCGTCCTCGGTGACGCCGGCGCGCAGCTCGCGGAAGACCGTCACCACGCGGCGGATCTCCTCCAGTCCGGTGCCGGTGTCGGGCAGTTCGAGGGAACGGCCGAGCTGGGCGACACGCCGCGCGACGATGTCCACCTCCTCCTCCGCGGTCGCGGGCACGGGCAGGACCACCGTGTTGAAGCGGCGGCGCAGCGCGCTGGACAGCTCGTTGACGCCCCGGTCGCGGTCGTTCGCGGTGGCGATCAGGTTGAAGCCGCGTTGCGCCTGCACCTCGCGGCCCAGCTCGGGGATCGGCAAGGTCTTCTCCGACAGCGCGGTGATCAGAGCGTCCTGCACGTCGGACGGCATCCGGGTGAGCTCCTCCACCCGGGCCACGCGCCCTTCGGCCATGGCGCGCATCACCGGTGACGGGGTGAGCGCGTCGAGGGACGGGCCCTCCGCGAGCAGCCGGGCGTAGTTCCAGCCGTAGCGGACGGCCTCCTCGGCGGTGCCGGCCGTGCCCTGCACGAGCAGTGTCGAGTCGCCGCTGATGGCGGCCGCCAGGTGTTCGGACAGCCACGTCTTGGCGGTGCCGGGCACGCCGAGCAGCAGCAGCGCCCGGTCGGTGGCGAGCGTGGCGACGGCCACCTCCACGATGCGGCGGGCGCCCACGTACTTGGGGGTGATGGGCCCGCCGTCGCCGAGGACGTAGGTGGTGACGGCCCACGGCGACAGCCGCCAGCCGGGAGGCCGCCGCCGGTCGTCCTCCTTGGCCAGCAGGGCCAGCTCCTCGGCGTACTGGTCTTCGGCGTGCGGGCGCAGCACGGTCATCGCAGCTCCTCCAACATGTCGGCCCGGAACCGCAGCACGGCGGCGACCCGCTGCACAGCCGGCTCCGGTGAGTAGTGGCCGGCCGCCTCGCCGAGCGCGGGGTCGATGCGTTCGGCGGCCAGCTTGGTCAGCTCGCCGAGGTTCCACGGCTGGGCGCCCGCCACCTTGACGATCTTGGCGAGGACGGCGGTCGCCAGGCCCTCACGCCAGTGCGGCGGCACCCCGCCCAACACCATGATCAGCTGGCTGTCGACGTCGTGCCGGTGCACGAACCCGGCGGCGAGGTCCTGCCGCTCGTCGGGACCGAGCGCCGCGAGCAGGTCGGAGATCGGGTCCCAGGCGAACATCGCCCGCGCCCATTCCGGGTCGCGCTGCAGCACGGCCGCGCGCACCCATCCGGCCTTCACCTCGGCGTCCCATTCGGGGATCCGCATCGCGAGCAGCCGGCCCGGCGGGTGACCCCAGACGGCCAGCGGGGCGCGGGCGATGAGCTGCTGCAGCCACCAGGCGCGCTCACCGGTGCCGCGCGGCGGCTTGGCCCTGACGCCGTCGCGCTCCATCGCCCCGTCGCAGGCGTGCGGGGCCCGCACGGTGATCACCCCGGACCCGACGGTGAAGCACGCGGCGGCGCGTGCGGCCATCCGCCCGGCGAGGCGGGAGCCGGGCAGCCGGGCGAGCAGGTTGGCGGCCTGCTGGCGCACCTCGCGCCGGCGGTCGTCGAGGGCCCGCTCCAGGAACGGCTCGTCGGCCATGGACAGGCCGTCGGCCAGCACCTCCACGAACTCCGCCCGGTCGCCGGGCGTCTCCTCCTCCCAGGTGCTCTCCAGCAGCAGCCTGGCCGTCTCGGGTTCGGACGCCCTGAGCCGGCGCAGGTGAGCCCGCCGGTCGGCGGCGCCGCCCAGCTCCCACGTCTCACCGGTGGGCTCCTCCAGCAGGTAGGCCCAGGCGGGGTTGAGGCCGGCCAGCCACCGGCCCCGCCGCCCGGCGAGCACGCCGAGATGGGCGCGGATCGACCTGTCGCGGGCGCCCCGGTCGAGCAGCTCGGGCAGCGCGTACGGGGGGACCCGGCGGCCGGTCTCCGCAGCCGCGGCCAGCCATTCGGGCAGCAGCCGCTCGTGCTCGCCACCCATGATCCGCGCCAGCCGTTCCGCGGCCTGCCGGCTGACCGCCGCCTGCCTTTCCTCGCCCCCCGCCCCGCACGCCTTCTCGCGCCTTTCCTCACACTCCTTCTCGCGCTCTTCCTCGCGGACCGTCCCGCGCGCCTTCTCGCGCCTTTTCTCGCGCTCCGCCTCGGGTGCCGGCTGCGGCCTGCTGTCATGTGGCGGCCGGTCACCCGGCCCGCCGGCCTCGTGCGGCCCGGCATCCGGCCGGAGGAGGCGGCCGGCGCGCCGCCGCGCGACCTCCACCGCCGCGTCCGCCAGCAACTCTCCCGGGTACGGCCTGCGGTCGGTGCCCACCAGGGCTGTCGAGGCCAGCTCCGCCCAGCTCACACGATCACCGCCGTGCCGTCGTCGTCCCACGTGGTCAGCGGGCGAAGCCCCTGGGGGGTCCACTCGGCGGCCACCGTGACGGACCGCCCCCCGGACACGGCGAGCAGCCGCCACGGGACGCCCGTCCGGGGGTGCAGCGGGAATCCGCCGAGCATCCCACTGGTGGGGACGACATCGGCGAGCACGAGCGGCCAGGAGTCGATCCACGGGTCACCGGCCAGCGCCCTCGCGACCTCGTCCATGGCGTCCTCCGGCGACATCCCCGGCGGAGCCGCCGTGAACACGGGCTGGGCCACTCCCCCGCGGCCGGGCGCGATGTCGTCGGTGACCCCACGGTCGGGCTCGGTGTCGCGGCCTGGCGTGTCGCCGGAGGTGTGGCGGGTCGCGACCAGGGCGCGGAGGGGGGAGGCGCCCGGGTAGAAGGTCAGGCCGGCGTCGATGACGGTGCCCGTGACCAGCGAGTCGTCCAGCGGATGGTCGGGTGGGGCGAACGACAGCACCAGGGCCGCCCGGCCCGTGACGCGGCCGCGCAGCCACACCCGGCGAGCCGTCAGCCGCTCCTGCGTCTCGTCGCGCCGCCCCAGCACGTCCCACCGGTCACGCACCGCCGGGCCTGCGAGCACCTCCTCGCGCGTCACCGGGAAACCCGTGCGGATGAGCACCGTTCGGGCCAGCGGCTCGGGCAGCTCGTCGCGGCGCCGGTAGGCCACGGCGAGCAGGTGGAGCAGCGCGTACTCCGCCAGCAGCCGCTCCGGCCAGTCGTCCTCGGCCCGGACGCGGGCCAGCCGCGAGACCACGCCCGCGACGCCGGGCGCCTGGGCGTCCACAAGCCGCCGGGCCAGGTCTGCCCAGTCACGCTCACCGGCCACCGTCAGGCCCTGGCGCACCTGGTCGGCCAGCCACCGCTCCAGCTCGGCCAGCCCGGCCGCCACCCGCGCATGCCGCGCGGCCATGCCGCCGGACCCGCGACCGGCCTTCACACCTGGTCGAGCCTCGGGCGAAGAGGCGGGCTCGCGCGAAGAGGCGGGCACAGCCACGCGGGCGGGAGCGGGGGCGGGCTCCTGATCGCGGCCCAACCGTTCGATCACTTGAAGCACACTAGCCACGCCGACCGACATTTCGCGCCCGTCCGGCCCTCTCCTTAGACTCCCCCCGTGGAGCTGACGATCTATCCGGACGGCCCGGCGACGGAGGTCGCCGACGAGGGCGAGGCGCTGGCGCTCGCGGGCCGGCTGCCGGGGCAACTGGTCCTCGACGGCACGCGCTTCCTGCGGCGCGACGTCACCGGCGCCCCTGTCGCCTTCGTCGAGCGTCCGCCCGTCGCCCGTGCCCTCGACCTGCTCCCCCACCCGGAGGGCGGCTGGTACAGGGAGACGTGGCGGGCGCCGGCGACGTTCACGCCCGAGGGTTATCCCGGCGAGCGGGCCAGCGCGACCGGCATCTACTTCCTGCTGCAGCCCGGCGAGGAGTCGATCCCGCACCGGGTCCGGTCGGACGAGGTGTGGCTGTGGCACCGCGGCGGGCCGCTGTCGCTCACGGTGGACGGCGCGACGCTGACCTTGGGGCCGATGGTGGAGGCGGGCCAGGTGCCGCAGGCGGTGGTGCCCGGCGGCGCCTGGCAGTCGGCCCGCCCGGCGGGGGCTGAGGCGGTGCTGGTGAGCTGCGTCGTGTCGCCGGGCTTCGACTTCGCCGACTTCACGACCTGACGCGTCGTCGCGTCCATGAGCCGGCTGCCCGCCGGCGGGCGCCCCGCGCCCCGACCGCTCCGGACGTGCCGGAGGACGGCGGCCGGCCGCTGACCGGGACTTGACCTGCCCCGTACCCGTGGCCGACCGTAGGCCCCGCCGGCGCGGGGAACGCCAACGGCATGGGGCGACTGCCCAGCTACCGGCCGATGCTCGCGCAGCTCGGCCCCCTGCCGCCGCCCGCGCAGCACGACCTGTGGAGCGCGGAGATGAAGTGGGACGGGGTGCGCGGCCTGGCGTACGCCGAGGCGGGGGCGCTGCGGCTGATGTCGCGCAACGGCAGGGACGTGACGCTCGCCTACCCGGAGCTGTACCCGATGGCGGCGGCGCTCGGCGGGCGGGACGTGGTGCTCGACGGGGAGATCGTCGCGTTCGACGACGCCGGTCGGCTCAGCTTCGGCGCGCTCGCGCCGCGCATGCACCAGCGCAATCCCGCCAAGGTGGCCGAGCTGGTCAGGGCCGTGCCCGTCACCTACATGATCTTCGATGTGCTGCACGTGGACGACCGCAGCGTCGTGCGGCTGCCCTACGACGAGCGGCGCGAGCTGCTGGAGGGCCTGGTCACGCCGGGGTTCCGGTGGCAGCTTCCGGTGGCGTTCGGTGGCGACCCGCGGGCGGCGCTGGAGGCCAGCCGGGCGCTCGGCCTGGAGGGCGTGGTGGTCAAGCGGCGCGACTCGCCGTACCGGCCGGGCCGGCGCAGCGCGGACTGGACGAAGGTGAAGAACTTCTCCCACCTGGAGGTGGTCGTCGGCGGGTGGAAGCCGGGCGCGGGGCGGCGGTCGGGCCGCATCGGGTCGCTGCTGCTGGGCGGCCACGACAGCGGGGGGCGGCTGGTGTACGTGGGCCATGTCGGCACGGGTTTCACCGACGCCATGCTCACGGCGCTGCGCGAGGAGCTGGCCCCGCTGGAGCGGCCCGGCTCGCCGTTCGCGGTGCCGGTGCCGCGGGAGTTCGCCCGCGACGCGCGCTGGGTGGAGCCCCGCCTGGTCGGGGAGGTGCGGTACGCCGAGGTGACGGGCGACGGGCGGCTGCGTCACCCGTCGTGGCGGGGACTGCGCCCGGACCTGTCGCCCGGCGAGGTGCGGGCCCCCGGCGCGTCCCTCGGCCGGGCCGCGAGCGAGGGCGCCTGAATCGACCCGAGCGGAAGAGCCCCGTCTCGGTTTCGCGGTGGAAGCTACGGGGACCACTGCCCCGAGACAGGGGCGAGGCGGAGTTCTACGATCGACTCGTGCTGCACCCGTTAGGCGAGCGCTTGGCCGATGAACTCGCCTCGCGCGACATCCCGACCGTGATGGGGGCCGCCGGCGGTGTGACGGTGATCTGTTTGTGGCCCCGCCTGATGGCCTTCACCGACGGCTCCCGGATCTGGTGGACCAGCCCGCATCCCAGCGCGCGGGGCCGCCAGCTGTGCACGTACGCGGTGACGGTGGCCGGTGCGGCCGCCCGGCTGGCCGATCACTATGCGGTGGTACGGTCGCGGCCGGCAACGGATGAGGAGCCCGACGGCACCATGACTGCCGTCGTACGGCAGTTCGAGGCCCCTCCGTTGCCGGATGAGCGGCAGATGGCGGATCGCCTCGGCGCGCGCCTCCCGTCCGCCGCTGTCGACAACCCTCCATCGGCGCCGCCCATGGCGCCGCGGGCCGGTTGTTCCCGGTGGCTGTACGGCTTCGTGGCACTGTTGCTCACGATCAGCGCCGCCGCGTCGTACACCGCGTGGGACCGGTACGTCGTCGCAACCGTGCAGCCGCCCCGGCTGACGTCCACAGGCTCCGTGACGGTGTACGTCCCCCCCGGCGTGTGGCGATTCGAGCCGCAATCGGTCGTCGCCCGGATGAACCTGACCGCCGACTACTCCGGCGCACGGCTCTACCTGCAGATACACCCGCGTGCCCGGAGACCCGCGTGCATCCCCTACGTGGTGGAGCTGTATGGCTCCGCGAGCCTGGTGCCTCCCCCGCCTCCGCTCATCGATCGGGGAATCCAGATCGAGGGGAACACCTGGCGCCGTATCCCAGGGGCGATGCTGGTTCGCGGATCCGCCTGTCCTGGACGCATCGCCGACGGACAGAATCCCAGCCTGCTGTATGGAACCGTCGGATGGCCGCTGGCTGGACCGACCGTGATGCGCCAGGGTAGCTGGACCGCCCTGAGCATCCCCCCGCTCCGGGTGTGGAGCGCCGGCGAGAAGGATTTCGCCGACGCGCTCCGGGACTTCGACAGCGGTTCCCCTCATAGCCCCGGGTCGGCTTTCGGCGTCAGTGGTGCCGACTGCACAGTCGATCTGGGGCCGCTGGGGCCGGTGGATCGACTGGAGGCCGCGGCCCCGCCACTCGATGGTCCAGGGCTTCGCTGGCTGACCTGCGAGCGGCCAATGACGGCCCTGCTCGTGTCGATCCCCGTCAAGGCTGACGCCGACCGGGCGCTGTTCTGGGCCGGTCTCCTCGGCGGGTTTGCCGTTTCGTTGCTCCTCTTCATCGCACAGTCGCTCATCGACTCACGACGCGAGTAGGGCGCCGATGGCCACCGCGCAGCAGGTCCTAGGGCCAAAGACGCACCTTGAGACCGAGGCGCGCGGGCGCCGGGGTCCCTAGCGTCGTGGCCATGACCTATCTGGTGACAGGAGCGACCGGGAAAGCCGGTCGGCATGTGGTGGACCACCTGCTGCGGGCGGGGGTGCCGGTCCGCGCGCTGACCCGGGACGCCGGCAGGGCCGACCTGCCCGAGCGGGTGGAGGTCGTCGAGGGTGATCTGACCGATCCGGGCGGCCTCGCGGCGGCGCTGGAGGGCGTCGTCGGCCTGCATCTGCTGACGGCGGCGGGTGACGACTACGCGACGCTGCGGACCGGTCCGGAGCTGGTGGAGCTGGCGCGCCGGGCCGGGGTGCGGCGGGTGACGCTGCTGTGGAACGGGCACGTGGGCCCCGTGGAGGAGGCGTTCGAGGACAGCGGCCTGGAGTGGACCAGGATCGAGGCCGTGGACTTCATGAGCAACACCCTGGCATGGGCCGGGTCCATCCAGGCGGAGGGCATGGTGCGTGAGCCGTTCGCCGACGTGCCCACCGCGGTGGTGGACGAGGCGGACGTGGGCGCGGTGGCGGCGGCCGTCCTGGTGCGCGGCGGGCACGGCGGCCGGTCGTACGCGGTTACGGGGCCGCAGCGGCTCACCGCGCGGCAGCGGCTCGCCGCGATCGCCGAGGCGACCGGTCGGGAGCTGCGCTTCGAGGAGCTGTCGGTGGAGCAGGCCCGCGAGCGCTGGCGGGCGGCCGGGCACAGCGAGGAGGTGATCGAGATCCTGGTCTCCTGGCACGGGGACCCGCCCGCGGCCGCGTCCACGGTCGTGCCGACGGTGCGGGAGATCACCGGTCGCGAGCCGGGCACGTTCGCCGCGTGGGTGGCCCGTCACGCCCACCTCTTCGGGGCGGGTCAGGAGGGCGCGGCCGGGCCGCGGTAAGGCAGGGGCTGGCTGTAGACGACGCTGGTGGTGGTGCTGCCGAACGCCGCGAGCGCGTCGATCACCTGCTCCAGGTGGGACATCGAGGTGGCGGCCACCTTGAGGGTGTAGCAGTCGTCGCCGGTGGTGCGCAGGCATTCGAGGATCTCCGGCCGTTCGTCCAGCAGCCGGTGCAGCGGCTCGTGCCGGTTGCCCGGATACTTCAGGCGCACCACGGCGAGCACCGGCAGCCCGACCTTGTCCAGGTCGACGTCCGCCCGGTAGCCGGTGATGACGCCGAGCGTCTCCAGCCGCCTGACCCGTTCGGTGGTGGCGGACGCGCCGAGGCTGACCCGCCGCCCCAGCTCGGCGAACGGCAGGCGGCCGGCACGCTGCAGCTCGGCGATGATCGCCCAGTCGGTCGCATCGAGAGTCTCGGCCATCCGGCCATCCTGCCGTGGATTCCACGGCGAATCCATGCCTATGCCGGGGAGATGCTCTTCCGGCGGCGCGACGGGCCTGGATAGCCTGAACGGGTGCTTCTAGGCGTCAACGTTCCCAACTTCGGGCCCGGCACCGATCCCGCCACGCTGCGCCGGTGGGCGCGGACCGTCGAAGGGCTCGGCTTCGACCTGCTCATGGTCTCCGACCACGTCGTGGTGACACCGGACGTCGCCGAGCAGTATCCGGCTCCCTTCTACGAGCCGTTCACCACCCTGTCGTGGCTGGCCGGCGTCACCGACCGGGTCCGCATCGGCACGACCGTGCTGCTGGCCCCGTACCGGCATCCGCTGCTCGTCGCCAGGATGGCGGCCAACCTCAGCGACCTCAGCGGCGGGCGGCTGGTGCTGGGTGTGGGCGTCGGCTGGGCGCGGCAGGAGTTCGCGGCGCTGGGCGTGCCGTTCCAGCGGCGTGGGGCGCTGACCGACGAGCTGCTGACGACCCTGCGCGCCGTGTGGGAGGACAGCGCCGACTACCGGGCGGGCGCGGTCCCGCTCTGGGTCGGCGGCAACAGCGACGCCGGCCTGCGCCGCGCGGTGCGGCTGGGCGACGCCTGGCACCCGCTGCGCAACACTCTGCCGTGGCTGAGCGAGGCCGCCGGCCGGATGAAGGCCGTCGCCGCCGAGGAGGGCAGGCCGGTGCCCGGTTTCGCCCCCCGCATCCTGCTGCGGCTGACGTCCTCGCCGGTCACCCGTCCTGACCGGCTCGCCGGGGAGGGCACGATCGACCAGGTCGCGGCCGACCTGGAGGAGCTTGCCCGGCTCGGTGCCGACACGGTCGTGCTCGACCCGTTCTCCGGCGATCCGCGCGAGACCCTGCGCCCGCAGGCGGCCTGGCGGGACCTCGCCGCCGTGGCCGCCCACCTCTCTCTGGAGGCCTCATGACGTCCCGACCGCCTGGAGCCCTCATGACACCGGGCGAGGAGCGTTTCCTGCGCCGCGCCATCGAGCTGGCGGCGGAGGCGCGGGCGGCAGGCGACCCGCCGTTCGGCTCGCTGCTGGTGGGTCCGGACGGCGCCGTGCTGGCCGAGGAGCGCAACACGACGATCTCCGGCGGGGACGTCACCGCCCACCCGGAGCTGAAGCTCGCCCGCTGGGCGGCGCGCGAGCTGGCCCCGGAGGAGGCGGCGGCGGCCACGATGTTCACGAGCTGCCAGCCGTGCGGCATGTGCGCCGGTGCGATCGAGCGCTCCTTCCTCGGCCGCGTCGTCTTCGCGCTGTCGAACGAGCAGCTCACCGCGCTCAAGCCGCCCGCCTCGGGGCCCGGGGTTCGGCTCGACGGGCCGCACCTGCCCGAGGAGGCGCGGGCGGTTGTGGCGGGCTACTACCTCTGACCGAGGAGGCGGGCTACTGCCTCTGACCGAGGAGGCGGTCCTCCAGCCAGGGCCGCAGGACGGTCAGGACGGTCGCGCCCCGCATCGCGCCCATGTGGTCGAGGCCGTCCAGCACCCGCACGTCCCAGCCGAGGGATTCCAGCTCGGCGCGGCGGCGCAGGAACGGGCCCGCGATGTCGACGCGCACGCCGCCCCACTGCTCGCCGTACTCGATGACGTCGGCGGAGCCGGCGAAGCACAGGCGCGGGCAGCGGAGCCCGTCCTGCGCGGCCCGGTCGTCGAAGCCGCGCAGCTCCTGGTAGAGGGTGGCGTACTGGCCGGTCTGCTCGGGGGTCCGCACCGTCTGAACGCTGTCCCAGTCGCGCTCGGCCGCCGCCGCGGCCCAGTCGTGGGTCTCCTGCGAGCTGGGGGCGGGGTTGAGCGCCATCTCGTGGGCGGCGTTGGTGACGGCCAGCATCTCCGCGTACGGGCCGTCGATCGGCGGGAAGCCGCCCATGACCAGGGCGGACAGCCGGTCGGTGCGGATCGCTAGCTGCAGGCCGCTGAGCGCGAGCCATGAGTAGCCGTAGTAGGTGAAGCGGTCGACGCCGGCCGCGTCGGCCACGGCGAGCATGTCGGCGGCGACGTTCGCCGGGGTGAGGGTGGTGGCCTTGGGGAAGGCCTCGACATGGCCCTCGTAGTCGAAGGCGACCACGCGGAAGGCGTCGCTCAGCCCGTCGATGAGGGTGCGGCCGATGGCCGGGTCGGCTCCCCACGCGCGCATCCGGTCGGCCTGCTCCCCTTCGACCGGCGTCGGGTTCAGAGGCAGCAGGACGGCGGGGCCGTCGCCGTGCACCTCGATCTCGATGGTGGCTCCGTCGTGCAGTTTCGCTTCGGGCACGGGATCTCCTTAAGCCGTAAAGAGTTGATGGGACCACAATAGCTTATGCCGTAAGGAGTCAGCGCCTAGCGCTTGGCGTGCTCGCGCTGGAAGGTCGCGTACAACCACCACAGCGACGGCACCAGCAGCAGCGCGCCCACCGCGAGCGAGCCGAGGCTCGCCGCGAGCACGGTGTCGGTGGCCGCCGCGTCGTCCAGCGTCACACCGGGCAGCAGCTCCGGATACTGGCCGACACCCCACCCCCACAGCAGCCCCGCGACGGCCAGCGCGGCGCTCACCCGCACCGCCACGTACGCGCGCATCTGCAGCAGCACCAGCGAGGCGAGCCCCGTCGCGACCGACAGGGCCAGCAGCGGCAGCGCCCGCCCGGCGACCAGTTCGGCGAACAGGCCCGGCGCGTCGGCGCGCAGCACGAGCAACCCCGCGGCCGACAGCACCCCCACGACGACGCCGGTGGCCAGCGCGCGGCGCCTGAACTGCTCGGCGAGGTCGTCCTGACCGGTGCGCTCGGCGTCACGCGTCAGGTAGACGGCAGCCAGGTAGGCGGCCGTGCCGACCGCCAGCGCGCCGGCGATCGCGGAGGTGGGGTTCACCCAGCTCGTGACCAGGTCACCCCGGGCGATCCCGGGCGGCACCCGGCCGGAGGCGAGCGCCCCGGCGACCGCGCCGAGGAAGTAGGGGGTGACGAGCGAGGAGAACGCGAACGCCGCGCCGAACAGCCTGCGCTGCCACAGCTCGGCGGACACCTTACGGAACGCGAACGCCGCGCCCCTGGCGATGATGCCCAGCGCCGCCAGCGTCAGCGGGATGTACAGGGTGGAGGCCACGGCGGCGAACACCGACGGGATGCCCGTCCACATGAGCACGATGACGAAGATCAGCCAGACGTGGTTGGCCTCCCACACCGGGCCGATGGAGTGCTCCACCAGGGCCCGCCGCCGCGCGCCCCGCTCGGCGCCGCCCGCGAGCAGGTCCCACACGCCCGCGCCGAAGTCCGCGCCCCCGAACAGCACGTACGCGGTCAGGCCGACCCACATGACCGCGAGCATGATCTCGGCGAGCGGCATGGTCAGACGACCTTGTAGCCGGAGACGTCCGGCTCCTGCGGGGCGACCGGGACGGGCACGTCCCTGGCCAGGCGGCGCAGCACGTACACCGTGGCCACCGTGAGCACCAGGTAGACGACGCTGACCAGCGCGAACCCGTACACCAGGCCCGGCGCGGGGTTGACCGCCTCAGCGGTGCGCATGACGCCGTACACGATCCACGGCTGGCGTCCCACCTCGGTGACGATCCATCCCGCCTCCAGCGCCAGCACCGCCGCCACCCCCGACAGCGCCGCCGCCCGCAGGAACCAGACCGAGCCGGGCGGTTCGCGCCGCCGCCACCAGGTCACCGCCAGCCACGCCGACAGCGCCAGCAGCGCGAAGCCCACGCCGACCATGACCTGGAACGCCCAGTGGACCACGTTGACCGGCGGCCAGTCGCCGGGCGGCACCTCGTTCAGCCCCCTGACCAGACCGTCCGGGTCCCACTGGGCCAGCAGCGACAGCCCGTACGGGATCTCCAGCGCGTAGCGCAGCTCCCCGTCCACGACGACGCCGCCCAGGTGCAGCGGCACCCCACGCCCCGTCTCGAAGACGCCCTCCATGGCGGCGAGCTTGACCGGCTGGTTGTCGGCGACGAAGTGCGCGGCCCAGTCACCGACGCCGATCTGGACGGGGGTGACGACCGCGGCCACCGTGAGCGGCAGCAGCAGCCCCAGCCGGTGGTAGCGGTCGCGGCGGCCACGCAGCATCGCGACGGCGTACACACTGGCCATCCCGAACCCGGCGACCATGAACGCGGCCAGGATCATGTGCACGGTCTGCGGCGGCGTGGCGGGATTGAACATCGCGGCCCACGGGTCCACGGCGACGATCCTGCCGTCCCGCAGCACGTAGCCGGTGGGCTGCTGCATCCAGGCGTTGGCCGTGACGACGAAGAACGCGCTGGCCACCCCGGCGAGGACGATGGGGATCCCGGACAGCATGTGCTTGACCGGCGGCAGCCGGTCCCAGGCGTACAGGTAGACGCCCAGGAAGATCGCCTCGATGAAGAAGGCGATGCCCTCCAGCGAGAACGGCAGCCCGATCACCTCGCCGAAGGTGCCCATGAGGCCCGGCCACAGCAGCCCCATCTCGAACGACAGGATGGTGCCCGAGACCGCCCCCACCGCGAACAGCACGCCCATCGCCCGCGCCCACCGCCGCGCGAGCAGCCGGTAGTGGTTGTCGCCGCTCCGGTGGCCGCGCCATTCGGCGAGCAGGGTGATGGCGGGCATCCCCACGCCGAAGCAGGCGATCACGATGTGCCAGCCGAGCGACAGCGCCATCTGCATGCGGGCCGCGGCCAGGTCGGCGTCCGCCGCCGTCGTGAGGATGCCCGTGGTGGTCGTGGACATGGTCATGGCTGGGGGGGTGGTCAGTCGTTGCGGTCGCGCCGCTGCCTGTCACGGCGCTCCCGGCGCTGTTCCCCGGCGCGGAAGTGGCGGAACAGTCGTCTGTCGCGTGCCTCGTCGGCGACGCAGTTGACCCGCGCCCGCCTGAACGGGATGCTGGTGCACGGTATGGCGATCGGCGCCGGACGGACGGTCACGTCCAGGGCCGGCTCCCCCGCGGCCGTCGAGGCCCGCGAGACCTCGGCCGGGCCGGCCAGGAGCGCCGCGAGCAGCAGCGAGCCGAGGAGCACGGGGCGCGATGCGTGGGGCATGGAAGCCCCCTCTCTGCCGGTGTTCAGGTGCGTTCCGGCAGTAACCAGTGTTCGGGCGGCACCGGACCCGTGACAAGGAAGCTGACCCAGAGCGGAGCGTTCCGGCCCTCATTCGATGCACGGGGCCCGGCCCGTAGATCACCCACGACGATGAGGAGACATAAAATGTCGGCTCAACAGGGAATATGTCTCCCTGGAGGACGGCCTCGACGAGCGCCCCGGCGTGTGAGGGTCAGTTCTTGCGCGCGATGCCGCCGTACATGAGCCGCTGCCCGACCGTCAGCTGCTCGGGGACGGGCCCGTCCGGCCGCCACAGCGGCAGCGGCACGACGCCCGGCTCCAGCAGCTCGAACCCGTCGAAGAAGGCCGTGATCTCCGCCTCGGTGCGGAAGCGCCCGGTGCCGAGCAGGGCCAGGAACTTCTTCTCGGCGTCGCGCGAGTCCTGGCTGGAGGCGCAGAAGTGGGTGACGAACAGGTAGCTGCCCGCCGGGACGGCGTCCATGTAGGCCTCGACGATGCCGCGCGGGTCCTCGTCGTCGTGCAGGTGGTGCAGGACGCCCACCAGCATGACGGCGACCGGCCGGCCGAGGTCGATGAGCCGCTTGACGGCCGTGTCGCCGAGGATCGCCTGCGGGTCGCGCAGGTCGGAGGTGACGACCGCGGTCCGGTCGTTCTCCGCGAGGAGCGCCCGGCCGTGGGCGAGCACCATGGGGTCGTTGTCGACATAGACGACCTTGCACCCGGGGTCGGCGCGCTGCGCGACCTGGTGGGTGTTCTCCACGGTCGGCAGCCCTGACCCCAGGTCGATGAACTGCCTGACGCCCTGCTCCACCAGGAAGCGCACCCCTCGGCCCAGGATCTGCCGGTTGTAGGCGGCCACGTCGTAGATCTCCGGCACGACCTTCACGATCTCGGCGACGAAGGCCCGGTCGACCTCGAAGTTGTCCTTGCCGTTGAGGACCACGTCGTAGGCCCGCGCGATGCTGGGCCGGCTGCTGTCGACCGCGCTCTTCCACTCGTCCGGCGTCTCGGCCACGGAGATCCTTCCTCGATAGGGCGACATGAGTGATCATAGTTGCGAACGCGGGCAGAGCGGACGTTTTACCCGCTGCTGGGGCGGGTGTTCCCGGCGCGTCTCCTGAGCAGCTCGCTGCCGACGTCCACGTATCCCGCGAACAAGGAGATCACGTCCTCCAGCCGCTCCCGCGCGGGCCCGGGTCCGAGCAACTCCTCCCCGTCACGCAGCGCGGCGATCAGGGTGCGGGCCCGGGCGTGGCTGGCCTCCAGCAGGGTCTCCAGCCCCCCGGTGGCCTCGACGAGGAGCCGCCGGCTGCCCGGCTGCGGCAGGACCCTGGCCAGCCCCCAGGAGTCGAGCTGCCGCACCGCGGTGCTGACGGCGCCCTTGCTGAGGCCCAGGTCGGCGCCGATCGCGTCGAGGGACACCGGCTCCTCGGTCACCAGCAGCAGCCCGTAGACGCGACCGGTCGCGTGCGGCAGGTTCCAGGAGGCCAGCAGGTCGCCGACGGAGGTCACGAAGGCCTGCCGCCTGTCCTGCGCGGACCCGGTCACGCCCGTCCTCCCGCCGAGGCCGGAAGGGTGCGCAGGAACGCGTCGATCGCCGCGTTCACCGGCCCGGGGGCGTCCTGGTTGGCGATGTGGCCCGCGCCGGGGACGACCACCTCCGTGACCCCTTCGGCCGCCGCCCACCGCGGCATGGCCGAGGCGATGTTGCCCGTCCGGTCGCGCTCCCCTCTGATCAGGCACAGCGGAACGGGGGTGCGGTATCCGGGATCGGGGTCGAGCAGGTCGAGCGTGGCCCGCCACACCTCCAGAAACTCCCGTTTCGACAGCCGGGAGAACGCCCGCCGCGCGTCCGCCCGCGCGCTCTCGGTCGTCGCCGAGGCGTCGGCCATCATCGCGGGCAGCCGCCCGGCCGGGACCAGGGAGAGCATCGGCGCGGCCGCCTTCAGCAGCAGGCGGTCGCCGCCTGACAGGAGGCCGGTGTTCCACGCCGAGCCGATGACGATCAGGCCGCGATACCGGGCGGGGTGCCGCCGGACCAGCGCCTGGCTCAGGTTTCCGCCCAGCGACTGCCCGGCAAGGACGGGCCGGTCGAGCCCGAGGTGCCCGATGAGCGCGTCGAGGTCGACGAGCGCCCGCTCGGCGGTGAACGGCCCGCCGGCGGGCCGGGACCGGCCGTGGCCGCGCAGGTCCCACGTGACGACCCGGTGTCCCCGGGCCCGCAGGTGGTCACGCTGGGCGTCGAACATCACGTGGTCGGCTCCGGCGCCGTGCGTGAACACCACGGGCAGGCCGTCGCCGCCGGTGTCGGTGTAGTGGAGGTCGCAGCCGTGCGAGGAGAAGATATTCATCGTTTACTAAATATACCGAATCTGATGAACCACGCGAGTCCGCCGCCTCCGGGGCACCGGGGGGCGGGTTGGGATTCTTGCGGCGAGGTGATTGTCTTGGCGGAGGAACTACGAGGAGGACCCTGGTGACCCGTCAGATCGTCTCCGTTGTGGGTGGCAAGGACGCCGCCGGCATGAGCACCTACCAGTCCACCAACCCCGCCCGCACCAGCGAGGTCGTGGCCGCTGTCGGGCTGGCCGACGCCGACACGTTCGCGGCCGCCTGCCGGACCGCGAAGGAGGCGCAGCGGGAGTGGGCCAAGGTGCCGCCGCCGGTCCGCGGCCGGGTGATCGCGTCCATCGGGCGGCTGGTGGAGGCCAACACCGAGAGCCTGGCGCGGCTGGTCACCGAGGAGATCGGCAAGCCGTACGCCGAGGCGCTCGGCGAGGTGCGGGAGATCGTCGACACGTGCGACTTCTTCCTGGGCGAGGGCCGCCGGCTGTACGGGCAGACGGTGCCCTCGGAGATGCCGGACAAGAACCTGTTCACCTTCCGCAACCCGGTCGGCGTGGCGGCGGTGATCACCGCGGGCAACTTCCCCGTGGCCGTGCCGTCCTGGTACCTCGTGCCGGCCCTGCTGTGCGGCAACGCCGTGGTGTGGAAGCCGGCCGAGTACGCCGCCGCCTCCGCGCACGCCCTCTACCGGCTGTTCGCCGCGGCGGGCCTGCCGGACGGGGTGCTCAACGTGGTGTTCGCCGACGGCGCCGAGACCTTCGGCGGGCTGGAGCGGGCGCTGGAGGAGGGCACCGTGCACAAGGTCGGCTTCACCGGGTCGAGCGAGGTGGGCCGGAAGGTCGGCGAGCTGACCGGGCGGCATCTGCAGTCGGCCTGCCTGGAGCTGGGCGGCAAGAACCCGATGGTGATCATGCCGGACGCCGATCTCGACCTCGCGGTCGAGGGCGCGCTGTTCTCCGGTTTCGGCACGGCCGGGCAGCGCTGCACCAGCCTCGGCACGGTGATCGTGCACGAGAGCGTGCACGACGAGTTCGTGGCGCGGTTCGCGCGAGCCGTGCGCGAGGCCGCGATCGGCGCGCCGGACGGCGAGGTGCTGGCGGGGCCGCTGCTCGACCAGAAGTTCGCCGACCGCTACGAGGAGTACCTGACCTGGATCCAGCCGCACCACGAGGTCGTGCCGGGCGCGACGGGCCGGATCACCGCGGACAACCCGCGCGGCGGCTTCACCGGCGAGGGCGGCCTCTACTACCACCCGGTGGTCGTCGACGGCGTGCGCCCGTCGGACCGGCTGTTCCTGGAGGAGACGTTCGGGCCCATCGTGGGCGTGACGACGTTCCGGACCCTCGACGAGGCCCTCGACCTGGCCAACCTGCCCGGCTACGGCCTGTCCAGCTCGATCTACACCACCGAGGCGACGAACGCCTTCCGCTTCCGCGAGGGCGTCTCGGCCGGGATGGTCAGCGTCAACAACTCCACCTCCGGGGCGGAGGCGCACCTGCCGTTCGGCGGCAACGGCAAGTCGGGCAACGGCAGCCGCCAGTCCGGGATGTGGGTGCTGGACCAGTTCACCCGCTGGCAGGCGATGAACTGGGACCACTCGGGCCGCCTGCAGAAGGCGCAGATGGACGTCGCCGACATCACGCCCGACCTGGGGTTCCGCCTCTAGCGCCGCACCGGCGGCCGGGTCTTTTCCACCCGGGTGCAAGAAAGCCACCCCAGCGGGCCGCGCGGCCACTCCTCCCGGCCGCGCGGCCGGACACGGCGGGCGCCGGCCGTGCGAGGATGACGACGTCCCCGACTACGGAACGCAGTCGTGGTGCGACAGTCCGCAGTAGGTGACAGGTTCCCAGGGATAAGAGGGAACGCGGGCCCCATCGGGGGTGCCCGCGTTCCCTCTGCTGGTCCTCGGTGCCGGTCTCAGACCTGGCCGGCCTTCTCCAGGGCGGCGCAGCAGGTGTTGACCAGCAGGCGGGTGACCACGTACGGGTCGACGTTGGCGTTCGGGCGGCGGTCCTCGATGTAGCCCTTCTTGTCCACCTCGACCTGCCACGGGATGCGCACCGAGGCGCCGCGGTGGGAGACGCCGTAGGTGTACTTGTTCCACGGGGCGGTCTCGTGGTGGCCGGTCAGGCGCAGCTCGATGTCGGCGCCGTACTGGGTGACGTGCTCCATGGGCTTGTCGCCCTCGCCGAGCGCCTCGCAGGCCGTGATGATCGCCTCGTAGCTCTCGCGCATGGCCTTGGTGGAGAAGTTGGTGTGCGCGCCGGCGCCGTTCCAGTCGCCGCGGGCGGGCTTGGGGTCGAGGGTGGCCTCGACGCCGAACTCCTCGGCCGTCCGGTAGAGGAGGTAGCGGGCGACCCACATGTGGTCGGAGACCTCAAGGGGGCCGGCGGGGCCGATCTGGAACTCCCACTGGCCGGGCATGACCTCGGCGTTGATGCCGGAGATCTTCAGGCCGGCGGCGATGCAGCGGTCGAGGTGCACCTCGACGATGTCACGGCCGAAGACGGCCTCGGCGCCCACGCCGCAGTAGTAGTGGCCCTGCGGGGCGGGGAAGCCGCCCTCGGGGAAGCCGAGCGGCCGGCTGCCCTTGAAGAAGGTGTACTCCTGCTCGATGCCGAACCACGACTCCTGGTCGGCGAACTGCTCCGCGATGGGGCGCAGGAGGGCGCGGGTGTTGCTGGCGTGCGGCGTGCCGTCGATCTCCTCGACCTCGCACAGCACCAGCACGTTGGCACCGCCGCGGATGGGGTCCGGGCAGGTGAACACCGGACGCAGCACGCGGTCGGAGGAGTGGCCCTCGGCCTGGTTGGTGCTGGACCCGTCGAATCCCCACACCGGCGGCTCGACGCCATCGGCAAGGACCTTCGTCTTCGAGCGCAGCAGAGCGGTGGGCTCGGTGCCGTCGATCCAGATGTACTCAGCCTTGTAGGTCACGACCGGTCCTTTCGGGTTTCTCTCAGCCACGCCGAGTCTTACGGCTGCCCGTTTCCCGCTTTTTGCCCGAATGTGAACGTCGTGTTAATCGCGTGGCCGGGCGGTGCCGTGCCGGTCGACCATGACCGCCGTGTTCGGCCCGCCCTCACCGCAGCCCGGCCCGTTGGGGAAGCGCCCCGCGGGGGTGACCTCGACGGTGGTGTCGGCGAGCTCCTGCCCCCGGGAGTCACGCAGGGTCAACCGTACCCGTACGGGGCGCTTCGGCAGTCCGGCGACCTGGGCGAACCCCGTCGCACCGCCCGTCGGCCGCATCGTGACCGCGCAGCTCTCCCCCGCGCACGTCTGTCCGCCGGGCCGCGTCACCGGATGGAGCTCCAGCGGGGGGCGGTGGCAGGAGCCGTCCCAGCACACCTCCACCGCGGCCGACGCCACCCGGGCGGCCAGCGGCGGCTCCACCGTCACCCCCACGCCGACGGGCGTGCCGATCGCGGTGCAGACGCGCGGCTCGGCGAGCGCGCAACCGGTCAGGCCGGCGAGGGTGAGGACCGTGAGGAGGCGGCGCATACCCCGTACGACGAAGGCCGGGTCCGGGCGGTTCAGCCGGCGCGCCGACCGGCCGGCTCCGCCTCGACCGGATGGGCTTTACTCGCGTGCCACCATCCGTGATCATGACGGGGCCGGTGGCATCCAACGTTCATGCAACCTGTCATTGGTTCCTCTCAGGAAGTAGGAAGAAAAGAGATGAGGATCCCTCCGATCGGGAGCGCGCCATGACAGAGCCCGCGATGGAGACCGTCGATCCCTTCGGGATGACGGCCGAGCGCCAGTTCGCCGACGTGTGGTCACGTGACGTGCTCTCGACGCGCGAACGCCGCCTCCTGCTGCTCGGACTGCTCGTCGGGCAGGGCCTCGACGACCAGGTGGAGGTGCAGCTCGACGCGGCGCTGCGGACCGGCCAGCTCGGCGAGGGAGAGCTGCGCGAGGTCGTCGTCTTCCTCACCCACTACGCGGGCTGGTCGCGCGGGGCGCGGCTCAACGCCCAGGTGGAGGAGCTGATCGAGCGGGTCAGACGGCCGCGGGCCGACGCACCGGACCCCGCGGACTGAGGGGGGCTCGAAGAATGTACGGCGAACACCACTGCGGCGGCTGAGCCGCTTCGGCCGAGGCCGGCGGCCCGCCTTCGCGGGAGCCGCCGGCCTGTTGCGCGGGGTCAGGGAGTCACGACGGCGAGCTTGTCGACGTAGTCCTCGGTGACCCACAGGTTGTCGTCGGGGCCGACGGCGACCTGGAACGGCCCCGAGATCGAGGTGGGCAGCGCGTACCGGTTGACCGTGCCGGAGGTGGTGACGCTGCTGATGTTGGAGCTGCCCTGCTCGGCGAACCACAGGTTGTCGTCCGGTCCGAGCGTGATACCCCACGGGTAGGCGTAGGGGTCGTTGATGGAGTACTCGGTGAAGGTGCCCGACGTGGTGACGGAGCCGACGGCCCCGGCGATGTCGGTGTACCACAGGTTGCCGTCGGAGCCGGTGGTGATGCCGACCGGCATGGCGCCCGTGGTCGGAGCGGCGAACTCGGTGATCGTGCCGCTCGGCGTGACGCGCGCGACGCTCTCCGCCAGCGACTGGGTGACCCACAGGTTGCCGTCAGGGCCCGTCGTGATGAGGGACGGGAACGCGCCGGCGGTCGGCAGCGTGTACTCCGTGATCGTGCCGGACGTGGTGATGCGCCCGACCTTGTTGGCGTCGATCTCGGTGAACCACAGGGCGCCGTCCGGGCCGACCGTGATGCCCCAGGGATAGGCGGCGCTGGTCGGCAGGCTGTACTCGGTGATCGTGCCGTTGGTGGTGATGCGCCCGATCTTGTTGTTGGTCGCCTCGGTGAACCACAGGGCGCCGTCCGGTCCGACGGTGATGTGCGCCGGCTGCGAGTCCTCCGTGGGCAGCGAGTACTCGGTGAACACGCCCGACGTGGTGACCTTGCCGATCTTGTTGCCGAAGTTCTCGGTGAACCACAGGTTGTCGTCCGGCCCGGCCACGATGCCGATGGGCGTCGCCGGGTTGGTCGGGATGGAGATCTCCGAGATCGTCGGCGTGCGCCTGGCCTCCGCCGTGCGCAGGGCGCGCTCGCCGCGGGGCGGGCGCGGGAAACGGCAGCGGATGTTGCGGTGGGTGGGCCGCTGCTTGAGCTTCAGGCACAGCCGGACCCAGGGGCGGATCTGGGACTCCGCCTGGGGCGGCGGGGCCGCGGCCGACACCGGGACGGCGGCCGTCATGGCCAGGGCCATGACGGCGAGCGGGTAGACGAGGAATCGCGTGCGCTTTCGCAAGGGAATCCTTCCAGAATTGCTGCGGAAAGAACGCACCGAATATCTCGCGCCGTGCCTGCCGGCGGCCGGGCCCGCACGTTAAGGGCGGGTCACGTGTCGCTCAATTCGCGGGCGGCGGGAATGGCTTTCAGGCGACCGAATGCACGACGGTTCCCGTGTAGGTGCCCACCGGCGCGGTCGCCGGGATCGTGATGACGAGCGTCGGCCGCCAGCTCGTGGACGTGGGCTGCGGCCCCTTCGACGCGCGGAAGGCGGTCTGCTGCGCGGACAGCGGCACCCGCTGGTTGAAGGTAGCCTGGCCGGGCGCCCGGGTGCCGCTGCCCGAGGTCTCGGTCGTCGGGCCCGACCAGTAGGAGACGCTGGCGTTCGAGACCGTCTTGGGGCCTGCCCCGTCGCCGGTGACGAAGTTCGTCGCCGACACGGCGGCCCGCCACGAGCGGTTGCCCGGCCGGGTGTCGTTGACGGTGACCTCGTCCAGCGTGGCGCTGATCATGTTGCCCGCCCGCGTGGCCCCCATCAGGAGCATGTTCGGCAGGATGATCTCCAGCGGGAAGGCGCGCTGCACCACCAGCATCCGCCGGGCGCCCGCGTCGGCCCAGGCCGTGGCGTCGCCGAGCGCCGTCGCCAGCGCCAGTGAGACCGCCAGTGAGGGGATTGTCCGCACCTTTCTCCTCTGCCGCCGCGAAACCCGATTCCGTGCAAGGGCATGTGAAAATCCGATGGGCAGCCTAGATCGCCGGAACGCCACCGCATTCTCCAATCACGCCCGTGGATGGTAAACAGCGCGGCAGGAGTGAGCCGGGAACGCGCCGACTTCCAAGACTCGGCAGATCACGACAAAGGTGTCACCGGACGCGCGTGGCCGCCGTTTCCTCTTCGGGCGCGCGGAGCAGGATGTGATCACGTACATCCGCTCATGACCGGGAGCGGGCTTTTCTGGGGGGATGGGCAGTGCTCAAGAGCCGTTACGGCGCCCTTTGGGTGGGCGTTTCCGCTGCGATGGTGGCCACGGCGGTCGCGGTGCCGGCCAGCGCCGGCACGTGCGCGCCGTCGACCACGTGTCCGACGACGGTGACGTTCACCGTGTCCGCAGGCGACGGGCTGGAGATCACCGTGCCGGACGGGCCGGTCAGCGTCGGGACGGGAGCTCCGGGGACCCAGGTCTCCGGCCAGATCGGCACGGTGACGGTGTCCGACGAACGGGCCGCGCTCTCGGCCACCTGGATCACCTCGGTGACGGCGACGGACTTCACCACCGGCGGCGGCACCCCCAGCGAGACGGTGCCGAACACCGCCGTCCGCTACTGGTCGGGGCCGGCCACGGCCACCACCGGCGTCGGCACCTTCGTCCCCGGCCAGCTCAACGCCGCGTCGGCGGTCTTCCTCGACCAGGTGCGCACGGCGTTCAGCAAGACGACGGGCTCCGGCAACAACTCCGCCTCCTGGAACCCGACCGTCGTGGTCGACATCCCGGCCAGCGCGGTGGCCGGCCTCTACACCGGCACGGTGAACCACTCCGTTGCCTGACCCACGTCTCCTGCGAGCGGTGGCTTCCGCGCTGCTCGCGATCCTTCTCCATCCGGCGGGCGCCGCCGCGGCCGCGGCGGCCGACCGGGACTCCGACGGCACGCGGACGGTCGGCATCCGGCTGATCGAGGTGCCGGCCAGCCGGCTCGACGACCCGCGGGCGCTCTCGTACATCGTGGACCACGTCAACCCCGGCGCGACGATCAAGCGGCGGCTGGAGATCGCCAACAGCTCGCCCGCGCCGGTGCGCGTCCAGGTGTACGCGGGCGCCGCGAGCGTCGGCAAGGGCGGATTCGCCTTCGCGCCGGAGGGCGTCGCGAACGAGCTCACGTCCTGGATCACGCTCGACCGGACCGTGCTGGAGCTCGGCCCGCGCGACCGGGAGACGGTGCGGGCCACCATCGCCGTGCCCGAGACGGCCGTCAAGGGCGAGCGGTACGGCGTCATCTGGGCCCAGGTCTCCTCGGACGCCCCCGGCCCGCGCGGCAACGTCGCCCTCGTCAACCGGGTCGGCGTGCGCGCCTACCTGGACGTCGGGCCCGGCGGCGACCCGCCGACAGACTTCACCGTCGGGAAGATCCTGCCGCAGCGCACCGCGGACGGGCGGCCCCGGATCGTGGCCACGGTCGCCAACACCGGTGAGCGGGCCGTCGACCTCGACGGGGAGGTGACGCTGTCCGACGGGCCCAGCGCGCTGCGCGCCGGCCCGTTCCCGATCGTCCGCGGCACCACCCTGGCGCCGGGCCACAGCGGCGACGTCGAGGCGCTCCTCGGCCAGGAGCTGCCCAACGGACCATGGGCGTTCCGGCTCACCCTGCGCAGCGGCCAGGTGGAGCGCACCGTGTCGGGCAGGATCACCTTCCCCGACAGGCCCGGCACCTGGGGGCTGCCCGCGTCGATGGACTCCCCGCTCGGGCTGGGCATGGTGCTCGCCGGCATGCTGGCCGGCGCGACCGTCATGATCCTGTGGCGGCTGCGCAGGTCGCTGCGAAGGGCCGCCGCCCGAGCCGCCGACGACGGTCAAGACGGTTAGGACGGCTGGGACGGCTGGGACGACTCGCCGAGGGCGATCGTCTCGGCCACCTCCGCGTGCCGTTCGGCCTCCTCCTCCGCGAAGCGCGCCGCGTCCAGCTTCTCGGCGATCTCCTCGTCCTGCCTCATCAGGGCCTCCAGGGACTGGCCGGCCATGTCCAGCACGCCCATGTCCGCGTACGCCTGCTGCAGGCGCGGACTCCACAGCCCGATGTCCTTCACGCACGGCACGATGCGGCTGAACAGCAGCGACCGGAACAGCCGGAGGTACTCCGAGTGTTCGGTGGCCTCCATGGCCTCGTGCGTCTCGGCCTTCGACAGGCCCATGTTCTCCCAGGTCTCCCGGCCGCGCAGCCGGTCGCGCATGAGGTAGCAGCCCTCGATGACGAAGTCCTCCCGCTCGCGACGCTCGGCCTCGGAAAGGTCACGGTAGTGGTCGCGCAGCGCCATCCGCCCGAACGCGACGTGCCGGGCCTCGTCCTGCATGACGTAGGCGAGGATCTGCTTGGGCAGCGGCTTGGTGGTGATGTCGCGCATCACGCCGAACGCCGCCAGCGCCAGGCCCTCGATGAGCACCTGCATGCCGAGGTAGGGCATGTCCCAGCGCGAGTCGGACAGCGTGCTCTCCAGCAGCGCCTTCAGGTGCTGGTTGATCGGGTAGGCGAGGCCCACCTTCTCCTGCAGGAACCGGGCGTAGGTCTCGGCGTGGCGGGCCTCGTCCATGGTCTGGGTGGCGGCGTAGAACTTGGAGTCCAGGTCGGGAACCGTCTCCACGATCTTGGCCGAGCAGATCATGGCGCCCTGCTCCCCGTGCAGGAACTGCGAGAACTGCCAGGCGGCGCCGTGCCGGCGCACCTCCCGGCGCTGCCGGTCGTCCATCCGCTCCCACAGCGGGGTGCCGTGGATGGCGATGGTCTGGTCGGGGATGCCGAGCACGTCGTACGGGTCGACCTCAAGGTCCCAGTCGATGCGCTTGGCCGAGTCCCACTGCTTGTCCTTGCCCTTCTGGTACAGGGCGAGCATGCGGTCCCGGCCGTCGTCGTACTCCCAGGTGAACCTGCTCGAACCGGCCATCTCCACGTTCCAGGTGGAGAGCTCGGCGGGGATGGTGTAGAGATCGTGCGTCGACATCGGACCTCCGCAGGGGACGTACACCGTACGTACACCTTCGAGGCTGGCACGTACGGCGTACGTGCGTCAATAGAATGAGCTATGACCACGGAGCCCCTGTCCAGGGCGCGCATCATCGCGGCGGCGATCGACCTGATCGAGCGTGAGGGCGCCGACGCGGTGTCCATGCGGCGCATCGCGGCGGAGCTGGGCGTCGGCGTGATGTCCCTCTACAACCACGTGCCCAACAAGGACGCGCTGCTGAGCGGTGTCGCCGAGGCCGTGATGAGCGGGATCGAGTTCACCGACGACCCCGACGCCCACTGGAGCGACCGGGTGCGGATGCAGGCGCGCGCCTTCCGGCAGATCGCGCACCACTATCCCCGCTCGACCATGCTCGTGGTCAGCCGCACCCTCCACTCCAGCGCCGGGCTGCTGCCGGTCGAGCGGGCCCTGGCCACGCTGCGCAGCGCCGGCTTCGACGGGGTCGACGCGGTGCGGATGCTCCGGATGTTCATCGCCTTCATCGTGGGCTCGCTGCTGCGCGAGGTCGGGGTGACCCCCACGTTCGCGCCGCCCCAGCAGCGTTCCGTGGACGCCGAGCAGGTGGACCAGACACTGTTCCCGCACGTGAGCGAGCTGGCCCCGCTGCTCGGGCGGTGCGACCACGAGGCGGAGTTCGAGTTCGGGGTGGAGTTGCTGATCTCGGCCATCACCGTGCACCCGGCGCGCGAGGAGGGCACCCGGTGACACCGGACGCCCTCCCCCTGCCCTGGCCCGGGCAGCCGTCCCTTCCCCTGAACGGCTGCGTCAGTACCAGTTGTGCGCCTGGAAGTGCCCCCAGGCGTCGCACGGCCGGCCGTACCTGCCCCTGATGTAGGTCAGGCCCCAGCGGATCTGCGTCTCCGGGTTGGACCGCCAGTCACTGCCGGCCCCCTGCATCTTGCCCCCCGGCAGCGCCTGCGGGATGCCGTAGGCGCCGGACGAGCTGTTGTAGGCGCGGTGATTCCAGTTGCTCTCGCGGGTCCACAGACTGTCCAAACACTGGAACTGCCGGTAGGACCACGATCGCCGGACGACGTGGTCCAGGGCGATCTCCTTGTTGTGGCTTCTGGGATCGGCGGCCCTGAGCCGCTTGACGACCCGCGGCCTGGTGGTCGTCCGCCAGGTGCGGACCTTGACGACCGGCGCCCGCCAGACGTTCTCGTGGACGACCATCTGGTCGCCCTCGGTGTGCGCCCCGGCGGGCGCCGCTGCGCGGGCCGCATCTGTGCGGGCCACGCCTGCGCGGGCCACATCTGTGCGGGCCACCTCCGCGCGGGCCGCATCTGTGCGGGCCGCATCTGTGCGGGCCGCGTCCGCGTGGGCCGGGGCGCGGGATTCCATCGTGGTGGCGCCGATTGCGCTGGCCGCCGCCATCGTGGCGAGTGTGCTGCGAAGCACGCGTTTGCTGTCCAAGGCGATCCTTGCTGTCGGGTCGCGTGCGGACGTGCGCCGGGCGGCGATGCCGCCGGCGCCCTGCCGGTCCCCGTCCATGGCGCGGACGAGAAGGGTCCGCGCGGCCCGCTCCGGGATCTGTCGACCGCCCGATCGAGCTGGGCGGCCCGCAGGGGCCCACGACGTGTCCTCTAGCGGGTTTCTATTACGGACAGTGACGACTCGTCACACCATGTGACACGCCGCGGACAGGTGTTTACGAGACCGTTCCGGATCTCTGCCCGTCTCACTGGCCCGCCGTGGAGTGGCCCGACGTCACGTTGACGCGGCCTTGGCCGGACACGGGCGCGGACGTGGGACGCCGATCAGTACCAGTGGCGCGACTGGAAGTGGGCCCACGCGCCGCACGGCGTGCCGTACCGCTGCTTGATGTACCCGAGGCCCCACCTGATCTGGGTCCTGGGGTTGGTGCGCCAGTCGCGGCCCTTGGTGGCCATCTTGCTGCCCGGCAGCGCCTGGGGGATGCCGTAGGCGCCGGACGAGCCGTTGGCGGCCCGGTGGTTCCAGCCGCTCTCCCTGGCCCACAGCTTGACCAGGCACCTGTACTGGGCCTTGGTCCAGCCGCGCTTGGTCACCATGGCCCTGGCGATGGCCCTGTTCTTGGCGCCGGCCTTTTTCTTGACACCGGCCTTGGTCGTGACGCCGGTCGCCTGGGAGCTCTGCGCCTGTGCGGCCGTGGCCCCGCCTGCCGTCATGAGCGTGGCGGACAGGAGCAGGACACCGGTACGGCGGAGCATGGGCATGCGGATGCCTTTCAGACGGGGTTCGGGGACCGCGCCACCCTGCCCGACTAACGGCATTTATGGCGAATTGACCATGAAACGATAGATTCACGGCAAAGGATGATCTGTTGCGCTGTTCAGGGCTTTTGTCGTAAAAATGTGGACCTTCTCACAAAGAGGCGACGGGAGCCTTCTGTAGGGTCAGATCATGAGCCTTCGTGACATTCCGCTGCGCACCCTCGCCGGTTCGGCGACCACCCTCGACGCCCTCGCCCCCGGCCAGGCCGTCCTCGTCGTGAACGTGGCCTCCAAGTGCGGTCTCACTCCGCAGTACACGGGCCTGGCCGAGCTCCACCAGCGGTACGGCCCGCGCGGCTTCAGCGTGGTCGGCGTGCCGTGCAACCAGTTCATGGGCCAGGAACCCGGCTCGGCCGAGGAGATCCAGGAGTTCTGCTCCACGACGTACGGCGTCGACTTCCCCCTGCTGGAGAAGACCGACGTCAACGGCCCCGACCGGCATCCCCTCTACGAGGCGCTCACCGCGACGCCCGACGCCGACGGCGAGGCGGGCGACGTGCAGTGGAACTTCGAGAAGTTCCTGCTCGACCGCGACGGCGCCGTGGTGGCCCGGTTCCGCCCCGGCACCACCCCGGAGGACCCCGCCGTCGTCTCGGCCGTCGAGAAGGTCCTCTAGCCACGGGTGGAAGCGCGGTGGGAGTGACGGTGCTGGTGCGGGGCGCCCTGGTGGTGCTCGCCGTGGCCGTCCTGCTGCTCGGCCTGCTGTGGGTGTTCCAGCGTTCGCTGATCTACCTGCCGGACCGGGGGCCGGTGCCACCGGCCGGCGCGGCGCTCGCCGGGGCCCGCGACGTGTCCTTCACCACCGGCGACGGCGTCCGGCTCGGCGCCTGGTTCGTGCCGGGCGAGCACCCGGTGACGGTCCTCGTCGCGGGCGGCAACGCCGGCAACCGGTCGCACCGCGCGCCGCTGGCCCGCGCCCTGGCCGCGCGCGGGCTGCCGGTCCTGCTGATGGACTACCGCGGCTACGGAGGCAACCCGGGCCGGCCGACCGAGGAAGGGCTGCATCTCGACGCGGTCGCGGCACGCCGGTTCCTCGGCGACGTCCCGGTGATCTACTTCGGGGAGAGCCTCGGCGGGGGCGTCGTGACGCGGCTGGCCGCCGAGCATCCGCCGGACGGGCTGGTGCTCCGCTCGCCGTTCACCGACCTGGCCGCGGCGGGCCAGGTCAACTATCCGTTCCTGCCGGTCCGGCCGCTGCTGCGCGACCGGTTCCCGGTCGCCGCGCGCGTCGCCGACCTCCACGTGCCGACCGTGGTGGTGTACGGCACGGCCGACACCATCGTGCCGCCGGAGCAGAGCAGGGCCGTGGCCCGGGCGGCCGCCGGGCGGACGACGCTCGTCGAGGTGCCCGGCGCCGGCCACAACGACCTGCGGCTCCTCGACGGGCCCGAACTGGTGGCCGCCGTGGCGGACCTGGCGGCCCGCATCCGCCGGTGACCGCTCAGCCCGTCGCGGCGCGGGTGTAGGCGACCTCGAAGTCGAGGGTCCAGGTGACGCCGTCGGGTGACGCCTCCCAGCGCCCGTCGATGGCGGAGCCGTCGGGGCTGAGCGTGCCGGTGAAGCGCTGGCCGAACCCCGGCGCGTCCCGCCAGATGGTCAGCACCGCGCCGTCGAACGTCATCCGGTACACCCGGTGCACGCCGCGCCCGTCGGCGTACAGCATGGCGAACTCGCCCGTGGCGTCGTCCAGCCCGAAGACGGCCCGGGTGGGGAACGGCGCGTTGTCGCGCCAGGCCCGCGGCGCGGTGGCCGGCATCGGGTCGGCGTCGGAGTACTGGCACAGGAAGGCCCCGCCGTCCTGCCAGGCGAACTCCGTCCACGCCACGCCCAGACCCGCCACGTTCGGCCGGACCGTCCAGCGGCCGATCAGCGCGTCGAGCCGGGCGAGGGCGGGATGCCGGGTGGTGTTCATGGACATGTTCCTTCCACCGGGGGATGTCGTGTCGTCCTTACCGACTCCCCGGCGCGCGGAAACTCATCGGGCGGGCACCAGAGGGCCATCGGACGCCGCCGTCCACCAGGTAGGCGGCCGAGGAACGCGAGCTCCGGGACGTGGCGGCGTCCTCGCCGTCGCCGATGCCGTAGCAGCGCTTCATGGCCGCCGGTCACCGCCGGGCCGGTGAAACTCCACACCGCACGTCGCGGCGCGACGGGTTCGTGAAAGCGCCGGCACGGGAGTCACCTGCAGGCTGGCCGGGTCGAGAACCCAAGGAGGACCGGTGCGCTCCGCTGCCCGTATCACGGCGACGCTGCTGTTCGCCGCCGTCGGACTGCTCAACCTCGCGCCGGGGGTCGTCGCGCTGGCGCCGTCCCAACTGGCCACCGCCTACGGAGTCGTGGACACCGACGTGACGAGCGTGCTGCTGCTGCGGCATCGCGCTGTCATGCTGGCGCTGCTCGGCGTGGCGCTCCTGGCGGCCGCCGCCGTACCCGAATGGCGCAAACCCGTCCTGGTCGTCGCCGTGATCGGCAAGGTGTCCTTCATCGTGCTGGTGGCGACGTCGGCACACACCCACCCCGGACTGACCCCGGTCGCGCTCGCGGACGTCGCGGCGCTGGCCGCCCTGACGACGGCCGCCGTCCTCACCCGCGCCACATGGTCCGCAGCCGAATGACCGATCCTCCACACGTGGAGCCGATCTTCTAGTGGCGGGGGCCGCAACTGCCGCGGACGATGAGTTCCGTCGGCAGCGTCGCCCCGCGGGCCCGCCGGCCGGCGCCGCGTAGCACCAGTTCGGCCGCGCGATACCCGATGTCGCGGCCCGGCTGGGCGATCACGGTGAGCGGGGGCGAGCACAGTTCGGCCCACGGCACGTCGTCGTACATGACGAGCGAGACGTCACGCGGCACCCGCAGGTCGAGCTCCCTGGCCGCGAGCACGGCGGCCTCCCCCAGCATGTTGCCCGCCGCCAGCACGGCCGTCAGGTCGGGGCGGCTCTGGAACAGGCCGGAGGCCGCCGCGTACGCCGAGTCGCGGCTGCCGGTGGCGAACACCACGAGCTCCTCGTCCACCGGGCCGCCCACCGCCTCGCGGAAGGCCGCCACCCGCCGGTCGTGCCCCGGGCCGCCGAGGAAGGCGATGCGCCGGTGGCCGAGGCCGCGCAGGTAGCGCACCGCCGTACGGATGCCCGACCGGTCGTCGGCCAGCACGGCGGGCACGTCGGCGAGGGCGCGGCCGTGCCGGCCGACGGGAGGGGGCGGCAGGACGCCGTCGAGCAGCATGAGGTCGGCGGTGGAGCCGGGCAGGTCGTCGTCGGGCGGGGCAGCGGGCAGCCGGTCGGCGAAGACCACCGTCATGCCCGCCCTGGTGACCGGCAGCCAGGTCTCCACGCCGCCCGACGGCACGGCGATCATCCGGTCCACGCTCTGCTCCAGCAGCATGCCGACCAGCTCGGCCTCCTGCTCGGGGTCGTCGCCCGTCGAGCCGACCACCACCGGCTCCCCCGCCGCGCGGGCGCACGCGAGCACGCCCTCGGCGACCTGGCCGAAGAACGTGTCGGTCAGGTCGGGCACGAGCAGGCCGATCCCGCCGGTGCGGCGCTGGCGCAGGTTGCGGCCGAGCGCGCTCGGCCGGTAGTCGAGCTGGGCGGCCACGGCCAGCACCCGCTCCCTCGTCTCCGGGCTCGCCGAGCCGCCGGACAGCACCCGCGACACGGTCGCGACGCCCACACCGGCCGCCTCGGCCACGTCCTTGATGGTGGCCCGCCTCAGTTCCATGGAAACGATTCCATCATGGTTTCCATGTCGCGGGAAACCCGGCCGTCCCTCAAAAGCTGGTCACGGCTGGGCTCTTGACACCCAAGGTCCATTTCGGGTGAGATGCTTGAAAACGTATCCACGTGAGTGGACACCCGACGAACACCCGGGCCACCGCCCTGGACCTCAAAGGAATGTCATGGCATCCATCGTTCTGACCAATGTCGACAAGGTCTACGCCGGTGGCGTGAAGGCCGTGGACGGGCTCAACCTTGAGATCAAGGATGGCGAGTTCATGGTGCTGGTCGGCCCGTCGGGTTGCGGCAAGTCGACCGCCCTGCGGATGATCGCGGGCCTGGAGGACATCAGCGGCGGTGAGATCGCCATCGGCGACAAGGTGGTCAACCACCTGCCGCCGAAGGACCGCGACATCGCCATGGTCTTCCAGAACTACGCCCTCTACCCGCACATGACGGTCGAGGAGAACCTCGCCTTCGGCCTGAAGCTCCGCAAGATGCCGAAGCCCGAGATCCAGAAGCGGGTGAACGAGGCCGCCAAGATGCTCGGCCTGGAGACCTACCTCAAGCGCAAGCCGGCCGCCCTGTCCGGTGGTCAGCGCCAGCGTGTCGCGATGGGCCGCGCCATCGTCCGCGAGCCGCAGGCGTTCCTCATGGACGAGCCGCTGTCCAACCTGGACGCCAAGCTCCGCGTCTCCATGCGCGCCTCCCTCAACACGCTGCACGAGCGCCTCGGCGTCACGACCGTCTACGTCACCCACGACCAGGTCGAGGCCATGACGCTGGGCGACCGGGTCTGCGTCCTGCGCGACGGCCTGCTGCAGCAGGTCGACACCCCGCAGAACCTGTTCGACAAGCCGGTCAACCTGTTCGTCGCGGGCTTCATGGGCTCGCCGTCGATGAACTTCGTCAACGCCGAGCTGATCCGCGACGGCGGCGCGGCGGTCGCCTTCGCCGGCATCAAGCTGCCGATCCCCGACTCCACGTTCACCGACAAGCCGGGCCTCGACCAGTACGTCGGCAAGAAGATCATCCTCGGCATCCGCCCGTCGGACTTCGAGGACGCCGCCTCCGCGGGCAGCCACGCCAACGGCTGGGCCACGCTGCCCGTCAAGGCCGAGGTCACCGAGGAGCTGGGCTCCGAGATCAACGTGCTGTTCCTCATCGACGCTCCGCCCGTCGAGCACAAGGACACCGTCGCCGCCGCCGACCAGGGCGACGACGACGAGTCGGCGCTGCCGCTCGTGGGCGACAAGTCCCTGTGGACCGCCCGCGTCAACGCCCGCAGCCACGCCCGTCCCGGCCAGAACATCGACCTGGTCGTCGACACGCACAACCTGCACTTCTTCGACCCGGTCTCCGGCCTGGCGATCGGCCACCCGGCCAACGTCAAGTAGCCCCACCGGATGTCGGTCACGAGCCCGCTCGTGACCGACCGGGCCCCCACCGCGACCCCCTCCCGCGGCGGGGGCCCTCGCTTTTCCGCGTCCCGCCCCTACGCGCGGCCGCGTTTCGCCGTACGACGGCCCACCCGGCGGCTCACCCTGCGGCCCACCCGGCGGCTCACCCTGCGGCGCGGGCGAGGGTGGTGAGTTCTGCGCGGTAGGCGGCGTGGGCGTCGCGCAGGGCGGCGGCCGGCCAGCCAGCCGGCAGCAGGGGCTCGGGCAGCACCGGGTCGGTGAGCAGGTGCCGGACGATCGCGGCGACGATCGCGAACCGGTCGGCCGGGGCGGTCACCTCCTCGTAGGCGGCCAGGAGCGCGCGGCCGTCGCCGGCCCAGCCTTCCAGGTCCCACAGCGTCGCGGCCAGTTCGGCGGGCGGCGGTCCGGGCCGGCCCGTCCAGTGTTGGACGCGGTCCGCCGGGCGGCCGGGCCACGGCCGGGCGAGGTTGGCCGGGCGGGTCCAGACGCCCTCGCGCAGCTCGGCGAGCCGCAGGGCCGCCAGGTCGGCGCGCAACTGGGCGCGTTCGGCGGCGCCGCGCCCCGTGGCGGTGACGACGGCGAGCTCCCAGTCGCCGCCCCAGGCCCGGACGGCCGGGGCGATGGCGGCGTCCTGGCGTTGCTGGCGGAGCAGCAGCCGGTCGCTGAGCCGGTACGTGCTGCCGGTGCGGCGCAGGTCGCCGGCGGTCACCATGCGGGTGAGCGCGACCCGCAGCGTGGCACCGGAGACGCCGAAGGGCTCCACGATCCGGACGAGCGCGTGCACGGGCAGCTCGGGCGGGTGCGAGCCGAGCAGCAGGCTCAGCACGACCGACCGCGCCGACAGCGGACGCAGCCCGGCTACGACGCCGGGAACGGCGACGGCACGGGAGACGCCACCGGGGACGTCGGTGGAGAGGCCGGCGGGCCGGTCGCCGGGGACGGCAGCGGGTCGGGGCGGCCGGGTTCCCTTCGTCGGCATGCAGCCATTGTGCCCGGCCGCGGACCGGCGCAGGGCATCCCCGTATTACATACTTGCTGCGACTGCACGCGACTTCGTAATATCGACGCATGGTGAGAGCACTCGCGGCCGGATCATCCGCCACCCACGAGGTGACCAACCAGCCGCCTCCCCTGCCGCCCTACGACGCCTCGGACGACGCCGCCCTCCTGGAGGGGCTGCGCCGGGAGGGCGCGGGGTGGGCCGAGGCGGACGTGCGGCGGGTCGGCCGCCTGGCAGGGAGCGCCGAGGGGCAGCGCTGGGCGGAGGACGCCGACCGGCACGAGCCGGAGCTGCGCACGCACGACCGCTTCGGCGAGCGGATCGACGAGGTGGAGTTCCACCCGAGCTGGCACAACCTCATGCGGACCGCCGTGGCCGAAGGGCTCGCCGGGGCCGTCTGGGCCGACGGCCGGCCGGGCGCGCACGTGGCGCGGACCGCGACGGGGCTGGTGTGGGGGCACACCGAGGCCGGGCACCTCTGCCCGATGGCGATGACGTACGCCGCCGTGCCCACGCTGCGGCACCAGCCGGACCTGGCGGCGGTGTACGAACCACTGCTGGCGAGTCGCGTCTACGACCCGGGCCTGGCGGTGCCGGCGGGCAAGCGGGGGCTGCTGGCGGGCATGGGCATGACCGAGAAGCAGGGCGGCTCCGACGTGCGCGCCAACAGCACGGTCGCCACCCCGGCCGGCGAGGACGGCGTGTACACGCTGCGCGGCCACAAGTGGTTCACCTCCGCGCCGATGTGCGACCTGTTCCTCGTCCTGGCACAGGCCCCCGGCGGCCTCTCGTGCTTCCTGCTGCCGCGGGTGCTGCCCGACGGCACCCGCAACGTCTTCCGCATCCAGCGGCTGAAGGACAAGCTGGGCAACCGGTCCAACGCCAGCAGCGAGCCGGAGTTCGACGGCACGGTGGCCTGGCTGGTCGGCGGCGAGGGCCAGGGCGTCAAGACGATCATCGACATGGTCAACCTGACCCGCCTGGACTGCGTGATGGCCACCGCGACGCTGATGCGCAGGACCCTCGTCGAGGCGGGGCACCACGCGCGCCACCGGGCCGCGTTCGGCCGCCGGCTGCTCGACCAGCCGCTCATGCGCAACGTGCTGGCCGACCTGGCGCTGGAGTCGGAGGCGGCCACCGCGCTGGCGCTGCGGCTGGCCGGGGCGACCGACCGCGCGCTGGCCGGGGACCAGGGCGAGCGGGCGCTGCGGCGGATCGCCACCGCGGCGGGGAAGTACTGGGTGACCAAGCGGGGGCCGGCGTTCACCGCCGAGGCCCTGGAGTGCCTCGGCGGCAACGGCTACGTCGAGGAGTCGGGGATGCCGCGCCACTACCGCGAGGCGCCGCTGCTGTCGATCTGGGAGGGGTCGGGCAACGTCAACGCGCTCGACGCGCTCCGCGCCCTGGCCAGGGAGCCCGGCACCCGCGACGCGCTGTTCGGCGAGCTGGCCCTGGCCCGCGGCGGCGACGCCCGCCTGGACGCCGCGGTGACCCGGCTGCGCGACGACCTGGCCGACGCCGAAGGGATCGAGGCGCGGGCCCGCCGCCTGGTCGAGCGGATCGCGCTCACCCTGCAGGGGTCGCTGCTGGTGCGCCACGCGCCGCCCGCCGTCGCCGACGCCTTCTGCGCGACCCGCCTGGGCGGCGACTGGGGTCACGCCTACGGCACCCTCCCCCGCTCGGCCGACGTCACCGCGATCCTGACCCGCGCCCTGCCCGCCCGCGCGGGCGACTGAGGCGGGCAGCCGCCCGCCTGGGCGGCTGAGACGGGGCAGCGGCGGCAGTCGTGGGTCAGCGGCGCCCGAGGCGGCCCGAGACGGCGGCGACCACGCCGCGGGGCACGAACCGGCCCACCGCCACGATCGCCTTGTAGCGCAGGTCGGGCACCGAGACCGTCCTGCGCAGGGCGAGGTCGCGCATGGCCGCGTTCACCACGTCGTCGGCCTCCAGCCACAGGAAGCCGGGGATCGTCGAGGCGTCCATCCCGGCCCGCTGGTGGAACTCGGTCCGCACGAACCCGGGGCACAGCGCCATGACGCGGATCCTCGGGTGGCCGATCTCGGCCGCGGCGGACTCGCTGAAGTTGACCACCCACGCCTTGGAGGCGCTGTAGGTGCCGCGGGTGAAGAACGCGGCCACGGAGGCGACGTTGATCACCGCGCCGCGGTCACGTTCCCGCATGCCGGGCAGGGCGGCCAGGGTGAGTCGCAGCACGGCCTCGCAGTGCAGCTTGAGCATGCGGACCTCGTCCTCGACGGGCACGGTCGGGAACGAGCCGGGGTGGCCGAACCCCGCGTTGTTGACGAGCAGGTCCACCCCGTCGCGCAGCCGGCTCTCGACCCGGGTGAGGCCCTCCTCGGTGGCGAGGTCGGCGCCGAGCACCTCGACGTTCACGCCGTATCTGAGCTTGAGCCGGTCGGCGACCTCGGCGAGGCGGGCCTCGTCGCGCGCCACGAGGACGAGGGAGAAGCCGTCGCCGGCCAGCCGCCGGGCGAAGGCGGCGCCGAGGCCGGCGGTCGCGCCGGTGATCAGTGCGGTAGGCATGGCAGCACCCTAACTCCCCCGCCTGCCGGCGCGGGCGTCCAGCGCCGCTCGGCCCTTTCCTGAGAGAGTTCCCAGCAAGCGCGGGGACGATCGCCCAGGTCAGAGCGTTCCAAGGCGCGACCCGGCGGAGAGCGGCACGCGGCCGCCCTGCGCAGCGTTTAAGGTCGGGCACAGAACGTGGGCGGATCTGACGAGGACGGGCGATCGGGTGAGCATCACGGCCGACACGCGGGGGGCGGGCACGCGGAAGACCGGCGGTGGCGCCGCCGGACGGCGCCGCCGCGGCCGCCGGCTGTCGTGGATCATTGTCACGTTCCCGGCCCTGTGGGCGGTCGTCCGGCTGGGCGGGCTGGAGTGGGGCTGGTTCCTCACCCAGCTGATGACGTTCACCCCGTACGCGGTCGTCGGGTCGGGGGCCCTGGCGGTGCTGCTGGGGCTGCGGCGCAACAGGCCGGCCGCGGTGGTGGCCCTGGCCGCGTGCCTGGCGCTGGCGGCCACGGTCGTGCCGCGGACCGTGCGGGCCGCCGCGGCTCCGGGCGGGACCCCGCTGCGGGTGCTGACCATCAACCTGTTCGCGCGGGCCGACGCCGACGCGGTCGTGCGGCTGGTGCGGGAGTACGACCCCGACGTCCTCAGCGCCCTGGAGATCACGCCGGAGAAGGTCGCCGAGCTCGACGCGGCGGGCCTGGCGGGGCTGATGCCGCACCGCTTGCTGCAGGCCGACGAGGGCCCCAAGGGCAGCGGCCTGTACGCCAAGCACCCCCTGACGCCGTTGGAGGGACTGTTCACGCCGATCGGGCACAACATGCCCGCGGCGACGGTGCGCCTGCCGGGCGGGGCGAGCGCGCAGGTCGTGGCCGTCCACCCGAACCCGCCGCTGCCCGGCAGGGCCGCCGAGTGGAACGCCGCGCTCGCCGCCCTGCCGCCGGCGTCCGGCGACGCGGTGCGGGTGCTGGCCGGCGACTTCAACGCCACCCTCGACCATCGGGCGCTGCGTGACCTGCTGGACCGCGGCTACGTGGACGCGGCCGACCGGGCCGGCGAGGGCCTGGTGCCGACGTGGCCGAACAACAGGCCCATACCGCCGATGATCACGATCGACCACGTCCTGGTGGACGAGCGGGTCGCGGTGGACTCGGTGCGGGTGCTCGACGTGCCGCGCACCGACCACCGGGGCGTCCTCGCCGACCTTCGCCTCCCCTGAAGCGCGCGGTCGGGGTCAGCCGGCCGCCCCCCAGACGGACTCGAAGGCGGCCTCGGTGATCTCGGTGAGGTCCCAGATCTCCAGCGGCTGGTCGGTGAGGAAGCCGTGCTCGTCCTGCAGGTGGCCCCACCAGTAACGGTGGGCGCCGCGCGGGCCGACCTCGATCTGCCGGATCGCCCAGTGCTCGCCGTCGCCCTCGACGCTCTCGAACAGCCATGTCCCGCCGTCGCCGTCGGCGCCGTGCCAGTGGCGGCGGGGCGTGCCGGACTCGGCGAGCTGCCTGACGAGAGGGCCGCGCAGGTCGGGAAGAAGCACCGCCCCACTGTAGTCGGCGCCGCGGTCAGGTGGGCCGGCGGGCGGCCGGTCTGGCCGGGAGGGTGTAGCTGTCGCCGCGGTCGAGGCGGATGACGCGGTCGAGGTCGCCGGTCTGCCGCAGGTGGTCGAGGAAGTCCTCCAGCGGCGAGGAGAAGACCGTGTAGTCGTCGTAGTGAACGGGCAGCACCCGTTCGGGCCGGACGAGGTCCACCCAGTCGGCGCCCTGCCGGCCGTCCATGGTGACGAGGAAGGCGCCGAGCAGTTTGGTGCCGCCCAGGTGGACGATGCCGAGGTCGAGGTCGGGGAAGCGTTCGGCGATCTCGCGCAGCCGGCGGTCGAGCAGCGTGTCGCCGCTGATGTGCAGCCGCAGGTCCACGCGCCCTTCGCTGTGGAACTCCAGCACGCTGCCCATGACCGGCGGCAGCAGCGCCTCCAGTCGCCCGTACGCGTGCCGGGCGGGCACCGAGGTGATGGTGAGCACGCCGTGGGCGTTGCGCAGGCAGTACTCCTCCCACGTCTTCAGGCCGACGGCGTGTTCGAAGCCCTGGCGGCGCAGCCTGTGGGCGGCGTGCGGGGTCGTGACGACGGGGGTGGACCGGTCGAGGCCGTCGCGGGCCACCGGGTCCCAGTGGTCGCCGTGCAGGTGCGACAGCACGACGGCGTCCAGCGGCGGCAGGTCCTCGATCTCCAGGGCGGGGTCGGTGAGCCGCTTGGAGCTGAGGCCGTAGCCGAGGCGGGCCCGCTCACCGCGGTGCAGGAAGTTGGGATCGGTGAGCAGGGTGAAGCCGTTGTAGCGGATCAGCGTGGTCGCGTTGCCGACGAACAGCACGCTGCCGTGGTCCGCCCTGTCCATGACGCCTCCCGGGTGGGGTCATTCGGCGACCGAGGCGGCGCTGCGGCGCGGCCCCAGGTAGCGCCAGAAGAAGTCGATGAGCACGGTGAGCCGGTTCCGCCCGCCCAGCAGGTAGGCCACGTGCAGGAAGATCCACACCAGCCAGGCGACGAGGCCGCGCATCGTCGCGCCGTTGCGCAACTGCACGACGGCCTCGGCGCGGCCGACGATCGCCATGATGCCGGGGTCGCGGTAGGAGAACCGCCTGACGGGCCGGCCCTGGGCGGCGGCGAGGATCTGCCGGCCCACGTGCTTGCCCATCTGGATGGCGGGCTGGGCGAGCTGCGGCAGCGGCTGCGGCGGCAGCGCGAGGTCGCCGGCGACGAACACCTCGGGGTGCTCCTCCAGGTTGAGCGCCTCGGTGACGACGACCCTGCCGCCCTTGCCCTGCGGCAGGCCGCAGTCGGCGACCTCCTTGGGCGCGGTGACGCCGAGCGCCCAGACGGTCGCGTCGCTGTGCAGCCGGGTGCCGTCGTCGAGGACGACCGCGTCGGGCTCGACGGCGGCGACCGTGCTGCCGAGCATGAGCCGCACGCCGCGCTTGCGCAGCGCGTCGGCGGCGGCGTCGCGCAGCCTCGGCTTGTACGGCGCGAGCACGTAGTCGAACCGCTCGACCAGGGTGACGCTCGTCTGGTCGGGTTTGATCTCCGGGTGGGTGAGCGGGAGGGTGCGGCGGCGCAGCTCGGCCATGACGCCGGCGATCTCGACCCCGGTGGCGCCGCCGCCGACGACGACCACGTGGCCGGTGGGCCGTTTGCCCTCGGCGATCTCCTCCAGGCTGGTCTGCAGCCTCCTGCGCAGGGTGACGGCGTCGTGCAGGCCGTACAGCGGCATGGCGTGCTCTTCGGCGCCCTTGATGCCGAGCCAGTTGGTGGTGACGCCGGTGGCGATGACGAGGTAGTCGTAGTCGATGGCGGTGCCGTCGTCGAGCTCGACCCGCTTGTCGTCGAGGTGCAGCTTGCCCAGGCCCGCCACGCGGACGCGCAGGTTGGGGTACTGCCCGGCGAAGGTCCGCAGCGGGTAGGACACGTCTCCGGCGTTGATCCCGGCGGTGGCGACCTGGTAGAGCAGCGGCTGGAAGGTGGTGTAGGGACGTTGGTCGACGAGCGCCACCAGCGCGCCGCCGCGGGCGAGCTCGCGGGCGGCGTTCAGCCCGGCGAACCCCGCACCCACCACGACGACGCGCGGCCGGGCCGGCCGCTCCCCCGCCCTGCCGGGGCGGGCCTTGAGCCGCTTCACGGGGGCTGTCACCGAAGCCATCACCGAGGCCATCACTGGGGCCATCACAAAGCCATCCCTCCGACGGTCGTCCTACGGTTGCCTCTGGCACCAGACAAGGGTGTTAAACCCGTTCGCCCGCATTCACCGCTGTCTCTCGCCTTCACCGGCCTCGACGGGGCGCCGCTGCTCCTGCCCCTCACGCGGATAGTGCAGGTCGAAGGCGGGCCGCTCGGACCGGATGTTGGGGACGAAGGTGAAGTTGTGCCGGGGCGGCGGGCAGGAGGTGGCCCACTCCAGCGAGTTGCCGTAGCCCCACGGGTCGTCCACGGTCACGCGCGGCGCGTGCCGGGCGGTCTTCCACACGTTGTAGAGGAACGGCAGCGTGGACAGGCCGAGCAGGAACGCGCCGAGCGAGGAGAGCTGGTTGAGCGCGGTGAACCCGTCGGCGGCGCTGTAGTCGGCGTAGCGACGCGGGAAGCCCGCCACGCCGAGCCAGTGCTGCACGAGGAACGTGGTGTGGAAGCCGATGAACAGCATCCAGAAGTGCACCTTGCCCAGCCGGTCGTCCAGCATCCGCCCGGTCATCTTCGGCCACCAGAAGTAGAAGCCCGCGAACATCGCGAACACCACCGTCCCGAACACCACGTAGTGGAAGTGGGCCACCACGAAGTAGGTGTCGGTGATGTGGAAGTCGAGCGGCGGCGAGGCCAGGATGACGCCGGTCAGCCCGCCGAGCAGGAACGTGATGAGGAACCCGACGGAGAACAGCATGGGCGTCTCGAAGGTCAGGTGTCCGCGCCACATGGTGCCGATCCAGTTGAAGAACTTCACGCCCGTCGGCACGGCGATGAGGAACGTCATGAACGAGAAGAACGGCAGCAGCACCTGCCCGGTGGGGAACATGTGGTGCGCCCACACGGTCATCGACAGCCCGGCGATGGCGATGGTCGCCCCGACCAGGCCCATGTACCCGAAGATCGGTTTGCGCGAGAACACCGGGATGACCTCGGTGACGATCCCGAAGAACGGCAGGGCGATGATGTACACCTCGGGATGGCCGAAGAACCAGAACAGGTGCTGCCACAGCAGCGGCCCGCCGCTCTCGGCGTCGTAGACGTGCATGCCGAACTTGCGGTCGAGCTCCAGCGCCAGCATCGCGGCCGCCAGCACCGGGAAGGCCATCAGCACGAGCATGCTGGTCAGCAGCGTGTTCCAGGTGAACAGCGGCATCCGGAACATGGTCATGCCGGGCGCGCGCATGCAGATGATGGTGGTGATGAAGTTGACGGAGCCGAGGATCGTGCCGAGGCCGGCCAGGGTCAGTCCCATGATCCACAGGTCGCCGCCGATGCCCGGCGAGTACGTGGCCGTCGACAGCGGCGTGTAGGCGAACCAGCCGAAGTCCGCCGCCCCGCCCGGCGTGGCGAACCCCCACATGGTCATGATCCCGCCGAACAGGAACAGCCAGTACGCCACCGCGTTCAGCCGCGGGAACGCCACGTCCGGCGCGCCGATCTGCAACGGCATGATGACGTTGGCGAACCCGGCGAACAGCGGCGTGGCGAACAGCAGCAGCATGACGGCGCCGTGCATGGTGAACAGCTGGTTGTAGACCTGGGCGCTGACGACCTGCAGTCCCGGCTCCAGCAGCTCGGCCCGGATGACCATCGCCATCAGGCCGGCGAAGAGGAAGAAGACGAACGACGTGATCAGGTAGAGGTAGCCGATCACCTTGTGGTCGGTGGTGGACAGCCACGCGGCGATCACCGAACCCGCCCGCCGCCGCCTGACGGGGGCCAGCGGCGAGGTGAGCGGCTCGCCGGTCGCCGGCTTGTGTGTCGTCACCGCGATCTCCCCTCGCGCGACTCGGCACGGTCCCATGCCGCATTCACCAGGGAATACCCCGGTCTGTCCGGGTCTATGGTCAAGGCCCGGACGACCCTCGTTAACGGCCGCCCCAAAAGGAGCCCGCCCCGCCGCCCCGACCGGGCGGCGGGGCGGCGGGGCGGGCCGGGACAGGCGTCAGGACGTGCCGCGGTCCGGACGCTCGGAGACGCGGATCGCGTTCACGATGGGCGAGCCCTCACGTGTCGCGAAGCGCAGGTTGAGCTGCCCGTCGGTGACCTGGACCGTGTACTGCCTGCTGACGGCCGTGTACGTGCCGGCCTCCAGCGCCAGGTCCAGCGCCGGCAGCACGAGCTGCCCCTCGGCCAGCACGTCGAAGACGCGCCGGCCGATCTTCGTCGACCTGGTGTCGGCGAAGCCCAGCTCGATCGTGTAGGTGCCGGCCGGGACGTTGTCGAAGCGGTATTCGAGCATGCCCTCGCGGGCGGTCCTGAACAGCGCCTGGTCGTCGGTCCCCTTGATGGTCCTGGACGTGGAGTGCGTCCGGTTCTGGGTGGCGACGTAGCCGTGGCCGCCCTGGGCGTACCTGCGGTCGGCCGTCCAGGAGTCGCCGGCGGCGTCCACCAGGCCCCTGCTCGCGCCGACGTCCACGGCGACCTGGTGCTTGGGCACCACGACCGACACCTTGACCTCGATGACCGGCTGCCGGCCGCTGGCCGAGCGGATGACCACCTTGCCGGTGCGGACGGTGCCCGGCTGGACCCCGGCGCTGGAGACCGTGACCTTGAGCGCCACCTTCTGGCCCTTGGCCAGCTCACCCGCCGCGGGCGTCACGCCGAGCCAGCTCGACGCCGGGTCGGCGGTGACGGTGTAGGCGGTCGGCGAGCCGAGGTTGGTCAGCTCGAAGGCGCGGCTGCGGCTGGCCTCGCCCGGCATCACCACCGTGACCTCACCCAGCGAGGCGCTGACCCGGCCGGTGACCAGGGCGGTGTCGATCCTGGTCGGTGTGGCCGGAGTGACGGTGACGGGCTTGGTGAAGGTGCCGTAGTGCTCCTTGGACACCTCGACCTGGTAGTCGCCCGCGGGCACCTGGCCGTAGAAGGCGCCGTCGGCGCCGGTGGTGAGGGTGGCCACGTCGCCCACCTTGACCGTCGCGCCGGGCAGCGGGTCGCCGTCGTTGGCGTCGGTGACGACGCCGGTGACGAGGCCGTGCCGGCTGGCGGTGAAGCCGAGGCTCATCCCCTCGGACAGGGCGGCCTCCTCGTACGAGTAGAGCATCGCGTCGGTGCCGGTCGCGTTCTCGAGGCCGACGGTGGCGCTGGTGCCCCGGTCGCGCTGGCTGTCGACGTCCTTGTAGCGGAAGCTGACGCTGCCGTCCTCGCCGAGCAGGGCGGAGAAGGAGATCCGCTGCGCGCTGTCGTTGTAGTACTTGAGGTTGCGCCACTCGATGACGAAGCGGCGGTGCGGCGCGGCGCCGGTGACCGCGGTGTAGACGCCGCCGGCGGCGTCGGCGACGAGGTCGTCCCAGTACGGGTAGACGGCGTTGTTGGGCGTGCCGGCGGTGGGGAGGCGGCCGTTGGAGCCGCTGACGACCCGGTCGGCGGCGAAGGTGGCGAAGCCGTTGGTGCTGATCCACGCCTTGTTCTGCCCGGTGCCGTAGAACGGCACGGGGAAGGGCAGGGTGACCTGCTGGGCCTCGTCGTCGCCGGTGAGGGCGAGCTTGTCGGTGCCCGCGACCCACGGCTCGGCGCCGGCCTGGCAGGTGTAGCCGAAGTCGTCGCCGCGCAGGGCCAGCTCGATGTCCTGCGTCCGGTCGCCGGTGAGGGTCACCCCGACGGACGCGGCGCGGGCGCACCGGGAGGAGGGGGTGACCGCGACGGTGTACTCGCCGTGCGGCAGCGTGAGCCGGTAGCGGCCGGCGGCGTCGGTGACGGTGCTGACGGGGGTGCCGGTGGCCGCCACGGTGGCGCCCGCCTCGGGGCTGCCCGCCGTGGTGACCGTGCCGGACAGCACCGCCTCGGCCTGCTGGGTCAGGGTGACGTCGGCGGTGGCGCTCTGGCCGGCGACGACGGTGGCCGTCGCGGTGCCGCGGGCGTAGCCGAACTTCTCCACGGCGATCTCGTACGTGCCGGGGACCAGGCGCGGCACCGTGTAGCGGCCGTCGGCGCCGGTGACGGCGGTCCGCGTCAGCGGGCCGGTGATGGTGACGGTGGCGCCGGCCACGGGAGCGCCGCCCGAGGTGACGGCGCCGGCGAGGTCGCCGACCTGGTCGGCCGGGGCGGTCCGGACGGCGTTGTAGGCGTCGAGGCGGCCCTCGCCCCAGACGTTGTTGTCGGCCGCGGTGCCGCCGCAGCTCGTGTCGGAGACGTCGATCGCGGTGGTGTCCAGCAGCGGCCGGGTCGCGGCGATGTCGCCCTGCAGGGCGGGCGCGGCCGACCAGATCAGCGCGACGGTGGCCGCCACGTGCGGCGAGGCCATCGAGGTGCCCGTGTAGGAGGCGTACGAGCCGCCGGGCACCGAGGAGCGGACGCTGACGGCGGGGGCGGAGATGTTGGGCTTGATCTCGCCGTTCTCGCCCTCACCCTTGCTGGAGCGGTTGTAGAGCGCGTTGTTGACGTCGAAGCCGCCCGCGCTGTAGCTGGTCACGTACTGGCCGGGCGAGCCGCTGGTGCGGCAGGCGGGGCCCTCGTTGCCGTTGGAGAAGGCCGGGAAGATGCCGGCGGCGACCCACGCCTCGACGGTCTCCTTGTACCAGGGATCGAAGCCGGCGCCGCCCCAGGAGTTGTTGACGATGTCGGGGGCGAGGTCGGGGCGCGGGTTGGCGCCGCTCAGGTCGGTGGGGGCGAGGATCCACTGGCCGGCGGCGAGCAGCGAGGCGTCGGTGCAGGTGTTGACCTCGCAGCCCTTGGCAGCGATCCACTTGACGCCGGGGGCGACGCCGATGCCGTTGGCGCCGGCCATGGTGCCCATGGTGTGGGTGCCGTGGCCGTTGTTGTCGCACGGCGCGGAGGTCGGGCAGACCCGGGCCGGGTCGAACCAGTTGTAGTCGTGGCCGACGACCCCGCCGGCGCCGCGGCCGCGGTAGGAGGCGGCCAGGTCGGGGTGGTCGAACTGGACGCCGGTGTCGATGTTGGCGACGACGATGCCCTCGCCGCGGTTGCCCAGTTCCTCCCACACGCGGGGGGCGCCGATCCGGTCGATGTTCCACTCGACGGCGTTGACCTTGGCCTCGGCCTTGGCCGGGTCCGGCTTGGGCAGGGCGACGGTGCGGACCGGCTCGATGCTCCTGACCTCGTCGAGCTTGGCGATCTCGGCGGCCAGCTTGGGCCCGGCAGTCACCCGCACGGCGTTGACGATCCAGAACGAGGTGTAGTCGGCGTCCTGCGCGTCCAGCAGCTTGCGCAGGTCGGCCTGGGACGACGTGGCCTTGGCGGTCTTGGCCTCGTAGACGAGCTCCGCCTTGTCGTCCTTGGTGCTCGCCCGGCGGGCGGCGCCGAGGTCGGCCGCGCCCTTGAGGCGTACCCAGAAGGTGGACTTGCCGTCCTCGGCCAGTTCGGCGCGGACGGTGGCGTTGATCTTGTCCGGCTCGGGGGCCGCCTGGGCGGCGACCCCCTGCGGGAGCATGAGGGTGAGGGCGGTGATCATCCCGGTGAGTCCGGTCAGGAATGATCGCCGGCGGGGGGTGTACGGCACATGCGCTCCTTCATGCCCGGCGGGGATCGCCCACCGGGGTAGAGCTGATCTTTACGCCTACGGATGAAGGGTGAAGTGATCATGGCCGCTTTGCAAGAGTCTTGGCATAACAAGACTGGACATGTCATGAAATGTGATCTGGTCAGGGCGAGTGTCGTGATCTCGCTGGACGCCCTCGGCGCCGCACCCCGTCCCCGAAAGGACAACCCGCGCGAGTCGCGTGAAATCGGCGGCAGGCTGCCGGACACGTACCCATCGGAAGCAACCGAATGACCTCCGAGGACGGCGCGTGAATGAGCAAGACGACCGGTCACGGTTCGAAGCCGTGTACCGACAGACGTACGAACGGATCTTCGGCTATGCCGTGCGACGCTGCGGTTCACCCGAGGACGCGGCCGACGTCGTGGCCGAGACCTATGTGACCGCCTGGCGGCGGATGTCAGAACTGCCGCGCGGCGAGACCGCCCTGCTGTGGCTGTACGGGGTGGCCCGGCGCGTGCTGGCCAACCACCGCCGCGGCGAGCAGCGCAGAGCCACCCTGCACGCCGAGCTCAAGAGCGAGGCCGAGCACCTCTACACCGCGCACCCGGCCCCGGCCCCGGAGGACCGGGTCGGTCGGGCGATGGACCTGCTCTCCGACCAGGATCGCGAGTTACTCGCCCTGTCCATCTGGGAGGACCTCGACCCGGCCGAGATCTCCGAAGTGCTCGGCTGCTCGCGCAACGCCACCCGCATCCGGCTGCACCGCGCGCGCAAACGCTTCGCGCGCGCCCTGAACACCGTCAGCCCGGCCGTCCGCGTCGCAGCGCGGCCGGTGGCCGAGAAGGAGTCGAAGTGACCGATCACCTGTTCAAGAGCCAGGCCCGCGTGCTGGACGAGGACCTGTCCGGCAGCGCGTCCACCGCGGGGGCGGACGCGCTGCTGGCGGAGATCGTCGTCCTGGAGCGCGTTCCGGCCAGGCGCCGGCTGTTCGCTCCACGCCGCGCCCTGCTCGGCCTGGCCGCCGCCGCGGTGCTGGCGGGAGCCATCGTGGTCGGCCCGTCCCTGCTCGGCACGGAGAACGAGCGGGTGTACGCGAGCCAGGCAGTAACCATCGACCGGCAGGACGACCAGTACGTCTTCTACTTCACCGACGACGACCCCGATCCCGGCGAACTGCGCAAGGCCCTGCGCCAGGTGGGCCTGGACAACGTGACGGTGACGCTGTTCCCCGTCTCTCCCCAGGAGAAGAACCCGGTCTTCGGGTGGGAGAAGACCGACCCCGACGCCCGGGCGGAGTTCACCGGGAGCGACTGCGCCACGCGCGTGTCGCACTGCCTGACGTCCTTCAGCGTCAGCGCCGACATCGAGGGGCCGGCCGAGGTCCGCCTGGGCCGCCCGGCCAGACCCGGCGAGAAGTACGGCCACCCCGCCCAGGCGAGCTGGCCCGGTGAGGCGCTCGGCGGGATCGAGCTCAAGGGACGGACGGCGGGCGAGGCGGAGCGCGTCGTGCGCGAGCACCGCCTGAAGGTGTCCTACGCGCTCGACTGGCCGTTGCCCGGGGACAAGAACGGCTTCAGCGTCGAGACCGACGTGCCCGCCGCCCGGATCGATGCGAACTGGACGGTGTCCAGCGCGGAGACCTACAACGACGGCGTGATCGTCCTGCACGTCACCCCTGGGCCTGGAGCCACCCGGCCGGCCGGCTCCTGACCCGGTGACGGGCCCGCTCCGGACAGCGCCGGAGCGGGCCCGTCACCCCCGGCCGCCGGCCCGGGGAAGGCGCGCGGGGCCCGCCCGGTCACTGGTCGAGGTAACGGAGGATGGCCAGCACGCGCCTGCTGTAGGTGGGCGTCCGGGGCAGCGCCAGCTTGTCGAAGATGGCGTTGACGTGCTTCTCCACCGTGCTGAGCGAGACGTGCAGGTTGCCGGCGATGGCGGTGTTGGCGTAGCCCTGGGCGAGCTGCCGCAGCACCTCGCCCTCCCGCTCGGTCAGCGTGCGCAGCGGGTCGGCGCGCGTGGTGCGGGCCAGAAGCTGGCGCACCACCTCGGGATCGACCACCGTGCCGCCGCCCCGGACCCGCGCCAGCGACTCCAGGAACTCCGCCACCTCCGACACCCGGTCCTTCAGCAGGTAGCCGACCCGCTCGGTCGCCCCCGACAGCAGCTTGGCCGCGTACGTCTTCTCCACGTACTGCGACAGGACCAGGATGGCCACGCCGGGCCAGCGCTCCCGGATCTCCAGCGCTGCCCGCAGCCCCTCGTCGGAGTGGCCGGGCGGCATCCGCACGTCCACGACCGCCACGTCGGGCCGGTGCTCGGCCACCGCCGCGACCAGGGCCGCGGCGTCGCCGACCGCGGCCACCACGTCGTGCCCGGCGTCCGCCAGCAGCCGGGCCAGGCCCTCGCGCAGCAGCACCGAGTCGTCGGCGAGGATCACCCGCACGGCGGCCGCCCGTCCGGGGGCCGCTTCGGCAGGGACGCGGTCACCCGGGTGCCGCCCCCCTCGCCGTCGCCCACCTCGAACCTGCCGTCGAGCGCCAGCACCCGCCTGGCCAGACCGGACAGCCCGCCGCCGGCCGGGTCGGCGCCGCCGCGGCCGTCGTCGGAGACCGCCACCCGCACCTCCCGCTCGTCCTCGTCCAGGACGACCAGGATGTCACGGGCCCCGGAGTGCTTGACCGCGTTCGTGATCGCCTCACGGGCGACGAAGTACAGGGCCGTCTCCACCTCCGAGACCGGGCGGTCGCGCAGCCCGTAGTGGACGGTCACCGGCAACCCGGCCCGTTCGGCGGCACCGGCGAGGGCGGCGCGCAGCCCGAGCTCGTCCAGCGCCGTCGGGTAGATCCGCCACGCCACGTCCCGCAACTCGTCCAGCAGCCGCCGCGTCTCGGCGTAGGCCTGGTCGACCAGCTCGGGGGCCGGGGCGGAGCCGTGCCGGGCGCGGCCGAGCAGCATCGCCAGCGCCACGCCGCGCTGCTGCACGCCGTCATGCAGGTCCCGTTCGATGCGCCGCCGCTCGTCGTCCACCGCCCGCACGATGCCGTACCGGGTGGCGGTCAGCTCGGCGATGCGCCGCCGCATCAGCTCCTCGCGGCCCGGGCCGAGGAACCGGACGGCCAGCCGCCGCTCGGCGGAGGCGACCAGCAGGCACCACAGCGCGGCCAGACCGAGCACGGCCAGGCCGCAGGTGATGCCGAGCACCCAGTTCGCGGTGCTCAGCCGCGCCCCGGGCAGGCGCAGCGACACGCTCTCGCCCTTGCCGTGCAGCATGGCCCACAGGCCGCCCGCGACCAGCACCCCGCCGAGGAACCCCACCGACAGCAGCACGTAACCGCCGACCAGCCCGGCGAGGCCGCGCAACGCCAGGTAGCCCGGTCCGGGGACGCCGGGGCCGGCGTCGTGGCCGAGCCAGGCGGCCAGGCGGGCCCGCTCGACGGCGGCCAGCCGGGGCGCCCACCTGCCGCGCCACGGCCAGGCCGTCGCGAGCAGCGCGAGGGCGGCGGCGCCGGTGAACGTCCCGGCCAGCACCCCGGCCAGCCGCCGCAGCGCGGTCGCCACCAGGGCCGACGCGGTCGTCGTGACCCCCGTCCCTGCCACGGCTCCCCTTCCCTGCAGTCGTCCGCTTCCGCCACCGCCGTGCAGTCTAGGAGCGCGCCCGGCCATGCGGTCCAGGAGCGCACCCGGCCCGCGCAGTCCAGGAGCGCGCCCGGCCGGCTACGCGTCGCGCCGGCGCAGCACGGCATGGCCGACGGCCAGCGCCGTCGTCGTCCAGCCCAGCAGCCAGACCAGCCCCTCCCCCGGCGGGTACGGGATCGGCCCGCCGGTGAGGTTGTCGGCGCTGTCCATGAACGCCAGACCGGCGAACATCGGCAGCCGCATCGCCGCCTCCACCGCCACCGGGCTGCCCGTCATGAGCAGCGCCATCGGCATCCCGAACAGCAGCATGAAGGTCACGGTCAGCGCCCCGGCCGCGCCGCGCAGCGCCGTTCCGACGCCGAGCGCGATCAGCGACACCAGCGCGGCGAACACCCCCAGCCGTAGCAGGTCCACCGCCGTCTCGCCGGCGTCCAGGGTGACGAACCCGCCGAAGACCGGCATCGACAGCAGCGCGTACGTGGCCCCGGCCGCGAGGCCGCCGGCCAGCACTCCGGTCGCGAACATCACCGGTGCCACCACCAGCGCCTTGGCCGCCATCATCCGCCCCCTGACCGGCACGGCCTGCAGCGTGCCGCGGATGCTGCCGGCGGCGTACTCGGAGGTGACGGCCAGCATGCCGAGGGTGACCATGACGAGCTGGGCGAACGTCGTCCCGGAGATCACCCCTTCGGTGGCCGGCAGGCGGGCCGACGTCACGCCTTCTCGCACCAGGTCCGTCGCCCGGGAGGCGCTGAGCGTCACCGCGGACAGCACGGTGGCGGCGGCCGTCCCTGCCAGGCACCAGAGGGTCGAGCGGACCGACCACAGCTTTGTCCACTCGGCGGCCACCGGCCAGGTGACGGGTGTGAGGTTCATCGGGCGCTCCCGTACTCGACGCTGCCGGCGGTCAGCTCCTGGTAGGCCTGCTCCAGGGAGGGTTCGCGGGGGCTGAGCTCGTGCAGCCGGACGCCCGCCTCGTGGGCGAGGTCGCCGACGCGCTCGATCGGCGCGCCGGTGGCGACCAGCTCGTTCTCGCCGCGCCGCTCCACCGCGACGCCGGCCGCCGCCAGCCGTGCCGCGAGGTCCCCGGCGTGCGGGGTGCGGACGAGCACCGCCGTGGCGGCCAGGACCTCGCTGAGCGGGGCGTCGGCGAGCAGCCTGCCCCTGCCGATCACCACGAGGTGGTCCGCGGTGAGCTGCATCTCGCTCATCAGATGGCTGGAGACGAACACCGTACGCCCCTCCGCCGCCAGTGAGCGCATCAGCCGGCGCACCCAGCGCACCCCGTCGGGGTCGAGCCCGTTGACCGGCTCGTCGAACATCAGCACCTCCGGGTCGCCGAGCAGCGCCGCCGCGATGCCGAGCCGCTGGCTCATGCCGAGCGACAGCGTGCCCGCCCGCTTCCCGGCGACGGCGCCGAGGCCGACGGTCTCCAGCACCTCGCCGACGCGGGCCGTGCCGATGCCGTTGCTGCGCGCCAGCGCCAGCAGGTGCGCGCGGACGCTGCGGCCCGGGTGCACGCCCCGCGCGTCCAGCAGCGCCCCGACCACGCGCAGCGGGTTGTCCAGCTCGGGGTACGGCGTGCGGCCGATGAGCGCCCGTCCCGCCGTGGGCCGGTCCAGGCCGAGGATCATGCGCATGGTGGTGGACTTTCCGGCGCCGTTGGGGCCGAGAAAACCGGTGACCGCCCCCGGGCGCAGCCGGAGCGTGAGGTCGTCCACGGCGACGCGGTCGCCGTAGCGCTTGGTGAGATGGTCGAGGCTGATCACGTCACACCACGCTAGGGAACGCCAGGTCCGGCGGCCATGGGGGCGATCCGCCGGTTCCCGTGGGGGTTTCCCGTAACCGTCAGGGCGTCACGGGCACGATGCGCGCCTCGCGCAGCACGCCGGCCTCGATCGTCAGCAGGCCGAGGGTGCCGTGCGGCTGGCGGCGGCGGTCGGTGGGCGAGCCGGGGTTGAAGATGCGCAGGCCCTCGCCCGCCTCGTCGAGCGGGATGTGCGAGTGGCCGAACACGACCAGGTCCGCCTCGGGGAAGCGGCGGCGCAGCCGCGCCGGCCGGCCGCGGGCCGGACCGCTGTCGTGGATCATGCCGAGCCGCAGGCCGTCGAGGGTCAGCTCCAGCGTCTCTGGCGCCGTCACGTCGGGGCCGTCGTTGTTGCCCTTCACGGCGTGGACGGGCGCGTACGCGGCCAGTTCGGCCAGCACGGAGGCCACGCACACGTCCCCGGCGTGCAGGATCGCGTCCGCGCCGCGCAGGTGCTCGGCCACCCGGGGTGGGCAGGAGCGCCAGTGGCGCGGCGCGTGCGTGTCCGACAGCGCCACCACTCTCACCCTTGTCCCCTGCCCGTCCACCCGCCGCCCTCACGCTCCGGCGAGCGGGTTCGGCAGGTACGCCCAGCGGTCGCCCGGCGGGCCGCCCTCGATCTGCATGAGGGTGTGCGCCTTCACCGGCAGTTCCGGGCCGAACAGGGCCGCCCGGTCGGCCTGCCGGCCGGGCGTGGCCGGCAGCTCGTCGAACGCGTGCCGCGCGGCCGCCGCGATCTCGCTCCACAGCCGCGCCTCCCGCTCGCGGTCGCCGCGGCCGAGGGCCGAGACGAGCGTGCCGAACGTGGTGCCGACGAGCGAGCCGAACAGCTTCTCCCGCAGCCGCCGGGGGTCGTCGGTGACGAGGCGGGCGTGCAGCGGCGGCGGCTGCAGCCCGTGGCGGCCGAGCCGGGCGGGACTCACCCGGACGTCGGCCAGGTCGCGGTAGACCAGGCGCAGGGGCCGGCCGTGCCGGTCGAGGACGGCCAGCAGGTTCTGGCCGTGGGCCTCCAGCGCGATGCCCATCGCCAGCAGCCCCAGCCCGGCGGCGAACGCCGCCCGCGCGAACGCCGCCACCCACTCCGTTCCCCCTCCTCCCTCCGTTCCCCCTCCTCCCTCCGTTCCCCCTCCTGCCCGGGTGGCGGTTCCGTGTGTTTCCCGGGTGAGCGGCCCCTCGGCGAGGACGTGGATCAGGGGTGGGGCGCCGTGGGCCGGCCGCGTGGTGAGCGCGGCCAGCGGCACCACGACCTCCCCCGGTCCGGCGAACCGTGAGGGCGGCTCGCGCAGCAGGACCGCCACCTCGGCGCTGGGCCGCCCGTCCACCAGCACGGCGGCCCCGCACAGGTAGCGGGCGATGTGCGGGCCCGCCCTCCCCAGCCGGGCGGCGGCCCGCGTCAGCAGGTCCGACAGCGGGACGGCGTCCCGCACGGATGCCGCGGAGATGTCGCGGACGTGCGAGGTCATCCGCGCCGAGACGGCCGTCTTGACGTGCGGCCCGCCGTCCAGGGGCGCGAGGGTGCGCAGCGACATCAGCGGACGGGCCGGGATCATTCCGCGGCGGGACGGCTCCAGCCCCAGCTCCGGCAGCCGGTGCCTGCTCTGCCAGGGGTGCACCGGCACCAGGACGTGGCCGCCGTCGGTCAGTCCGGCCGGCCACGGGCCCGCCACGAGGCAGCGGGCGGCGGGCACGGCCACGAGGTCGAGCGGCACGACGGGCCGGTGTTCGGGCGCGTACGCGAGCTGTTCGGCGACGGACAGTCCTGGCCGGTTGCGGCAGCACGGATGGTACGGGTGCCCGTCGACCACCGCCTGCTCGAACTCCTCCAGCCCCCACCCGGGGGCGCGGGCGGCGTCCTGCGCTGCGGCGTCCCAGGCCGCGGCCTTGCAGGCGGGGTCGAGGGCCGCGGCGCCCGCCCGGGACAGGGCGAGGGAGGCGGTGCCGCGTTCCAGGTCGCCGATCAGGCGGGCCGTGCCGGGCAGGCCGAGGGCGGCGAGGAGGCGTGCGGGGTCGGTGTGGGCGCGCCCGTCCAGCCGCACCACGGACGGCGGGTCGGGGGCCAGGTCGGGGGCCAGGTCGGGGGCCAGGTCGTGCGGGAGGCTGGCGGGGCCGGTGAGGAGGCGGCCGTCGCCGAGCCGTACGCTGCCCGGACCGCGCGCGGCGACGCCCGGCAGCGGCTCGTACAGCAGCCCGCGCCAGAGCCGGGCGAGGACGGCGGCCCGGGCGCCCGGCAGCGCGGCCGCGTAGGCGTCGGTCAGGCCGGGCCGCACGGCGGCGAGCTCGGCGGCGAACCCGGCTTCGACTTCTCCGAGAGCCGGCGGAACGTGGAACATCACCCTCCATTACCCGAAGTGCCGGAACCGATACCGAGGGTAGGAAGATGTCATGTCATGTCGGGACATAGGGGAAGTTCTCACCATGACGGCCCTGCTCAACTGCGTCCTGCGCGAGGTCGCCCGGCCGGACCCGGACGGCCATCGCCTCCCGGCCACCGGTCGGCTCCTCCGCGTCCACCCGGCCCACCCACATCCCCGGGACGGGAACGGTCGCGGCGGGGCGGGGCGGTTCCCGTCCTCGGTGGAGGTGCTCACCCGCGAGGGCTGGCGGCCGCTCTCCCTGGACGGGTTGGTGGCCGTGGTGGGCGACGAGCTGCGGGCGGGCACCGGGGTCGGCAACGACGCCCTGCCCGGCGAGATCGCCCACAGCCGGGACGTCGTCGCGGCGCTGGCCGCCGCCCGCCGCGAGGCGGCGCCACCGGACGATCCGTACCTGCGGTCGGAACAGGCGCTGCTGGCGGGGCACCGCTACCACCCAGCGCCCAAGGCGCGCGGCGGGAGAGAGCCGGACACGTGGCTGCGATACGCCCCCGAGGCGTACGCGCGCTTCCCGCTGGAGTTGCTGGGCGTGCCCGAGGAGATGCTGGTGGAGGAGGGCGATCCGGCGGCGCTCGACGGGCTCGGACCGTCCCCGCCCGACGGCTACCGCCTGCTGCCGGCCCATCCGTGGCAGCTCGACCTGCTGGGCGGCCTCCCGGGGCGCGGCCGGGGCGGGGCGCACGGCCCGGTCCCGGGAGTGGTGCGGCTGGGGCGCACCGCGGTGGCGGCCGTGCCGACCTCGTCCCTGCGGACGGTGTACCTGCCGGAGGCCGACGTGTTCTGCAAGTTCAGCCTCGACGTGCGGATCACGAACGACGTGCGGCGGCTCTGGCTGCGGGACCTGCGGTGGCTGACGGCGGTGGACGGCGTGCTGCGGACCGTCTTCGACGACCTGCCGGGACACCTGCCCCGGCCGTCCGTGCTGTCGGACCGCGGTTACCGCACGGCGGACCCGGGCGGGCCGGACGGCGGCGAGGCGCTGGCGGTCGTGGTGCGCGACGGCCTGCGGAGGCACCTGCGCGCCGGGCTGACGCCGTTGCTGGCGGCGGGGATCAGCGAGGGCTACCCGGGGGCCCCGCTCGACGGCCTGGATCGGGCCGGGGCGGTGGAGTGGTGGCAGCGCTACCTCGACCACCTCGTGCCGCCGGTGCTGCACGCGTACCTGCGGCACGGGGTGGTGCTGGAATGTCACCTGCAGAACGTGCTCGTCGGCGTGGACGGGGCCACGGGGACGCCGGGGCAGGTGATCTTCCGCGACCACGAGGGGGTGAAGCTCGTCGCGGACCGACACCGCGACCTGCTGGCCGGGCGCGACGCGACCGGCGGGCCGGGCGTGAGCGCCGCCTACGGCTGGGAGCGGCTGGTGTACTGCCTGGTGGTCAACCACCTGACGGAGATCGCCGGCGCCGTCGGCGAGCGGCATGCCGGGCTGGCCGGGGAACTGTGGGGACGGGCGCGGGCCGTGGTGGCGGCGTGCGCGCGGGACCACGACGACCCGCCCGAGCTGCGCGCCCTGCTCGCCGCCTCGCACGTCCCCGCCAAGGCCAACCTGCTGCTGCGCTGGACGGGCGCCGACGGCGGCGCGATGCGGTGCGTGCCGGTGCCGAACCCGCTGGCCCCCTCACACCCCGATTGTTTCGACCGTGTTTCCGGCGTTACCCATGTGTAGCCGTTGTTACAGCGGTGAATGACCCGTAACGGAAGCACCGCCACGGACTGCAAGAGTGCGTAACCCGTCGTTCCTACGCTCAACGAGCACGAAACAGAGCGTAGGAGGCGATGATGGCGCGGTGGCTCGCCGAATGGCACCCCGATGACGAGGCGTTCTGGGAGCGCAAGGGCAAGCGGGTCGCCCGGCGCAACCTGGTCTTCTCCGTCTTCGCCGAACATCTCGGGTTCACCGTCTGGACCGTGTGGAGCATCGTGGCGACCAAGATGGGCAGCTACGCGTTCTCCACCGACCAGCTCTTCTGGCTGGTGGCGCTGCCCAACCTGATCGGGTCGGCGCTGCGCATCCCGTACACGTTCGGCCCCGCCAGGTTCGGCGGGCGCAACTTCACCGTGGCCAGCGCCCTGCTGCTGCTCCTCCCGGCCGTCCTGCTCGGCTTCGCCGTGACCGACCCGGGCACGCCGTACTGGATGTTCCTGCTGATCGCGGCGCTGGCCGGCGTGGGCGGCGGCAACTTCGCCTCCAGCATGGCCAACATCACCTACTTCTACCCGCGCTCCAAGCAGGGCGTGGCGCTCGGGCTGAACGCGGCGGGCGGCAACATCGGCGTCAGCTCGGTGCAGCTCGTCATGCCGCTGGTCATCGGCTCGCTCGGGCTGGCCGCCGCCGGCTGGTTCTGGGTGCCGTTCATCGTGCTGGCCGCCGGCTGCGCCTGGTTCTTCATGGACAACCTGACCAGCGCCAGGGCCAACCCGCGCGAGCAGCTCGCGGTGGCCGGGCGGGCGCAGACGTGGGTCATGGCGTTCCTCTACATCGGCACGTTCGGCTCGTTCATCGGCTACTCGACGGCGTTCCCGCTGCTCAGCCAGAGCGTCTTCCCCGACGCCCCGTACGCGGCCGTGGCGTTCGTCGGGCCACTCCTCGGCTCCCTGATCAGGCCGGTGGGCGGCTGGCTGGCCGACCGCATGGGCGGCGCGCCGGTCACGCTGTGGAACTTCGCCGGAATGGGCGTGGGCGTCGTGCTGGCGTGGCTCGCCATCACGTCGGGCTCGTTCTGGCTGTTCTTCCTCGCCTTCCAGACGCTGTTCGTCACGGCGGGCATCGGCAACGGCTCCACGTACCGGATGATCCCGGCGATCTTCCAGGCGAAGGCGGTCGCCGAGCGCGGCCAGGGCGAGGAGGCGCTGCTGCACGGCAAGCGCCAGGCCTCGGCGGCGATCGGCATCATCTCGGCGGTCGGCGCGCTGGGCGGCTTCCTCATCAACCGGGCGTTCGGCATGTCGTTCGCGGCGACCGGCAGCCCCGCGACAGCCTTCCTCGCCTTCGGCGCGTTCTACCTGGCCTGCTTCGCCCTGACCTGGTGGTGCTACATGCGCACCGTCGGCGTCTCCCGGGTGGCCAGCCTGGCCCACGCCCGGGTCTGAGAACCCCCCGACAAGCCCAGTCCGGCATGACGACCCCTGGTAGGACGAACGTGGAACTCCCCGTGCTGACGCACTGCCCGTACTGCGCCCTGCAGTGCGGCATGGCGATCACCCCAGAGGCCGCCATCACCCCGCGGACCGACATCCCGGCCAACGCCGGCGGCGCCCTGTGCCAGAAGGGCTGGACCGCGGGCGAACTGCTCACCAACGGCGCACGGCTGACCAGCCCGCTGCTGCACGGCAGGCCCGTCCCGTGGCAGGTCGCCCTCGACCACGTGGCCGGCCGGCTGTCCCTGATCCGCGCCGAGCACGGCCCCGACGCCGTGGCCGTGTTCGGCGGCGGCGGGCTCACCAACGAGAAGGCGTACCAGCTCGGCAAGTTCGCCCGGGTGGCGCTCGGCACCAGCCAGATCGACTACAACGGCCGCTTCTGCATGTCGTCGGCGGCGGCCGCGTCGCTGCGGGCGTTCGGCATGGACCGCGGGATGCCGTTCCCGATCACCGACCTGGCCGAGGCGGACGTGGTGCTGCTGGCCGGCGGCAACGTGGCCGAGACGATGCCGCCGTTCGTCCGCCACCTGTCGGGGCCCCGGCTCATCGTGGTGGACCCGCGCCGCACCGCCACCGCCAAGCTGGCCTGGCTGCACCTGCAGCCCACCCCCGGCACCGACCTGGCGCTCGCGCTCGGCCTGCTGCACCTCGTCATCGCCGAAGGGCTCGCCGACGAGCGGTACATCGCCGCCCGCACCACCGGCTTCGAGGAGGTGCGCACGTCGCTCGCGTCGTGGTGGCCGGAGCGGGTCGAGCGGGTGACCGGCGTGCCGGTGGCGCGGATGCGGCAGGCCGTACGGGCGATGGCCGCCGCCGGGCGGGCGATCGTGCTCACCGGCCGGGGCGCCGAGCAGCACGCCAAGGGCACCGACACGGTGACCGCGTTCATCAACCTGGCGCTCGCGCTCGGCCTGCCCGGCACGCCCGGCTCCGGGTACGGCTGTGTCACCGGCCAGGGCAACGGCCAGGGCGGCCGCGAACACGGGCAGAAGGCCGACCAGCTCCCCGGCTACCGCAGGATCGACGACCCGGCGGCCCGCGAGCACGTCGCCAAGGTGTGGGGCGTGCACCCGGACGACCTGCCGGGCCCCGGCCGGTCCGCCTACGAGCTGCTCGACGCGCTCGGCACCCCGGGCGGGCCGCGGGCGCTGCTGCTGTTCGGCTCCAACCCGGTGGTGTCGGCGCCGCGCTCGGCGCACGTCACCGGGCGGCTGGACGCGCTCGACCTGCTGGTGGTGTGCGACGTGGTGCTGTCGGAGACCGCCGCGATGGCCGAGGTGGTGTTCCCGGTGACGCAGTGGGCCGAGGAGACGGGCACGATGACCAACCTGGAGGGCCGGGTGCTGCTCCGCCGCAAGGCGGTCGAGCCGCCCGCCGGGGTGCGCAGCGACCTGGACGTCATCCGGGAGCTGGCCGCCCGGCTCGGCCACGCGTGGCCGTCGGACCCGCGCGCGGTGTTCGACGAGCTGCGCGAGGCGAGCGCCGGCGGGCCGGCCGACTACGCGGGCATCACCTACGAACGGATCGAGGCGGACAAGGGCGTCTTCTGGCCCTGCCCGTCGCCGGACCATCCGGGCACGCCGCGCCCGTTCCTCGACCGGTTCGCCACGCCGGACGGCCGGGCCAGGTTCACCCCGGTCGAGCACCGGCCCGCGGCCGAGGAGATCGACGAGGACTACCCCGTCTACCTCACCACGGGACGGGTGCTCGCCCACTACCAGAGCGGCGCCCAGACCCGCCGCGTCGGCCCGCTGGTCGAGGCGGCGGCCGAGCCGTTCGTGGAGCTGCACCCGGACCTGGCCGAGGAGCTGCGGATCGGGGCGGGCGACAGGGTGCGGGTGAGCAGCCGCCGGGGCGAGACGGAGGGGACGGCGAGGATCAGCGACGCGATCAGGCGCGACACGGTGTTCATGCCGTTCCACTGGGAGGGCGCCAACCGCCTGACCAATCCCGCGCTCGATCCGACGTCCCGGATGCCGGAGTTCAAGGTGTGCGCCGTCAAGGTGGAGAGGGTCGCATGAGACTGGTCGTCGTAGGGAACGGCATGGCGGGCTCCCGCCTGGTGAGCGAGGTGCGGGCCCGCGACCCGCACCTGCCGATCACCGTGGTGGGAGCGGAGACGTGCCAGCCGTACAACCGGGTGTTGCTGTCCAACGTGCTCGCCGGGAGCACCAGGGCCGAGCAGGTGCGGCTGCTCGACCCCTCCTGGTACGCCGCGCACCGCGTGGAGGCGATCTTCGGCAGCGCGGTGACGTGCCTGGACCGGGACGCCCGCGCCGTGGTCACCGAGGACGGGCGGCGGGTGCCGTACGACGTGCTCGTGCTGGCCACCGGCAGCGACGCCGTCGTGCCGCCGATCCCCGGCGTGGAGCGGGCCGTCCCGTTCCGGACGCTGGACGACTGCGAGCGCATCCTCGCGTCGGCGGGCAGCAGCCGCCGGGCCGTGGTGATCGGCGGCGGGCTGCTCGGCATCGAGGCGGCCCGCGGCCTGGCCGGGCGGGGCCTGCCGGTGACGCTGCTGCACCTGGCCGGCCACCTGATGGAGCGCCAGCTCGACGTGGAGGCCGGGCAGGTGCTCGGCGAGACGCTGGCCGGGCTGGGCGTGGACATCCGCACCGGGGTCAACGCGGAGGCGGTCCTGGCGGACGGCGTCCGGCTCGCGGACGGCGAGCTGGTCGAGGGCGAGCTGGTGATCCTGGCCTGCGGGGTGCGCCCGGTGACCGGGCTGGCCGCCGAGGCGGGCCTGGAGGTGCGCCGCGGCGTCGTGGTGGACGACGAGATGCGCACCGACGACCCGTCGATCTTCGCGATCGGCGAGTGCGCCGAGCACGACGGCACCGTGTACGGCCTGGTCGCCCCCGCGTGGGAGCAGGCGGGCGTCGCCGCGGACGTCATCACCGGCGGCAAGGCGCTCTACCGCGGGTCGCGCATGGTGACCCGGCTCAAGGCGCGCAGCGTGGAGCTGGCCGCGATGGGCGAGACCCAGCTCACCGAGGAGCACGCCGAGGTGGTGCGGTTCAGCCACCGGGCCCGCGGCACCTACCGCAAGCTCGTCATCCGCGACGGCCGGCTGGTCGGCGCGATCGTGCTCGGCGAGAGCGACGCGGTCGGCACGCTGACGCAGCTTTTCGACCGCGGCGGCCCGCTGCCGGGCGACCGGGCGGGGTTGCTGTTCCCCGGCCTGTCGGCGACGGCGCACGTCGCCGACAGCCCGACGCTGATGCCGGACGCGGCGAAGGTGTGCCAGTGCAACAACGTGACGAAGGGCCAGATCCGGGCGTGCTGGGAGGCCGGCGCGCGGGACGTGGCCGGGATCGCGGCCGCCACCAGGGCCACGACCGGGTGCGGCACCTGCCGCGACGCGGTCGAGGGGATCGTCGGCTGGCTGTGTGAGCAGGAAGGGGTTTCGGCATGAGCAACGTCGTCGTCGTGGGGTTCGGTCCGGCCGCCCACCGGTTCGTCGAGACCTTGACGGAGCGCGGGTTCGGCGGGCGGATCACCGTCATCGGGGAGGAGCCGCGCCCGGCCTACGACCGGGTGGCGCTGACCTCGTACCTGACGGACAAGAGCCTGGAGGAGCTCACCTACGCGGTGCCGGACGGGGTGGTGACCCGGCTGGACACCCGGGTCACCGGGATCGACCGGGAGGCCCGCGTGGTGACCACGGCCGACGGGACGGCCGAGCCGTACGACGTGCTCGTGCTCGCGACCGGGTCGGCGCCGTTCGTGCCGCCGGTGCCGGGCGCCGAGCACGCCTTCGTCTACCGCACGATCGACGATCTGGACGCCATCCGCGACGCCTCGCGGGAGGCGTCCGAGGGCGTCGTGGTCGGCGGCGGGCTGCTCGGCCTGGAGGCGGCCGACGCGCTGCGCGGTCTCGGGCTGCGCACCCACATCGTGGAGATGAGCCCGTGGCTGATGCCGCGCCAGGTCGACGAGGGCGGCGGCTCGGTGCTGAAGGGCCACATCGAGGGCCTGGGGCTGAGCGTGCACGCCGGCGCGGGCGTCAAGGAGATCGTCACCGACGCCGCCGGCCGGGTCACCGGGCTGCTGAAGCCGGACGGCACGCTGCTCGACGCCCAGGTGGTGGTCTTCTCCGCCGGGGTCAGGCCGCGCGACGAGCTGGCCCGCGCCTGCGGCCTGGAGGTGGGCGAGCGGGGCGGCATCGTGGTCGACGAGGGCATGCGCACCTCCGACCCGGCCGTGTACGCGATCGGCGAGTGCGCGCTGGCCGGCGGCATGGTGTACGGCCTGGTCGGGCCGTGCTTCACGATGGCCGAGGTGGCAGCCGACCGCGTCCTGGGCGGCGGGTCCGGCTTCGCGGGCGCCGACCTGTCCACCAAGCTGAAGCTGCTGGGCGTGGAGGTGGCGCAGTTCGGCGCGATGGACGGCGCGCTCGACGTGACCTACATGGACCCGGTGGGCGGCGTCTACAAGAAGCTGTTCATCAGCGACGACGCGCGGACGCTGCTCGGCGGCATCTGCGTGGGCGACGCCGGCCCGTACACCACGCTGCGGCCCTTCGTCGGCAAGCCGCTGCCGGCCGCGCCGTCGGACCTGCTGTTCGCCGGCTCGGGCGGGGCGAACCTGGACCTGCCCGACGAGGCGCAGATGTGCTCGTGCAACAACGTCACCGCGGGCGCGGTCCGCACGGCCATCGCCGACAAGGGCGTGACCGACGTCCCCGGCGTCAAGGCGTGCACCCGGGCGGGCACCACGTGCGGGAGCTGCGTGCCGATGCTCAAGCAGCTCCTGGAGAAGTCGGGGGTGGAGATCAGCAAGGCGCTGTGCGAGCACTTCACGTACTCGCGGGCCGAGCTGTTCGACATCATCCGGGTGCGCGGCGTCACGACGTTCTCCGAGCTGATCGCGAACCACGGGACCGGGCGCGGCTGCGACATCTGCAAGCCGACGGTGGCCTCGATCCTGGCCTCGCTGCACAACGGGCACGTCCTGGAGGGCGAGCGGGCGACGCTGCAGGACACCAACGACGCGTTCCTGGCCAACATCCAGAAGAACGGCACCTACTCGGTCGTGCCGCGCATCCCCGGCGGCGAGATCACCCCGGACAAGCTCATCGTGATCGGCGAGGTGGCCCGCGACTTCGGCCTCTACACCAAGATCACCGGCGGGCAGCGGATCGACCTGTTCGGCGCCCGCGTCGAACAGCTCCCGCAGATCTGGAAGCGGCTGGTGGACGCCGGGTTCGAGTCGGGTCACGCGTACGGCAAGGCGCTGCGCACGGTCAAGTCGTGCGTCGGCTCCACCTGGTGCCGCTACGGCGTGCAGGACTCGGTGGGCCTGGCCATCGCGCTGGAGCTGCGCTACCGGGGCCTGCGCGCGCCGCACAAGCTCAAGTCGGCGGTGTCGGGATGCGCCCGAGAGTGCGCCGAGGCCCGGTCGAAGGACTTCGGCATCATCGCCACCGAGCAGGGCTGGAACCTGTACGTGGGCGGCAACGGCGGCTTCAAGCCGCGCCACGCCGACCTGTTCGCCTCGGACCTGTCGACCGACGAGCTGATCAGGACCATCGACCGGTTCCTCATGTACTACATCCGCACGGCCGACCGGCTCCAGCGCACGGCCGCCTGGATCGAGTCCGTCGAGGGCGGCCTCGACCACGTCCGCGACGTGATCGTGCACGACTCGCTGGGCCTGTGCGCGGAGCTGGACGCGCAGATGGCGCACCACGTGGCCACGTACGAGGACGAGTGGCGCGCCACCATCGACGACCCGGAGAAGCTGAGCCGCTTCGTCAGCTTCGTCAACGCCCCGGGCGTCCCCGACCCGTCGATCGTCTTCGAACGCGAACGTGACCAGATCAAGCCGATGGTGGTGACTTCTTCATGAGCTGGATGACCGTATGCGACTACCACGTCCTGCTGCCGGAGCGGGGGGCGTGCGCCCTGGTGGGCGGCGAGCAGGTGGCCGTCTTCCGCACCTTCGAGGGGCAGGTGTACGCGATCGGCAACCTCGACCCGTTCAGCGGCGCGTACGTGCTCTCCCGGGGCATCGTGGGCACCAGGGGCGGCGAGCCGACCGTGGCCTCCCCCCTGCACAAGCAGGTGTTCTCCCTCGTCACGGGGGTGTGCCTGGACGATCCGGGCGTGCGAGTGCCGACCTATCCGGCGCGGGTGGTCGACGGGCGGGTCGAGGTGGCCGCCGGAGCCGCGATCGTGGAGGCGGCCGGCGAGCGCCGCCTCGTGGACGCCTCGTAGCGACTCGTCAGCGCCGCCACCGCGGCGACCAGCCGCAGCGGTCCCTTCCCGCCTGCCGTTGCCTTCAGCTCTCGGCTGGTTGGATGGGTCTGCCGGCTTCCGGCGCGGGCTTCGCCTCGCCGGGCCGGTCGCCGCCCGCACTCCGCCGGCGCAGCGCGGTCATCGCGATGAGCGCGGTGAGGACGCCGATGGCCACGCAGACCATGGCCACCACGTTCAGACCGTTGGTGTAGGCCTCGCGGGCGCTGACCAGGAGTCGCCCGCCCACTTCGGCGGCGACGTCGTGGCTCGTCGCGAGGGCCCCTTCGAGGCTCTCGCGGGCGGCTTCGGCGTCGGCCGCGGGCAGGCCGGCCGGTACGGCGACGTAGCTCCGGTAGACGACGGAGCCCAGGCTGCCGAGTACGGCGATGCCGATGGCGGTTCCGAGGTGGCCTGCGGTTTCCGAAAGTGAGGCGGCGGAGCCTCCCTTCTCCGGCGGTGCGGCGCTGACGATCAGGTTGGTGCCGAGAGCGCCGATCGGACCGATGCCGAAGAAGCTGATCACGAAGCCGGTGACCAGCAGCGGCAACCCGCCGGCCGGGTCGACGAAGGCGATCAGAGCGTATCCGGCGGCCGTGATGGCCAGACCGGCCGCGATGACGGTCGCGGTCGACATGCGCTTGGCGAGAGCAGGGGCCAACTGCGCGGCGACGATGGAGGCGATGGCGGAGGGCACCATCCACATGCCGGCCTGGATCGGGGACAGGTTCTCCACCATTTGCAGGAAGCCGGTGATGAACAGGTAGCTGCCGGCGACGGCGACCATGATGACCACCTGGATCGTCAGTGCGGCGGTGAAGGCGCCGTTGCGGAACAGCCGGACGTCCAGGACGGGGTTGTGCAGCTTGCCCTGCCGGGAGACGAACACTGCGCCGATCACCACACCGGCCAGGGCGGCGACAGTCGGCACCACGGCCCAGCCGTACTTGGTGATCTCCTTGAGACCGTAGATGAAGGGCAGGATCGCGGCGAGCGAGAGCACCACGCTGAGAGGGTCCATTCTCCCGCCGGCCGGGTCCTTGTACTCGGGCAGCAGCAGCGGGCCGGCCACGAGCAGGATCAGACCGACCGGTACGCCGAGCAGGAAGACCGACCCCCACCAGAAGTACTCCAGCAGCAGACCACCGATGACGGGGCCGAGCGCGGTGCCGGCCATGAAGCAGCTGGCCCACAGCGCGAAGGCGCGGCCGCGCTGTCCGGGGTCGTGGAACATGTTGCCGATCAGGGCCAGGGTGGACGGCATGAGGGTGGCCGCGGCGACGCCGAGCAGCGCGCGGCTGACGATCAGCATTTCGGCGCTGGCCGAGTAGGCGGCCAGCAGCGAGGTGAGGACGACGGCGACGGCGCCGACCATCAGCAGCTTGCGGCGGCCGATCCGGTCACCGAGAGTTCCCATGGTGACCAGGAAACCGGCCATGAGGAATCCGTAGATGTCCATGATCCATAGCGTTTGGTTGCCGCTGGGGCGCAGCGACTCCGCCAGCGCAGGCAGTGCCAGGAACAGCACGCTCTGGTCCAGGGACATGAGCAGGGTGGGCAGGGCCAGAACCGCGAGTCCGATCCATTCCCGTGCGCCGGCCTTCGGGTGGGCCGCGGGAGTGTTGGCTGTCATGTTTTCCTTCCGTGTTCGATATGGGCATCACCGTGCCCGCGGCCACTCCCGGAGCGCTCTCGGTCCACTCTCGCTGACCTGCCTGTGCCGCTGTTGATAGCGTGACCGGGTGCGTTTCGGAGTGCTTGGTCCGTTGGGGGTGTGGACGGACGACAACCGGCCGGTCCAGGTACCCGAACTCAAGGTCCGCGCTCTGCTCGCCTGCCTGCTGGCGCACGAGGGCCGCCTCGTCTCCGCCGACCGGCTGGTCATGGACCTGTGGGGCGTCAGGCCGCCGGGCGACCCGGCCGGTGCGTTGCAGAACAAGGTGTGGCAGCTGCGTCGGGCCTTGGAGGGCGCCGAGCCCGGTGGTCGCGACTTGGTGGCCCGGCAGGGGCACGGCTACCGGCTGCTGGTGGGGTCCGGTGCCGTGGACGCGGACCGGTTCCACGATCTGACGACCCGGGCACGCGCGTCCGAGGACCCACGCGTCCGGGCCGGCCTACTGGCGGACGCGCTGGCGCTGTGGCGAGGCCCGGCGTTCGCCGACTTCGCCGACGAGGAGTTCGCCCGCGCCGCGAAGGACAGGTTGGAGGAGCAGCGACTCACCGCCTTGGAGGAGCAGGCCGAGACCCGTCTCGCCCTGGGCGATCATGCGCTCGTCGCCGACGAGCTGGTCGATCTGGTCGACCGGTACCCCTTGCGCGAACGGCTGCGCGCCGCCCATGTCCGGGCCTTGTATCTGGCGGGGCGGCAGAGCGCCGCGCTGAGCAGCTACGCGGAGCTGCGCGCACGTCTCGCAGACGAGCTGGGCCTGGACCCGAGTCCCGAGCTGGCCGCGTTGCATCAGGCGATCCTGACTCAGGACCCCTCCCTCAGCCCCGCGCCCTCGCCGGCCACCACCGCGGCCCGCCCGGCGACGAATCTGCCGGCCGCGCTGACCGAGCTGATCGGCCGGGACGAGGCCGTCGAGGAGCTGCGTACGCTGCTCGGCACCCATCGGCTCGTGACCCTGACCGGCTGCGGCGGGGTCGGCAAGACCCAGCTGGCACTCGCGGCAGCCGCCCGGGTGGCCCCGACGTTCCCGGACGGCGTGCGGCTGGCCGAGTTCGCCGCGCTCGCCCCACATCCGGGATCACCGGCGAACAGGCCCGGCCGACGTCCCACGGCGGTGCCGACGGAGGTGCACGAGGCGGTCGCCTCGGTCCTCGGGATACGGGACGACATCGTGGTCGTGCCCGGAGGCGGCTCCCTTTCGCTGACCGACCGGATCGTCCAGGCGATCGGGGCCCGGCCCATCCTGCTGCTCTTCGACAACTGCGAGCATGTGATCGAACCGGTCGCCGCATTGACCGAGGAACTGCTCAAAAGGTGCCCGGCCCTGCGGATTCTGTCGACCAGCCGGAGCCCGCTGGGGGTAACCGGGGAGTATCTCCGGGAGGTGCCCCCACTGCGGTGGCCCGAACCGTCGTCGAAGGCTTCCCCTGAGGCCCTACGGCGCTTCAGCGCCGTCGAACTGTTCGTCAGGCGTGCCACGGCGGCCGCGCCGGGCTTCGTCCTGGACGAGTCCAACACCGAGGCGGTGGGGTCGATCTGCCGGCGCCTCGACGGCATTCCGCTCGCCCTGGAGATGGCGGCCACCCGCGTGCGCGCCCTCGGGGTACGGGAGTTGGACGCACGTCTCGACGACCGTCTGCGTCTGCTGACCTCCGGCGCGCGTACCGCCCCGGCCCGGCAGCGGACCCTGCGCGCGGTGATCGACTGGAGCTGGGAGCTGCTCGGCGAGCAGGAGCGGGCGGTGCTCCGCCGCCTGGCCGTGCACATCGGCGGCTTGACGCTCGCAGCGGCCGAAGAGACCTGCGGCTTCGACGGGCTGGGGCGCGCCGAGGTCCTGGATCTCCTGGCCCGGCTGGTGGACTGCTCGCTCGTGGTGATGACCGAGGGTGCCGACGGGCCGCGCTACCGTCTGCTGGAGTCCGTCACCGCGTACTGTCTGGAACGCCTGCGCGAAGCGGATGAGCTGACGGAGCTGCAACGCCGGCACCGCACCTACTACACCGGTCTCGCCGAGCGGGCCGGACCATGTCTGCGTGGCCACGACCAGGGCCGTTGGCTGCGCCTCCTGGACGCCGAGAACGCGAATCTGCGCGGCGCACTGGACAGCGCCGTACGGTCCGCGGACGCCGAGTGCGCGCTGCGCCTGGCCAACGCGCTGACCTGGTACTGGCAGCTACGCGGCCGCACCGGCGAGGCCGAACGTTCACTGACCTCGGCGCTGTCGCTGGAGGCCGCGGCGCCGGCCGCGCTGGCGGCCAGGGCCACCGCATGGCGGGGCGGGTTCCGGCTGGCGCTCGGCGGCAGCGCGGACCCGCTCGCGGACTACCGCACCGCGCTGCGCCGTTACGCGGAGGTCGACGAGCCGCAGGAGCGAGCCCACGCACAGTGGTTCCTCGCCTCCAACCTCTACGGCATGGGCGACACCGGTCCCAGCAAGGATCTGCTCCATGACGCGTTGGCGACGTTCCGTTCGTACGGGGACCGCTGGGGTACCGCGGCCGCGCTGAGCACCCTGGCCTTCCACGCCAAGTTCCGCGGGGATTTCGACGCGCTGCGGCGTGACGGGGAGCGGAGCCTGGAGATGTTCGGGGAACTGGGCGATCAGTGGGGGCGACTCCAGGCGATGGTGCCGTTGCAGACGCTCGCGGAGGTCTTCGGCGACTATCCGCAGGCCCGGCGGCTGTACCGGGACGGGCTGCGCATCGCGGAGGACCTCGGGCTCTGGCCGAACGTCACCTTCCAACTCGCCGGACTCGGGCGGATCGCGCTGCTGATGCGCGACTACCCGCGGGCTCGGGAGTTCCACGAGCGTGCGCGGCGGCTCGCGGTCGAGCAGTCGGACGCGTTCGGGGAGCAGTACGCCGAGATCGGCCTGGGGCTGGGCGCGCGGCGCGAGGGCGATCTGAGCGCCGCAGAGGCTCACATGCGCAATGTCCTCGCGCTGCACCAGAAGCTGGGGTACGAGCCGGGCATGCCCGCCTTGATCCTCGCGGAGCTGGGCTTCACCGCCGAACTGCGCGGCGATGCGCGGCGCGCGCGGGAGCTCCAACTGGAGGGACTGGCCGCAGCCCGGTCCACGGGTGATCCGCGTGCGATCGCGCTGGCCCTGGAGGGACTGGCGGGAGCGCAGGCGCTGGCGGGTCATGCTGATCACGCGGCCCGGTTGCTGGGAGCCGCCGCGGCGGCGCGGCTCTCGGTGGGGGTCCCCCTGCCCGAGGGCGAGCGGGACGACGTGGACCGTGTCGAGACGCTGGCCAGGCGGACCCTCGGCGTGGCGGAGTACGACGCCGAGTTCGCGCGGGGCCGCGAGTCGGGGCCCACGGCTTGCCTCGACCACCCGTCGCTGACGGCGGATCGCCGGACTTCGTGATCTCCTCCGCACGGGGGAGGAGATCACCTGCGGCACGTGCGGCCCCGGGTGCGCGGGGTGTGTGGTGGCGCCGTCGGCCGATCTCCCCGGCTCCGGGCACGGGGTTCTCCGCGTACCCCCAGCCTGAGGTGATGTGGGAATCCACGCTGTGCGGGTCGGAGCAGGCGGTTCCGCGGGCCCTCAGGCGGGCGGGCAGTCGGCGAGCCGGGCGCAGGCGACCAGGTGTCCCGGCCCGGCCTCGGCCATCGGCCCGCCCACCGTCCGCCCGCCCACCGTCCGCCCGCCCGCCGTCCGCCCGCCCGCCGTCCGCCCGCTCGCCGTCCGCTCGCCGCCCGCGGCCCCACTCTCGTGGTAGAGGCAGGACGTCACGGGCGGCGGATCCTCCCAGGGCGCGTTCAGCCGGGGCACCGCGGCCAGCAGGGCCCGCGTGTAGGGGTGCCGGGGGTCGCCGAACACCAGGTCCGTCGGGCCCATCTCGACGACGGCGCCGCCGCGCAGCACGACCGTGCGCTCTGCCAGGTAGGTGCCGAGTGACAGGTCATGGGTGACGTACAGCACGCCGAGACCGCGGGTCTTCAGCTCGGCCAGCAGGTTGAGCACGTCGATCCGGGTGGAGGCGTCGAGCATGCTGGTGATCTCGTCGGCGACCAGCAGCTTGAGGTCGAGCAGCAGCGCGCGGGCGATGAGCATGCGCTGGAGCTGGCCGCCGCTGAGCTGGTGGGGGTACTTGCCGAGCACCTCGCCGGGGTTGAGCCGCACGTCACGCACCGCGCTCTCCACGCGCTGCTCCCACTCCGCCGTCGCGACCCGCGGGAAGTAGCTCTCCCTGATCAGCGTGAACACGCGGTCGGCCTTGAAGACCGGGTTGTAGCAGCTGAACGGGTCCTGGAAGACGCCCTGGACGGCCCGGTAGTAGTCCTTGCCCGGCCTGACCGGCGCCCCGTCCACGGTGATGGAGCCGCTGGTCACGGAGGTCAGGCCGAGGATCATCCGGCCGATGGTGCTCTTGCCGCTGCCGCTCTCGCCGATCAGCGAGACCACCTCGCCCGGCCGCACGTCGAAGCTCACCCCGCCGACGGCCGTGACCGTCCGCCCGCCGAAGGTGCCGGTCCTGAACACCTTGGTGACGTTGTCGAGTCTCAGCATCAGGCCTTCCAGCACGCGACGAAGTGGTCAGGCTCGGTCTCGGTCACCGGCGGGTCCTCGGCGCACCCCTCGTCGGCGAGCGGGCAGCGGTCGCGGAACCGGCAGCCGGGCGGCGGGTCCAGCAGGGAGGGCGGGCTGCCGGCGATTCCGGACAGCCGCCGCTCGGCGTGCCGGACGCCGACCTCGGGCAGCGAGTTGATCAGCATGCGGGTGTACGGGTGGCGGGGCGCCTTGACCATGACGTCGGCGGGCGCCTTCTCGGCCAGCCGGCCCGCGTACATCACCATGATCGTGTCGGCGATGTGGGAGGTGAGGGCCAGGTCGTGGGTGATGAAGATCATGCTCTTGACGAAGCCGCTGTCGCGGAAGCCGAGCAGGGCGCGGGCCACCGCCTTCTGGGTGGACACGTCGAGCGCGGAGGTGATCTCGTCGGCCACCAGCAGCGACGGGTCGAGCAGCGTCGATACGACCATGACCATGCGCTGCTTCATGCCGCCGGACAGTTCGAGGGGATAGCGGTCCAGCACCTCGCGGGGCAGACCGACGAGGTCGAGCCGGCGCTCCAGCTTGGCGTGGTCGAGGGCGACGCCGCGCGACTTCAGCAACTCGGCGACCATCCGGCCGATGCGGCGGGTGGGGTTGAGCGCGCTCATCGAGTACTGCGGGACCAGCGAGACCTCGTGGAAGCGGAACTCGTTCATCCGCCGGTCGTCGGCGATGGGCAGCTCGCGGCCGTCCAGCTCGACCGTGCCGCCGGCGTGCCGCATCCGCCCGTCCAGGCGGATGAGGCTCTTGCCGAGCGTCGTCTTGCCGCACCCGGACTCGCCGGCGAGGCCGAGGATCTCGCCGTCGCGCACGCCGAACGACACGCCGTCGAGCGCCTTCACCTCGCCCCGCAGCGTCCGGTAGGAGACCCGCAGGTCGGTCACCCTGAGTGTCATGTCGTCCTCAGCTTGGGGTTGAAGACCTCGTCGAGGCCGACGTTGGCGACGTAGAGGGCGCCCACGATCGCGGTGATCGCCAGGCCGGGCGGCACGAACCACCACCACAGGCCGAGTTGCAGCGCGCTCCACTGGGTGGCGTTCTGCAGCATCAGCCCGAGCGAGACGCCCTCCGTAGGGCCGAGCCCGATGAAGTCGAGCGACGAGGCGATGAGCACCGACCCGCCGAACAGCAGGATGAACGTCATGAACAGGTAGGAGCTCATGTTGGGCGCGATCTCCCGGGCGATGATGCGCGGCGTGGACAGGCCGCTGAGCCGGGCCAGGTCCACGAAGTCGCGGCCGCGCAGCGAGAACGTCTGCGCCCGGATCGCCCGCGCCGCCCACGGCCAGGAGGTCAGGCCGATGAACAGCGCCTGCACGGCGACGCTGCGGATGCCGAGGTAGGCGTTGACGATGAGCAGCACCGCCAGCGTCGGGATGACGAGCACGACGTTGGTGAGCATGTTCAGCACCTCGTCCACCAGGCCGCCCCGGTAGCCGGCGGCGAACCCCACCACCATCGCGATCACCGCGGCGATCCCGCCGCCGAGCGCCCCGGCGGCGAACGTGGTGCGCAGGCCGTACACGAACTGGGTGAAGACGTCCTGGCCGAACGTCGTCGTGCCGAACCAGTGCTCGGCCGACGGCGGCAGCATCGGGGCGGCGACGTACTCGTTGGGCGCCGTGACGCCGAGGACGAGCGGCCCGAGCAGGCCGAGCAGCAGCAGGGCCAGCACCAGCCCGAAGCCGGCGACCAGCTTGCCGTTGCGCACCGCGAAGTGCAGCGCCTCCCGGCGGACCACCCGGGTCCCGGCGCGGCCCTCGGCGAGGGGGGTCGTCGTCATGCCTGGGCACCCGCCATTCCGGCTCGTGTGCGGGGATCGACCACGACGTAGACGAGGTCGATGACGAAGTTGGCCACGAGCACGCCGATCACGATGAACATGAACGTGCCCTGCAGCAGGAAGAAGTCCTGGTTCTGGATGGCCTTGAGGATCAGGCTGCCCAGCCCCGGATAGGAGAAGACGATCTCGGTGACGAGCGCGCCCGCCACCAGCACGCCGAGCTGCAGCGCGAGCCCGGTGATCTGCGGGAGCACCGCGTTGCGGAAGGCGTAGCGGCGGATCAGCTTGGCCGGCGCGCCGAGCGCTGCCAGGTAGGTGGCGTAGTCGGACTCCAGCTCATAGATGATCATGTTGCGCATGCCGATGGCCCAGCCGCCGAGCGCCACGAGGAACAGCGACAGGAACGGCAGCACCCAGTGGTGCAGCAGGCTCAGCAGGAACTCCCCGGTCAGCGCCGGCTGGAGCGAGAAGGCGTAGCCGCCGGCCACCGGGAACCAGCCCGCCACCACCCCGAGCCCCCAGGCCAGCAGCACGGCCAGCCACATGTACGGCATGGCCGTCAGCACGTATCCGACGGGCAGGACGGTGTTGTCGAGCAGCCTGCGCCGCGCCGCGTAGGCGCCGAGCCGGTTGCCGGCCCACCAGCTCAGCAGCACCGCCGGGATCATCAGCGCCAGCGTGTACGGCACCGCCCGCAGGATGACCGTGCTGACCGGGGTGGGGAACAGCCAGATGCTGATGCCGAAGTCACCGCGCAGCAGGGTCGCCCAGAAGCCGGCGTACTGCTCCCACAGCGGCCGGTCGAAGCCGAACAGGTCGGTGTAGTAGACGCGCATCGCCTCGACGGCCGCGGGCTGCGACACGCCGGTCCTGGCCAGCATGCCCGCCACGGGGTCGCCCGGCATGAAGCGCGGGATCATCCAGTTGACGGTGACGGCGACCACGAAGGTCAGCGCGTAGACGAGGAGTTTCCTGCCGAAGTATTGGCGCACGGGGGCCTCTCCAGGGCCGGTCAGGAGCCGGCCGGCTGGATCTGCGTGAGCGTCTCGAACCCGCCCAGCTCCAGCCAGTGGCGCCACATCACCGGCGCGGACTTGGGGGCGCCCTGCGCGGCGGACGGCCAGTTCTTCCACGAGGCGACGCTGGACTGGGCCCACAGGCCGTTGTACCAGAGCGGGATGATCGGCATCTCGTCGAGGTGGATCCGCTGGATCTGCGAGATGATCGTCTTCATGCCGGCGACGTCGTCGGTGCGGACCTGGTTGAGCTGCTGCACCAGTTCCCAGGCGCGCTTGTTCTCGTAGCGGCCGAAGTTGACGGTGTTCTGCGTCTTGTTGACGGGGAGCTGGAAGACGTAGTCGTAGTACGTCCACGGGGTGTTGGAGAGCTGGCGCTCGTTGTTGACCAGCAGGTCGAAGTCACCCTTGCTGCGCTTCTCGACCAGGGCGTTGAAGTCGGGGAAGTCGGGGGTGACGTCGATGCCGGCGGCCTTGGCGCCGGTGGCGATGGTGCGGGCCGCCTCCATCCAGTCGGTCCAGCCGGTCGGCACGATCAGCGAGAGCTTGATCTTGGATCCGTCCTTGTTCTCCACCAGCCCGTCGCCGTCGCGGTCACGGTAGCCGGCGTCGGCCAACGTCTTCCTGGCCTTGGCGGTGTCGAAGGCGAAGCCGGCGGCGCCCACCACGGCCTGGTCGACGAACTGCTCCCACTGCGGCAGCAGGCCGGTCGGGCTGGCCACCTTGACGAGGTTGCCGTACACGCCTTCGACGATCTTCTTGGTGTCGACGGAGGCGGCCAGCGCCTTGCGGAAGGCCGGATCGTCCATCGGCTTCCTGGTGGTGTTGGGCACCAGCCAGGCGGTGTTGGCCGAGAGCATGTACGGCGGCTGGTCGTAGAAGGTGGTGATGCCGAAGTTGCCCTTGACCAGGTTGGCGACGCCGGGCAGGAAGTTGTTGCTCAGGTCGAGGCCCTTCTGCAGCAGCATGCCCATGGCCACCTCGTTGCTGGGGGTGGCGACGTCCACGATGTACCGCGGTTTGGGCTCCTTGCCGAGGGCGGCCCTGCCCCACCAGTCGTCGCGCCTGACATAGACGACGCGGTCCTGGTCGTGGCTCTGGTAGGCGTAGGCGCCGGAGCCGACGGGCTTGTCGTTGGCGCCGTTGAGCACCTCCTCCTCCGACCGGCCGGCCCAGATGTGCTCGGGCACGATGACGCGGCTGTAGAGGTTGAAGTCCCACTCCTGGTAGTTGGCCTTGGAGAAGGTGAACCGCACCGTCCTGTCGTCGACGGCCTCGGCGCTCTTGAGCCAGTCGAACAGGTTGTGGAACGAGATCGTCTCGATCTTGCCCAGGCCGTAGGAGAAGGCCACGTCCTTGGCGGTGAGCGGCTTGCCGTCGGACCAGGTGACCCCGGAGCGGATCTTGGCCTCGTAGACGGTGTCGCCGGTCCAGGAGCCGCTCTCGGCGAGCCAGGGGACGAGCTTGGCGGCGTTGGGGTCGTAGTGGAAGAGCGTCTCGTAGACCAGCCCCTTGGTGCCGGTGGCGTGGTCGCCTTCGCGAATGGGGTTGAAGTGGGCGGGCGGGCCCCACTGGGTGCCGGTGGTGTAGAGCGTCTCGTTGCGGGGCAGCGAGCCGGGGTTCCCCGGGTTGCCGGCGGGCGGGCTCGCGCCCTGGGAGCCCTGAGGGGGCGGGGTGGCGCCGCCACCGGAACAGGCGGCGGCGGCCAGGGCCGCCGCAAGGAGCGGAACGAGAATCCGCGCCCGCTTTCGCATCTGTCTCTCCTTCCCCCGCCGCGGCGGAGGCTCGACCGTCTGTCTCAGCCCCGAGGTGGCGGCCCGTGGGCGCGCCGTGGTGGACCGGTCAGCGGCCGTTCCGCGCGCGGGCAGGCAAGCGGCAGGCTCGCCGTGAGAGCGCTCCCACTGAACCGGGTAAGCAACGCGACCGTAAAATCGCGCGCACGCCCAGTCAAGACCTGTGATGAGGTCGAGATCCCTCAACCCCGCTCTCGGCCGGAAATCCCCCGTTGACCCGTGTCATCCGGAGCCGGCGGGAGTATGGTTCGTCTGCACGTATGGCTAACCGGTTCACGCGGGGGGCTCGGTGAAGCGTCCGACGATCGCCGACATCGCACGGCGCGCGGGAGTCTCCAAGGTGGCCGTATCGTACGCCCTCAACGACCGGCCCGGGGTGTCGGCGGCCAAGCGAGCGGTGATCAAGGCGATCGCGGAGGAGATCGGCTGGCGGCCCAACAGCGCCGCGCGGGCGCTGAGCCGGGCGCGGGCCCACTCCGTCGGCCTGACGCTGTGCCGGCCCGCCCGCATCCTCGGCGTGGAGCCGTTCTTCATGGAGCTGATCAGCGGCATCGAGAGCGAACTGTCCCGGCGCTCGTACGCGCTGATGCTGCAGGTGGCGAGCACGCCGGAGGAGGAGCTGGAGGTCTACCGCCGCTGGTCCGGCGAGGGGCGGGTGGACGGAGTGATCCTGGTCGACCTCCGCTTCGCCGACCCCCGGATCGCCGCCCTGGAGGAGCTCGGCCTGCCGGCGGTGGTGATCGGCCATCCGTCGGAGTCCGGGCCGCTGGCGGCGGTGTGGTCCGACGACGCCGCGCCCGTACGCGAGACCGTCGAATACCTGGCGGCGCTCGGGCACCGCAGGATCGCCCGGGTGGCCGGGCTGCCCGAGCTGGTGCACACGGTGCTGCGCGACCGGGCGTTCGGCGACGCCTGCGCGGAGCTGGGGGTGGACTGGCACGCCGTCATGCACACCGACTACACCGGCGCGGAGGGGGCCCGGGCCACCCGCCGCCTGGTGAGCACGCCCACCCGCCCGACCGCGATCGTCTACGACAACGACATCATGGCCGTCGCCGGGATGTCGGCGGCCCGCGAGCTGCGGCTGGACGTGCCCGAGGACCTGTCGATCGTGGCCTGGGACGACTCGCCGCTCTCGCAGGTCGTCCGGCCGGCACTCAGCGCGGTCACCCGCGACATCCCCGCCTACGGCGCCCGCGCGGCGCGCACCCTGCTGTCGCTGATCGCCGGGGAGGACGCGGCGGGCTCCGAGGACGCCGCCGCCCGCCTGGTGCCGCGCGGCAGCACCGCCCCACCACCCGCCGCCCGATGACGCGCCCGGGCGCGGTCGAGGTCCGTCACGGGGCGTCCGGCGGCGTCTGGTCTGCCATCCGGGTGGCGGCGCAGGCGTCCTCGTCCCAGGTGAGAGCGGAGCCGGGCGAGTAGTAGCGGCGCAGCCACGCGGCCAGCCCGTCCAGGCCGGGCATCAGCGCGCGCTCGGTGATCCCCGCCTGGTCCAGCCGCTCGCGGACCTCGGCCTTGACCTCGGGTGGCACCCGCCAGGCCCACCACAAATCGCGATGCTTGTCCAGCCAGTCCTCGACCGGCCGGGTCACGTCCGACAGCGCTGACAGCACCGACGACTGGGTGATGATCCGCTCGTCCAGCGAAGGCGGCTCGAAGAACGCCAGGAACGGGTCGTCGGCGCCCAGCTCGTCGAGGGTGTCGAGGTCGGGCACCGCGCGCGCCAGCATCTCGGTGGTGAACAGCAGCGCCCCTTCGGCGTCGAGCACCTCGCGCAGCGGCGCGGGCAGCCGCCGGTGCACGGCCGCGCAGTCCACGCCGACGAGCATCGCCTCCTCCTCCGGCCAGGCGACCGTGGCGAAGTGCAGCGCCACCAGCGGCGAGAACGTCCAGTCGAGCAGCCGGGTGGGCAGGCCGTGGTGCTGCCCGAGGGCGAGCCAGTCCCACAGGGTCGGGCCGGGCGCCTGGCGGTGGGCGTACTTGCGGAAGTTGCGGATGAGGTGCCGTTCCACGCTCCGGCAGTCGCCGGTCAGCCGCGTGAGCCCCGCGAGCAACCCGTACGGAGGGCGGGCCCGGCCGCGGAAGACCATGGTCGAGTGGGAGTGGCCGCCCGTGCCATGCCCGCGCAGGCCGCTGACCTCGCTGATCGTGTCGTCGAGCTCCCTCCAGGAGGACACCGTGCGGATCGCCATGCCGCTACCGATGCCCCTTCGGTGGAGTGCCACACCTCAGGACCGGCAAGGGCAAGGCCATCAGGTTCTCGACCCTGACCCGGCTGTGCGAGGTGCTGGAGTGCCGGCGGGGCGACCTGCTGCGCTACACCGAGGACCCGCCGCCCGGCTCGTGACGGCCCCGGCCACCCGCTCCGCCCGGGTGGGCGGAGCGGGTGGCCGCTGTCCTCAGGGCTCCTGCAGGACCGACAGGATGTTGCCCGCCGGGTCGGTGAACCACGCGATGAGCGGGCCGCCGCCGCGGAAGATCCCCCGCTCGTCCGTCTCCAGGTGCGGGTAGCGCTCGAAGCGGACCCCGCGCGCGGCCAGCTCGTCCACGGCCTTGCCGATGTCGTCCACCGGGAAGTTGAGCACGGTGTACGTGGCCGGAACATGGTCGTCCTTCGGGTAGACCAGGATGTCCCGGCCGCCCGCGATGTGCAGGGTCAGCAGGCCGTTCGCCACCGACACCGACAGGCCGAGCGTGCCCTCGTAGAACGCCCTGGCCGCCTCGACGTCGTCCACGGAGAAGCCGCTGTACGCCTTGACCGAGCCGAACATGGTGACCTCCCCTCACATGGCCGCGCGATGTTCGTCGCTGAGCTGGATGATCTGGACGTAGTTGCCGTCCGGGTCGAGCGCGGTGGCGAACAGGCTGCCGTCACGGTCTTCGAGCTCCGCCAGCCACGATACGCCGAGCCCGTTCATCCGGGCGACCACGGCGCGGGCGTCGGCCACGTCGAAGTTGAGGATGAACCGGCCGGGCTCGGGATTCTTGTCGGAGATGTCGGCGCGGGTGTCGACGATGAGGTGGAAGCCGCCGAACGTGAACACCCGGTAGTCGCCGACCACGGTGTCGGCCTCCGGGTCGAGCGCGGCGGCGTACCAGCGGCCCAGCCGTCCGGGGTCGGTGCTGGCGAGCAGCAGGCCGTCCAGGGTGGGTCGTTTCATGATGCCTCCCGAGGCGATGAGGTGCTGTTACCTGTCCTGACTCGGCGGCGGGCTGGAACTCATCGCTCGGGAGGCATCGTCTTCTGTCAGCCGCAGGCCCCGGATGCGAGGGCGCCGTTGTGGGCGGCGGCGTTGCGGGCGGTATGCCCGCTCGTGCCGGGTCACGGTGCGGCGAGGGCTTCCGTCGGGGAGAGGCGGGCGGCGCGGACGGCCGGGTAGAGGCCGGCGACCGCGCCGATGGCGAGGGTGGCGGCGAGGCCGCCGCCGGTCGCCCAGGCGGGCACGACAGCCGGCCACCCCTGGTAGAGCGCGTACCCGGCCGTGACGGCCGTGCCGAGCAGCACCCCGCCGGCGCCGCCCAGCGCCGACAGCAGCAGCGACTCCGCGAGGAACTGCGTGCGGATCTGGCCGCGCGTCGCGCCGAGCGAGCGGCGCAGCCCGATCTCCGGACGCCGCTCCAGCACCGAGATGACCATGGTGTTGGCCACGCCGACGCCGCCGACGAGCAGCGCCACCGCGCCGACGCCCAGCAGCAGCCCGGTGAACGCCTGGCTGGTGGCCTGCTTGGCGGCGAGAGCGTCGGACGGGCGTGACACCTCGACCTCGTTCGGCGCCTGCGGGTTCGCGGTCGCGGCCAGCACCGCGCGGACGGCCTCCAGCCGGGTCTCCGCCGACCGGGTGTAGAGGGTCGTCGGGTGCCCGTCGAAGTCGAGGACGGTCTCGGCGACGGGCCAGCCCACGAGGGCGGCCGTGTCCAGTTCGGTGGCCAGCGGCACCGGGGCGAGCACCCCGACGACCGTGAACCTCCGCCCGCCGACGACCACTTGGGTTTCGGGCCCGGCGGCGGCCACGCCCAGCCGAGCGGCGGCGGTGGATCCGAGCACGACGGCCGGGTAACGGTGGGTGGCCGCGTTCAGCCAGGTGCCGCTGCGCGGCGCGGCGCCGACGGTGGCGAGCAGGTCGGGGCGGGCGGCGTAGACGGAGATGCCGCCGGTCTGGGCGCGGGGGATCTCCTCGCTGCGGTACACCTTCGCGTCGGGCAGGTACCCGATGGCGGAGACGGCCTCGACGGGGCCGATCCGCTCGATCATCGCCTCGGCGTCCACCGGCATCTTGGCCTCCTCGCCGAGGAGGGTGCGGCCGGAGGAGACGGTGAGCAGGTTGGTGCCGAGCGCGGAGAGCGTGCGGTCCAGCTCGGCTCCCGACGAGGAGGAGATGCCGACCACGCCGATCATGGCGGCGATGCCGATGGCGATGCCCAGCGCGGACAGGAACGCGCGCAGCGGCCGGGTGCGCAGACCCACCGCCCCGACGCGCAGCACGTCACGCGACCGCATCCGGGCCGGGACGGGCGGCGGCCGGTCGGCGTGCTCGGCCACGGCGTGCTCGGCCACGGCGTGCTCGGCCACGGCGTGCTCAGGCCCGGCCATCACGTTTCTCCCGCCGTGACGGCCACGACCGGCCTGTCCGAAGAGGCGGCCGGGTCGCTGGCGTCGGCGCCGGTGTTGCCGCCGGTGTCGGTGTCGGTGTCGGTGTCGGTGTCGGTGTCGGTGTCGGTGTCGGTGTCGGTGTCGGCGATGATCCGGCCGTCGCGCATGCGCACCTGCCGGGGCAGGCCGGCGGCGATCTCCCGGTCGTGGGTGATGATCACGATGGTGGTCCCGGCGGCGTTCAGGTCGCGCAGCAGATCCATCACCCCCGCGCCCGAGACGGAGTCGAGGGCGCCCGTCGGCTCGTCGGCCAGCAGCACCGGCGGGTCGCCCGCCACGGCCCGTGCGATGGCGACCCGCTGCCGCTCTCCCCCGGACAGCTCGTGCGGCTCGTGGCCGAGCCGGTGGCCGAGGCCCACCCGGCGCAGCGCGTCGGCGGCGCGACGCCGCCGCTCGGGCCGGGGCAGGTCGCTGTAGAGCAGCCCGTCGGCGACGTTGTCCAGGGCGGGCACCCTGGCGGCGAGGTGGAAGTGCTGGAAGACGAACCCGATCCGGGTCGCCCGCAGTGCCGACAGCGCCCTGTCGGACAGGGCGGAGACGTCGTAGCCGTCGACGCGCACGGTCCCGGACGTCGGCCGGTCGAGCGTGCCGATGGTGTTGAGCATGGTCGACTTGCCGGACCCCGACGGGCCGACGATGGCGACCAGCTCGCCCCGCCCGATCTCCAGCGACACCCCCGCCAGCGCCACGACGCCGCCGGGGTAGGCCTTGGTCACCTCGGACATGGCGATCATGGGCGTCACCTGGGCACCCCCACCGTCATGCCCGCCGTGAGGCCGGCTCCGCTGATCTCGACGCGGCCGCCGGCGAACAGGCCGGTCTCCACCGGGACGTACCTGGTGGAGCCGCCCTCGACGACCTCGACGCCGAAGCCGCCCTCGCGCAGGGCGACGAGCGCGGCGACCGGCACGGTGAGCACGTCCTCGCGCCGGGCAGCGGTGAAGGTGACGTCCACGGCGGCCTGGTCGAACCGTGCGGCCGCCCTGCGCGCGGCCTTGCCGCCGCCCAGCGAGACGAGCGCCTCCAGCCTCGTCAGCGGCTCCGCGTTCGGGCCGTCGCCGGGCTCGATGACGGTGGCCACCTCCGTCACCTTGCCGGACGAGCGCCCGCCGTCGGGGAAGGTGACGGCGACCTTGGCTCCCTTGGCGGCCATCCGCTGGTCCTCCGCGTCCAGCCGGACGGTGACGACCTTCTCGGTGCCGGTGTAGGACAGGACCGCGCGGCCGGGGGCGGTGGGCTGACCGGCCTGGGCGTCCAGTGCCTGCACGCGGACCGCCCCGGTGGCGAAGACGACCCGGCCCAGCTCGACGACGCCGGTCCGCTCCAGGCCGCGGTCGTCCTGCCATTCCATGACGGCTTCGGCGGTGGCCGCGGTGTAGGTGTCGTCCACGGTGAAGCCCTCGTAGCCGAGCTTGCGCAGGTTGCGCTCCAGGTTCTCGACGTCGCGGCCTTCCACGCCGATGCGCAGGTCGCGGTAGGCGGGCGTGGAGCCGTACATGAGCACGACGGGGTCGTTGTCGACGCGGTACAGCGACCTGCCGCAGGTGATCCGGGCGCCGCTGTCGGGCAGCCAGGTGATCGTGCCGGGCGCTCGGCTCACCGCCGTGGTGGCGGGGCCGTAGCCGAGTTCGCCGTCCACGTCACGGGTGTCGTCGAGCGTCTGCTGGGTGATCCGGGTGGTGGCGGGTGGCAGGGCGGCCGTAGCCGGCTCGGCCCCGCCACCCTCCAGCAGGCCGGTGCCGGTCACGGTCACGGCGGCCACCCCGGTGAGGGCGACGGCGGTGAGCAGGGCCGCCGCCTTCCGGCCCCGGCGGCGGCGTGGCCGGGGCGACGGCGGTTCGGTGCCGGCGGCGGGCGGGTCGCCGAGGCTGGCGCGCCCCATCAGGAGCGTCCCGCGTTCAGCCGGCACTTCTGCTGGGCCGCCTCGAAGTCGGGGTCTTCGGCGATCTTTCCGGTGACGCGCAAGCCGCCGCCCGGCTCCGGGTCGGGGAAGTCCGGCACGCCGTTGTCGCGCATGCACTGGGCGAGCGCGCGCATCCGCTCGGCGTTCTGCTGGGCGCCCGGCCCGTCGCCGCCCATCGGCTGGTACTGCTTGCACGCCGCCATGGCTTTGTCCATGGTCGCCTTGCTGCCGGGCGCGGCGGAGACCATGATGCCCTTGCCGGGTTGCGGGTCGGCCATGTCGATGCCGTTCTCCCGCATGCACTGCGCGAACTTCACCGCTTTCTCGTCGTTGCTCAGGCTCGGCGTGGCGCTGCCGGTGGCCGACGGGCCCCCGCCGGTGGCCGAGGCGACGTCGGAGCCGCCGCCGTCGTCCGCGCCGCATCCGGCCAGGGTCAGGGCTGCGGCCAGGGCCAGCGCCGGGACCGCGCCGAGGACCCGTCCCTGTCGTGAGGTGTTGCGCATGTGCTCTCCTCGTCCGGGCCGGACCCGTGCCGGCCGTACGGGGAGAGATGCAACCGGGCGCTCGGTTTCCCGGCCGTTTCCGCCGGCGCTAACGCGGAGGAAACGACCGCTGCGGCAGGATCGGCGCGGTGCGTGAGGAAGGACGGCGATGCGGGTTCTGGTGGTGGAGGACGAGCGCGTGCTCGCCGACGCGATAGCCGAGTGGCTGCGCGAGGAGACGCACGCGGTCGACACCGCGCACGACGGCGCGGCGGCGCTGGAGCGGCTCGCGGTCAACGACTACGACGTGGTCGTCCTCGACCGGGACCTGCCGGTGGTGCACGGCGACGACGTGTGCCGTGAACTGGTCGCGTCGGAGTCGGCCGCACGGGTGCTCATGCTCACGGCCGCCGCGGAGATCGGCGACCGGGTGGCGGGCCTGTCGCTGGGCGCCGACGATTACCTCGCCAAGCCCTTCGCGTTCGCCGAGCTGGCCGCGCGGGTGCTGGCGCTGGGGCGGCGGGCGCGGCCCGCGGCGCCGCCGGTGCTGCGACGGGCCGGGATCACGCTCGACCCCGCGCGCCGCGAGGTGTTCAGGGACGGCAGGTACGTGCCGCTGTCGAAGAAGGAGTTCGCCGTGCTGACGGAGTTGTTGCGGGCCAACGGGGCGGTGGTGCCGGCCGAGACGCTGCTGGAGAAGGCGTGGGACGAGAACGCCGACCCGTTCACCGGCGTGGTCCGCCTGACGGTGCTCAAGCTGCGCCGCAAGCTCGGCGAGCCGGCGGTGGTGCTGACGGTGCCAGGTGTGGGGTACCGGATTCCATGAGGCCATTCTTCCGCGCCTCGCACCCCACGCTGCGGGCCCGGCTCACGTTCGTGTACGGGGCGCTGTTCCTGCTCGCCGGGCTGACGCTGCTCGCCGTCACCTACCTGCTGTTCACCCAGCAGCTCGCGCAGTCGTTCGGTTCCCGGTACGGCGGCCCGGGCGACCGGCCGACCCGGCTCGCCATCGTCTCGCCCGGCGGGTACATGCTGCAGGGCGACGACGCGCTGCGCTGGTTGCAGGCGCAGGAGGCCGAGCTCCGCGAGGCGGCCGTGACGTCGCTGCTGAGCCAGGGGGCCGTCGCCCTGGGCGTGGTCGGCCTCGTCGCCGGCGCGCTCGGCTGGGTGGCGGCCGGCCGGATGCTCGCCCCGCTGCGCCTGGTGACCGCCACGGCCCGGCGCATCGCCGCCGCCCCGGCCGCCGAGCGCGGCCTGCATGAGCGCATCGCGCTGCGCGGGCCGGTGGACGAGGTGAAGGAGCTGGCCGACACGTTCGACACCATGGTCGAACGGCTCGACCACTCCTTCGACGGGCAGCGCAGGTTCGTCGCCAACGCCTCCCACGAGCTGCGCACCCCGTTGACGCTCAACCGGGCGCTGGTCGAGCTGGCCATGCACCGCAGGTCGGCCTCGGCCGACGTGAGACAGCTCGGGGAGAGCCTGCTGGAGATCAACGTCCGGCACGAGCGGCTCATCTCGGGGCTGCTGCTGCTGGCCCGCGCCGACCACGAGATCGGCGACCGGTCTCCGGTGGACCTGGCCGACGTGGTGGCCCACGTGGTGGCGCAGACGGCCGCGGAGGCGGAGCAGGCGCGCGTCACCGTGCGGGAGGCGGCCTTCCCCGCTCCGGCCGGGGGCGACGCGATGCTGCTCGAACGGATGGTGCACAACCTGGTCGAGAACGGCATCCGGCACAACACCGGCGACGGCACCGGCTGGGTGCGGGTCGCCAGCCGCGTCCCGCCCGGAGGAGGGGCCGAGGTGGAGGTGGCCAACAGCGGCCCTGCCGTGCCGCCGTACGAGGTGCCGGCGCTGTTCAAGCCGTTCCACCGGCTCGGCGAGGAGCGCGTGGTCACCGGGCGCGGCGCCGGGCTGGGCCTGTCGATCGTCCGGTCGGTGGCGCGGGCGCACGGCGGCGACGTCACGGCCCGGCCGCGCGAGGGCGGCGGGCTCGTCGTCACCGTCACGCTCCCCCGCCCGCCGGTGTGACAGCGGAGACGGGAGGATGACAGGGACGCCGGGGGAGATCAGGGGCGGTGGGGACGACAGGGACGGCCAAGTCGCACGTGTCGCTTACGCTATGCAATCATGTCCTGTCGGCATGTACGGGCGAGGTGCGCCGCGAGGGCGCCATGTCGCCGGCGTCGGGAGGATGTGCACGTGAACCACGCGAGGCGGACCGGCTTCTCCTCGGTCATCACCCGGCACGACGGGGCGACCGTCGTGAGCCTCGCGGGCGAGCTCGACATCGCCACGGCCGCCGAGCTGCGGCAGGCCCTGGCCGACGCGGTCACCGGTGCCGCGCCTCCGCGCGTCGTCATCCATCTGGAGGGTGTCGACTTCTGTGACTCCACGGGGCTGAGCGTGCTCATCTCGGCCATGAACGGGGCGGAGGCGGCCGGCGGGCGGGTGCTGCTCAGCGGCGTGCGGGCCCGTATGACGCGGCTGCTCACCATGACGGGGCTGACCAAGCGCTTCGAGATCCGCGAGACGGCCGACGACGCCGTCCGGGAGCTGCTCGGCGGGTAGTCGCCGCTCGCAGGGGTCCTCGGCGGGGGTTTCCTGGCTCCGCGCTGCGCGTGGGATCCCGTGGAACACCGCGAGCCGGTGACCGCCTCCTGGCGGTCACCGGCTCGCGCACGCGTTTCGGGTCAGGCGGGGACGATGTTCTCCGCCTGCGGGCCCTTCTGGCCCTGCGTGATGTCGAAGCTCACCTTCTGGCCCTCGTGCAGCTCGCGGAAGCCGCGGGCGGCGATGTTGGAGTAGTGCGCGAACACGTCCTCGCCGCCGCCGTCCTGCTCGATGAAGCCGAAGCCCTTTTCGGAGTTGAACCACTTCACGGTGCCGGTCGCCATGTCGTTCTCCCTTGATAGAGGCGCAGATCCGGGACCCGCACCTCACGGGCCCCGCGTCGCCGCCTTGGCCCATCCGGACATGACCGGTCAAAAACAAAAGTGCGCCCGAGGGTTACATCCCGTCAGGCGCACACGAGTTCATGGGTACCAAACTGCAACGCGGCCACGCTACCACAGGGCGTGGGGCGGTCACTGCGACACGCCTGACCAGGTCCGCAGGCGCGGCCGATACGGTCCGGACCGTGAACGCTCTGTTTCCGAGACGTTATCCCGAGGCGTTGACAGGCGGAATGTTAGCGATAACACTCGTGGCCCTAGGCAAGAAGTCCTCATCCGGACGACAGTCCGGGGCGGAGGTGTCAGGGCATGCCACCGAGTCGCTTACCATTCCGCAAGCCCACCTCCGGCCCGGTGACAGCACGGGTCCGAGGACGCGTCCTGCCTGATCACAGGGCGGTTCCCCCCGACGCCCGGCGACCCGGCGCCCCAGAGCGGCGCCGTCGTGGCCGTGCCGCCGCGGCGTCCGCCGCGCCGGCGGGGATCGCGTACGCACATGTCACCCCACAAGGAGACAGTTCATGAGATTCGGACGGATCGCGACGGTCCTCACAAGTCTCGCACTCACCGCCACCGTCGCGGCGTGCGGATCGAGTGAGAAGACGATCGACAAGGAGGCCGCCTCCGGCGACACGAGCGGCGCGCTGGTGGGCGTCACCATGCCGACGCGGTCCTCGGAGCGCTGGATCAGCGACGGCGAGAACCTCAAGTCCGGCCTGGAGAAGCTGGGCTACAAGGTGGACCTGCAGTACGCCGAGAACGACATCCCCACGCAGGTCAACCAGATCGAGAACCAGATCACCAAGGGCGCCAAGCTGCTGATCGTCGCCTCGATCGACGGCACCGCCCTCACCACCCAGCTCCAGCAGGCCGCCGACAACAAGATCCCGGTGATCTCCTACGACCGGCTGATCCGCAACAGCCCGAACGTCGACTACTACGCCACCTTCGACAACTTCAAGGTCGGCGTCCAGCAGGCCACCTCACTGCTGGTGGGCCTCAAGGTGCTGAACGCCGACGGCTCCGAGGGCAGCGCCAAGGGCCCGTTCGACATCGAGCTGTTCGCCGGGTCGCCCGACGACAACAACGCGACGTTCTTCTTCAACGGCGCCATGTCCGTGCTCAAGCCGCACATCGACAAGGGCGTGCTCAAGGTCAAGAGCGGCCAGACCGACTTCAAGACCGTCGCCATCCTGCGCTGGGACCCGGCCACCGCGCAGAAGCGCATGGAGGACATCCTCACCAAGACCTACTCCGGCGACTCCAAGGTGGACGGCGTCCTGTCGCCCTACGACGGCCTGTCCATCGGCATCCTGTCGGCGCTCAAGAGCAACGGCTACGGCACCTCCGAGCAGCCGTACCCCATCGTGACCGGCCAGGACGCCGAGCTGGCCTCGGTGAAGTCGATCATCTCCGACGAGCAGTACTCCACCATCTTCAAGGACACCCGCGAGCTGGCGAAGGTCACGGTCACCATGGCCGACAGCGTGCTCAAGGGCGGCAAGCCCGAGGTCAACAACACCAAGGACTACGACAACGGCAACAAGGTCGTGCCCGCCTACCTCCTCGACCCGATGATCGTCGACAGGACCAACTACCAGAAGGCCCTCGTCGACACCGGCTACTACACGGCCGCCGAGCTCGGCTGAGCCGCCGCCGGGAGGAGTACGGGAGGAAGAGTGGAGATGACCGATTCGATCCTGCACATGCGGGGGATCACCAAGACCTTCCCCGGGGTGCGCGCGCTCCAGGAGGTGAACCTCTCCGTCCGCCGGGGCGAGATCCACGCGATCTGCGGTGAGAACGGCGCGGGCAAGTCGACCCTGATGAAGGTGCTGTCGGGGGTCTACCCGCACGGCTCCTACGACGGGGAGATCGAGTTCGACGGCGAGCTGTGCCGCTTCGGCGGCATCAAGGACAGCGAGGACGCCGGGATCGTCATCATCCACCAGGAGCTGGCGCTGTGCCCGCAGCTGTCCATCGCCGAGAACATCTTCCTCGGCAACGAGCAGGCCGAGCGCGGGCTCGTCGACTGGAACCGCACCAACCACCAGGCCGCCCTGCTGCTCCAGCGGGTCGGCCTGGCGGAGAGCCCGGTCACCCAGATCTCCGACATCGGGGTCGGCAAGCAGCAGCTCGTGGAGATCGCCAAGGCGCTGTCGAAGAAGGTCAAGCTGCTCATCCTGGACGAGCCGACCGCGGCGCTGAACGACCAGGACTCCGCCCACCTGCTCGACCTGCTGCGCGGACTGCGCGGCGAGGGCATCACCTGCGTGATCATCTCGCACAAGCTGAACGAGATCATCGACATCTCCGACTCCATCACGATCCTGCGCGACGGCCGCACGATCGAGACGCTGGAGATGGCGGGCGGCGAGGTCACGGAGGACCGGATCATCTCCGGCATGGTGGGCCGCGACCTGGACAACCGCTTCCCGCCGCACGAGCCGCACATCGGCGAGGAGGTGCTGCGGATCGAGGACTGGACGGTTCACAGCCCCTCCCAGCCGGACCGGCGCGTCGTCTCCGGCGCCCACCTCACCCTGCGCAGAGGCGAGATCGTCGGGCTGGCGGGGCTCATGGGCGCCGGGCGGACGGAGCTCGCGATGAGCGTCTTCGGCCGCACGTACGGCGTCGGCATCTCCGGCCGCATCTACAAGGACGGCCGCGAGGTGGAGATCCGCACCGTCCAGGACGCCATCCGGCTCGGCATCGCCTACGCCACCGAGGACCGCAAGCGCTACGGGCTCAACCTCATCGAGGACATCAAGCGGAACATCTCGGCCGTCGGCCTGGGCACCCGGCTGAGCCGGCGCGGCTGGGTGGACGAGAACGAGGAGTACCGGGTCGCCGAAGGGTTCCGCCGCAGCATGAACATCAAGGCGCCCGGCGTGCAGAGCGTCGTGGGGAAGCTGAGCGGCGGCAACCAGCAGAAGGTCGTGCTGTCGAAGTGGATCTACGCCGACCCCGACGTCCTCATCCTCGACGAGCCGACCCGCGGCATCGACGTCGGCGCCAAGTACGAGATCTACACGATCATCAACAGGCTGGCCGACGAGGGCAAGGCGGTGCTGGTCATCTCGTCCGAGCTGCCGGAGCTGCTCGGCCTGTGCGACCGCATCTACACGCTCTCCCAGGGCCGCGTCACCGGCGAGCTGCCGCGCGGTGAGGCGACCCAGGAACGGCTGATGTACCACATGACCATGGGACAGGAGTAGCTCGGATGAGCAGCAGCACGACCCCCGCCACCGTCGAGGTGGGCCCGACCGGGACGCCCGGGGAGCAGCGCCCGCCCGGCAGGCTCAACCTCGGCCCCCTGTCCGTCAACATCAGGCAGAGCGGCATCTACATCGCCTTCGCCCTGATCGTGGTGTTGTTCTCGGTGCTGACCGACGGCGCCCTGTTGCAACCGCAGAACATCTCCAACATCATCGTCCAGAACTCCTACATCCTCATCCTCGCCATCGGCATGATCCTCGTCATCATCGCCGGGCACATCGACCTGTCCGTGGGCTCGGTGGTCGCCGTCACAGGCGCGGTGGCGGCCGTGCTGATGGTGAACTACGGCGTGCCCTGGCCCGTCGCGCTGCTGCTCACGATGGTGGTGGGCGGCCTGATCGGGGCCTGGCAGGGATTCTGGATCGCCTACTTCGGCATCCCGTCGTTCATCGTGACGCTGGCGGGCATGCTGCTGTTCCGGGCGCTGACGCTGACCGTGCTCGGCAACCAGGGCATCGGTCCGTTCCCCGACGCGGTGCGGACCCTGTCCAACGGCTTCACCGACGGCTACCTCGGCAACGTCGGCCTCGGCCCGCTGGGCGGCGCCGACCTGTTCAGCCTGCTCGTCGGGCTCATCGCCATCGCCGGCATGGCGGCGGCGCAGTGGCGCACCAGGGCCGCGCGGGCCGGATACGGCCAGTCGGTGGAGCCGCTGCCGATGTTCGCGCTCAAGCTGGTCGCCTCGGCCGTCCTGATCATGGCCGTGGTGGTGCAGCTCGCCCGGTTCCGCAACCTACCGTGGGTGCTGGTGCTGCTGGCCGTGCTGGTGCTCGGCTACTCGCTGCTGGCCAACCGGTCGGTGTTCGGCCGCCGGATCTACGCGGTCGGCGGCAACCTGCAGGCGGCGGTCCTGTCGGGCGTCAAGGTCAAGTCCGTGGTGTTCTGGATCTTCGTCAACATGGGCGTGCTCGCCTCGCTGGCCGGCATCATCTTCGCCGGCCGGCTCAACCAGGCGGGGCCCACGGCGGGCAACTCGTTCGAGCTGGACGCGATCGCGGCGGCGTTCATCGGCGGCGCGGCCGTACAGGGCGGCGTCGGCAAGGTGGTCGGCGCGATCACCGGTGGCCTCATCATGGGCGTGATCAACAACGGCATGTCGCTGATCGGCTCGCCGAGTGAGCGGGTCATGCTGGTGAAGGGCGCCGTGCTGCTGGCGGCGGTCGCCTTCGACGTGTGGACCAAGCGGCGGGCGGGCGCGGCCGGCCGCTGACCTCCTGTCCGCCGGCCAGGGCCCGCCGGGCTACGCTGAAGGCGTGTCAGCAGCGATCATCGTCGTCCGTGAAGCGAGCGTGGAGCTCGGCGGCAATCCTGTCCTCGCGGGAGTGTCGCTGACCGTGTCGCGGGGCGAGGTCGTCGCCCTCGTGGGGCCCAACGGCTCGGGCAAGTCCACTCTGCTGCGCTGCCTGGCCGGGCTGCAGCCCGTCACCGGCGGCCACGTCACGGTGCTGGGCGCCGAGCCGGTCGACGAGGCGTCGTTCTGGCGGCAGGTGGCGCTGCTGGGCGACGAGCCCGCCTGGTATCCGGGCCTGACCGGGCGCGAACATCTGGAGCTCGTCACGGCGGTGCACGGCGCTCCCCGGATGACGGCCGACGAGGCGTTGGAGCTGTTCGGCCTGGCCGAACGCGCCGACGCCCCTCCGCTGAACCTGTCCACGGGGCAGCGCCAGCGCCTCCACCTCGCCGCCGCGCTGATCCGGCCGAGCCGCGTGCTGCTGCTCGACGAGCCCGAACGCGGGCTTGACTCCGCTTTCCGCACGCGGCTCGGCGTCCTCGTCGAGGAGTACGCGGCGGAGGGCGGGACGGTGGTCATGGCCACGCACGACCCCGAGCTGGCCGGCCGCGGTCGCCGGATCTCCCCCGCGGGTCGGCTCGTCCCCTGACCGACGTCCCCCGGTGACTCCCGGCTGACCGCAGTCCCCGGTCCCGACCTCCGAGCCCTTACCTGAGGATCCGCGTGAACGTGCCAGGCCGCGCCCCCGCCACACCGTCGTCCGTACGGGCCTTCGTCCGGTCGCGGCGCGCTCGCCCGGCCGGACTGCTCGACCGGTACATGACCGTGTTCGGCGTCCTGATGGCCGCCGCCGTCCTGGGCAATCCTCTCTCCGCCGCCCTGGCGGGGCTGGCCGGGCGGATGGAGCCCGCGCGGGCGGCGGCCGGGCTGGCGCTCGTCGCGGTCGCCTGGGCGGCGTTCGTCGCCCTGGCCAGGGTCGCCGGACCGGTCGCGCTGCCGGCCGCGGACGCCGCCTGGCTGGTGCTCTCGCCACTGGACCGGCGCGGCGTGCTGGCCCGGACGGCGCGCGTGCTGCTCGCGACCGCGGTCGTCGTGGGGGCGGTGCTCGGGCTGGCCGCGCTGGCCGCGCTCGGCGCGCCCGACGCGCTGGTCTGGCGGCTGGTGGCCGCCGTGGTGCTCGGCGTCTCGGCGACGGCCGGCACGATGGCGCTCGCGGTGCTCGGGCAGGCGACGCCGACGTGGAACGGCTGGCTGACCGCCGTGACGACCGCGCTGTTGCTGGTGGCGGTGCTGCTCGGCGTCGCCGCCATGGGCGGCCGGGCGTGGTCGGCCTTCGGGCCTGTCACCGTGGTGCTGACGTGGCCGGCCGCGCTGGCGGACGCCTCGCCGGCGTGGGTGGCGGCCGTGGCCGGCGGTGCCGCGTCGGCGGCGGCCCTCCTGGTACGGCGGGCCTGGTCGGCGCTCGGCCACATGCCGGCCCGTGCCGTGCTCGCCGCCTCGACCAGGGTGGGGCACGTGGCGACGGCGACGACGACGCTGGACCCGTCGGCACTGACCTGGGCGGCCGAGGACAACCACTGGCGGACCAGGCGGCTGCGGTCCCGGCCGTGGCCGTCGTTCCCGGCCCCGTTCGCGCTGGCCTGGCACGACTGGCGACGGGCGGCCCGCCGTCCCGGCCGCCTGGTCGCGCTGCCGGCCACGGCGGTCCTGCCCACCGTGCTCGCGCAGGCGCTGGGCGGTACGGCGGGAGGCGCCGCGCCGGGCCTGCCGCCGATCGTGGTGGCGAGCGTGCTGGCGGGGGCGGTGGCCGTCGCGGTGGTCCACACGGCCGGTTCGCGCCGCGACGGCGACAATCCCGCCCTGTCCCGCCTCGCCGGGGTGGGCCGGCGCCCGGCGCTGGCGGCGCGGGCCCTGCTGCCCGCCCTGCTCGGCGGCGCGTGGGCGGCCGCGGCGCTGGCCGGTCTGATGCTCGTCGGGGCGCTGCCCGCGGGGCCGACGGCGGGCCTGGGCGGGGCGTGGTGGCTGTTCGGTCCGGCGATGGCGCCCGCCGTGGCGGCCGGAGCGCTGCGGATGGCGCGTCGCGGCCCGGTCGACCACTCCATGCCGGTCATCGACACCCCGGGCGGCGCCATCCCCACAGGCCCCCTCTTCTGGGCGCTGACCGGCGTGGACCTGGCCGTCCTCGGCTGCCTGCCGGCCCTGGCCGCGCTGGCGGCCGGCCCGGACGGGATCGGCGGCCTGCTGGCGGCGCAGGTCGTCACGGGTCTCGCGGTCCTCGCAGGCTACGTCCTGCGCGCCGGATCATCGCGCCGCCCGTAGCCACACCTCCGTAGCCGTACCCCCCATACGCGCACCGGCCGTAGGCGCGCCGCCGCGTGCGGCGGCCGGCTCGGGGTGGTCGGGTGGCCCCGTTGACAGGGTGGCTGGGGGAGGCCCTATCTTGTTCGTATGAACGGGTCTTCAGATAATCATCTGGTCATCGACGGGTGCGCCGTCCGGGTGGTGGACGCCCCGCGGGTGGCCGCGGTGCGGGAGCGGATGCCGGCAGCGGAGGACCTGCGGGGCACCGCCGAGGTGTTCGGGCTGCTGTCCGACCCGGGCCGGCTGCGGCTGCTGGTCGCGCTGCTCGACGGGGAGCTGTGCGTGTGCGACCTGGCCGCGGTGAGCGGGCAGAGCGAGTCGGCCGTCTCCCACGCGCTGCGGCTGCTGCGGGCGCACCGGGTGGTGTCGGTACGCCGGGCCGGGCGGATGGCGTACTACCGCCTGGAGGACGCCCACGTGCGCATGCTGCTGGACCTGGCGGTCGCCCACACCGAGCACACGCACGCCCTGCGCCCGGAACGCGACGAGGACACCCACTGATGGGCGCCGGGCACGGGCACGGGCACGCGGGCGGCCGGCACCGGTGGCGGCTGGCGGTGGCGTTCGCGCTGGTCGGCTGCTACTTCGTGGTGGAGCTGGTGTACGGCCTGCTGTCGGGGTCGCTGGCGCTGCTGTCGGACGCCGGGCACATGGCCGCCGACGTGGTGACGCTGGGCGCCGCGCTGGTGGCCACCCGGATCGCGACGCGTCCCGACACGACGGGCCGGCGAACGTACGGCTCCTACCGGGCCGAGGTGTTCGCCTCGCTGCTGGCCGTGGTGATGATGCTGGGCGTCGCGGTGTACGTGGTGGCCGAGGCGATCGGCCGGATCGGCGAGCGGGCGAGCGTCGCCTCCGGCCCCATGCTCGTCGTGGGCGCCATCGGCCTGGCCGTCAACGTCGTGGCGCTGCTGATGCTGCGCGCGGGCGCGGAGGAGAGCCTGAACGTCAAGGGCGCCTACATGGAGGTGGTGGCCGACACGGCCGGCTCGGTCGGCGTCATCGTCGCGGGCTGGCTGGTCGCCGCCACCGGCGACCCTCTCTGGGACACGCTGATCGCCCTGGCCATCGGGGCGTTCGTCGCCCTGCGGGCGCTGGCGCTCGGCCGCCAGGTGTTCGCGGTGCTGGGCCAGCACGTGCCGGACGGGATGGACGCCACGGCCGTGGCCGCCGACCTGACGGCCATCGAGGGTGTCCGCGACGTGCACGACCTGCACCTGTGGACGCTCACCTCCGGCATGCACGTGGCCACCGCCCACCTGGTGACGGCCGAGCGCGCCGACAACCACGCCGTGCTCGACCGGGCCCGTGACGTGCTGCGCAACCACCACGGCGTCGCCCACGCCACCCTTCAGGTGGAGCCGGCCGACCACCGGGGCTGCGACGAGCTCGACTGGTGACCCCGCCTCGCTCCGGCGCCGCGGTCGGCCCGCGCTGACCGTGGGTGCGCGGCCCGTCGCCGGGTGCGATCGCCACGACGCGGGAGGGTCGCGACGGGCCGAAGATTTTTCGCACCGTGAATGGCCAGGTCACGGGGAGATTACGGCGCCACGTTGACCTCTCCGGTCACACTAATATCCGATTTTCCCTGACACGGGGGTTTAGTCCCGGCCAGAATGCGGGCCGTCCAGCGTCTACATCTCTGGAGGGACCCCCATATGCGTAGACCCCTTGGGGTACTCGCGTGCCTCGTGAGCGTGGCGGCCGTGTCCGCGCCCGTCGCCACCGCCCACGCGGCGGCGGCTCCGCAGGCGGAGTGCCGCCTGACGGTCGCCGCCCCCAGCGTCGCCGCCACCGGCCGGCTGCAGGTCTCCGTCGACCGCCTCGACTGCGGCAACCGCGCCCTGGTCCGGGTCCGCCTCATGCGGGCCGTGCCCGGACCCGACCGGGTGGTCAGGAGCGGCGCCAAGCGTGTCCGCGACGGCCGGATGACCATGACCGTGCCGTGCGCCCCCGGCGTCTACTACGCCACCGCCACCGACTACCGCGGACTGTCCGCCAAGTCCAAGGCGGTCCGCCTGGCCTGCTCCCCCGTGACCCCGCCGACCGCCTCCCCCACCGCGACATCCACCGCCAGTCCCACCGCGACACCCACCGCGACACCCACCGCCAGTCCCACCGCGACGGCGCGCCCCAAGCCGAGTGCCACGCCGACCTCCTCCAGCACGCCGCCCGCCGGCGGCGTCGGCACCGCCGAGGAGAACGAGGTCGTCCGGCTCACCAACGCCGAGCGGGTCAAGGGCGGCTGCCAGCCGCTCAAGCACGACGCCCACCTCCGCAAGGCCGCCTTCGGCCACTCCTCGGACATGGCGACCCAGAACTACTTCAACCACACGTCCAAGGACGGCCGCACGTTCATGGACCGCATCCGCGGCGCCGGGTTCGCGGGCGGCTCGGCCTTCGCCGAGAACATCGCGATGGGCCAGCAGACCCCGTCGGCCGTCGTCACCGCCTGGATGAACAGCTCCGGCCACAAGGCCAACATCATGAACTGCAAGTACACCGTCATCGGTGTCGGCGCGGCCAAGAACGCCAAGGGCCAGATCTACTGGACCCAGAACTTCGCCGCCCGCTAGACGGAGATCGCGTTCAGATCCCGCCCACGCGGCAGTGACCCGGGGACAGCCGGGCGGCTGCCGGAAGGCGACGCCCCGCGACGGGCATCCGTCGCGGGGCGTCGCCGTGCGCGGGCGTCCTCCCCCGCCCCGGCTGGGCGCGTTTGCCCAGCTCAGCGCCGGGCAGCAGGACCTGCACCCAGCAGAGGACGGGAAGCATGGCACCTGCGTTCGACGCCTCCGCCTACGGGCGGGGCATCGCCGACATCTATGACGCGACGGTCCGCGACCTGCCCACCGAGGCGGCCGTGGACCGGCTGCACGCGCTGGCGGGCGACGGGCCGGTGCTGGAGTTCGGCATCGGCACCGGCCGGCTCGCGCTGCCGCTGCTGGAGCGGGGCCTGGCCGTGGCCGGCATCGACGGCTCGCCGGAGATGGTGGAGGTGCTGCGCGCCAAGCCGGGCGGCGATCGCGTCCCCGTGGCCGTCGGCGACTTCGCCACCACCCGGGTGGGCGGCCGGTTCACCCTGGTGGCCCTCACCACGAACACGATCTTCGCGTTGCCCTCCCAGGACGCCCAGGTGGCCTGCTTCCGCAACGCCGCCGACCACCTGGAGCCGGGGGGCAGGTTCGTCGTGGAGGCGTGGGTGCCCGACCTGGCGTCCTTCGCGAACGGCCAGGCGCTGCGGCTGCTGGCGATGTCGGAGGACGCGGTCACGGCGGAGGCGGCCCGGGTGTCGCCGGCGCGGCAGATGATGTACACGACGCGGGTCCGGATGACCGCCGACGGGGTGCGGCTGCTCCCCGCCGACCACCGCTACGCCTGGCCGGCCGAACTGGACCTGATGGCCCGCCTGGCGGGCATGACCCTGGAGCACCGCTGGGCCGGTTGGACGGGCGCGCCGTTCGACGACGACAGCCGCGCGCACGTGTCGGTGTACCAGTTGCCGGAGGAGGTCTGATGCGGCTGCCCCGTTCGCGCGGTCCCATCACCGCCGCCCTCTTCGACCGCCTCGCCGCCCCGCCTGCCGGAGCCGCGCTCGACCGCCCGCCCACCTCTCCACCGCCCCACTCACCACCTCCCACGGCGACGCCGTCCGTCTCCGTACCGCCCGTCCCCGTACCGATCGCCGGTCCACCGCCCGCCGGTGGGCCGTCCGCCCGTTCCGCGCTGACCGACGGTGACCTGCAGCTCGCCCTGTTCGTCTGTTACGAGCTGCACTACCAGGGGTTCGACGACGTGGACGACCGCTGGGAGTGGGAGCCGTCGCTGCTGGCCACCCGCGCCGCCCTGGAACGGCGGCTGGAGGACGCCCTGGCCGCCGCGGTCCCGAGGCCCCGCGCCGTGCCGCCCCACCAGGTGCGCGCCGCGCTGGTCGAGCTGACCGAGGACGACGGGCCGTCACTGTCGGCCTACCTGCGGCGCGAGGCCGATCTGAGCGTCTTCCGCGAGTTCGTCGTGCACCGGTCGATCTACCACCTGAAGGAGGCCGACCCGCACACCTGGGCGATCCCCCGGCTGCGCGGCGGCCCGAAGGCGGCGCTCGTCGAGATCCAGACCGACGAGTACGGCGGCGGCCGGGCCGAGCGCATGCACGCCGAGCTGTTCGCGACCACGATGACCAGCCTGGGTCTGGACCCCTCCTACGGCGCCTACCTGAACCGGGTGCCGGGCGTCACGCTGGCCGTCTCCAACGTCATGTCCCTGTTCGGGCTGCACCGGCGGTGGCGCGGGGCCCTGGCCGGGCACCTGGCGGCCCTGGAGATGACCTCGTCGTCGCCGAACCGCCGCTACGGCGACGGGCTGCGGCGGCTGGGCGGTGACCGGGCCGCGACCCGGTTCTACGACGAGCACGTGCAGGCCGATGCCGTGCACGAGCAGGTGGCGGCGCACGACCTGTGCGCGGGGCTGGCCGCCCAGGACCCGGCGCTCACGACCGACATCCTGTACGGCGCGGGGTGCGCGCTGGCGGTCGAACGTCTCTGGGCCGGGCACGTGCTGGCCCGCTGGCGACGTGGGCTCAGCTCCCTGGAGCCGGAGAGCGGGACCCGGGCGAGCATGGCGGCGAGGTCCGCGTGACGGAGCCCGCAGCTCACCCGCACGCGCAGGACCCGGACATGCTGGACCCGGACGCGCAGAACCCGCACGCGCAGGACCCGCACGCGCAGGACCCGGACGTGCAGGATCCGGACGTGCTGGACCCGGACGTGCTGGACCTGGACTATGTGCTGCCGCTGCGGTGGGACGACGACGGTGACGGCGGCGGCGACCTGGAGGAGCTGACCGCCTACCTGGGCCGGCTGGCCCGCCAGGTCTCGCGGGTGGTCGTGGTGGACGGCAGCCCCGCCGAGGTGTTCGAGCGGCACGCCGCCCGCTGGCGCGGCCTGGTGGTGCACGTGCGCCCGGCCGCCGGGCTGGGCTTCGCCAACGGCAAGGTGAACGGCGTGACGACGGGACTGCGGCTGGCCCGCGCCGACCATGTGGTGATCGCCGACGACGACGTGCGCTACGACCGGCCGGCCCTGGCCGGGATGCGCGCCCTGCTCGACGGGGCGCACCTGGTCAGACCGCAGAACTACTTCGAGCCGCTCCCCTGGCACGCCCGCTGGGACACCGCGCGCACGCTGCTCAACCGCAGCCTCGGCAGCGACTACCCCGGCACGTTCGGCGTGCGGCGCACGTTCTTCCTGCGGATGGGCGGCTACGACGGCGACGTGCTGTTCGAGAATCTGGAGCTCATCCGCACGGTCCGCGCCCACGGCGGGACCGAGCGCCGGCCGGCCGGCCTGTACGTGCGGCGGCTGCCGCCCGAGGCGGGCCGGTTCTGGTCCCAGCGGGTCCGGCAGGCCTACGACGACCTGGCGCAGCCGGCCCGGATGGCGTTGTTCCTCGCGGTGCTGCCCGCCTCGGCGACGGCGCTGCTGCGGCGCAGGTTCGGCCTGCTGGCGGCGGGCGCCGGGGTGAGCGTCGCGCTGGCCGAGGCCGGGCGGCGCAAGGCGGGGGGCCGCCGCGTGTTCCCGCGGACGGCCTGCCTGTTCGCCCCGGTGTGGGTGCTGGAGCGGGCCGTGTGCAGCTGGCTCGCACTGGCGGCCGCGCTGCGCGGCGGTGTCCCGTACGCGGGCCGCCGGCTCCGCCGCGCCGCGCACTCGACCCGGTGGCTACGCGCCCGCGCCGTCCGGCGGGCGCGTAGGCCGGAGGCCCGGCCGTGGGAGGAGCTCTCCGGCGGCCGGGCCGTACGGCGTCACCGCGTCACTTGGTGAGCGTCCGGCGGCGGGACAGCAGGAAGCCGAGGGCGACCATGCCGACGCCGAGCAGGAAGTGCAGCCAGTCGTCGGCCACGTTGACCGGCACGAAGTTGGCGGCGCTGTCCTTGTCGATGAGCAGGCCGTAGAGCCACAGCAGCAGGTAGATGACACCGCCGCCGATGAGGTAGGCCCGGGCGCCGCTCCACGTGCGCGCCATGACGATGCCCGCCACGCCGAACAGCAGGTGGACGATGTTGTGCAGGATCGACACCTGGAACACGCCGAGCAGCATCGCGCCGGAGTTGTGGCCGGCGAAGCTCATGTCGCCGTAGTCGGTGGTGATGCCCGGGACGAAGCCGAGCACGCCGACCAGCAGGAACACCGCTCCGACGACGAGGGCCGCCAGCTGGACAGGTGAGCGAGCCGAGGTTCGCGGGGTGTTCATGGAGCCTCCTTGAGGGGCGTTCGAGACCGTCCTGCTACCCCTGCCGCACCACCTCACGCCACGACCTTGACAACATTTGAACATGCAGGTCAGCAGGCTTCTTTCCGGCTCGCGGTTGCTGGGTGGGCGCTCGGGTAGGCCGGGTCGTACCCATGCGTCGAGAGCTTGAGGGAGCACGAGCACATGACCTTCAACCCGTTGCGCGAGCGTGGCATCCCGCTCGACAGGCAACTGCGGAACTGGCGTGAGCTCAACGTCACGCCGATCGACCCCGACCACGCGGACCCGTACACGCGCTGCCGCATCATCGCGATGAACGGCATCGAGGTCGAGGCGATCCTGTTCAGCCACCAGCTCGCCCGCCACTGCCCCGACCTGGAGATCAAGCAGCAGCTCGCCAGTGTCCGCTACATCGAGGCCCAGCAGCAGAAGGCCGTCAACTGGCTGCTGCCCGGCCTGGCGTCGGTGCTGGAGACGACGATCGCCTACGAGCAGGTCGCCGTCGACCTGACCGCCTGGGTCGCCAGGATGGAGCCGGACCCGTACCTGAAGCAGGCCTACCAGTTCGGCGTGCTGGAGGACTTCGACCACCTCTACCGGTACGCCAACCTGTACGAAATGATCGAGCACCGCAAGGCGGAGAAGATCGTCGACGACCTGACCGAGGTCATGCCCGGCCGGCCGACGTACCTGCACCACCGTCACCCGGTCGACAACGTGCGCGAGCCGTACGACCGGAGCAGCACCGAGCCGATCTCCAAGCTGCACGCGCTGACCATCATGGCCGCCGAGCAGCAGACCATGAACTTCTACATGAACGTCGGTCCCACCTCCATGGAGCCCATCGCCCGCCAGCTCTACCAGGAGATCGGGCTGATCGAGGAGGAGCACGTCACCCACTACGAGTCGCTGGTCGACCCGGGCGAGAGCTGGTGGGAGATGCTGCTCAACCACGAGTACAACGAGTGCTACCTGTACCACTCCTTCATGGAGACGGAGTCCGACCCGAAGGTGAAGGCCATCTGGGAGCTGCACCTCAACATGGAGCTGGAGCACCTGCGGCTGGCGGCCGAGCTGTTCAAGCGGCACGACGGCCGCGACCCGGAGCAGGTGCTCGCGCCCGAGCTGCCGGCCCCGGTCACCTTCGAGCCGAACAAGGGCTACCTGCGCGAGCTGATCTCCACCCAGATCGACTACACCACGCTGGGCACCGGCTACGTCCAGGAGGCCCACGAGCGGTTCGAGAGGATGCAGGAGGCGCTCATGGGCGGCGAGAAGGCGCCCTCCGAGCAGGTCATCACCGACAACGTGCACAAGTCCGGCGAGGAGTACCGGCTGGAGACGGAGGGCCCTCATCCGATGGCCAGCCTCCGCGTCGACCGCCCCTGAGCCCGGCGGTCACCCCGACCCGGGCCGGCCCTCGACCCCGGCGGTCACCCGATCCGGGCTGCCGTCGTGTTCGGTTTGCCCCGGACGGTGCCGGGCAGCCGCGTGGCATGAGAGCCAAGGAGCACACCACAGCCAGGGGGCCGCTGCTGCTCACGGCGACGGCGGCCATGGTGGCGGGCGCCGTCGTGGCGCGGGTGGCCGCCCGGCGGCGCGCCCTGCGGCCGGGCCCGTCGGAGTGGTTCGCCGTCACCGTCGCCTGCGAGCCCGAGCGGCTGGCGGGGGCCGGACGGCCGGACGAGCTGGCCCGGATCGCCGAATGCCACGAGGTCCGGCTGGTCCCCGCGCCGGGAGGCCGGGGCACCGAGATCGCGGTGCGGGGCGCCGACGGCCGGGCCCGGGAGCGGGTGCGCGCGCTCAAGCAACTGCTGGAGACCGGCGAGGTGCTGCGCGTCGAGGGCCAGCCCGAAGGCCACCGGACGCCGCTGGGGCGGACGGCCATCCCGCTGATGCGGCAGCTCACCAGAAGGGGCATGGGATGAAGGCGCTGTGCTGGACCGGCGTCGGCAAGGTGTCGGTCGAGGACGTCCCGGAGCCGCGGCCGCTCAACCGGCAGGACGCGGTCGTCAAGGTGACCGCCAGCTCGGTGTGCGGGTCGGACCTGCACCTGCTGGACGGGTACATGCCCACGATGATGGCCGGCGACGTGATCGGCCACGAGTTCGTCGGCGAGGTGGTCGAGGTCGGGCCGGACGTGCGGGAGCGCCGGGTCGGCGAACGCGTCGCAGTCTGCTCGATCATCGGCTGCGGCCGGTGCCGCTACTGCCGCGACCAGCTCTGGTCGCTGTGCGACAACACCAACCCCGACCCGGGGTTCCTGGAGACGATGAACGGCCACGCGACGGCGGGCATCTTCGGGTACTCGCACGCGCTGGGCGGGTTCGCCGGCAGCCACGCCGAGTACGTGCGGGTGCCGTACGCCGACGTCAACGCGTTCCCGGTGCCGGAAGGGGTGCCCGACTCCAGCGCGGTGTTCGCCTCCGACGCGGTGCCCACCGGCTGGATGGGCGCCGACCTGGCCGAGGTACGGCCCGGCGACGTGGTCGCGGTGTGGGGCTGCGGCGGCGTCGGCCAGATGGCGGCGCTGGCCGCCCGGACCATGGGCGCGGAGCGGGTGATCGCCATCGACCGGTTCCCGGAGCGGCTGGCCATGACCGCCCGCGAGATCGGTGTGGAGACGCTCGACTACCGCAAGGTGGACGTGCTCGACGCGCTCAAGGAGATGACGGGCGGGCGGGGCCCCGACGCGTGCATCGAGGCCGTCGGCATGGAGAGCCACGGCACGGGCGCCCAGTACGCCTACGACCGGGTCAAGCAGGCCATGCGGCTGCAGACCGACCGGGGCCTGTCGCTGCGGCAGGCCGTGCACGCCTGCCGCAAGGGCGGCACGGTGTCGGTGCTCGGCGTCTTCGTGGGAGTCGTCGACAAGTTCCCGATGGGCGCGGTCATGAACAAGGGCCTGACCCTGCGCGGCGCCCAGCAGCACGGCCACCGCTACATCCCGATGATCCTGGAGCGGATGGCCGGCGGCGAGCTGGACGCCTCGCACCTGCTCACGCACCCGATGCCGCTGGAGGACGGGCCGAGGGGCTACGAGCTGTTCAAGACCAAGGAGGACGGCTGCGTCCGCGTGGTCTTCACGCCGTGACCCGCCGGTGAGGCGGTCAGCCCGCGTCGGCGGGCAGGCGGCCGACGCCGCCCTCGACCCGCAGCGCGGGCGTGCCCTCCAGCAGCGGGATCACCGGCTCGTCCGCCTCGCCGATCGTCCACTCGTGGACGGGCACGAGGCCGGGCCCGATCAGCTCGAACCCGTCGAACAGGCGCAGGACCTGCTCGTGGGTGCGGAAGGTGGGGCGCGCGGGCGAGCCGGCGGTCGCCCGGGTGAGCTGGGCGACCGCCGCGGGGCTGCTCTCGGCCATGGCGTGCGAGACGACCAGGTGGCTGCCCGGCGCCAGCCACTTGCGGAAGGCCGCCACGATGCCGCCGGGGTCCTCGTCGTCGGTCACGAAGTGCAGGCAGGCGACCATGAGCACGGCCACCGGCTGGTCGAAGTCGATCAGGCCCGTGACGTGCGGGTCACCGAGGATGACGTCGGGCTGGCGCAGGTCGGCGCGGATGCTCTCGATCCCCGGCGCGCCGGTCAGCAGCACCTGGGCGTGCATGGTGACGACGGGGTCGTAGTCGACGTAGACGACGCGGCAGGCGGGGCTCACCTCGCGGGCGACCTCGTGCACGCTGGGCGAGGTGGGGATGCCGGTGCCGAGGTCCAGGAACTGCCGGATGCCCTGCCGGGCCAGATGGCGGACGGCCCGGGTCAGGAACATGCGGTTGGCCCGGGCGACGAGCCGCGCGTCCGGCGCGACGGCGAGGAGCCGGTCGGCGACCGCGCGGTCCACCGCGAGGTTGTCCTTGCCGCCCAGGAGGTAGTCGTAGACGCGGGCGGAACTGGGGACGACGGGGTTCACGCCAGGAGGCATGCGCTCCAACTCGGACACGGGGCCGCCTCCTTCGTCAATGCCGCAGAACCGTCATCCTACCGGTTCGGTGATCACCGCACGCGCCTCACCGGTCTCTCTTGGCCACGAGCAGCGGGCACGGGGCGTGGTGCACCATGGCCTGGCTGACCGACCCGAGGACCATTCCCTTGAGGGTGCCGTAGCCGCGCGAGCCGACCACGAGCAGCTCCGCCCCGGCGGCGGCCTGCCGGAGCGCGGCGACGGGGTGGCCGTGCACGACCTCCTCGACGACCACGACGCCGGGGTGGCGTTCGCGGTGCCCGGCGAGGCGCTCCTTCAGCATGAGCACCTGGTCCCGCTCGCCGTCGCCGGCGGGCGACAGGAAGCCGCCGGCCTGCGGCAGGGACCAGGCGTGCACCGCCCGCAGGGTCAGCTTGCGCAGCTCGGCCTCGCGGAAGGCGACGTCGAGCACCCGGCCGGCGGTGGGCGAGCCGTCGACGCCGGCCACCACCTCGTCGCGCGGCGCGACGGGCACCTCGCGGACCAGCGCGACGTCGCACTCGGCGTGCGCGGCGACACCGTAGGCCACCGACCCGACGAGCAGGCCGCGCACCCCGCCAAGGCCGTGGTCGCCGACCACCACCAGCTCGGCGTCCCTGGCCGCCTCGATCAGCGCGGCGCGCGGGTCACCGGGCAGCAGGCCCGTCTCGACGGCGATCCCGGGCTGCTCGCCGCGGACCCGGTTCTCGGCGGCGGCGAGCACGGTCCGGCCGCCCTCGCGCATCCACCGGGCCACCTCCGCCAGCCGGCCGGAGGCGTCCTCCTCGCACGCCCAGGAGGGCATGGCGTGCACCAGCCGCAACGGCGTCCCGCGCAGCGCCGCCTCCCCGGCCGCCCATCCGGCGGCCTCCAGCCCGGCCCGCGAGCCGTCGACACCAACAATGATCATGCTTCCTCCTCAGTGGCCTCGATGACATCATGTCCGGCCGGGCAGCGGCCATTCACGAAGGTCCCCCGCATCGGCGACCTTCCCCACGTGATCAGAGGACCTTCGTCCCTACCCGGCCGGGCCCGCCGCCCGCTACCGTCTGAGGCATGATTCGTGTGTTCCTCGTCGATGATCATGAGGTGGTACGGCGGGGCGTGGCCGCCCTGCTGGGCTCCGAGGACGACATCGAGGTGATCGGCGAGGCCGGCACCGCCGAGTCGGCGATCGCCCGCATCCCGGCGTTGAAGCCCGACGTGGCGGTGCTGGACGTGCGACTGCCCGACGGCAACGGCGTCGACGTGTGCCGCGAGGCCCGCTCGCGGCTGCCGGGGCTGGCCTGCCTCATGCTGACCTCCTTCGCCGACGACGACGCGCTGTTCGACGCGGTGATGGCGGGCGCCTCCGGCTACGTGCTCAAGCAGATCCACGGCTCCGACCTGGTCGGCGCGGTGCGGACGGTCGCCTCCGGGCAGTCGCTGCTCGACCCCCAGACCACGGCGGCGATGCTGCAGCGGCTGCGCGACCAGGCGGCCAGGCAGGACCCGCTCGCCGCGCTGTCGGAGCAGGAGCGCCACATCCTCGACCTCATCGGCGAGGGGCTGACCAACCGGCAGATCGGCGAGCGGCTGTTCCTGGCCGAGAAGACGGTCAAGAACTACGTCTCCAACCTGCTGGCCAAGCTCAACATGCAGCGCCGCACCCAGGCCGCCGCGCTGTCGGCGCGGCTGCGGGCAGATCGGCGCGAATGATGGGACCTTCGCCCCTAAGGATCTGCTCTGACCGCCGGTGATCCTGAAGACATGCCGATCGATTCGTCCGGACTGCAGGTCCTGTCCCGCGAGGAGTGCCTGCGGCTGTTGTCGTCCACGCCGATCGGGCGGATCGTGTTCACCGATCGCGCCCTGCCCGCGGTGCAGCCGGTCACGTTCCGGCTCGACGGCGACAGCGTGGTCATCCGCACCGCCGCCGGCTCCAAGCTCGCCGCCGCCACCCGGCACGCCGTCGTGGCGTTCGAGGTGGACGAGTTCGACCCGGAGGAGCGCACCGGCTGGTCGGTGACCGCCGTCGGCCACGCGCGAGCCGTGCACGATCCCGACGAGATCGCCCGCCTGTCGGCGCTGCCGCTGACCGCGTGGGCTCCGGGCGAGCGCGACCACTACATCGTGGTGGACGTCGAGCAGGTGACCGGCCGCCAGATCAGACCGGCACACTCCACCGGAGCGCGACGCCCCCGGACTCCGGAGAGCTGATCTCGAACGAGCCGCCCAGACTGGCCGCCCGCTCCTCCATGTTGCGCAGGCCGCTGCGGCGGCCCTCCCCGGGCAGGCCGACGCCGTCGTCCTGGACGATGAGCGTCAGCATCTCGCCCCGCACCTCCACCGACACGTCGGCCTTGGCCGCCTTGGCGTGGCGCACCACGTTGGACAGCGCCTCGCGCAGCACCGCCAGCAGGTGCTCGGCGGCCTCCTCGGGCACCCGGTTGTCGAGCTGGCCCTCCATGCGCAGGCCCGGCATGAACCCGAGGTGGCCGCGCGACGACTCGACCAGCTCGACGATGCGGGTCCGCAGGCTGGGCGCGTCCTCGTCGGGCACCGACTGCAGCGCGAAGATGGTGGAGCGGATCTGCCGGATCGTCTCGTCGAGTTCGTCGATGGCGTGCTGCAGCCGGCTGGACGCCTCCGGCCGCTCGACCAGCCGGACCGTGCTCATGAGCGTCATGGCGGTGGCGAACAGCCGCTGGATGACGACGTCGTGCAGGTCCTTGGCGATGCGGTCGCGGTCCTCCAGCAGGGTCAGCCGCTCGGCGTGCCGGCGCGCCTCGGCGAGCTCCAGCGCGACCGCCGCCTGACCGGCGAACGCCTCCAGCATGCGCAGGTCGGAGGCGCTGAACGGCAGCCGCCCGGACCGCTTGGCCAGGGCGAGCACGCCGCGCACCGTCTCACCGGAGCCGATCGGCATGAGCAGTTCGGGCCCGAAGCCGAGCCCGCGCAGCGGGGACGCGGAGTCGAGCAGGTCTCCGGCGGCGACCGGCCGGCCGCTGGTGAACACCTCTCCGGCGGCGCTGGCGGTCAGCTCGAAGGTCAGGCCCGCCACGTCGTCGGACAGCTCCCCCTCGACGAACTCGACCGCGAGGCTCCCGCCGTCGGGGTCCGGCAGCAGGATCTGCACCAGGTCGGCGTCGCTCATCTGGCGGGCGCGGGCGGCCATCATGGCCAGCACCCGGCCGCGGTCGGCGCCGGACAGCAGGGTCGTGGTGACCTCGGCGGACGCCTCCAGCCAGGTCTCGCGCCGGCGCGATTCCTCGTACAGGCGGGCGTTCTCGATGGCGACGCCGGCGGCGGTGGCCAGGGCGATGACGATCGCCTCGTCCTCCTCGTCGAACTCGCCGCCGCCGCGCTTCTCGGTGAGGTAGAGGTTGCCGAACACCTCGTCGCGCACCCGTACCGGGACGCCGAGGAACGTGCCCATGGGCGGGTGGCCCGGCGGGAACCCGTAGGACTCGGGGTGGTCGGAGATGCGGCCGAGCCGCAGCGGCCGGGCGTCCTTGATCAGCAGGCCGAGCAGGCCGAGGCCGTGGGGCCAGTGCTCGATCTTGGCGATCTCCTCCTCGGTCAGCCCCACCGGGATGAACTGCAGGAGGGTGTGCTCCTGGCCGACGACGCCGAGCGCTCCGTAGCTGGCGTCGACGAGCTTGGTGGCCGTCGCCACGATGCGGCGCAGCACGGTCTCCAGGTCGAGGTCGCTGCCGACCGAGACGACCGCCTCCATCAGCGCGTGCACCCGGTCGCGGGTGGCCAGCACGGCGTTGAGCCGGAGCTGGAGCTCCGCCAGCAGCTCGTCGAGCCGCATGCCGGGCATGAGGCGGTGGTCGCCTTGCGTCATACGATCAGTGTCGCACCACCGTGTAGCGGTATCCACCTCGGGCGGAGCGGCGCGGCGGGCGACGGCGGGCGACGGCGGGCGACGGCGGGCTCAGTCGAGCACGTCCGGCAGGGAGCGCCGGACGGTGCTGCCCTCGTCGAAGGTGATGCCCAATCGCATGATCATCTGCGGGTACTCGTGACCGCACACCTCCTGCCGCAGGAACTCGCGCAGGTGGTACATCTCCAGCGCCTGGGTGTGGAAGGCGGCGCTGACGCCGTGGGCGCAGGCCAGCAGCAGGACGCGCTGCAGCGCCTGGCCGGCCGCGATCCACTCCTCGCGGGTGTCGCCGCGCGTGGTCAGCAGCGCGACCACGCCCGTCGCCGTCTGCTCCTGGCCGCCCTCGACGCCCCACTCGTGCCGCCAGGCGTAGTCACGCTGCGGGAAGTGCGGGTCGGTGTGCGGCGCCGTACGGGGGTAGGCGTCGGCGGGGACACCGTCCGTGCGCGCGCTGCCCGGCGGCCGGGCCCACCGGATGACCTCCAGGGTGAGCACCCGGTCCGCCGACTGGGCCTCCTGGGCCGCCCGGGTGAGCGCGGCGACGATCTCCACCGCCTCGGGCGAGCCGACCGGCGTGAGCTTCGCGCCCTCCGCGCGCGCCTCCCGTGTCAGGGCGTCGAGCAGCCGGTCCGGCACGGGCAGGTCGGTGAATCCGGCCCGGTGCGTGCGGCGCCGCTCGATCTGCCGGCCGAGGTCGCGCGTGTGCTCGTCGACCTCGACCGGCCCGCCGAGCGTGACCGTGGCCACCAGCGACGGCCGGTCGGGGTCGGGCAGCACCCGTACGATCGGCTCGAAACCCTCGCAGCGCAGTGCGGTGCGGATGGTGAACAGGGCGGCGCCGCAGCTGATCAGCAGCTCCCGGCCGGACGGGTCGCCCATCCGGAGCTTGCGGTCCACGTCGGCGCGCACGCTGATCTCGTCGCCGGAGACGGCGAACGACCACGGCTGCGTGTTGTGCACCGACGGCGCCCACCGGGCGGCCTCCAGCGCGCCGTGGATGGCGCGGTCCCGCTGCCCTGTCGTCCGAGTGGTCATCGCAGCACCTCCTGTGGTGTCGGCTCCAGCCCATCACGGGCCGACGCGGCCGGGCAGGGCCGAAGGTCCCGCCCGGCCGGTCCCTAGGGCCCGGCTGGACGCTGCCGGGCGGCTCGGCTGCGGGCCGTTCGTCGCCCGCGCGCCTCGCCGCCCCGCCGGCGAACTGGCGACCTCGCATGTCTGACGACGCGGTGCGCCGCAACGGTGCCGACCGGTCAACGATTCGGGACTTACGCCCCTGGCAGGGGTGTAAGTACCACGTTGTGATGGAAGACACCCCGCCAGGAGCTTGGGGGCGGCCATGAGCACGACGGACGACACGACCACCGGCACGACCGGCACGACGACCGGCATGACCGGCATGACCGGCACGATGACCGGCACGGCGGTCGCGCGGGCGCGGTTCGCCGAGAGAGGGGCCGGATAGCGATGCTGGTCCGCGAGGTCATGAGCAGCCCGCCCGTCACCGTCCACCGCGCCGACCCGGTGCGGCGGGCGATCCGCGTGCTGTACGCCCACGACGTCACCGCCGCGCCCGTCCTCGACGACTCGGGCCGTCTGGCCGGCATGGTGAGCGAGATAGACCTGCTGCGCGGCGAGTTCGAGCCGGACCCGCGCGCGTCCGTGCGGCCGCCGGTGCCGTCCGCCGAGCCGCCGCCGCGCCAGGTGTGGCAGGTGATGACCCATGCCGTGGTGACGGTGACCCCGGCCACCGACGCGGCCACGGCGATCGACCTCATGGTCGGCAAGCGCGTCAAGAGCCTCCCCGTCCTGGAGGGCGAGAAGGTGGTGGGCATCCTGAGCCGCCGCGACCTGCTCTCCATGCTGGCCCGGCCCGACGAGGAACTGCGCGAGGCGGTCGTCGCCGCGCTGCGCGAGCACCGTCCCGCCGGCGAGGAGGAGTGGGAGGTCACGGTCACCGAGGGGGTGGCCGTGCTGCGCGGGGCGCGCGGAACGCCGCACGACGAGCGCGCCGCCCACGTCGCCGGCCTGCTGACGCGTACGGTGCCGGGCATCGTACGCGTCCGCGTGCTGCCGTGACCGCCCGTCCCTGATCCACCTACGGGAGCGGCGGGGTGACGATGTCCTCGCGGGTCCAGGCGAGTTCGGACACGACGTCGACGACGCCCTCGACCGAGCGGAGCCGCTCCGTCACCGCGATGGCCTGCGACCTCGTCTCCACCGTGCCGCGCACGGTCACGACGCCCCGGTCGACCTCGATGGCGAGCGCCCGCGCGTCCGGGAGCTGCGCCCGGATGTCGGCCATCAGCTCGGCGGCGGGACGGGTGAAGACCCGCAGCGCGTCCTGCTGGTGCAGCGTGCCGACGATCCGCCCGGTGACCGGGTCCACGACCGGGAGCTGCTTGACGCGCTCGTCGCGCATCATCCGCGCCGCGGCGCGGACCGGCGTCGCCGGGGTGACCGTGATGGCCGGGGAGGTCATGATCTGGGCCGCCGTCACGCCCGCGGCCTTGCGGTGGTCCCGCCGCTGACGGCGCGACTCGAACATCGAGACGCCGCGACGTACCGAGTCGCTCTCCTTGAGCAGGAGATCTGCCTCCGAGACCACGCCCACCGGCCGGCGTTCGGCGTCGATCACGGTGACGGCTCCGACGGCGTACCTGCGCATCGCGGCGACGATCTCCGCGAACGGCGCGTCCTCGAACACGGCGATGGCCACGCGTCCCATGACGTCCTTGACTTCGATTGCCATGGTGTCCTCCTCGCTTCGCCTCCCACGTTCCTCCTCCGCCGCGCCGCGTTGCACCGGCCAACGTCCCGGACCTGCGGGTCCAAGGTCCCGTGTCATGTCTGGCGACCCGGCCTGTGGGTAGCGACGTCGCATGACCGTCATCGATCTCGGCGCGGTCCGTGCCGTCGTCCTCGACACCGACGGTGTGGTCACCGACACGGCCCGCGTGCACGCCGCGGCGTGGAAGCACGTGTTCGACGGGTTCCTGCGCGGCCGGTCGGCGCCCTTCGACGTGCGCGCCGACTACCTGCGCCACGTGGACGGGCGGTCCCGGCTGGACGGCGTGCGGACCTTCCTGGCCGCGCGGGGCATCAGCCTGCCGGAGGGCTGCCCGGACGACGAACCGGGGGCGCCGACCGTGTACGGTCTCGGTCTGGCCAAGGACGCGCTGTTCGTCGAGCAGATCCGCCGGCACGGGGTGGCCGCGTTCCCCTCGACCGTGGCACTGCTGCACGAGCTGCGGCGGCGCGGCTGCCGGACGGCGGTGGTGTCGGCGAGCAGGCACTGCCGCGCCGTGGTGGCGTCGGCGGGGCTGCTGCACCTGTTCGACGTGCTGGTCGGCGGCGACGACGCCGCGCGGCTGGGCCTGCCGGGCAAGCCCGACCCGGCGCTGTTCCTGGAGGCGGCGCGCCGGCTCGGGCTGCCTCCGGAGGAGACGGCGGTCGTCGAGGACGCGCTGCCGGGGGTGGCGGCGGGCCGCCGGGGCGGGTTCGGGCTGGTCGTCGGGGTGGACCGGTCGGGCACGCAGGCGGCGCGGATGCTCGACGCGGGTGCGGACGTCGTCGTGACCGACCTGGCGGAGCTGTCCGTCACGGGCCGCGTCCCCGTGAGCCGTCCATGACCACGCGCGGCCCGCTCGCCCCGCCGCACGAGACCTCTCCCGGCCGGCAGGTCGTCGACCCCTGGTCGTTGCGTTACGACGGGTACGACCCCGCGCGGGAGGGGCTGCGCGAGGCGCTGTGCACGCTGGGCAACGGCCGGTTCGCCACCCGCGGGGCCACGCCCGACGGCGGCGCGCGGACGCCCGGCACGTACGCCGCCGGCTGCTACGACCGCCTCGACTCCACGGTCGCCGGCCGGACCGTCACCAACGAGGACCTGGTCAACCTGCCCGACTGGCTGCCGCTGACGTTCGCCACGCCCGACGGTGACTGGTTCAGCCCGGACCGGGCCTGCCTGCTGGAGTACCGGCACGAGCTGGACCTGCGGCGCGGGGTGCTGGCCAGGACGCTGCGCTGGCGTGACGGCGCGGGCCGCGTCACCCGGGTGCGGCAGCGGCGCCTCGTGTCCATGGCCGACCCGCTGCTGGCCGCCCTGGAGACCGTGTTCGTCGCGGAGAACTGGTCCGGCCCCCTGCGCGTGCGGGCGGCCCTCGACGGCCGGGTCGCCAACAACGGTGTGGCCCGCTACCGCGACCTGAACGGCGACCATCTCACCGGCCACGCCACGGGCACGGCGGGCGACCTGGCCTGGCTGAGCGCCGTCACCCGGTCCTCCGGCATCACGGTCGTGCTGGCGGCCCGCGCCGACCACGGGGCGCCCGCGCCGGAGGTGACCCGCGAGCCGGACCTGATCTCCGCCGAGCACGTGCTCGACCTGGCCCAGGGGACGCCCGCGTCGCTGACGAAGATCGTGGCGCTGGTGACGTCCCGCGACCCGGCGATCCACGACCCGTCCTCGGCGGCGCTGCGGGCGGTGCGGCTCGCCCCCGGCTTCGACACGCTGCTGGCGCGGCACACGGAGGCCTGGCGCCGGCTGTGGGAGCGGGGCCGGCTGGACGTGGACGGCGCGGAGATCGCCCAGGCCGTCCACCTGCACGTCTTCCACCTGCTGCAGACACTGTCGCCGCACACCGCCGACCTGGACGTGGGCGTGCCCGCCCGCGGGCTGCACGGCGAGGCGTACCGGGGGCACGTGTTCTGGGACGAGCTGTTCGTGCTGCCCTGGCTGAACCTGCGCTTCCCCGAGATCTCCCTCGGCCTGCTGCGCTACCGGTGGCGGCGGCTGCCGGAGGCGAGGGCGGCGGCGCGGGCGGCCGGGTTCGACGGGGCGATGTTCCCCTGGCAGAGCGGCAGCGACGGCCGGGAGGAGACGCAGACGCTGCACCTGAATCCGCTGTCGGGGCGCTGGCTGCCGGACCGTTCGCGGCTGCAGCGGCACGTGGGGCTGGCCATCGCCTACAACGTGTGGCAGTACTACCTGGGGACCGGGTCGATGCCGCCGTGGTGCGCGGAACTGCTCGTCGACATCGCCCGGTTCTTCGCGTCGCTGGCGGTGCCGTACGAGGAGTCGGGACGGTACGAGATCCACGGCGTGATGGGCCCCGACGAGTACCACGAGAACTACCCCGGCGCCGCCTCCCCCGGGCTGGCCAACAACGCCTACACCAACGTCATGACCGTGTGGCTGCTGCTGCGCGCCTTCGACACCCTGGAGCTCCACCCCGACCTGCCGGTGGCGGAGGGAGAGCCGGAACGCTGGCTCGACATCACCCGGCGGATGCGGGTGGACTTCCACGACGGCGTGATCAGCCAGTTCGGCGGTTACGCCGAACTGGCGGAGCTCGACTGGGACAGGTACCGGGGGGCGCGCCGCCTGGACCGGGTGCTGGAGTCGGAGGGCGACGACGTCAACCGCTACCAGGCGTCGAAGCAGGCCGACACGCTCATGCTGTTCTACCTGCTGAGCTCCGACGAGCTGCTGGGCCTGCTGCACCGGCTCGGCTATCCGGCCGGGCCCGAGCTGATCCCCCGCACCATCCACTACTACCTCGACCGCACCAGTCACGGTTCCACGCTCAGCGCCGTCGTGCACGCCTGGGTGCTCACCCGGTCCGACCGGGCGCGCTCGTGGACGTTCTTCACCGAGGCGCTGGCCAGCGACATCGAGGACGTGCAGGGCGGCACCACGGCGGAGGGCATCCACCTCGGCGCGATGGGGGGCACGCTCGACCTGATCCAGCGCTGCTACCTGGGGTTGCACCTGCGCCGTGACGGGATCCACCTCGACCCGCTGCTGCCCGACGAGCTGGCGCCGCTGTCCCTGCCGATCCGGTTCCGCGGCCTGCGCTACTTCATCGACGCGGACCACGAGAAGACCCGCGTCAACGGCGTCACGCTCGCGCGCGGCGCCCGCCGCACCTTCGCCAGCCAGCAAGGGGGGACGACCATGTCCACCGGCGACCTCGGACGTCGCATCATCCACCATCGCGAACGGCTCGGCCTGACCCGCGAGCAGCTCGCCGAGCGCGCCGCCATGGCGCCCGGGTACGTCAAGTATCTGGAGGAGCATCCCGACACCATCGGCACCAGCGCCCTGACCCGCCTGGCCGACGCGCTGCAGATCACCGTGGAGGACCTGCTGGGCGGCGGCACGGACCGGCCGCCCGGGGTGGGGCCGGCCCAGGCGGGCCCCCGGCTGGAGACGCTCCGGCCGGAGGAGTGCCTGCGTCTCATCGCGCCCGGCGGGATCGGGCGGGTGGCGTTCGGCGGGCCGCAGGGGCCGACGGTGCTGCCGGTCAACTACAAGCTGCACGAGGGCGCGATCGTGTTCCGCACCGCCTACGGCGGCCCCATGGACGAGAGCCTGCGCACCGGGTTGGAAGGCGTCGAGATCAAGATCGGTTTCGAGGTGGACCAGATCGACGAGGCCCGACGGGAGGGGTGGAGCGTGCTGGTGCAGGGGCCGGCGCACCACGTGCCGCAGGAGGAGCAGCGGCAGGTGACCGGCGCGGGCGTCTCGCCGTGGGCGGGCGGCGAGCGAGAGCTGTACATCCGCATCGTCCCCCACCAGATCACCGGCCGCCGCATCCGGGGGCTCTGACCGTCCCCGTCAGGGCACGGCTGGTGGGGCGGATCAGCGGTAGCGGGCGTGGTCGACGGTGCAGCGGATGAACTCGCCGTCAGACCACCGGTCGCCGCCCGGCCACCAGCCGCCACGCAGCTCCGCCGGGATCGTGAATCCGTCGAAGACGGCCTCACGACCGCATTCCACGCCGAACGGATGCACGGCGAACCGGCCGTCGCCCCTCGGGTCGCCCCAGCGGGGCATGGTGACGGCCTGCAGGCTGCCGTCGGGGGCGACGGTGAGCGTCACCTCGTGGTCCTCCTCCCCCACCGGGAGCCGGGCGACCGCCTGGTGGTCGCCGAGCTGCTTCCACTGGACGCGGGGGTCCAGGGCGGTCGCGGGCGCCAGGACGAACTCGCAGGCCAGCCGGCCGGCGGCGCTGCGGGCGATGTCGGGGCCGCCGCCGGACATGACGGGCAGGACGTCGAGCAGCCGCCAGCGCATCTCCCCCGTCCCGTCGCGGTAGCGGTCGAACCCGCGTACCGTGACCGGGCCCAGCCGGGCGGTGGCCGCCCAGACGTACCCGGCGAGGGGCAGCAGCGCCTGCGCGGCGCGGAACGGGCGCCAGCCGCCGAGCCGGATCGTCCCGTGCAGGTCCAGCACCACCGCGCGCAGCAGCGGCGTGCCGGGCGCGACGGCGTGCAGGAGCCAGCGGCGGGCGGGTTCGGGCAGCGGCCCGGCCTGCTCCGGGTCGAAGCGGGGCGCGGACGGGGTGGGGGCCTGCAGGGCGTCCCAGTCGGCGCGGGCGGCGTCCGTCAGGTGCGGCGGGGCGACGATGACGGTCATGACGGTCTCCAGAGGTCGCGGCCCACGGCGCCGTACGGCGAAGGCCGCCGGCGGCGCCGGTCCGGCACGTGACCGGCGGTCCGGCGTCCTCTCAGCACACACCCGGGGCCGGGCCGCGCCCAGAGGACGAGGTCCCGCGCCGGGCGGGACCATCGGCCCTACCGAAATACGGTCGCGGGATTGTCTTTTTCCACGCGCGGCCGTGGCCTATGGACAGGGCCGCCCCGCGAATGTTCACAATGGTCGCCGTCGCCTCTTCCGGAACAGCGCGGGAGCATTGTTGTCCAGACGCAGCAGGGCGGTCCGCGACCCTCTCACCGGCCGGGTGGAGCGGCCTCCGGCCCCCGTCCCCCCGGACCGCCTGGCCGCCATCGCCGCCGAACTCCGGACGCTGGCCCCCGCCTGGTCCGGCGCCCCCGCGTGGGAGCGGCGGGCGGAGACGCTCGCGCGGTTCGGCGCGGCCGTCGAGCGGGACGAGGAGCTGCTGGCGGCGCTGGTCGCCGACACCGGCCGGGTCGCCGAGTCGCTGATGGAACGGCAGGCCGTCGCCGGGCTGATCGCCCGCTGCGTACGGCAGGCGCCCGCGCTGCTGGCCCCGCCGCCCGAACGGCCCGCGTCCCTGCCGGGGCCGCCGGGCGGGCCCCGGGTCGTGGTGACGGGTGACGCGGTGCCGTACGAGCTGGTCGGGGTGATCGGCCCGTGGAACTTCCCGCTGCTGCTCGGCCTCATCGACGCGGTCCCCGCGCTGGCAGCCGGCTGCGCGGTGCTGGTCAAGCCGAGCGAGGTCACGCCGAGGTTCATCGAGCCGCTGGCCCGCCTGGTGCCCGACGGGCTGCCCCTGCGGATCGTCGAGGGCGACGGCGAGACCGGCGCGGCCCTCGTGGAGCTGGTCGACGCCGTGGCGTTCACCGGCAGCGTGCCGACGGGGTCACAGGTGGCGCGGGCCGCGGCTCGCGCGTTCGTCCCGGCCTTTCTGGAGCTGGGCGGCAAGGACCCGGCGATCGTGCTCGACGGCGCCGACCTCGACCGGGCCGCCTCGGCGATCCTGTGGGGCGGCACCGCCAACGCCGGCCAGTCCTGCCAGTCGATCGAGCGGGTCTACGTGGCGCGGGCGGTGCACGACGCGTTCCTGGCGCGGCTCGCCCGCGAGGCGGCCGGGGTGCGGCTGACCTGCGAGGGCGGCCCCATCGGCCCGATCATCGATCCGGAGCAGGCGGACGTCATCGCCGCCCACCTGGCCGACGCCACCGCCAAGGGCGCGGTCACGCACACGGGCGGCCGGATCGAACGGCACGGCGGCGGCCACTGGTGCCGGCCGACGGTGCTGTCGGAGGTGGACCACTCGATGCTGGTCATGACCGAGGAGACGTTCGGCCCCGTCCTGCCCGTCATGGCGGTGGACGGGCCCGGCGAGGCGGTGGCGCTGGCCAACGACTCGGCGTACGGGCTGTCGGCGGCGGTCTTCGCCGGCTCGGAGGAGGCGGCGCTGGCCGTGGCCGCCCGCCTGCGGGCCGGCGCGGTCAGCGTGAACGACGCCTCGCTGACGGCGTTCGTGCACGACGGCGAGAAGCACGCGTTCGGGCTGTCGGGCCTCGGCGGTTCCCGCATGGGCGCCGCGTCGATCGCCCGGTTCCTGCGCCGCCGAGCGTTCCTGGTCAACCGGTCCACGGCCGCCGACCCGTGGTGGCACGCGAGCGAGGAGTAGCACATGGGACTGCGTACGGAGATGCCGCTGCTGGCGCGGCACGAGGGCGCGTGGGCCGGCGAGTACGTGCACCTCGACCGGGACGGCGCCGTGCTCGACCGGCACCGCGTCGAGATGACGTGCGCCATCGTGGGCGACGCCGCCTACCACCAGACCAACCGCTACACCTGGGCCGACGGGCGGGTCGAGGTGCACGAGTTCCCGGGTGTCTACCTGGGCGGCGGCCGGTGCGGCTTCAACACCGACCGGCTGCGGGGCGAGTTCTGGGAGCTGGACGACACCACCATCTACCTGACCTGGCGGTACAAGGCGGAGGGCGAGAATCTGCGGCTGTTCGAGCTGATCGTGCTGAGCGACGACGGCGCGTCGCGCAGCAGGGTCTGGCAGTGGCTCAGGGACGGGGTGTGCGTGCGGCGGACCCTGATCGACGAGAAGCGGGTCGGCTGAGATGACGGCGTTCCGCGCCCTCGCGCTGCAGACGCGGACCACGGCGGTCAACGCCGCCGGCGACCCGCGTGCCGAGATCCGCGCCGCCGTCGACCGCGTCGGCCGGCAGGTCGGCGCGTCCAAGGCGTGGATCGGCCGTGACCTGCGCCTGGTCGTGCTGCCGGAGTACGCGCTGACCGGGTTCCCGATGGGGGAGAGCGTCGCCGAGTGGCGGGACAAGGCCGCGCTCGACCCCGACGGCCCCGAGTACCTGGCCCTGGCCGAAATCGCGGCCCGCCACGACGTGTTCCTCTGCGTGAACGCCTACGAGCGCGACGGGCACTTCCCCGAGCTGTACTTCCAGGCCTGCGTCGTCCTGTCGCCCGCCGGGGAGGCGGTGCTGCGGTATCGCCGGCTGCACTCGATGTTCAGCCCGAGCCCGTACGACGTGTGGGACCGCTACCTGCGGATCTACGGGATCGACGGCGTCCTGCCGGTGGCCCGCACCGAGATCGGCGCGTTGGCGGCGATCGCCTCGGAGGAGATCCTGCACCCCGAGCTGGCGCGCGCGCTGGCGCTGCGCGGCGCCGAGGTCCTCTGCAACCCCACCTGCGAGGCGTCGTCGCCCATGCTCACGGCCAAGGCGGTCGCGCGGCGGGCCAGGGCCGTGGAGAACCTCGCCTACGTCGTCTCCGCCAACACCGGCGGGCTGGCGGGCATCGCGATCCCCGGCGACTCCACCAACGGCGGCTCCGAACTGATCGACTACGAGGGGCGGGTCCTGGCGCAGGCAGGTCCCGGCGAGTCGCTGGTCGCCGCCGCCGAGGTCGATGTGGCCGCGCTGCGCCGCTTCCGCCGCCGGCCCGGTCTGGACAACCTGCTGAGCCGGGTCAAGACCCGGCTCTGGGCCGAGGAGTACGGCCGGCACGACGGCGAACGGCCGGACGGGCTGGCGGGAGGGGCGCCGGAGCGGGCGTGGTTCGCCGCCAGGCAGGCGGAGACGATCGAACGGCTGCACGGCTGAGCAGCCGTTCGATCGCCTGCTGTCAGGCCGCGTCGTGGCGGGCGCTGCGGTGCCAGCCGAGCAGCCGCCGTTCGACGGCCACGAATCCGGCGTTCAGCAGCACCCCGAGCACGCCCAGCAGGACGATCCCGGCCCACATGGCGGGGATGTCGAACTGGCTCTGCGCCTCCAGCATCCGGTGGCCGATCCCCTCGGTGCTGCCGTACAGCTCCGAGATCACCATCATGATGAGCGCCAGGGAGACGCTGAGCCGCAGCCCGGCGAAGATCTTCGGCGCGGCGGCGGGAAGGATGATCCGCACCAGGCGCGTCACCGCGCCGATCCGGAACACCTGGCCGGTCTCCAGGTAGCGGCGGTCCACGGTGCGGCCGCCGTCCATGGAGTTGATCAGCACCGGCCAGACCACGCCGTACACGATCGCCGCGACCTGCATCGGCGTACCGATCTTGAACAGCAGCAGGAACACCGGCAGCAGCGCCGACGGCGGCACCGAGCGGCCGAAGTGCAGCAGCGGCTCGGCCAGCGCCGCGAGCGTGCGCGAGCGGCCCATCGCCAGGCCCAGGGCCACGCCCGCCGTCGCGGCCAGCGCCCAGCCGGCGAACAGCCTGCCGAGGCTCGGCAGCAGGTCGTGCACCGCCTCCTCGGTGAGGAACAGGCCGGCGGCCGGCCCGGCGAACCACATCTCGTGCAGCCTGGCCACGATCACGGTCGGCGGCGGGAAGTAGACGGCCTCGGCCCGCCGGGTGGCCGCCTCCCACAGCAGGGCGGCCACCGGCAGCAGCCAGTACCAGCGTGCCCTGGCGAGGAACGCGCTCACACCGCCTCCCCCGTCCGGGCCGTGTGCCAGTGGAACAGCCGCCGTTCCCCGGCGGCGAACAGCAGGCTGGCGGCCAGCCCGAGCAGCCCCGACCACACGACGGCCGCGAGCACCCGGTCCACCCGGTTGGCGCTGCCGGCCTCCACCAGGTAGGCGCCGATGCCGCCCCCGCCGGGGGCGACGATCTCCACGCTGACCGCGACGATGAGCGTGACGCCGACGGCGATCCGCACGCCGGTCGCGATGAACGGCGCGGCGCTGGGCAGCGAGACGCGCAGCGCCACGGCGGGCTCGCCGAAGCCGAACCCGCGCAGCGTGTCCTTGGCCAGCGGATCGACGTCGGCCAGCCCGTACAGGGTGTTGATGAGCAGCGGCCAGCAGCAGGTGTAGACGATGAGGGACGTCTTGGCGTCGGCGCTGTCGACGAACAGGAACATGGCCAGCGGGATGAGCGACACGGACGGGATCGGGCGCAGGAACTCGACCAGCGGACGCACCGATCGCTCCACCACCGGCACCGTGCCCAGCAGCAGCCCGGCGGGCACGGCGACGGCGAACGCGATCAGCAGCCCCGCCGCGCAGGCGCCCAGCGTGGCGAGCACGTGCCGGTGGAACCCGCCGTCGGCGGCCAGCTCGGCCGCCGTGGCGAGGACGGTCGAGACGTACGGCAGGACGTCCCGATCGATGATCCCGAGACGCCCCGCGGCCTCGAGGAGGGCGACGAACCCGACGACGCCGGCCGCGCCGAGGGCTCCCCGCCGGATGGCGGTGGAACTCATCCGAGCGTGGCCGCGATCTGCTGCGTCACGTCGGGCTTCTTCTTCAGGTAGCCGTAGCCGGCCAGCAGGTCGCCCAGTTTCTGCAGCTTGGCCTTGTCGACCTCCATGGAGTAGACGCCGAGCTTGATCGAGGCGGCCGTCTCGGCGGGGATCTGCGTGTAGGTGGGGATGACCTCGTTGACGGCGTTGCGGTCGCTGCCGGCGATGAGCTGCGCCCTGGCCAGCGCGCGGTGCAGCGCCTTGGCGGTGTTGGGGTTCTTGGTCAGCCACGCCTCGGAGACGCCCCAGCCGTCGACGGGGATGCTCGCGGTGGGGCCGCTCATCGTGTCGATCACCTCGACGGCGCCCAGCTCGGCCTTGGCGGCGGTGAGGAACGGCTCCACCAGCCAGGCGGCGTCCACCTGGCCCGACGACAGCGCGGCGAGCTGGTCGGCGAACGGCACGGCGACGTACTTGACGTCGGTCGGCGCCAGCCCCGCCTGCTCCAGGTGCGCGTTGGTGACCGTCTGGCCGAGCGCCTTCAGCACGTTGACCGCGACGGTCTTGCCCTTGAGGTCCGCCGCCGTCTTGACCGGCGATCCCTTGGGCACCACGACGGAGGCCATGCCGGGGGCCGCCTCCTGGCTGTGCTGGAACAGCTTCAGTTTCGCCGCTCCCGAGTCGTTGATCGCCAAGAGCGACACGTAGCTGGTCAGGAAGGCGTCCATGCTGCCGTTCATGATCTTCGGCATGACGGCCTGCGGGGCCTGGATGATCTCCGTCTTGACGGTCAGGCCCTCCTCCTTGAAGAAGCCCCTCTTCTGCGCGATGAACAGCGGCGCCGAGGAGGGCACGGGCACCACGCCGATGGTGAGCGTCGTCTTCTCCAGGGAGCCGCCGCTTCGGCCCGGTTCGGCGGCGTCGGAGGACGTCGTGCCCCCGCCGCAGGCCGCCAGGCCCAACGCGATCGCGAGCCCGGCGACGCAGGCACGTGCGAACTTCATCAAATCTCCTTGACTGGGGAGACCTCCGCCTTCAGGCGCAGGGAGGCAACGGGGAGGGGGCCGTCCGGGCGGTGATCGTACCGACTATCGGCGGCCATTGCCACAATTGCGCTGCGCCTGCTCCGCGCCGCCGGAGAATGGGACTTTAATTGAATCGTCTAAACGTCAACTAATCCGCCGACTTGACCGCCGTTATTCACCGCGAAAACGCCGCGGAATGGCGCGGGAACCCGGTCACCCTTTACGGCCGTAGTCGCGCCTGACCGCCTTGCCCGCCCACCTCGCCAGGTCGCACAGGAACGGCGTGAGCAGGGCGGCGGCCAACGCCATGGCCCAGCCCGCCGGCGGGAGCGGCTGCAAAGCGAGGAGCCGGCCGAGCGGCGGCACCAGCGTCACCAGCGCCTGCAGCGCGGCGGTGCCCAGCACGGCGGCCAGCACCGCCCGCCCGCGCCCCCAGCCCGCCTCGAACGTCCACCGCCGCGCCCTGGCGACGTAGGCGAGGGTCAGCCGCGCGAAGACGAGCGCGAGCACGGCCTGCGTCCTGACCTGCTCGTCGCTCCAGCCGAGCCGCCTGGCCACCTCCACCGCCGCGAACACCAGCAGCCCCACGATCAGCGAGCGCACCGCGATGCGGGCCAGTACCCGGTTGGTGAGCAGCCCGTCGCGGGCGGGACGGCCGGACAGCGGGTCGCCCGGCGCCCTGTCCACGCCGAGCGCGATGGCGGGGATGCCGTCGAGGACGAGGTTGATCCACAGCAGTTGCACCGGCAGCAGCGGGATGACCAGTTCCGGCCAGGCGAACATGCCCACGAGCACGAGGAAGATCTCGGCCAGGTTCCCGGCGAGCAGGTAGCCGATCATGGAGCCGACGTTGTGGTGCAGGCGGCGGCCCTGGCGCACGCCGGTCACGATGGTGCCCAGCTCTCCGTTGGTGACGACCACGGCGGCCGCCTCGCGGGCGACGTCGGTGCCCTCGTCGCCGGCCATGGCGACGCCCACGTCGGCGTGCCGCAGCGCGGGCGCGTCGTTGACGCCGTCACCGGTCATCGCGACGATCTCCCCCTCGTCGCGCAGCGCCTGGACCAGGTCGAGCTTCGTCGCCGGATCCACGCGGGCCAGCACCCCCGCCTCGCGCAGCCGCCGGGCGCGGTCGTCGCCGTCGAGCCCGGCGCCGGTGACGACGGGCTCGGGTTCGATGCCGACCTCCTCGGCGACGGCGCGCGCGGTGTCGGGATGGTCGCCGGTCACCATGACCACCCGGATGCCGCCCGCCCGGCAGTCGGCCACCGCCTGCCGGGCGGAGGCGCGGATCTCGTCGCTCAGCCCCACCAGGCCGACGGGGCGCAGGCCGGCGGCGTCGAGGTCGTCGGTGTCGCGTTCGGCGAGGGCCAGCACCCGAAGCCCGCCACGGGCCAGCTCGGGCACGGCGCGGACCAGCGCGTCGGTCGCCTCTCCGGGCGTGCAGCGGGGCAGCACCACCTCGGGCGCGCCCTTCACGGTCAGCACCGGCCCGTCGGTGACGACCGCCATGGAGCGGGTGTCGGCGTCGAACGGCCGGCCGGCCAGCCTCGTCTCGCCGGGGGCGCGCCGCACCCCGTTGCGGGCGGCGGCGTCGAGCAGGGCCACGTCCACGGCGTCGCCCAGCCCGTCGCGGGCGTCGTTGCAGCGTACGGCGGCCCGCCACAGGTCGGCTCCGGGTACGGCGACGTGGTCGGTGACGGCCAGCCGGCCGGTGGTGAGCGTGCCGGTCTTGTCGGTGGCGATCACGGTCGTGGCGCCGAGCGCCTGGATGGCCGACAGTCGCCGGACGATCACGCCGAGCCTGGCCATCCGCTGGGAGCCGAGCGCCAGGGCGGTGGTGACGGCCGCCGCCATGCTCTCCGGCACCGCCGCGATGGCCAGCGCCACCCCGGCCAGCACCAGGTCCAGCGGCTCGATCCCGCCCCTGGCCAGGCCGAGCGCCACCATGACCACCCCGGCCGCGACGGCGAGCACGCCGATGCGCCTGGAGACCGTGGCCAGCTCCACCTCCAGCGGCCCCTTGACGTGGCCGTGCAGCGCGGAGGCGATGCGGCCCATCTCCGTGCCGGCGCCGGTCCGCTCGACCACCGCGACGCCGGAGCCGCGCACCACCATGCTGCCGGAGAACAGCTCGCCGTCGCGGTCGCCCAGCGGCCCGTCGGTCGCGCCGTCCGCTCGCTTGCCCGCCGAACGGGACTCGCCGGTCAGCATGGACTCGTTCACCGCCAGCGAGGCCGCCTCCAGCACCAGGCCGTCGGCCGGCACCCGGTCGCCCGCCGCCACCTCGATCACGTCCCCGGGGACGACCTCGGCGGCCGGGACGCGCCGGACGACACCGTCGCGCCGGACCTTGGCCATCGGCGCCGTCATGGTCCGCAGGGCGCGGACCGCCTGCTCCGCCTTCATCTCCTGGGTCACGCCGATGACCACGTTCACCAGGAGGATGGCCATGATGGCGGCGCCCTCGGGCACCTCCCGCAGCACCAGCAGCGTCACCACGCCCGCGCCGAGCAGCAGGATGGACAGCGGGTCGGCGAGCTGGCGCAGCACGCGGGCGGGCACCGACGGCGGCTTCGGCTCGGGCAGCGCGTTGGGGCCGTGCTCGGCCAGCAGGCGGGCGGCGTCGGCGGCGGCGAGCCCGGTCCGGGCATGCGTGGTGGCGTCCATGCCCCTACCAGATCATTTTCCCGGTGCCCCGGCCGGAGCCGAAGGGCCCGACAGCCCGGGACCTTCGGCCCGGAGAACTGGCCGGCCCGCGCTCGTCAGCTCCGCGGCGGCAGGACGGGCTCCAGCCGGAACATCCCGGTGACCAGCTCGCCCGGCCCGCCGGAGGGACGGGCGCGGCCGGCCACGGCGGCGAGCACGTCGTGCGCGGTGATGAGCCCGACCAGGCCCTGTCCGGTGACCACGGGGACCGCGTCGCACCCGGCGTCGGCCATGACGGCCGCGACGCGCGCCAGCGCGTCGCCGGGGCGCACCCGCGGCCGGGGGTCGCAGCCGAGCAGCGACCGGACCTTGCGGGACGACAGCTCGTGCGGGCCGCCGGACCAGGAGGCGGCCAGGTCGGCGCGCGACAGGACGCCCAGCACGTGCCGGCCGTCCACGATGGGCAGGTGGTGCACCCCGGCGCGGCGCATCAGCTCCCAGGCCATCAGCGGTGACTCCTCCGGCCCGACCGCGACCACGATCCTGCTCATCACCTGCTCGGCGGTCAGCGATCCGACGTTCACAGACTCGATGCTCATGACCGTTCCCTCGTCTCCTCGTGGCCGCCCGTGGGCGGCGTCCCGCCGCCGGCGGGCGGCTCCCGCCGGTCGTCGCGGGGGCGGACCACCGCGACCGGGCAGGTCACGTGGTGCAGCACGCCGTGGCTGACCGACCCCAGCACCGCCGCGGCGAACCCGCCGTGCCCGCGCGAGCCGACCACCACGAGGTCCGCCGACGCCGACGCCTTGACCAGCGCCGACACCGGGTGCTCGGACACCTGGTCGTCCACGATCCGCACGTCGGGGTTGCGCTCCCGCCACGGCACGACCCAGGCGCGGGCCCGGCGGACCTCCTCCTCGTACACCTGCTGCAGCAGGTCGCTGTAGGCGGCGGCGTACGGGGAGAACACCGGCATCGGCCAGGCGGTCACCACGTACAACTGCGCGTCGCGGGACCGGGCCTGCTCGATGGCGTACGCCATGGCGGCCGTCGAGTGCTCCGACCCGTCGTAGCCGACGACGATCTGGTCGTGCTGGACGACGGAGGGCCCGCGCACGACCACGACCGGCCCGGCGGCGTGCCCGGCCAGGTTGAGCCCCACCGACCCGAGCAGCATCCCGGCGAACCCGCCCAGCCCCCTGCTGCCGACCACGACGCCGTCGGCGCTCGCCGACTCGCGGACCAGCGCCTCGATCACGCCGCCGGTCAGCATCCCGGTGGTCACCTCGACGCCGGGAGCGAGGTCGCGGGCGTGGCCGGCGGCGGCGTCCAGTGCCCGGGCACAGTACGCGACCGCGCCCGGAGCACCCCCCGCTGTCCCGGCCGTGCTTGCGACCGTGCTTTCGGCCGTGCTCTCGGCCGTGCTCTCGACCGCACTCCCGGCCGCGCTCCCGGAAGCGGTCCCGGACACCGTGACGGCCCACTGCTCGCACACGTGCACGATCCGCAAGGCCAACCCGCGGCGCCGCGCGTCGGCCGCCGCCCACTCCACGGCGGCGGTCGCCGACACGGACCCGTCCACGCCGACCACGATCCGTCCGCCCATCGTCCATCGCCTCCGTGCTCAGCCCGCTCTCTCTCCCTCCAGCGTGCCGGGCGCCCCCGTGCGACGCCTGAGCAGGAAGTCCCCCGTGCGTGGGCCGTTGGTCCCGGCCCGCGTCACCCCTCGGTCATCGACTTGCGAATATTCGCAATTGACCAGATAGTATGACGCGGTCAGGCGAACGAAGCGGAGGCATGTCGTGCCGGTCCCCCTCTACCAGGCCAAGGCCGAGTTCTTCCGGATGCTCGGGCACCCCGTCCGCATCCGGGTCCTGGAGCTGCTCCAGGACGGCCCGGTGCCGGTGCGCGACCTGCTGGCCGCGCTCGGCGTCGAGCCGCCCAACCTGTCGCAGCACCTGGCGGTGCTGCGCCGCTCGGGGATCGTGCTGTCCACCCGCGAGGGGTCCAATGTGATCTACCAGCTCGCGGGCGGCGACGTGGCCGACCTGATGCGGGCCGCCCGGCGGATCCTGACGGCGATGCTCGACGACCAGAGCGGCCTGCTGGCGGAGCTGCGAGCCTCCGAGAGCGGATCCGCATGAGCGGGCGGGCGGGCCGGGCGTGGGCCTCGGCGTGGGCCTCGACGGTCTCCCTGCTGCCCGGGCGGGCCGACCTGACGGCGATGCGCCGCCACCCCCGCCGTGACCTGCTGGCGGGCGTGACGGTCGCGATCGTCGCGCTGCCCCTGGCGCTGGGCTTCGGCGTCTCCTCCGGAATGGGCGCCGCGGCCGGGCTGGCCACGGCGGTCGTGGCCGGGGCCGTCGCGGCACTGTTCGGCGGGTCCAACCTGCAGGTGTCGGGCCCGACGGGCGCGATGACGGTCGTGCTGGTGCCGATCGTCGCCCAGTACGGCCCGGGAGGCGTGCTGACGGTGGGGCTGATGGCCGGGGTCATCCTGATCGCGCTGGCCCTGGCCAGGGTCGGGCGGTACATGCGCTACGTGCCCGCCCCGGTCGTGGAGGGGTTCACGCTCGGCATCGCCTGCGTCATCGCCCTGCAGCAGGTGCCGTCGGCGCTCGGCGTGCCGAAGCCGGAGGGCGACAAGGCCCTCGCCGTCGCCTGGCAGGCGGTGCTCGACTTCGCCCGCGAGCCGCGCTGGGCCGAGGTGGCGCTGGCGGTGGCCGTCGCCGCCGTGATGCTGGTGGGTGCCCGGTGGCGGCCGGGCGTGCCGTTCTCGATCATCGCCGTGGTGGCCGCGACCGTGGCGGCGCAGGCGCTTCCTCTCGACGCGGCCGTGATCGGCGCCCTGCCCGCCGGGCTGCCCGCGCCGTCCCTCGCCTTCCTCGACCCGGCCGCGCTCGGCTCGCTGCTGGCCCCGGCCGTCGCGGTGGCGGCACTGGCCGCGCTGGAGTCGCTGCTGTCGGCGTCCGTGGCCGACGGCATGACCGTCGGCGAGCGGCACGACCCCGACCGGGAGCTGTTCGGCCAGGGCCTGGCCAACATCGCCGCGCCGCTGTTCGGCGGGGTGCCCGCGACGGCGGCGATCGCCCGCACGGCCGTGAACGTGCGCACCGGTGCCGCGTCACGGCTGGCCGCGCTCACCCACGCGGCCGTGCTGGCCGCCATCGTGTTCGCCGCGGCGCCGCTGGTCTCCCGCATCCCGCTGGCCGCGCTGGCGGGGGTGCTGCTGGCCACGGCCGTGCGGATGGTGGAGGTGGGCTCGCTGCGCGCGATCGCCCGCGCCACCCGCGCCGACGGCCTGGTGCTGGCGCTGACGGCGGTGGCCACCGTGGCGCTCGACCTGGTCTACGCGGTCATCATCGGCCTGGTCATCGCGGGCGCGCTGGCCCTGCGCGCGGTGGCCCGCCAGGCCCGGCTGGACCAGGTGGACTTCAAGCCCGACCTGCCGGGCGAGCACAGCGACGAGGAGTACGAACTACTCACCGAGCACATCGTGGCCTACCGCATCGACGGGCCGCTGTTCTTCGCCGCCGCGCACCGCTTCCTGCTGGAACTGCTGGAGGTCGCCGACGTGCGCGTGGTCATCCTGCGCATGTCGCGGGTGACGACGGTCGACGCCACCGGGGCGCTGGTGCTCAAGGACGCGATCGACCGGCTGCACCGGCGCGGCATCCTGGTCCTCGCCTCCGGCGTCCGTCCCGGGCAGCGGCAGGTGTTCGACTCGGTCGAGACGCTGGTGGGGCTGGGCGGCGAGCACGCCACCACACCGGAGGCGATCCGCCACGCCCGCACCCACCTGCAGCACACCGGCATCCTGCCGCGCCACGACGCGCAACCGGCCTGACGCCCCACCGCCCCGGTGCCCGGCCCGGCTGAGCCGGGCCGGGCCGGGCACCGGGGCGGCTCAGCCCGCCCAGCCGCGCCGGGCCGGGCGGGAGCCCGCGACGTCCTCGCGGCTGCGGTAGACGACGTACGGCCGGGTCAGGTAGCCGACCGGCGCGGTGAGCATGTGCACCAGCCGGGTGAACGGCCAGATCGCGAACAGCACCAGGGCGCTCAGCGCGTGGAGCTGGAACAGCAGCGGCGCCCCCGCCATCAGCGCCGGGTCGGGACTGAAGTAGAAGATCGACCTGAACCACGGCGAGATGGTGGTGCGGTAGTCGTAGCCGCCGCCGACGATGTTGGCGACGACCGTGGCGGCCAGGCCGAGCACGATGGTCAGCGCGAGGACGGCGTACATGAGCTTGTCGTTGCGCGTGGTCGCGGTGAAGACGGGGCCCACGGTGCGGCGGCGGTAGATGAGGATCGCCAGCCCGGCCAGCGTGCACACGCCCGCGATCGTGCCGAGCACGACGGCCACCACGTGGTATGCCTCCTCGCTGACGCCCGCCGCCTCGGTCCACGACTTGGGGATCACCAGCCCGCCCACGTGGCCGAGGATCACGACGAGGATGCCGAAGTGGAACAGCGGGCTGCCGACGCGCAGCAGCCGCGACTCGTACATCTGCGACGAGCGGGTCGTCCAGCCGAACTTGTCGTAGCGGTAACGCCAGACGTGGCCGAGGACGAACACGGTGAGCGCCACGTAGGGGGCGACCACCCACAGCAGCAGGTCCAGGGCGTTCACCGGGCTCCTCCGGCGGTGTAGGGCTCCAGGCCGACCTGCTCCATCGGCGGCCCCTCCTGGGCGAGCCTGAGCGCGGCGGCCCGCTCGCGGCCGGTGGCGGGCGGCAGGGTGGCCAGCACGGCGGCGACCACGTCGGCGTACGGCGAGTGCTCGGCCTCCAGCGCCCGGTGCAGCGTCTCGACTCCGGCGCGGTGCTCGCGCAGCAGCCGGACGGCCTGCTCGACGCCGCCGCGGGCGGACAGCTCGCACACCACGGCCAGGTGGTCGGGCAGTTCGCCGTCGACCGGCTCGAAGCCGGCCGTCCGGAAGGCGTGCTTGAAGCGCAGCAGCGCCATGCCGCGCTTCCTGGTGTCGCCGTAGGTGTAGTAGGTCAGGTACGGGCAGCAGCGGCGTTTGAGGTCGAAGGTGGCCACGTAGTGCTCGGCCAGCCGCGGCAGCGGGGTGGCGGCCACGTGCGCCAGGAAGGCGCTCAGCCGGGAGGCGGCCTCGCCGGGCGGCAGGCTCTCCACGGTCCTGGTGAGCAGCGGCAGCGCCTCGGCCAGCCGTTCGTCCGGATAGCCGAGCAGCACCGACGCGGTCAGGTGGATGGCACGCTCGCTCACGAGTCCTCCTTGCGCCTGGGGAACAGCCCCTCGGGCGTCCCCTTGCCGTCCCAGTTGAGCAGGTTGACGCGCCCGGCCCGGTCGGCCGGGTCCACGAGGGCGCCGGTCTCCTGCCGGTCCTTGAGCGCGTGGAAGGTCTCCACGGCGACCGGGGCGGGCGTGCCGGACGCCTCGCCGAACGGCCCGCCCATGCCGGGCCCGCCCTCGTAGTCGAGGCTGCAGCCGGTCGCCAGCTCCTCCAGCTCCCTGCCCTGCTCGGCGTGGGCCTTGGGGATGACGTACCGCTCGGCGTACGGGGCCAGGGCGAGCAGCCGGTGCATGCCCTCGACCTGCTCGCCGGTCATGCCCACCGCGCCGGCGATCGACTCGTCGGACTGCTGCCCCAGGTTGAGGCGGCGCATGTAGGAGCGCATGGCGGCCAGGCGGCGCAGCACGGCGCGCACCGGCTCGGGGTCTCCGGCGGTGAACAGCTCGGCCAGGTAGCCGATCGGGATGCGCAGCGCGTCGATGGCGCCGAACAGGTTGCCGGCGTCCTCGCCGTCGTGCCCGGTGTTGGCCAGCACGTCGACCACGGGCGACAGCGGCGGAATGTACCAGACCATCGGCATCGTCCGGTACTCCGGGTGCAGCGGCAGCGCCACGCCGTACTCGAAGATCAGTTTGTGGATCGGGGAGGTGCGCGCCGCCTCCAGCCAGTCGTCCGGGATGCCCTCCTTGCGGGCGGCCGCGATCACCTCGGGGTCGTGCGGGTCGAGCAGGACGCTCTTCTGCGCCTCGTACAGGTCCTTCTCGTCGGGCACCGAGGCGGCCTCGGCGACGCGGTCGGCGTCGTAGAGCAGCAGGCCGATGTAGCGCAGCCGGCCGACGCACGTCTCGGAGCACACGGTCGGGATGCCGACCTCGACCCGGGGGTAGCAGAACGTGCACTTCTCGGCCTTGCCGGTGCGGTGGTTGAAGTACACCTTCTTGTACGGGCACCCGGTCACGCACATCCGCCAGCCGCGGCAGCGGTCCTGGTCCACGAGCACGATGCCGTCCTCGGAGCGCTTGTACATCGCGCCGGAGGGGCAGGAGGCGACACAGGACGGGTTGAGGCAGTGCTCGCAGATGCGCGGCAGGTAGAACATGAACGCCCGCTCGAACTCCAGCTTCACCTGGCCCGACAGCTTCTTCAGCACCGGGTCGGCCGGGGCCAGCTCGGGGCCGCCCGCCAGGTTGTCGTCCCAGTTGGCGCTCCAGGTGATCTTCGTCTCCCGGCCGCTGATGAGCGACCTGGGCCGGGCGACCGGCGTGTCCTCGGTGGCCGGGGCGGAGAAGAGCCGGTCGTAGTCGTACGTCCACGGCTCGTAGTAGTCCTGGATGGACGGCATGAGCGGGTTGGCGAAGATGGTGAACAGCTTGCGCAGCCGCCCGCCCGCCTTCAGCTGGAGCCGGCCGCGCCGGTTCAGCTCCCAGCCGCCCCGCCACCTGTCCTGGTCCTGGTAGGTGCGGGGATAGCCCTGGCCGGGCCGGGTCTCGACGTTGTTGAACCAGACGTACTCGGTGCCGGAACGGTTGGTCCACGCCTGCTTGCAGGTGACCGAGCAGGTGTGGCAGCCGATGCACTTGTCGAGGTTCATCACCATGGCGAGCTGTGCCATGACCCTCATCAGTAGTCCACCTCCTGGGAGCGGCGGCGGATCACGGTGACCTCGTCGCGCTGGTTGCCTGTGGGGCCGAGATAGTTGAAGGCGAAGCTGAGCTGGGCGTAGCCGCCGATGAGGTGGGTGGGTTTGACCAGCAGCCGGGTGAGCGAGTTGTGGATGCCGCCGCGCCGCCCCGAGGTCTCGCTCTTGGGCACGTCCACCACGCGTTCCTGGGCGTGGTACATGTACACGGTGCCCTCGGGCATGCGGTGCGAGACGACCGCGCGGGCCACGACGACGCCGTTGCGGTTGACCGCCTCCACCCAGTCGTTGTCGCCGATCTTCGCCTTGGCGGCGTCCGCCGGGCTCATCCAGATGGTCGGCCCGCCGCGCGACAGCGTCAGCATGAGCAGGTTGTCCTGGTATTCGGAGTGGATGGACCACTTGGAGTGCGGGGTCAGGTAGCGAACGGTGATGCCGGCCTCTCCCCCGTCGCCGATGCCGGGCTCGCCGAACATCGCGGTCATGTTGAGCGGCGGCCGGTAGACGGGCAGCGCCTCGCCCGCCTCGTGCATCCAGTCGTGGTCGAGGTAGAAGTGCTGGCGCCCGGTGAGGGTGTGCCAGGGTTTGCGGTGCTCGACGTTGACGGTGAACGCCGAGTAGCGCCGCCCGCCGGTCTCGCTGCCCGACCACTCCGGCGAGGTGATCACCGGGACGGGACGGTTCTGGGTGTCGGCGAAGGTGATCTGCTTGTGCTCGTCGGCCAGGCCGTCGAACGACGTCCCGGTGCGGCGGCCGAGCGTGGCGAAGCCCTGGGCCGCCAGGTGGCCGTTGGTGGTGCCGGACAGGGCGAGGATCGCCTCGCACATGTTGACGTCGGTGGCCAGCGAGGGCCGGCCGTCCCTGGTGACGCCGTTGATCCGGCCGAGCCTGCCGATCTCTCCGGACACGTCGTACGTCAGGCCCTTGGTGGTGGCGCCGAGCCGGTCCAGCAGCGGGCCGAGCGCGGCCATCTTGTCGGCGACCGCCCCGTAGTCGCGCTCCACCACGACGATCTTCGGGAAGTCGCGGCCGGGCACCGGGGTGGCGCCGGTCTCCCGCCAGTCGCGCACGGCCCCGTGCGGGGTGGCCAGCTCGTCGGGCGTGTCGTGCAGCAGCGGCACGGCCACCACGTCCCTGCGGGTGCCCAGGTGGGTCCCGGCCAGGTCGCTGAAGGCGCGGGCGATGGCGTGGAAGGCGGCGAAGTCGGTGCGGGTCTGCCAGGGCGGGTCGATCGCCGGGGTGAAGGCGTGCACGAACGGGTGCATGTCGGTGGACGACAGGTCGTGCTTCTCGTACCAGGTGGCGGCGGGCAGCACGATGTCGGAGAACAGCGTGGTGGACGTCATCCGGAAGTCCAGCGACAGCAGCAGGTCGAGCTTGCCCCGCGGCGCCTCCTCCGGCCAGGCCAGGCTGTCCGGCCGCTGGTCCGGCGCGGCCTCCTCGGCGCGCACGGCCGAGTCGGTGCCCAGCAGGTGGCGCAGGAAGTACTCGTTGCCCTTGGCCGAGGAACCGAGCAGGTTGGCCCGCCACACGGTCAGCACGCGCGGCCAGTTCTCCGGCGCGTCGGGGTCCTCGCAGGCGAACCCGAGCCGCCCCCGCGCGACCTGCTCGGCCACGTACGGGCCGGGCTCGGCGCCCGCGGCGGCGACCTCGTCGGCCAGGTCGAGCGGGTTGCGGTCGAACGTCGGGTACGACGGCATCCAGCCGAGCCGCGCCGACTGCGACAGCAGGTCGGCGGTGGCCTTCCCGGCGAACCTGCCGTCGCCGAGCGGCGAGGACACCACGTCGGCGGTGTAGGTGTCGTAGCGCCACTGGTCGGTGTGCAGGTACCAGAAGGCGGTGCCGATCATCTGCCGGGGCGGGCGCGCCCAGTCCAGGCCGAAGGCGAGCTGCGCCCACCCGGTGACCGGCCGGCACTTCTCCTGGCCGACGTAGTGGGCCCAGCCGCCGCCGTTGACGCCCTGGCAGCCGGTCAGCGTGGTCAGCGCCAGGAACGAGCGGTAGATCGTGTCGGAGTGGAACCAGTGGTTCGTCCCCGCCCCCATGATGATCATGGATCTGCCGCCGGACTCCTCGGCGTTGCGGGCGAACTCGCGGGCGATGCGCGCCGCCGCCGCGGCCGGGACCGAGGTGAGCGGCTCCTGCCAGGCCGGCGTGTACGGCTCGGCCGCGTCGTCGTAGCCGGCCGGCCAGCGGCCCGGCAGCCCGTCGCGGGCCACGCCGTACTGGGCGAGCATCAGGTCGTACACGGTGGTGACCAGGTGGCCGCCGACCCGGCGCACCGGGACGCCGCGTTCCAGCACGCCGTCGCCGTGCCCGTCGAAGCGCGGCAGCGACACCGCGACGGACTCCGCCCCGAGGGCGGTCAGCAGCGGGTCCACGTCGCCGAGGTCGAGGTTCCAGCGGCCCTGGCCCTGCTCGGAGTAGCGGAAGCCGAGCGAGCCGTTCGGCACGACCGGCTCGCCGGTGCGCGCGTCCAGCAGCACCGTGGCGAACGCCGCCTCCGTCCCGTCCTGCCCGAGGTCGGCCGCGGTGAGGAACTTGTCGGGCACGAAGCCGCCGTCCCGCTCGCGCAGCCGGACGAGGAACGGCAGGTCGGTGAACCGCTTGACGTAGTCGAGGAAGGCGGGCGTGGACCGCTCGACGAAGAACTCCTTCAGGATCACGTGCCCCATGGCCATGGCCAGCGCCCCGTCCGTGCCCGGGTGCGGCGCCAGCCACTCGTCGGCGAACTTGGCGGCGTCGTTGTAGTCGGGCGACAGCACCACGACCTTCTGGCCCCGGTAGCGCGCCTCGGCCATGTAGTGGGCGTCGGGCGTGCGGGTGACCGGCACGTTCGAGCCCCACAGCATCAGGTAGGCGGCGTCCCACCAGTCGGCCGACTCCGGCACGTCCGTCTGGTCGCCGAACACCTGCGGCGAGGCCACCGGCAGGTCGGCGTACCAGTCGTAGAACGACAGCATCGACCCGCCGATCAGCGAGACGAACCGGGCGCCCACGGCGTGCGAGGCCATCGACATGGCCGGGATGGGCGAGAAGCCCGCCACCCGGTCCGGCCCGTAGGCCTTGATGGTGTGCACGTGCGCCGCCGCGATGATCTCGGTGGCCTCGTCCCAGGTGACGCGCACCAGCCCGCCCTTGCCGCGGGCGCTCTGGTAGCGGCGGCGCCGGTCCGGGTCGGTGGTGATCTCGGCCCAGGCGGCGACCGGGTCGCCCAGCCGGGCCTTGGCCTCGCGGTACATCTCCACCAGCACGCCCCTGGCGTAGGGGAAGCGGACGCGGGTCGGCGAGTAGGTGTACCAGGAGAAGGCGGCGCCGCGGGGGCAGCCGCGCGGCTCGTACTCGGGCCGGTCGCCGCCGACGCTCGGGTAGTCGGTCTGCTGCGCCTCCCAGGTGATCACGCCGTCCTTGACGTACACCTTCCAGGAGCAGGAGCCGGTGCAGTTGACGCCGTGCGTGGAGCGGACGACCTTGTCGTGGCTCCACCGGTCGCGGTAGAACGCGTCGCCCTGCCGGCCGCCGATCCGGTGCAGCGTCCGCAGGTCCGGGGAGACCTCGCCGGGACGCAGGTAGCGGCCGAACTGGAGCAGCGCGTCGCTGAGCGGCCCGTCAGTGCTCGACATGGGTGGTGCCTCTCTGTGTCAGGACGGGATGCGCGCGGGTTGACGCAGGACGAACCACGCGTAGACGAACGCGCCGAAGGCCATGGCCGCGAGCAGCATCAGGCCGATGGAGTACGAACCGGTGGCCTGGAAGATCAGGCCCATCACGATGGGCGGCAGGAACCCGCCGAGACCGCCGGCGGCGCCCACCACGCCGGTGGCGCTCCCCACCATCGGGCCGGGCACGCCCCGGCCGAGGATCGCGAAGATCGCGCCGTTGCCCAGGCCGAGCGCGGCGGCCATGGTCAGGAAGCCGACCGTGGCGACCGGCATGCCCGGCGCGAAGGACACGACGATCGCGCAGCCGAAGACCGCGAGCAGCACCCAGCACAGCACGCGCTCGCCGCCGAACCGGTCGGCGAGCCAGCCGCCCACCGGGCGGGCCAGCGTGGCCAGCACCACGAACCCGGCCGCGCGGGCCGCCGCGTCGGCGACGCTCAGCTCGTACACGGCGCGCAGGTACAGCGGCAGGTAGACGCCGAAGGCGACGAAACCGCCGAACGTCAGCGCGTACATGCCGGCCATCTCGCGGGTGACGCGCAGCCGCGCGGCGGCGGCGAACCTGGTCGTGAACGGCTCCGCCGGCGCCCTGCCGCCGGGCGCGTCGCGGCCGACGGCGAGGAAGACGAGGCCGACGACGACGAGCGCCACGGCGACCGCGAAGAACGGCGCGGGCCGGCCGAACTCCTCGGCCAGCCACGGCGTGGCGAAGCCGGAGATGCCGGTGCCGATGTTGCCCATGCCGAAGATGCCGAGAGCCAGGCCGCGCCGCTCCGGCGGGAACCAGGCGTTGACGAACGGCACGCCGATCGCGAACGTCGCGCCCGTCATGCCGAGCAGCAGCCCGCCGGCCAGCAGCATGGGGTAGCTCTCGGCGAAGGCGAGGAACAGCACGGGGACGGCGCCGAGCAGGCTCGTGACGCCGAACACCAGCCGCCCGCCGTAGCGGTCGGTCAGCGCGCCGAGGACCATCCGGCCCAGCGAACCGACGATGACGGGCACGGCGACCAGCAGGGACACGGCGAAGGAGCTAAGGCCCAGCAGTTCCTTGTAGACGGGCCCGAGCGGGCTCAGCAGCGCCCAAGCCCAGAAGTTGACCGCGAAGGCGGCCGTGGCGAGGACCAGCGCCACGGTCGCGGAACCCGTGCGCACGGACGTCGCGGCGGGCGGGATGGGAGCCATCCGAAGTCCTTCCTCCGGGGATTCTGGTTGGGCGCTGCCAGCCTCCTTGATCGCCCCATACCCCAAAAAGGGTCTTTGGTCCTCCCATACCCACCCGAAAGGCTCCCTGGTGGGTGAACTCCCTGGCTGCCGCCGTGAAATTCCTCCGCCTGCCCCGCGCCCCGCGGCCCGCGCCTCGTGCTCAGCCGAGGGTGATGCGCCGGCCCGTCAGCCGCGCCGGGGCGATGCGGAGGTACTGCCGCCGGTCGCCGCCCGCCCACGGGTCCACGCCCGACGCCTGCGCCTCGGCCAGCTCCTCGTCGGTGACGTGATGCAGGGAGCCCTGCACGAGCACGCTCCACCCCGTCCGGGTGCCCTCGTCGAGCCGGTCCACCTCGAAGGCGACCATGTACTCGACGCCTTCGAGCCCGGTGCGCAGGTCGGCCTCCATCGAACCGCCGGCGGTGGTGCGCAGGACGATGGCGCCGCCCGCCATGCGGTAGTTGACGGGCAGCACGGTCGGCCCGTAGCGGCCGTTGTAGGCGATGCGGCCCACCCCGCCGGGAGAGATCAGCCGCACGCACTCGTCCTCGTCCAGCTCGCCCAGGTGCGCGCCGGCCGCCGCTCCGCCCTCACCCGAGGGCGCCTCGCCGAGCAGTTGCGCCGCCGTCGTGTCGAGCGCGGGCGCCAGCCGGGCGGCGGCCTCGCGCACCGCGCTCTCGGACTGCTCCTCCAGGTAGCCGACGTACGCCTCGTCGACGCCGGCGCGCTCGGCGAGCTGCCCGCGGGTCAGCCCCAGCTTCTCCCGCCGCTCCGCGACGCGGCGGCCGAACGCGCCCAGGTGTCCTGCCAGATCCGACATGTAGCACTCCATCTCCACGGCATGATGACCTTCTCCCGTTCACGGTAGTAGTCGCCCGCCGCGGCGCGGGCCTCCGGCTCACCCGTGCCCACCTCCCTCCGGCCCGGCTCGTTCGTGGTCGGCTCACTCCAGCTCGGCGAGTCTCGTCCGGGCGGCGTCCAGCTCCGTGCGCAGCTCGGCCAGCTCGCTCTCGAGTTCGAGGATGCGGCGGATGGCGGCGAGGGTCATGCCCTGGTCGGTCATCCGGGTGACGTGCTGGACGGTCATGATGTCGCGCTGGGAGTAGCGCCGCTGTCCGCCGGTGGTGCGGCTGGGGCTGACCACGTCGTGCTGGTCGAGGCGGCGCAGGTAGGCCTGCTGCACCTGGAGCATCTCGGCGACCTGCCCGAGGGAGTAGAGGGGGGCGTGCTCGTCGTGGAAGGGCAGCTTGGCCATCGGTCCTCCTGGGCGGTGGGGGGCGGGCGAGCGGGCCCGCCCCGCCCGCCCGGATCAGGCCTTGATGGCCTTGGCGTCACCGGTCTGGATCTCGACCTTGCGGGGCTTGGCCCGCTCGAGCACCGGGATGCGGACGAGGAGGACGCCGTTGTGGTAGCCGGCGTCGATCTTGTCACTGTCGAGGTGCTCGGAGAGGTAGACGCGCCGGGTGAAGGTGCCCATCGGGCGCTCGCGGACGAAGACCCGCTCCTGGTCGCCGCGCTCCTCCTCGCGCCGGGCGCTGACGGTGAGCACGCCGCGGTCGACGGTCACCTCGATGGAGCCCGGGTCGATGCCCGGCAGGTCGAAGCGCAGCACGACGTCGTCCGCGCGCCGCACGCCGTCCATCGGCATGATCGACGTACCGCCGGCGGCCTGCTGGGCCAGCCGGTTGAACTGGCGCTCGAACTCCTGGACGAACGGGTCGATCGAGGTCAACAGCATCTCGAACCCTCCTCGCTCTCCTACGGAACCGTTAACCTCTAGTTCGATTTGTAGGTTATATCCTTAAGAGATTTGATGCAACCCGCGACTTCGGCGGTATGCCGTGGGGAACTCCGGCACCCCCGCTGTGTTGGACCGGTCCCGTCCAGGTAGAAAGGACCCAGGACGACAAGGGAGCGGCCGGTGGACGACAACGGTGAGCGCATGCTCGGCGCGCTGATCGCGGCCCACCACCTCGCCACGATCGAGCAACTGCCCGGCCTGGTCGCCGCGCACGTACAGCCACTCGGCTTCACGCACCCCGTCCTCTACGTGGCCGACCTGCAGGAGACGTTCCTCGAACCGCTGCCCGGCCAGCTTCAGCCGGACGGCGAACCGCCGGAGCGGCTGCGCATCGACGGGACCGTGGCGGGCCGCGCCTTCCGCACCTTCGACTGGGTCCGGACGCGGCACACCGAGGACCTCCTCGTCGACGAGACGACCCAGCCGCCGGAGGCGCGCGAGCCGCAGCGCGTCTACGTGCCCTTGCTCGACGGCACCGAGCGCGTCGGCGTGCTGGCGCTCACCGTGCCGCGCGACGACGAGGCCGTCCGCTGGAACGCCGCCCAACTGGCGGGCCTGCTCGCGCTGATCCTGTCCAACAAACGCACCACCAGCGACACCTACGCCCGGCTGGTGCGCGCCCGGCCCATGCAGCTGTCGGCCGAGGTGCTGTGGACGCTGCTGCCCATCCGCACGTTCGCCACCGAACGGGTCGTCGTCAGCGCCGCGCTCGAACCGGCCTACCTCGTCGGCGGCGACGCCTTCGACTACGCCAAGACCGGCGACACCCTGCACCTGGCGATCTTCGATGCGATGGGGCACGACACGGCCGCCGGGCTCACCGCCACGATCGCGATGGGCGCCTGTCGCAACAGCCGCCGCGAGAATTTCGGCCTGCGGGCGACGGGCGAGGCCGTCGACGCGGCCATCGTCGAGCAGTTCGGTGGCACCCAGTTCGCGACCGGCGTGCTGGCCGAGCTCAACGTCACCACCGGGCGGCTCGACTGGGTCAACCGGGGCCATCCCCCGCCGCTGGTGCTGCGCCAGGGTCGCCTGGTCGCCGTCCTGGAGGCCGAGCCGGACCCGCCCATGGGGTTCGGGATGGAGACGTTTCACGAGCCGGCCCACTACCAGCTCGAACCGGGCGACCGGCTGCTCTTCTACACCGACGGGGTGACCGAGGCGCGCAGCCCCGGCGGGGAGGAGTTCGGCCTCGACCGGTTCGCGGACTTCGTGATCCGCCGCGAGGCGGACAACGTGCCCCCGCCCGAGACGCTGCGCCGCCTCATCCAGACGCTGCTGGAACACCAGCAGGACCGGCTGCAGGACGACGCCACCGTGCTGCTCGTGGAGTGGAAGACCCAGCGCCAGTACCAGCTCCTGCTCTGAAGCGGCCCCGCGCCGTCAGTCCACCCCGTCAGCCAGCCCCGTCAGCCCGCCCCGTCGACCCCTGCGCCGCCGGCCCGGACCGCCGAAGCGGGCCGGGCCGGTGCCGGCCTCAGGCGGAGGTCGTCTCCTGCTCCTCGGCCGGGCGCCTGCCGCCTTCGATCGCCTCCACCGTCTCGTGCTCCTTGTCGCGCCGGTACGCGCGGACCGAGTAGGCGACGGCCCCGGCCCAGATCGCCGCGATGACCAGGTAGGCGGCCGTCTGCACGCCGCCGGGGGCGTCGATCCAGTCGCTGCGCAGCAGGGTGCGCACGTTGGTCAGCACGATGACGCCGCCCACGGCCGAGCCGAGGATGCGCGGCGGGATGTGCCGCACCAGCCAGGCCGCGATCGGCGCCGCGATGACACCGCCGAGCAGCAGGACTGCCACCCAGGCGAAGTCGATGTTCTCCGAACCGATGCCGACGAAGAAGCCGACGCTGGCGGCGATCGCGACGAGGAACTCGCTGGCGTCGATCGAGCCGATCACCTTGCGCGGCGCGAGCCGCCCGCTGGCCAGGATGGCGGGCGTGCCGACCGGACCCCAGCCGCCTCCGCCGGTCGCGTCCACGAAGCCGCCGAGCAGGCCGAGCGGGGCGAGGAAGCGCCTGCGCAGTGGCTTGCCCAGGTTGCCGCGCGGCAGCCCGAAGGCGGTGAACCGGACGAGGATGTACGTGCCCAGCGTGAGCAGGATGAGCGACATGACCGGCGCCGCCACTTCGGTGGACAGGCTCGACAGGAACGTGGCGCCGGCGAACGCGCCGATCGCGCCGGGGATGCCGATCCGGGCGACGACCTTCCAGTCGATGTTGCCGAAGCGCCAGTGGGAGATCCCCGAGGCGAGGGTGGTGCCGATCTCTGCGAGGTGCACGGTGGCCGAGGCGGCCGCCGCGTTGGTGCCGACGGCGAGCAGCAGCGTGGTCGAGGTGACGCCGTAGGCCATGCCGAGGCTGCCGTCGACGAGTTGCGCAGCGAATCCGACCAGTCCGAGCAGAATCAGGGCCCGCACGGCGTCCCCTTTCCAAGTTTACCTACTATATAAGTAGGAATATAGGAGTGCTTGATGGGCACGTCAAGACGTGCTTCGTCGACAGGGCGGCGGGCGGCGTGGCGAGCCGAAAATCGATTGAACCCGCGTACTAGCCTGGAAGCGATGCCTCCGGATACCCGCTCATCTCGCCGTCCCCTGCTCTCCACCAACTCCCTGTGGCGGATGAAGTCCTATCTCCGCCCCTACGTGCCCAGACTGGTGTTCATCTGGCTCGTGGCACTCGTCACCATCGGCACCGGCATCGCCCTGCCGCTCGTCGGCAAGGAGGTGATCGACGGGCCCGTCTCCAGCCGCGATCCGGGCGGGCTGCTCTCCCTCGGCCTCGTGGCGCTCGGCGTCGGCGTCGTCGAGGCGTTACTGATCTTCCTCCGCCGGTGGATGCAGATCAGGGCCGTGCTCGGCCTGGAGACCAGCCTCCGCGACGACCTGTACGAGCACCTGCAGCGCCTGCCCATGGCCTTCCACGGCGAGTGGCAGTCGGGCCAGTTGCTCTCGCGCGCCACCACCGACCTGTCGACGATCCGGCGCTTCCTCGGCTTCGGCATGCTCTTCCTGGTCATGAACATCCTGCAGCTCATCACGGTCACGGTGCTGCTGCTGAACATGTACTGGCCGCTGGGACTCCTCGTGGCGGCCTCGGCCGTACCGATCGTGCTGGTGTCGATGCGCTTCGAGAAGCGCTACATCAAGATCTCCAGGCAGGTGCAGGACGAGCAGGGCGACCTCGCCACGTTCGTCGAGGAGTCGGCCCTCGGCATCCGGACGATCAAGGCGTTCGGCCGCCGGCACCACGTCTACGACCGCTACGACGACGCCGCCCGCAAGGTGTACGGCACCTCGATGGACAAGGTGCGCCTGTCGGCCAGGTTCTTCACCTTCCTGGAGGTCATCCCGAACGTCACGCTCGCACTGGTGCTGCTGCTCGGCGCGCTGGCCGTGGGCGGCGGGGCGCTGACGCTGGGCACCCTGGTCGCGTTCACCACGCTGATGCTGCAGCTCGTGTGGCCGATCGCCAGCCTCGGCTACATCCTGGCCATGGCGCAGGAGGCGATGACCTCGGCCGACCGGGTCATGGAGGTCATGGACACCGTGCCCGCCATCGAGGGCGGCACCGCGACCATCGCCGAGCCACGCGGCCACCTGCGCTTCGAGGGCGTCGAATACCGCTTCCCCGGCGCCGAGCAGCCGGTGCTGCGCGACGTGCGCCTCGACGTGCGGCCGGGCGAGACGGTCGCCGTCGTGGGCGCCACCGGAGCGGGCAAGACGACCCTGACCGCGCTGGTGCCCAGATTGATCGACCCCACGGCCGGCCGGGTCACGATCGACGGGCACGACGTGCGAGACCTGGCGCTGCCGTCCCTGCGGCAGATCGTGGCGACCGCGTTCGAGGAGCCCACGCTCTTCTCCATGAGCGTGCGCGAGAACCTCACGCTCGGCCGCCACGACGCCACCGAGGAGGAGCTCGACGACGCCATCCGCACCGCGCAGGCCATGTTCGTCCACGACCTGCCGTGGGGTCTCGACACCCGCATCGGTGAGCAGGGCATGTCCCTGTCCGGCGGCCAGCGGCAGCGCCTGGCCCTGGCCAGGGCGGTGCTGAGCAGGCCGCGCGTCCTCGTGCTCGACGACACGCTGTCGGCGCTGGACGTGGAGACCGAGGCACTGGTGGAGGAGGCGCTGCGGCACGTGCTGCGCGACGCCACCGGCATCGTGGTCGCCCACCGCGCCTCCACGGTGCTGCTCGCCGACAAGGTCGCGTTGCTGCGCGACGGCACCATCACCCACGTCGGCCGGCACCACGAGCTGCTCGACACGGTGCCCGAGTACCGCGAGCTGCTCGCGCAGGACGCCGACCTCGACCCGTCCGAAGGAGCCCTGCGATGACGCCCTCGGTCACCGACTGGCGCGGCGTCGCCTCCGAGGAACGCGACGAACTGCCGGACAAGGTGTCCATCCTGCTGCGGGAGCGGTCCCGCAGGCTGCTCGGCGACCTGCTGACGCCGCACCGCAAGGCCATCGCGGCGCTCACCGCGATCATCGTCGTCTCCAACGCGGCCGGACTGGCCATCCCCTACCTGGTGAAGGTCGGCATCGACTCGGGCATCCCGCCGATGCTGCGCGGCACGGGCCCCGGCACGCTGCTCACGGTGATCGGCGTGATCCTGGCCTCGGCCGCCACCCAGGCGCTCACCCGGCAGGCGTTCCTCAAGCTGTCGGGCCGGATCGGCCAGAGCATCCTGCTGGAGCTGCGCCGCCGGGTGTTCGACCACTTCCAGCGGCTGTCGCTGAGCTTCCACGAGAAGTACACCTCTGGCCGGGTGATCTCGCGGCTCACCTCCGACATCGAGGCCATCGCCGAGATGCTGCAGTCGGGCTTCGACAGCCTCGTCACGGCGGTGCTGACGCTGTTCGGCACGGCCGTGGTGCTGCTCGTGCTCGACGTCCACCTCGGGCTGGTGGCGCTGCTGCCGCTGCCGGTCCTGCTGCTGTTCACCCGGTGGTTCCGCCGCCAGTCGGCGATCGTCTACCGGCGGACCCGCGAGACGGTGGCACTGGTCATCGTGCACTTCGTCGAGTCGATGACCGGCATCCGCGCCGTCCAGGCCTTCCGCCGCGAGCCGCGCAACCAGGAGATCTTCCAGCGGCTCAACGACGACTACCGCGAGGCCAACGCCCGCAGCATGAAGCTGATCGCGGTCTTCATGCCGGGCGTCAAGCTCATCGGCAACGTCACCGTCGCCGTGGTGCTCGTGTACGGCGGCTGGCTCGCCCTGCACGGCGAGGTCACGGTCGGCGTCCTGGCCGCGTTCCTGCTCTACCTGCGCCAGTTCTACGAGCCGATGCAGGAGATCAGCCAGTTCTACAACACGCTCCAGTCGGCGGGCGCCGCCCTGGAGAAGCTGTCGGGCGTGCTGGAGGAGGAGCCGGCCGTGCCGGAGCCGCGCGAGCCGCGCCCACTGCCGGAGCCGCGCGGCGAGGTGCGCTTCGAAGGGGTCCGCTTCGCCTACGTCGAGGAGATGCCGATCCTGCCGGGCCTCGACCTGACCGTCCCGGCCGGGCAGAGCGTGGCGCTGGTGGGCGCCACCGGCGCCGGCAAGACGACACTGGCCAAGCTCATCTCCCGCTTCTACGACCCGACGGCGGGCCGGGTGCTGCTCGACGGGGTGGACCTGCGGGAGCTGGACGAGCCGACGCTGCGCTCCGCCGTCGTCATGGTGACGCAGGAGAACTTCCTGTTCGGCGGCACGGTGGCCGACAACATCCGGTTCGGCCGGCCCGGCGCCACCGACCGGCAGGTGCGCGAGGCCGCCATGGCGATCGGCGCGCACGACTTCATCTCCTCACTGCCCGACGGTTACGACACCGAGGTGGGCAACCGCGGCGGCCGGATGTCGGCGGGGCAGCGGCAGCTCGTCGCGTTCGCCCGGGCGTTCCTCGCCGACCCGGCGGTGCTCATCCTGGACGAGGCCACGTCGAGCCTCGACGTGCCGAGCGAGCGGCTGGTGCAGCGGGCGCTGCGCACCATCCTCGCCGACCGGACCGCGCTGATCATCGCCCACCGGCTGTCGACCGTGGAGATCGCCGACCGGGTGCTCGTCATGGAGCGCGGCGAGATCGTCGAGGACGGCGCGCCCGACCGGCTCGTCGCCGCCTCGGGCCGGTACGCCGGACTGCACCGGGCGTGGCTGGACAGCCTCAACTGAGGCCGCCGGTCCCGCGGCGCCCGTCGGGCCGTCGGCAGACCCGCCGGCACCGGCGGCGCGCCCGTCCGGGCGTCAGTAGAGCCGCCGGGGCACCGGGCTGTGGGGGCTGCGGAGCGGGGTCGCGTCCGGCGCGGCCGGCTCGGTGGGCGGGATCAGCTCGGGGTGGCGGCTCAGGTACCCCTCGGGGAACGTGGTGCACTGCTGGCAACCGCACCGCGGGCAGACGGCGCCCTCCCACGGCGGCGGCACCGGCACGCCGCCGCGCAGCCAGATCTCCCGCTCGTGGCCGTGGGCGTCGGCGCCGTGCCGGACCACGTACTCCTCTTCCCACACGTGCCAGCAGCCGCGGCATTCGAACGGCAGCGTCCTGCGATCCTCGTCCATGGGTCACCCCCTTCTCCGAGTGTCGTCCCGCGCCCGCCTCCCCCGCAAGCGGCCCACCTGCGCATCCATGAGACTCTAGAGTTCCTTAGAGTCATTAAGCCGGATGAGGGGAGTGCGATGGCAGGGCATGGCACCAGCCGCCGCGACAGGCTGCGGCAGGCCACGCTGGCGGAGATCCACGCAGCCGCGCGGGAGCTACTGGTGACGCGCGGGTCGGCCGCGGTGACGATCAACGCGGTCGCCCGCGCGATCGGGATGAGCGGACCCGCCCTCTACCACTACTACGCCGGGCACGAGGAGCTGGTCGGCGCGGTGACGGCGGGCTTCTTCCGCGAGCTGACCGAGGCGATGGAGGAGGCCCGCGACGCCCGCGCCGGACAGCCTGTCGGTGAGCGGCTGTTCGCGGTGTGCCGGGCCATGCGCTCGTGGGCGGTCTCCCATCCGGCCGAGTTCGGCTGGATCTTCGCCAGCCCCGTGGCGCCGCCGGACCGGCGGCCCGGCTCGCCCCGGCACCAGGCGGGCCAGCACTTCGAGCAGGTCCTCCTCGACCTGGTGGCCGAGCTGTGGCGGACCGACCCGTTCCCGGTGCCGCGCCTGGCCGACCTGGACCCGTCGCTGCGCGAGCAGCTCACGGCCTACTCGGCGCTGGTCGAGGGGGCGCTGCCGCCCGAGGCGGCGCACGTCTTCCTGTCGAGCTGGATCAGGCTGTACGGCCTGCTCAGCATGGAGGTGCTGCACCAGCTCGACTTCGCCTACTCCGACCCGGCTCCGCTGTTCGAGGAGTGCCTGCGCGACCTGTCGGCCCTGCTCGGCCTGGACCCGCCCGCCGCTCCCCCGGTTTCCCCGGCGCGCCTCACGGGCTGAGCACGAGCACCACCGCCGAGGCGAGCACGAACGCCACCGCGCCCGCGATTGCGCAGAGCGTGCCGATCCAGGCGAGCAGCGCGTCCGGCCGGCTGTCGATGGGCCGGCCGCCGTGCAGCGCTTCCTGGACGCGCCGGAACCTCACTCCGGTGCGCGTCAGCAGCACGGCGCCGGCGAGGGTGGCGAGCGCGAAAGCGCCGGCGGCCGCCGCGAGGGCGACGGGCGGCAGGCCGTGGCGCAGCACGAGCCCGGTGGCGGCGATGCCGCCGGTGGACAGCATCACGGCGGTGCGGACCCAGGCCAGCCGGGTGCGCTCGCTCTGCAGGCCCGGGTCCCAGATCTCGTGCGACCTCTCCGGCCGGGACATCTCGGCGGCGCCCCCGTCAGGCGGCGAGCAGGATGAGCACGAGGGCGAGGACGGCCACCACCGCGACGCCGTAGCCGAACACGGCCGCGAGGGCGGGCGGCGGCAGCGGCGCCTGGTCGCGCAGCGCCCGCTGGATGTTGCGCCAGCGGGGATAGGCCATGCCGGCCGCCAGCGCGGACAGGGTCACCAGGATGACGGCCAGAGCGGTGCGCGCCCACGGGACGAACACGCCTTCCGGCACCGCCGCCATGGCCACGCCGCCGGCGCTGAGCGCCAGCGCGGTGCTGAGCCACGTCAGGAAGGTGCGTTCGTTCGCGAGCGTGAAACGTGGATCGGGCTCCATGTTCTCGACGCTAGTTGGTCCCCATTCCCCCTAGAGAAGCCGGGGTTCAGCTGCAGGCCTGGCGGATCCGGTCGAGGTAGGCGGCCGTGTCGGTGGTGACCTTCTGGGCGGCGTCGACGGCGTCGTTGACGTTCGTGACGTTGATGTCGCCGAGGGTGGTCGCGAGGTTGTCGGTGGCCTCCTTGAGCGTGGTGTTGGACGCCTTGTCGGCCACCTCGTTGAGCTTGCCGGCGGCGTCGTCGATGGCCTTGTCCATGGCCTGGGGATCGTTCTGGTACTTCGCGATCTCGGCGCCCAGCTCAGTGATGATCTTGGGAGCCTCTAGGCAGGCCTGCGCCTTGTCGATGGTGCTGTTGACCTCGGCGCACCCTGCGGCCAGCACGAGGAGGGCGGATGCGGCGAGGGGCACGAACCGGCTCTGGAAGCGTCGCATGCCTCGACACTACCCAACCGGTCCGCGCCCCAGGCGATCTAGAGCTTGGCGTAGCAGGGGCCGTCGAAGCTGTGGGACTGGGCGGTCGGGCCGACGAAGAAGTCCTTCACCGTGGTGACGCCGGTGGGGGCCTTGTCGTCGACCTTGTTGACGAGGGTCTGCCGGAACGTCGCCGCGTCGGGGTCGCCGGCGAAGTTGCCCGCCTCGGGCGGCAGCATGCCCTCGTAGTCGACGGTCCGCAGGCTCTTGACCGCGGCGAGCAGGCCCTTGCGGCTGACGTCGCCGCTCGCGACCATCTTCTCCAGCGCCGCCTTCATCGGGTACGCCCACGCCCAGCCGGAGGTGTAGCCGTCGTTGGGGGTCACGCCGGGCAGCGCCGCGCGCATGGCCTGGTGGCCGGGCGTGTCGGCGTCCCACGGCCGGCCCGGCGCCGACTGCTCGTACAGAGCCTTCAGGGCGGGGGCGGCGGGCGACTTGAGCAGGGCGGGGTTCCAGGTGGGGCCGGTGCCGATGAACCGGCCCTTGAAACCGGCCGCGGCGGCCTGGCCGACGATCGTGGCGGCGTCGGCGGGCCCGGTGGTGAGGAGGACGAGGTCGGGCTTCTTCTTGGTGATCTCGGTGATGGCGCGCCCCTGTTCGGTGGCCCCGGAGGGCGTCTCGACGCCGGTGAACGTCAGGCCGTGGCGCTCGGCGGCGATCTTGGCGCCGGCGGCGGCGTCGGCCCCGTAGTCGCCGGCCAGGTGGACGGCCATGACGCTCTTGGGCCGGTGGACCTCCATCGCGTAGTCGACGGAGTTCATCGCCTCCACGCAGTAGTTGGCGCCGGTCTCCAGGATGACGTCCTCGAACTCCCACGCCGAGGTCCACGACGCCGGGGCCGCCACGACCCTGTTGGCCTTGAGGTCGCCGAGGATGGCCGCGGTGGTGGGCGAGCCGAGCGTCTGGGCCAGGCCGAGCACCTGGTCCTTCATCTCGTTGTAGACCTGCCGGTGAACCTCGGGGTTGTACTTGTTGTCGCGGACGAACGTGGTGACGTCCACCTCGTACGTGCCGCCGATGCCGCCCGCCTTGTTGACCCGCGCCCAGAACGCCTTCTGCGCGTCGGTGATCGGCACGGCCAGCGCCGCGAACGGCCCGGCGGTCAGGTCGGAGACCGTGCCGAGGTAGATGCAGCCCTTGTTCTTGTCCACCGCCGCGGGGCAGGGCTCGCTGGTGACTCCTGCCGCCTGGGCGCCCTTGCCGCCCTCGTCGTCCCCCCGGATGACGCCGCACGCGGACAGCAGCGCCACTAACGCGACAGAGGTCACTACGTAGCGACTCTTCATGAAAAATCCCTCTCTAGTAGGAGAACGGCCAGGACTTCCAGTAGTTGCGGGCGCGGACCCACAGGCCGAACAGCCCACGCGGCTCGAAGACCAGGAACAGCACGATGAGCAGCCCGTAGAGCACGGTCTCGACCTGGAACACGTTGGGCGTCTGCGTGGTGTCGGCGCTGATCACCGGCAGCAGCGACGGCAGCGCCCGGGTGAGCGGCTGCAGCAGTGAGACGAACAGCGCGCCCGCGATCGCGCCGGACACGGTGGCCACTCCGCCGATCAGCACCATCGCGATGAACTGCACCGACAGCAGCAGGTTGAACGAGCCCGGCTCCACGTACCCGGAGACGCTGTACAGCAGCGCCCCCGCGCAGCCGGCGTAGCAGGAGGAGATACCGAACGCCAGCACCTTGTAGCGGGTGAGCGGCACCCCCATGACCGCCGCTGCGATGTCGCGGTCACGGATCGCCGCGAACGCCCGGCCGACCCGCGACCGGGCGAGGTTGCGCGCCGCCACCGCGAAGGCGACGAGCAGCACCAGCATCAGCAGGTAGAGCACCTGCTCCCGGGTGCCGAGCGGCCCGTCCTGGTCGAGCCGGTAGCCGAACAACTGGGGCACCGCCGCCTCCCGCCCGACGCCGGGCCCGCCGGTGAGCGCCTTCCACTCCTTCAGGACGTGCTCGCCGAGGAAGACCAGGCCGAGCGTGACGATGGCCAGGTAGAGGCCGCGTAGCCGGGTGGCGAGCGGCGCCACCAGCATCCCGGCCGCGGCGGCGACGAGCCCGGCGACGGGCAGCCAGATCCAGATCTCGGCGACGCCGAGCCCGATGACGTCCCCGCCGGGCGGCCCGGACAGGGCGGCCGCGGTGTAGGCGCCGATCGCGACGAAGAAGGCGTGCCCGAGCGACACCTGGCCCGCGTACCCGGTGACGATGTTGAGCCCGATCGCCCCGATGGCCAGCACGTACGCCCCGGCCAGCACCTCCAGGGAACGGTCGGCGAGCACCACGGACAGGCCGAGGGCGAGCAGGACGAGCAGCCCGGCCGAGACCCGCTTGGCCGGGGTGTCGAGCAGCGCCATGTCCTGCGCGTAGGAGGTGTAGAGCTGCGGCCGGCCGCGCACCCGACGAGACCGTCCGGTCGGTATGTTGGGCGCGGACGGCGCCGGCCCGGATTTCGTCTCTGTCATACCCGCTCGACCTCCCGGGTGCCGAACAGGCCGTACGGCCTGACCAGCAGGACGACCAACATCACCACGTACGGCGTGACGACGGCGAAGTTCTGGCCCAGCCACGGCGCGTACTCGCCCTGGTAGGACTGGAACAGCGACTCGACCACCCCCACCACCAGCCCGCCGGCGACGGCGCCGCCGAGCGAGTCGAGGCCGCCCACGATGATCGCGGGCAGCGCCTTGAGCGCGACGACCCAGGTGCCCTGTTCGATGCCCTGCCCGGTGCCGACGAACATCCCGGCGACGGCGGCCAGGAACCCGGCCAGCCCCCACGACAGCGCGAAGACCATGCCCACCGACACGCCCTGGGCCAGGGCCGTCTCCTGGTCGAACGCGGCGGCCCGCATCGCCAGCCCGTACCTGGTGTACCGGAAGAACGCGAACAGCAGTCCGACCAGCACCGCCGTCACCGCGAGCATGGCCAGCCAGCGCTGCTGCACGACCAGCGGGCCGAGCGTGACCTGGTCGAACCCCCACGGGTCGCCCACCTGCCGCACGTCCCTGCCGATGAAGGCGTTCACCACGACGCGGACGACGATGTCGACGCCGAGCGTGATGATCGCCACCACGAACACCGGCCGCCCCACCATGGGCCGGATCGCGACCCGCTCGACGGCCAGGGCCACCCCGGCGATGAGCAGCCCGGCCAGCAGCACGGCGGTGTAGAAGCCGGTCACCTCCGCCAGGTAGCTGACCGCGACCGCGCCGGCCAGCATGAGGGCGGGCTGGGCGAAGCTGATCACGCGGGTCGCCTTGTAGATGATCACGAATCCGAGCGCCAGCAGCGCGTAGACCGAGCCGTTGCCCAGCCCCCTGATGACCGTTTCCAGCAGCGCCTTCACCGCGCGTACATCCCTTCGACGAGGTCCTCGAACAGCCTGGCGACGGCGGAGCGCCTGACCTTCTGGGTGGCGGTCAGCTCGCCGTCCTCGTGGTCGAGCTCCTTGGGCAGGAACGCGAAGCGTTTGACCTGCTCGACGCGGGCGAAGCGGGAGTTCACCTCGTCCACGACGCCCTGGACCAGCTCCCGGACCTCAGGTTTGCCCGAAAGGTCGCGGTAGGTGGTGTAGGTGATGCCGCGCCGCCGGGCCCACTCCCCCACCGTGTCGGGTTCGACGCCGATGAGCGCGACGAGGTAGGGGCGCTGGTCACCGACGACGACGGCCTCCTTGACGTACGGCGACGCCTTGAGCGCGTTCTCGATCTCGCTGGGGGCGACGTTCTTGCCGCCGGCGGTGATGATGATGTCCTTCATCCGGTCGGTGATGCGGACGTGCGTGCCGTCCACCCACTCGCCGACGTCTCCGGTGTGCAGCCAGCCGTCCGGGTCGAGGACGTCGGCCGTGGCTCGCGGGTTGCCCCAGTAGCCGGCGAACGTGCCCGGATGCCGGGTCATGATCTCGCCCGTGGTCTCGTCGATGCGCAGCTCGACGCCGGGGTGCGGCTCGCCGACCGTGCCCAGGCGGACCCGGCCGGGCCGGTTGGCGGTGGCGACGGCGGTGTTCTCGCTCATCCCGTACACCTCGTGCATGGGGATGCCGATCCCCATGTAGAACTTGAGCACGGCGGGGGCGATCGGAGCGGCGCCGGAGGCCGCGTAGCGGACGCGGCGCATGCCGAGCCGCTCGCGCAGCGCCCGGTAGCAGCAGAACCAGCCGGCGGCGTAGAGCAGGCGGGTGGCGGCGGTGTGCCGGCCACCGGTGCGCACCAGCGTGTCGCCGACGCGGTCGGCCACCCGCAGCCAGAACCGGGTCAGCGCCCGCTTGACCGGGGTGGCGGACTCGCGCCTGATGTCCACCTGGGCGAGCACCTTCTCCCACATGCGCGGCACGCCGAACAGGATCGTCGGCTGCACCTCGCGCAGGTTGGCCTGGACGGTGTCGAGGGACTCGGCGAAGTTCACCTGCACGCCGGCCGCCGCGTTGAACCACACGGTGAACGCCCGCTCGGCGACGTGGCACAGCGGCAGGTACGACAGCGCCAGGTCCCGCTCGGACGGCGGCGGCGAGGTGAACCCGCCGCCGGTCACCAGCGTCTCGACGGCGAACTCGACGTTGCGGACGGTCAGCATCACCCCTTTGGGCGGGCCCGTGGTGCCCGAGGTGTAGATGAGCGTCATCACGTCGCCGGGCTCGGCGGCGGCCATCCGCCGTTCGACGGCGTCCGGGTGCTCGGCGCGGTGCCGCTCGCCCAGGGTGAGCAGGTCGGGCCAGGCCAGCAGCCGCGGGTCGGTGTAGCGGCCGCGGATGCCGCGCGGCTCCAGGTGGACGATGTGCCGCAGGCCGGGGCAGTCCGCGGCGACGGCCAGCGCCTTGTCCACCTGTTCCTGGTCCTCGGCGAGCAGGATCGTCGCGCCGGAGTCGGCGAGCAGGTGGGCGACCTCGGCGGCCGGGCTCGTGGGGTAGAGGCCGACCGTGACGGCGCGGACGGCGACGGCGCCGAGGTCGGTGTAGAGCCATTCGGGCCGGTTCTCGGAGTGAACCGCGATCCGGTCGCCGGGCTCGACGCCGAGCGCGAGCAGCGCGTGGGCGACCAGCTCGGCGCGTTCCCAGTAGGCGCCCCAGGTGACCTCCCGCCAGATGCCGAGGTCCTTGTGCCGCATGGCGACGGCGCCGGGGGCGGCCCGGGCGCGCTCGCGCACCCGGGTGACGATGGTGGTCAGACCGGCCGCGTTCCGCTCGCCGATGGTCGCCGTCATGCCGCCCCTCCCAGGTACGCCCGGATCACCTCGGGGTCGCGCTGCACCTCGGCCGGGGCGCCCAGCGCGACGGGCCGGCCGAAGTCCAGCACCAGCACCCGGTCGGCCAGGTCCATGACCAGGCCCATGTCGTGCTCGACGAGCACCATCGGGATGCCCAGCTCGTCGCGGATGTCCAGGACGAACCTGGCCATGTCCTCCGTCTCCTCCAGGTTCATGCCGGCGACCGGCTCGTCCAGCAGGAGCAGCCGGGGCTCCATCGCCAGCGCCCGGCCCAGCTCGACCCGTTTCTGGACGCCGTACGGCAGCAGCCGCACCGGGTGACGCCGCCAGGGCTCCAGCTCCAGGAAGTCGATGATCTCCTCGATCCGGGCGCGGGCGGCCAGTTCGGCCCGCCTGGCCCGGCCGTACCACAGGACGGCGGCGAGCGCGCCGTAGCGGAAGTGGTGGTGGCGGCCGAGCATGAGGTTGTCCAGGACGGTGAGGTTGTGGAACAGCTCCACGTTCTGGAAGGTCCTGGCCAGGCCCATCGCGGCGATCTCGGGCGGCCGCCCGGCGAGCAGGTCCTCGCCGAGGAAGGTGACCCGGCCGCGCTGCGGCCGGTAGACGCCCGACAGCACGTTGAAGATCGACGTCTTGCCGGCGCCGTTCGGCCCGATGATCGCCAGCAGCTCGGCGGGGCCCACGTCGAAGGTGACGCCGTCGATGGCCTTGACCCCGGCGAAGCTGAGGTGCACGTCCTCGACCCGCAGGACCGGCGCGGCCGGCCCGGTGTTCACGACAGCCACCGCTTCCTCCGCTTGTAGTGCTTGACCTCGCGGAAGGACCGGACGGTCCCGAGGTAGAACTCCTTGATGTCCTCGTCGGCCAGCAGCTCTCCCGACGGCCGGTCCATGACGATCTTGCCGGTCTCCATGACGTAGCCGTGGTCGGCGATGGACAGCGCCATGGTGGCGTTCTGCTCGACGAGCAGGACGGTGGTGCCCTGCCGGTTGATCTCGACGACCAGGTCGCGGATCTGCGTGACCAGCGCGGGGGCGAGCCCCAGGCTGGGCTCGTCGAGCAGCAGGTAGCGCGGGCCGGCCATGAGGGCGCGGCCGACGGCGAGCATCTGCTGCTCGCCTCCCGACAGGTAGCCGGCCACGTTCGCCCGCCGCTCGCGCAGGAGCGGGAACAGGTCGTAGACGCGGTCGAGATGGGAGACGCGCTCGGTGTGGCCGCCGACCCTGAGGTTCTCCTCGACGGTCAGCTCGGCCAGGATGCGGCGGCCCTCCATGACCTGACTGATGCCGCGCCGGACGATCTGCGCGGGTCTGAGATGGTGGACGGGCTCGCCCTCAAGGGTGACAGAGCCTTTGGTGATCTTTCCGTCGTGCACGTCGAGCAGGCCCGACAGGGCACGTAACAGCGTGGTCTTGCCCGCGCCGTTGGCGCCGAGCAGGGCGACGATCGAGCCAGGGCGGACCACGAGGCTGACGCCCCGCAGCACGAGCATCACATCGTCGTAGACGACCTCGAGATTGCGGACCTCCAGCAAGCCGGCTCCCCGGGATTGTGGTGTACGTCACTCCCCGTGTGCTCACAATCTGGACCGCGACCCCGCCGATCAGCAAGAGGCGTCGCCGAATTGGAATGCGGTTCTAGTTCTAGGATTTCCCCTATGGCAATTTGTGAGCATCTTTCCAGCGCCACCGATCCGTCCCCCCGCACCCCCGAGGGGTGCGAGGAGTGCCTGGCCATCGGCAGCCCATGGGTGCACCTGCGCCGCTGCCTCACCTGCGGGCACATCGGCTGCTGTGACTCCTCGCCCAACAAGCACGCGACCCGGCACTTCCACGAGGTCGCCCACCCAGTGATCCAGTCGTACGAGCCCGGCGAGCAGTGGCGCTGGTGCTACGTCGACAACGCGATGGGCTGACCCCGGCGTACGAGGACCTCAGCGTTCGAGGACCTCAGCGTTCGAGGACCTCAGCGTTCGAGGACCTCAGCGTTCGAGGATGGCCTCCTCGAAGTCGAGCTGGGCCATCACCTCGCGCATCACCTCGTCGTCGAGACGCCGCTCGTCGCGCAGGCGGACGAAGACCTCGCGCTCGGCCTGGAGCATGTCCCGGCGCAACCGCCGGTAGAGGGCGCTGGGCGTCTCCGCGCCGTTCTGGCCGGTGCCGCCGCCCAGCCGTTCCCACGCGCCGAGCGAGCGCCGCCACGACTTCTCGCGGAGCTGGTCGATGACCTGCCTGCGGATCTCGTCCGGCTCGCCCTCCGACTCGGTCAGCCGGTCCAGCGCTTCGAGCCCGGCACTGAGCGCGGCCTGCTGGGCGTTGGCCTCGGCGAGCGCGTCCTCGTAGCGTTCGTGCTCGCTGGAGACGCCGAGCCTCCTGATCAGGGCGGGGAACGACAGGCCCTGGACGAGCAGCGTGGCGATCACGGTGGTGAAGGTGAGGAAGAGCAGCATCGGCCGGCCCTCGACGCTCTCGGGAATGGCGAACGCGGCTGCCAGCGACACCACGCCGCGCATCCCGGCCCAGCTCACGACCGTCATGTGCGCGGGCGTGGGCGGCGGCTGACCCCGCCCGAGCAGCCGCAGCAGGTACCCCGTCGGGAAGACCCAGACGAACCTCACCAGCACGGTGACCAGGAAGACCACCAGCGCGTAGAGGGCCACCTCCCACGGGCGGTAGCCGTCGATCCCCTCGACCACCGTGCTGAGCTGCAGCCCGATCAGCGCGAAGACGATCGTCTCCAGGAAGAAGTCGGCGACCTTCCACACCGACGTGGACACCAGCCGCGTGCCGAACCCCCGCAGGTGCATCTGGTGGCCCAGGCAGAGGCCGACGATGACCACCGAGATCACGCCCGAGGCGTGTACCGACTCGGCCGTCAGGTAGGCGGCGAACGGGATCAGCAGCATGAGCGTGTTCTCGACGAGCGAGTCGCGCGTGCGCCGGAACAGCCAGGCGGACGCGAACGCCAGCGCCAGCCCGACGGCCACGCCGACGGTCGCCGCGTAGACGAACTCGCCGACCGCGTCGAGCAGGTCCACCGTGCCGCCGACGGCCGCCCCGATCGCCACCCGGTAGGCGGTCAGGGCGGTGGCGTCGTTGAACAGGCTCTCGCCGATGAGGATGGTCAGCGGCCGGCGCGGCAGGCCGAGCCTGCGCCCGACCGCCACCGCCGCCACGGCGTCCGGCGGCGCGATGATGGCGCCCAGCGCGAACGCCGCCGCCAGCGGCAACTCGGGCAGCATCAGGTGGACGACGAGACCGACGACGACCATCGTGGCCAGGACCAGCCCCACCGACAGCAGCGCCACGTGCCGCCTGACGTCCCGCAGCCGCAGGTAGGAGCTGTCGAGCGCGGCCGAGTACAGCAAGGGTGGCAGGAACACGTACAGCACCAGCTCGGGTTCGAGCGGCACGGGGGGCACCAGGGGCGAGGCCAGCAGTCCGGCGGCGACGAGCAACAGCGGAGCGGACCAGCCCCGGCGGCGAGCCACGGCGGCGACGGCTATCGCCCCACCCGCGACCAGCAGCAACTGCAAGCCGGTTGTCGGATTCACGGGCTTTCCTCCCGGTTTGCGGACGGCGCGATGGATTCCATCAGAACCTCCCGATTCCCCCGGCAGCTTCAGTCGCCGGGGGAATCGGGAGCGGGACTGCTGCCAAGGCACGAGTGTGCCCTGATCTGTCAGGTCCGCGCATCAGACACCTCCGTTCACCACGCACTGGTTGTGCGACGCTGTCATATTGATCGGGTGACTCGTCAGGTGCGCCCCTCCCCCGGCGCGGCGTACGACCTCGGGTACCACGTGGTGTGGTGTCCGAAGTGCCGCCGCCCGGTGCTTGGCGGGCGGGTGAAGGCCCGCCTGGAGGAGTTGATCCACGCCAGGGCCGACGAGCACGGGTGGCAGATCGTGGCGCTTGAGGTGATGCCCGACCGCGTACACCTGTTCGTCGAGCCGCACCCGGAGAACTCGCCGTCGTATGTGGCCAACCAGTTCAAGGGTTTCACCTCCCACCACCTGCGCGCCGAATGCGCACACCTTCGCTCCCAGTTGCCCACGCTGTGGTCGCGGTCCTGCTTTGTGGCCGCCGTCGGCGCCGTGTCCGCCGGGACGGTGCGGCGTCACATCGACACTCAGGACGAGCGGGCGCCCAGGGCGAGTGTTCGTGCGTAGGTCCTACAAGTTCCTGCTGCGCCCCACCAGCAGGCAGGCCGCCGCCCTTACAGCATGCCTGGACGACCACCGAAGCCTGTACAACGCCGCGTTGGAGCACCGGCGCACCGCCTACGCCAAGGCGGGTGTCACGGTCCGGTACGGCGATCAGTCGGCGGAGCTGAAGCACATCCGCGCCGACGATCGGGAGGGTGCGGGCCGGTGGTCGTTCTCCTCCCAGCAGGCCACGCTGCGACGGCTCGACAAGGCGTTCCGGGCGTTCTTCGACCGCGTCAAGGCCGGGCGCACGCCCGGGTTCCCGCGTTTCAAGGGGCGGGGCTGGTTCGACACGGTGCAGTGGCCGAAGGACGGCGACGGCTGCCGGTGGGACTCCCAACCCGAGCATCCGGCCGCCACGTTCGTGCGCCTTCAGGGCGTCGGCCACGTCCGGGTGCACCAGCACCGGGCCGTGAAGGGCCGGGTGAAGACGATCAGCGTCAAGCGCGAGGGCTCGCGCTGGTACGTGGTGTTGTCGTGTGACGAGGTGCCCGCGCAGCCGCTGCCCGCCACGGGTGTGGTCGCCGGGGTCGACCTGGGTGTCGCCTCGCTGGTCACGACCAGCGACGGCCATCACATCGACAACCGGCGGCACCTGGCCGCCTGCGCCGGCCGTCTGGCATCGGCCCAGCGCGATCTCGCCAGGAAGAAGCGCGGGTCCAAGCGCCGGCGTAAGGCGGTCGCCCGGGTGGCGGCGTTGCACGCCAAGGTCCGCCGCCAGCGGATCGACCGCGCGCACAAGGCCGCCTTGGCGTTGGTCGGCGGCTACGACGTGATCGTGCACGAGGACCTGCGGATCGCGAACATGACGCGCTCGGCGTCCGGCACGATCGACGCGCCCGGTCGTAACGTCGCCGCCAAGGCCGGTCTCAACCGTTCGATTCTCGACGCGGGTTGGGGGGTGTTCCTGACGATCCTCGCGCACAAGGCTGAAAGCGCCGGTCGAGAGCTGATCGCAGTCGATCCCCGCAACACCTCCCGCACCTGCGCCCGCTGCGGGCACTGCGCGAAGGACAACCGCCTCACCCAGGCCGCGTTCGCCTGCACGGCGTGCGGGCACACCGCGCACGCCGACGTGAACGCGGCGACCAACATCCGCAGGGCAGGGCTTGCCCTTCGCCAGGCCGCCCAAGCGGCTTAGCGAGAAGCCGCTCCCTTCAGGGAGCGGAGGAGTCACCATGCCGTCTGGTCCGCCGGGACCCCGCCCAGGCCGATGCCCGCGCCCGCCGGGGTGGCCCGGCGGCGGGTCACCAGCCCCAGAGACCGGTCCGCCAGCCCCGGCGGCCGGTCACCAGTCCCGGCGCTCGCCCCTGTCGTCGTAGCCGCGCTCGTCGTAGCGGCGGTCGTACTGCGCCTCCCCGTAGGGCCGTTCGTCGTAGCGGCGGTCGTCGTACCGCTCCTCGGGGTGCAGCCGTTCGCCGGTGGAGAACATCGAGTCGCCGGCGACGTAGGGGCGGGACAGCGGCGTGGCGTCCTGCTGGGGATGCTGCGGGTGCGGAGGGCCGGGCTCGCTCAGGGCCAGCAGCGGGTCGACCGGATTGGCCGGGCTCTGGCGGGGCGGCGGGTAGGCGTCCTGGCCGGGGTACGTGTCCTGGCCGGAGTAGCCGTCGGCGCTCCGGTAGGCGTCGGGGTAGGGGGTGTCCAGGCTGGAGTACGTCTCCTGACCGGCGTAGGTGTCCTGACCTGCGTAAGGGTCCTGACCGGCATAGGTGTCCTGGCTCGGGTAGCGGTCGTGGGACGGGGGCGGCGGGGCGGCGTCGCGGCGGCGGCCCGCGCCGGGAATGCCGTGCATCGGGGTGCCCAGGCCGGCCGTCCCCGCGCTCTGCTGGTAGCCGGAGTCGGACGTGGCGTAACGCTCCTGGCGGGGCTCGCCCCTGGGCTCGCGGCGGGGCGTGCCGAGCGGGTCGGCGGCCTGCGACGGGAAACCGAGCGGGTCGGTGGACAGCGGCGCCGGCCGGAGCTGGTAGCCGCGCTCGCCGGAGGCGGCCACCTGGTGCGGACCGGAGAAGGGGTCGGGGTCCAGGCTGTACTGCGGGCCGGTGGGGGTGGCCTCGTCGACGTACTGGGGCCCGGTGAAGGGATCGGCTCGGCCCGGGTCGCGATAGGAGGAGCCGCCGTAGGACTGGCCGGCGCCCGGGTCGGTGTACTGCGGGCCGGTGAACGGGTCGCGCTCGGGGTACGGGGGCGGCTGCTGGGGGGCCGGGGTGCCGCGCGGCGGCGTGGTCTCGCTGTAGGAGGCCACCAGCTTGTCCTGCGGGGCCGGCTTGTCAGGGGCGGGCGTGCCCCTGGCCACCAGCACATCGTTGGGCGAGAGCGTCGCGGTGGGGCGCTCGTCGGAGTGCTGCGCCTGCGGCATGGGCTGCTGAACCGGCTGGGACACGGGCTGGGACACGGGCTGGGGCGGGCGCTGGTACTGGCCGGTGCCCGGGATGACCTCGGTGCCCGGATCGTGCGCGGGCACCGCGGGCTGCTCGCCCGTCGCCTCCGCGTAGCCGTCGTCGAGGGTGTCGAGCAGGCGGCCGACGTCGTCCATCGGCATGCGGAAGCTGGCGGTGCACATCTCTCCCCGCCACAGACTGAGGACCAGTGTGCCCTCGTGCCACGTCACCCGGAGGCACCGCTCCTGACCTCGGGCATCGAAGAACACTTCACCGAACGACGGCAACGGGACAACTTCCGACATGGCAGACATACTGCTTTAACCAGCCTTTATTCGTCCACTCAACCCCGGAAAACCCTACCTAACCGGACTTCCCACCCCCATCGGGAACCCCTGCCGTCACTCTATGCGATGCCAGCCGGAGTCCCGATCGTTCAGTGTGCCACGCACACCGCCGAACGACTCCGCGAACCACGGGATGCGTCCACACCATCACACCGCGCTGTGGCCCGCGCCGTGGAACCCGGCGCCTGTGGACGAGCGCGCTCCGGACGCCCCGCCTGTGGATGTCCGGCGCGGCGCGCCCCCGAATGCGGGTACCGTTTACCTCCGTGCCGGACTCCCATCTCCCGCCAGTCGACGAACTGCTCAGCATCGCGGTCAACGCTCTCGGAGGGAGCGAGCGGCAGGGCCAGATCACGATGGTCCAGGCCGTGCAGCGGGCCATCGACAGCGAGGAGCACCTCGCCGTCCAGGCGGGCACGGGCACGGGCAAGTCGCTCGCCTACCTCGTGCCCTCGATCCGCCACGCCATGGAGTCCGACACGCCCGTGGTGGTCTCCACGGCCACGATCGCCCTGCAGCGCCAGCTCGTCGACCGCGACCTGCCCCGGCTGTCGGAGGCGCTGGCCAAGGAGCTGCCGCACGAGCCCACGTACGCCATCCTCAAGGGCCGGCGCAACTACCTGTGCCGCTACAAGGCGACGGCGGGCTGGCCGGAGGAGGACGAGCAGGACCAGTTGTTCGACCCGCGCGAGGTCAGCGCCACCGGCCGGATGGTCCAGCGCATCCAGGAGTGGGCCGAGGAGACCGAGACCGGCGACCGCGACGAGCTCGTGCCGGGGGTCAGCGAGCAGGCGTGGCGGCAGTTCTCGGTGAGCGCCCAGGAGTGCCTGGGCGCCAGCCGCTGCCCGAGCGGCGCCGAGTGCTTCGCCGAGCTGGCCCGGGCCAAGGCCGGCGAGGTGGACGTGGTCGTCACCAACCACGCGCTGCTGGCCATCGACGCGATGGGCGACCTGCCGGTGCTGCCCGAGCACGACATGGTGGTCGTCGACGAGGCCCACGAGCTGGTCGACCGGGTGACCTCGGTGGTGACCGGCGAGCTGTCGGAGACGTCCGTGTCGCTGGCCGTGCGACGGGTGGCCCGGCTGATCGAGCAGCCCATCGCCGACCAGTTGCAGGAGGCCGGCGAGGACCTCAAGGCGCTGCTGGCCGCCGCCCCGGCGGGCCGGGTCGACGAGCTGCCCGAGGTCCTCGCGCTGACGCTGGCGCTGGTCCGCGACTCCGCGGCCCGCTGCCTCACCGCACTCGGGCCGCGCGGCGCCGACCGCGACGACCCCGACAAGGCCGGGCAGCGCAAGGCGGCGTTCACCGCGCTGGACGAGGTGCACGACACCGCGGTGCGCATGCTGGAGGCCTACGGGCACGCCTCGGAGGCCGACCGGGCCGAGGTGGTCTGGCTCGACGCCGCCACCGACCGCCGCCCGCCCGCGCTGCGCGTCGCCCCGCTCAACGTCGGCGGCATGCTGCGCGACCGGCTGTTCGGCGACCGCACGGTCGTGCTGACCTCCGCCACGCTCGCCCTCGGCGGCACGTTCGACGGCATGGCCCGCCAGTGGGGCCTGGGCGCCGCACCCGGCCCCGGCCCCTCCCCCGCCAGCGGGTCCGCGGAGGGGCCCGGCAAGGCGCGCGGCTGGCAGGGCATCGACGTCGGCTCCCCGTTCGACCACCCCCGCGCCGGCATCCTCTACGTCGCCAAGCACCTGCCCCAGCCGGGCCGCGACGGCCTGCCCGAGCAGTACGTCGACGAGATCGCCGAGCTGATCGAGGCGGCGGGCGGGCGCGCGCTCGGCCTGTTCTCCTCGATGCGGGCAGCCAAGGCCGCCACCGAGGCGCTGCGCGACCGCCTCGACGTGCCGCTGCTGTGCCAGGGCGACGACTCGACCATGCTGCTCGTCAAGCAGTTCGCCGAGGACGAGCCGACCTGTCTGTTCGGCACGCTGTCGCTGTGGCAGGGCGTCGACGTGCCCGGCCCGTCGCTGCGACTGGTCATCATCGACCGGGTGCCGTTCCCGCGTCCCGACGACCCGCTCACCTCGGCCCGGCAGCGTCACGTGGCGGCCAAGGGCGGCAACGGCTTCATGACGGTCGCCGCCACCCACGCGGCGCTCCTGCTCGCCCAGGGCACCGGCCGCCTGCTGCGCTCCCAGCACGACAAGGGCGTCATCGCGGTCCTCGACCCCCGCCTTGCGACGGCCCGCTACAGCGGATTCCTGCTGGGCTCGCTGCCGCCGTTCTGGCGCACCACCGACCCGGCGATCCCCCGCGCCGCGCTCAGACGCCTCGCCACCGAAGGCTGAGCCGCACGCCACACTCCAGACGCCTCGCCATGTGGGCGCCTCCCCTGTGGGCGCCTCCCGCCGGTCCGCTCGGCCGTCCCGCCCCGTGATCGCCGCACCCGCAGGCTCCGGAGACAAGGCGGAGCCGAGGTCACAGGGGGCGGATGAGGCCCTTCTTGGTGGCGGCGGCGGTGGCGGCGGTGCGCGAGTCGACGTCGAGTTTGGCGTAGATGCGGACGAGGTGCGTCTTCACCGTGGTCTCGCTGAGGAAGAGAGCCTTGCTGATCTGCCGGTTGGACAGGCCGGCGGCGACGTGGCCGAGCACCTCCAGCTCGCGAGGCGTCAAGGTCGTCTCAGGTGTCCGGACGCGGCCCAGCAACCGCGTGGCGACGCTGGGCGCCAGCGCGCTGTCGCCGATCGCGGCCGAGCGGATGGCGGCGTGCAGCTCGCCTGACGGGGCGTCCTTGAGGAGATAGCCCGTGGCGCCCGCCTCGATCGCGGCCACGATGTCGGCGTCCGTGTCGAACGTGGTCAGCACCAGCACCCGGGGGCCGCCGAGAGCCACGATCCGGCGCGTCGCCTCGCTGCCGTGGATGCCCGGTCCGAGCTGGAGGTCCATCAGGACCACGTCGGGCGCGACCTCGCGGGCCAGCTCGACACCCTCCTCCCCGGTGGCGGCCTCACCGGCCAGGTGGAAGTCGGGCTGGCCGGCCAGCATGGCACGCAGGCCGGAGCGCACCACGGGGTGGTCGTCCACCAGGACGATGCGGATCATCGCACCTCCCTGGCGGGCAACGGCAGCGTGGCCGCGATGGCGGTGCCTTCACCGGGGACCGACTCGACGGTGAGGGTGCCGCCCAGGGCGGACACGCGGTCACGCATGGCCAGCAGCCCGTATCCGGTTCCGGCCGTCGGACCGGAGGGACACCGGGGGTCGAACCCGCGGCCATCGTCGTACACGTCCAGCACGACCATGTCGTCCAGAAAGGTGAGCGTGACGCCGGCGCGTTCGGCCCCCGCATGGCGGCTGACGTTGCCCAGGGCGCCCTGTGCGATGCGCAGCAACGCCACGTCGTAGTCCGCGGGCAGCGCGACCGGCGTGCCCGACACCTCGAAACGCACCTGGGTCGCGGCGGCGGCCGAGATCGACTCACCGACCATGCGCAGCGCGGCGGCCAGCGAGGACTGCCGCAGGGCGGGCGGGGCCAGGGCCCGGACGAAGCTGCGCGCCTCCTCCAGGTTCTCCTGCGCGGCGCGCTCGGCCTCGGCGATGCGTCGCTCGGCCGCTTCCGGCTCGCCGGCCAGGTCACGGCGGGCGGCGCGCAGCAGCAGGATGATGCTGGACATGCCCTGGGCCAGGACGTCGTGGATCTCGCGGGCCAGGCGCTCGCGCTCGGCCAGCCGGGCTGCGTCGCGTTCGGCTTCCACGAGTCTGCCCCGGGTGCTGACCAGATCGTCGATGAGCCGGCGGCGTTCCTCGCTCTCGGCGTGCAGCGCCTTGTAGACCAGCGCCATGAGCGTGGCCACGGCCGCGCCGATGGTCGGGCCGATGATCTGGGCGGCGGATATGCCGCCCGCGTGCCAGCCCGCCGCCGCGATGGCGGCCACGGTCAGCACGGCCACCCCGGGCAGCGCGATCGCCAACGGCAGCAGGTGCAGGCAGGCGAAGAAGAGGGGGAAGGCCAGCCAGACGAACTGCGGTCCGGACAGGGCGAGCGCCGCCCAGCCGAGCGTGATCGCCAGCAGCCACAGGCGCGACGGCCACAGGTGTGCCGGCCGCAGGCGCGTCAGCCATCCCTCGATGAGGATGCCGGCCGCGTAGAGGACCCCCAGGAGCAGGCCGCCCAGCGCGAGCCCGACGTGCTCCTGCCTGCCGACGCCGACGACCGCGATCACCAGCAGGATGGCGAACGTGCCGTGAATGGCCCAGCGGAGCAGCAGCAGCGCGGGCGGGAACGGATGGTTCATCATGTCCGGCTCACCGTATGTGACGGCGTTCGGCGGTCGCGTCGTTCGAAAGGTGTATTCGGGGCGGCCCGCTCGCACGACGCGCGGGGAGGCCGGGGGCACCCAGGCTGGAGCCGTCCGTATCGGCCGCCCGTATCGGCCGCCCGATTCAGCCTCCCGTGTTCGGCTGTCTGGGATCGGCTGTCTGGGATCGGCTCCGTCCACAAGGGGGTTGCGCCGTGTTCGTGGCGCTGAGAGACCTGCGCTTCGCGAAAGGACGCTTCGCCCTCATGGGCGCTGTCGTCCTCCTCATCACCCTGCTGGTGACCATGTTGTCCGGCCTGACCGCCGGACTGGCCCGGGAGAACGTCTCGGCGGTGGAGAACCTGCCCGCCGACCACATCGTCTTCGACAGCGGGGACAAGCCCGCCTTCTCCGACAGCCGCATCACCGTGCAGACCTGGCGGGAATGGCGGCAGGTCGACGGAGTCACCGCCGAGCGGCTCGGGGTGTCCATGGGGCGGCTCGCCTACGGTGACGACCACGGTGACGACCACGGTGACGACCGCAGTGACGACCGCAGTGCGGCGGTCGCCCTGTTCGGCGTCCAGCCGGGCGGCGCGCTCGCCCCGGAGCCGGCCGCCGCGGGCAAGGTGGTGCTGTCGGCCGCGCTCGCCGCCGACACCGGCCTCACGACCGGCGCCACCGTGCGGATCGCCGGCCGCGAGTTCACCGTCGCCGCGACCGGTGGCGAGGCTTCCTACAGCCACGCCCCGGTCGCGTGGATCAGCATCGACGACTGGGAGCCGATGGGGCGCCAGAGCGGCGCCGACACCGTGGCGACCGTCCTCGCGCTACGCACCGGCGGCACGCCCGACCTCGCCGCGGCCGGCGCCCGGTCGGGCACCATGGTGGTGCCGCTGTCGCAGGCGCCCGCCGCGATCGGCTCCTTCTCCTCCGAGAACGGCTCTCTCCAGCTCATGCGCGGCCTGCTGTTCGCGATCTCCGCGCTCGTCATCGGCGCCTTCTTCACCGTCTGGACGATCCAGCGCCGCGGCGACGTCGCCGTCCTGAAGGCCCTCGGCGCGAGCACCGGTTACCTGCTGCGCGACGCGCTCGCCGGGGCCGTCATCGTGCTGCTCGCGGGATCGGGCATCGGGGGCGCGCTGGGCGCCGGGCTCGGCGCGCTGGCCCGGGACACCGTCCCGTTCGTGTTGTCACCGGCCACGACCGTCGTTCCGGTGACCGTGATGATCCTGCTCGGCGCCGGCGGTGCCGCGCTGGCCGTACGGAAGATCACCTCTGTCGACCCGCTGACCGCTCTGGGAGCCGCCCGATGACCCTCGAACTCACCGACGTCGTGTTGACCTACCCTGACGGGGAGCGCACCCTGACCGCGCTCGACCACGTGGACCTCACCGTCGGCCCGGGGGAGTTCGCCTCTGTCGTGGGCCCCTCGGGCTCGGGCAAGTCGAGCCTGCTCGCCGTCGCCGCCACGCTGATCAGGCCCGCCTCCGGGTCCGTCCGCGTCGCCGGGCAGGACGTCTCCCAGGCCGGCCAGGCGGCCCGGACCAGGATCCGCCGCGACCACATCGGCATCGTCTTCCAGCAGCCCAACCTGCTCCCCTCCCTCACCGTCCTCGACCAACTGCTGGTCATGGCACACCTCGCCGGGGGCTCGCCACGGGCCGCGAGCGCCCGCGCCCGCGAGCTGCTGCTGGCCGTGGACCTCGGGGGCAAGGAAGGCAAACGCCCGCACCAGCTCTCCGGCGGCGAACGCCAGCGGGTCAACATCGCCCGCGCGCTGATGAACGCCCCCGACGTGCTGCTGATCGACGAGCCCACCAGCGCGCTCGACCATGAACGCGGCTCCCGGATCGTCTCCCTGCTGGCCGATCTGACCAGACGGCACAAGCTGGCGACCGTCATGGTGACGCATGATCTGGCGACCCTGGCCCTGGTCGACACGGTGCTGACCATGACGGATGGCAAGCTCACCGCCGATGCCGTCGCCTCCGACCCGTCCGGTCGCTGACAGCGGACACGCGAACGCCGGAGTACGCCTCCGTGCCCGTCGCCGGGCCGGCGCCGTGGGCCGGGGCGGGGCTCCGGGCGGAGCCGGAGCGCTCAGGAGGTCCAGGGCGCCAGGTCGGGACGCTTGGGGTCGAGGCCGTCGCCGGAGGACGTGCCACGGAGACGGCGGGCCACCCACGGCACCAGGTGCTCCCGAAGCCACTGGGTGTCCTCGCGGCGCCTGGCCCGCGGGTCGACCTCGCGCTGCGGCCACTCCCTGCGCCAGTCGTCGAACGGCACCCCCAGCACGTCGAGGACCCGGGCGGCGACGAGGCGGTGGCCGTCCTCGTTCATGTGCAGCCGGTCGTCGCTCCAGGCGCGCCAGTCGCGGAGCGGCTGCATCGACCACAGGTCGATCAGGTGACAGCCGTACAGGTCGGCGATGGAGCGGATGTGCAGGTAGTAGATGGCGAAGCGGCCGCGCAGCCGCCGCATGAGCGGGGTGTCACGCGGGTCGACGCCGCTGAACAGCAGCACGTCGGCCCCGCAGGCGCGCACCTCACGCACGGCCCGGGCGAGCGTCTTGGCCATCACGTCGGGGTCGCTGCCGGGCCGGAGCAGGTCGTTGCCGCCGGCGCACAGGCTCACCAGGTCGGGCGCCATGTCGACGGCGAGCGGCACCTGCTCGGTGACGATCTGGTCGAGCAGCCTGCCGCGCACGGCCAGGTTGGCGTAGCGGAACGCAGGGTCGTCGGCCGCGAGGCGCTCTGCCACCCTGTCCGCCCAACCGCGGTAGTGGCCGTTCGCGCCGGGGTCGTTCAGGCCTTCGGTGAAGCTGTCGCCGAGGGCCACGAAGGAACGGTAGTGACGGGTCACGAGCCGCCGCCTCTGCTGTCGGGGTGACGGGTGCCCGCCGGCCGCGGGGCGGGGATCATCGGGAGATCTCCCGGTAGGCCGCCTCCAGCAGGTCCTCGGCCGGGTCTTCGAGACGGCTCGGCCGGGCGAGGTCGTCGAGGACGACGAAACGCTGCTTGGCCCCGCGGTTCTTCTTGTCGAGCCGCATGTGGTCGCGCAGCTGCGGCCAGGCGTCGGCGCGGTAGGCGGTGGGCAGGCCGACGGAGGTGAGGATGGAGCGGGTGCGCTGAACCAGGTCGGCGCCGATGCGCCCGTCGAGACGGGACAGCTCGGCGGCGTAGACCATGCCGATGGCGACGGCCTCGCCGTGGCGCATCTGGTAGTGCTCGGCACGTTCGATGGCGTGGGCGAGCGTGTGACCGTAGTTGAGGATCTCGCGCAGCCCGGCCTCGCGCAGGTCGGCGCCGACGACGTCGGCCTTGACGCGGACCTTGCGTTCGATGAGCTCACGGGTGTGCCGGCCGTCGGGCCGGGTGGCGGCCTCGGGGTCGGCCTCGACCAGGGCGAGGATCTCCGGGTCGGCGATGAAGCCGCCCTTGATGATCTCGGCCAGCCCGGCGACGTAGTCGGCGCGCGGCAGCGTGGGCAGCGTGGCCAGGTCGCACAGCACTCCGGCGGGCGGCAGGAACGTGCCGACGAGGTTCTTGCCCTCGGGCGTGTCGATGCCGTTCTTGCCGCCGACCGCGGCGTCGACCATGGCGAGCAGCGTGGTGGGCACGAGCACCACCTGGACGCCGCGCAGCCAGGTGCCGGCCACGAACCCCGCCAGGTCGGTGGTGGCTCCGCCGCCGACGCCGACCACGGCGTCGGAGCGGGTGACGCCGTAGCGGCCGAGGGCCGACCAGAGCTGGGCGGCCACCTCGACGGTCTTGGCCTGCTCGCCGTCGGGGACCGGCAGCGCCACCACGTCGTGGCCGGCGTCGGACAGCGCCTGGCACACCGGGCGGGACATCTCGGGCAGGCTCGCCGGATGGATCACGGCGACCGTGCGAACCCCGGGTTTGAGCAGCCCGGGCAGCTCACCGAGCACGCCCGTGCCGACGACCACGTCGTACGGGCTGTCACCGGTGACCGTGATCCTGGTCGCGGCCGTCGTCATGGCGTGTGCTCCCTCCGTCGTCTCGCCGGCCCGGCAGCGGTCGGCGCCGTCATGCCGGCAGTCCCTTCACGATCTCGTCGGCCAGCTCTCCCGGGTCACGGTCGTCGGTGGCCACGGTGAGGACGGCGAGCCGCTCGTAGACGGGACGGCGCTCCTCCATGAGCTTCTTCAGCCGGCTGCGCGGGTTGAGCACGAGGAGCGGCCGGGCCGAGGCGAGGCCGACCCGCTGCACCGCGGCGGCGAGGCCGACCTGCAGGTAGACGACGCGGTGACCGGCCAGCAACGCCTGCGTCTGCTCGTTGAGCACCGCGCCGCCGCCGAGCGACAGCACGCCGTCGTGCTCGGCCAGCGCCGAGCGCACGGCCGCCAGCTCCAGCTCGCGGAAGCGGGCCTCGCCCTCGTCGACGAAGATGTCGGCGACGGGCTTGCCGGCGACGGCCTCCACGTCGGCGTCGGTGTCGCGGAAGGCGACGCCGAGCCGCTCGGCGAGCAGCCGGCCGAGGGTCGTCTTGCCGGATCCGGGCGGGCCGATGAGCACGGCCCTGGGCCGCGTGTCGCCAGTCACTTGATCACCATCGAGGACAGGTAGCCGGACAGGTTGCGGGCGACTTCCTCGACCGAGTCGCCGCCGAACTTCTCCAGCGCCGCGTCGGCCAGCACCAGCGCGACCATCGCCTCGGCGACGATGCCGGCCGCGGGGACGGCGCAGACGTCGGAACGCTCGTGGTGGGCCTTGGCCGCCTCACCGGTCTTGACGTCGATCGTGGCCAGGGCCCGCGGCACGGTGGAGATGGGCTTCATGGCGGCGCTGACCCGCAGGACCTCGCCGTTGGTCATGCCGCCCTCGACACCGCCCGCGCGGTTGGTGATGCGGCGCACGCCGTCGCCCTCGGTGTATTCGATCTCGTCGTGGGCGCGGGACCCCGGCCGGCGAGCCGTCTCGAACCCGTCGCCGACGGCCACGCCCTTGATCGCCTGGATGCCCATGAGCGCCCCGGCCAGGCGGGAGTCGAGGCGGCGGTCCCAGTGGGTGTAGCTGCCCAGGCCGGGCGGCAGGCCGTAGGCGAGCACCTCGACGACGCCGCCGAGGGTGTCGCCATCCTTGTGCGCCCTGTCGATGACCTCGACCATGGCGGCGCTCCCCTCGGGGTCGGCGCACCTGACGGGGTCGGCGTCGACGCGCCCCAGGTCGCCGGGGCCGGGCAGGACCTCGGCCGGCGTGCGGGCCGCACCGATGGACACCACGTGGCTGACGATGTCGACGCCGAGCGCCTGCTTGAGGAAGCGCCTGGCCACCTCGCCGAGCGCCACCCGGGCGGCGGTCTCGCGGGCGCTGGCCCGGTCGAGGACCTGCCGGGCGTCGTCGAAGCCGTACTTCTGCATGCCGGCCAGGTCGGCGTGGCCCGGCCGGGGCCGCGAGCGTGGGGCGTTGCGGGCCAGCCCCTCCAGCTCGGCGGGGTCGACCGGGTCGGCGGCCATGACCTTCTCCCACTTCGGCCACTCGGTGTTGCCGATGCGGACGGCGACCGGGCTGCCCATGGTGCGGCCGTGGCGGACGCCGCCGACGATCGTCACCTCGTCCTGCTCGAACTTCATCCGGGCGCCGCGGCCGTAGCCCAGGCGGCGGCGGCGCAGCGCCTCGTCGATGGCGGCCGTGGTCACCTCGACCCCGGCCGGCAGGCCTTCCATGATGGCAACGAGCTCAGGGCCGTGAGACTCTCCGGCGGTCAACCAGCGCAACATGCGTACAAGTCTTCCACGTGCCGCCCAGTGGGATGGCCGGGCGTTCACCAGCCGAGACGTCAAAGCCCGAGACAGAGCGCGGCGAGCGCGCCGAGCAGCATGAACGGGCCCAGGGGGAACTGGGTGTCGCGGCGGGCCCGGCCGGTGGCGAGCAGCGCCAGCGCGTACAGGGCGCCGCAGAGCTGGCCGGCCACGGCGGCCACGACCCACGCGGACCAGCCGAGCGAGGCGGCGGCCATGCCGATGAGCCCGGCCAGTTTGACGTCGCCGAGCCCCATCGCGGCGGGCCTGGCGAACCACAGCACCCCGTAGACGGCGGCCAGCGCCGCCGCGCCGAGCAGCGCGCGCGGCAGCTCTCCCGCCGGCAGCAGGCTGAGGGCCAGCAGCGGGTACGCCGGGAGCGTGATCGCGTCGGGCAGCCTGCTGGTACGCCAGTCGATGATCGCCAGGGTCGTGCCGGCGAGGGCGAGGAACACGTACGGCAGGCCCGCCCGCCAGGCGACCAGGGCGGCCACGGCGGCGGTGGCCAGTTCGACGGCCGGCGGCCAGGCGGGGACGGGCACGGTGCGCAGGGTCCGGGCGAAGGCGGCGCGCACCTCGGCGCGGGTGTCGGCGGGATCCTCCTGGAAGGCTCCGGCCAGGGTCCGGACGTAGGGGCCGGCGAGGAGGCCGAGCAGCGCCACCAGTGCTACCACGGGGCGACCCTAGTGCGCCGGGCGGCGCGGCGCGGGGGTTCGGCCGTTGCGGGCGTCCCGAAGGCGGGTTCCGGCAGGGTCCCGGCCTCGGGGACGGTCAGCTCCTGCGGGAGAACCAGCGGCGCCTGCGGGACGGCTCGACGGGGGCGGGCTCGGCGGGGGCGGGCTCGACGCGGGCCACGGTGACGCCGGGCAGCGTGCCGAGCGTGCCCGACTCGACGGCGGCCAGCGCCTGCAGCACCTCCCCCTCGATCACGAACGTGACCGGCCCGGCCACGTCCACGACGACGGCGGCGGCCTGCTCGCCCACGGCGGCCCGGCAGACCTGCAGCGTGCTCGCCTGGATGGGCCGCGCGTCGGGCCGCCACCGGGCCAGCGGGCGGGCGCCGGTGAACGCGAGCACCGCCTGCCTGCCGTCCTTGCCGACCAGCTTGGGCAGCGCCATCTCGCTCTCCTTCTCCTGGCGCAGCCCGTGCTCCCCCACCTCCGACGAGGTGAGCAGGGCGACCACGGGCACCAGGAGCCGGGCCCCGGTCAGGGCGCCGAGGACCTCGGCGGGACCGGCCGTGCCGTCGGCGTACGCGGCGAGCGCGGCGGCCACGGCGGGCGCGGCGCTGCCGTCGTCGTCCGGGTCGAGAGGTTGTGGGATGGTCGGCACAGGCCGAGACTACCCGTGGCCGCCCGCGGTCCCGTATCCGACCGCTCGGGCCTCCTGCCTGGGAACCGCTCGGACCCCGTTACCTGGGACTCGGACCTCGCTACCTGGGAAAGGTGAGGACATGTACGTGCGGCACGCGAGCGAGATCTGGCGGGACTTCCCGGAGCTGGTCCCCGGGGTGCTGTCGGCGGGCGGGATCGCGACGGAGGTGCGCGGGGAGGCCGTGGACGCCGTGGTGGCCGAGCACGAGCGGGCGGCGCTGGCCCGCCTGGCCGTCTCGCCGGAGGGTGAGCTGGCGGAGGTGCGGGCGTGGCGGCGGGCGTTCGCGCGGATGGGGCTGAAGCCCACGCAGTACCGGTGCGCCGCGGAGTCGCTGCTGCGGCGGTTGCGCAAGGAGGGGGCGCTGCCGCGCATCCACCCGCTGATCGACGTGTGCAACGCGCTGTCGGTGGCGTACGCGATCCCGGTGGCCGTGTTCGACGTCTCCGCCGTCGCGGACGGCCTGGAGGTGCGGTACGCGAGCGGGCAGGAGACGTACCTGACCTTCTCGGGGGAGACGGAGCATCCGGCGCCGGGCGAGGTGGTCTTCGCCGACGGGGCCGGGCGGGCGCACGCCCGGCGGTGGACGAACCGGCAGAGCGGGCTGTCGGCCGTCCGCGACGCCACGAGCGAGGTGCTGGTGGTCGCCGAGGCGCTGCACGAGTCGGCGCCCGCCGACGTCGGCAAGCTCCTGGCGGCGCTCGCCGGGGTGCTGGGCGACCTCTGGGGAGGCCGCCCGGCGCACACCGTCCTGACCGCGTCCGCACCGCGCTTCGACCGCTGACACGTCCGGCCCGGCCCGCGAGCCCGGGGGCCGAGCGCGGGCCAGGGTGCGGGTCAGGGAGCGGGTCAGGGAGTGGAGATGGCCGCCACCGGGCCGCCGCCCGACGGCCCCTGGTGAACGGCGGCCACCGACACGAACACGGCCGGGTCGCCGGTGACCGCGGCCGCCACGCCGCCCACCGCGGCCTTGATCTGCCGGTGCCAGTGGACGTCGGAGTCGTCGAGCATGATGTTGCGCCGGCCCCGCACCCGGCCCGACGGGTCGGCCTCGCACTTCATGAAGACGTTCACCAGGCGGTCGCCCAGGTCGGACGGGTGGGGTCGGTCGGGCAGGGCGAGGCCGGAGTCGCGGATCGCCGCCCAGATGCCGTCGGCGTCCAGCGCGTCCCTCATGACGCCGTGCCCGATCCGGTACCGGCCGCCGATGCCGCGGACGTTGCCGACCAGCACGATCTGCGCCCGGTCGAGCTCCACCCCGGAGGAGCAGGACGCGACCGACGAGTAGAGGGACAGGTCCTTGTGGATCTGGTCGGCGCGCGGCATCTCGATCTCGCCGAGGGCGACGGCGATGCCGAGGGCCGTGGTGGAGTTCGACAGGTCCATGGAGGGGCCGGTCTCCTCGATCACGGTGTCCTTGCCGCGGCTCCTGGCGTCGGTGATGGTGGCGAGGGTGAGCAGCGGGGTCTTGGTCTGCACGTAGTGGACGTCGCGCGGGTCGTCGATGCCGGCGATCTTCATGGCCTCGCGGACGCCGGCCGCGACCTTCCCCACCATGGCGGGCCGGCCGATGTCCTCCGGCAGGATCACCTCGCTCATCGCGACGCCGACCGACACCCGAGGCTCGTCCGACGGCACGGCCGTGGCGGGGTCGAGGGTCGCGAACACGGTGGCGTGCGGGCTGAGGACGCCGTCGGTGCCGCCCGACCACACCAGCGGCACGTTGTCGGGCGCCGGGTGGCCCTTCCTGGCGAGCACCTCGCGGAAGGCCCGGTCGGCCAGGATGCGCGTGTAGTCGTTCACGCCGCCGTTGCCCTCGGTCTTGCCGATGACCGCCAGGACGCGGTGTGCCTCGATCACCCCGTCGTCGATGAGCCGCTCCAGGCCGGAGGCGTCGGTCACGCTCTCGATCGGCACCTTGCGCACTTCAATCGGATCCGGCATCGTTCGCCCTCTCTGCACCTGTCCGGCGGGACACCCCACCACGTGCCCGGCACGCGGCCACCCCACGCGGGCCTCCGCGCGAAGGACGCGCAAAGATCCCGCAGAGCACCGCAGGACCACGACGCTACTCAGCCTCGGCGCCCGTTTTCATGGGCAATGTCTGCCCAAGGACGCGGCTCCCGCCTGTGGGACGGGGCCGGGTAGGGTGCGGACGTGATTCACGCAGCGGACGTCAACGGGATCAGTCTCACCTTCCGTGCGGAGGGGGACGCCGCGGCGCCCCCGATGGTGCTGCTGCACGGCCGCACCGCCGACCACAACGACTGGAACGGCGTCACCCAGCACTTCGCCGCCCGCCACCACGTCATCGTGCCGGACCTGCGCGGGCACGGCGCCAGCGGACGTCCGGACGGCTACCTGCTGCCCGACATGGCCGGTGACGTCGCCGCCCTCCTCGACCACCTCGGCCTCGACCGGGCCACGGTGGTGGGCCACTCCCTGGGCGGCGTGGTCGCCTGCGTGCTGGCCGTACGCCATCCGGACCGGGTGGAGCGGCTGGTGCTGGAGGACGCCCCGCCGCCGTATCCGCTGGAGGGGCGGCCACCGCTGGTGGAGGACGGCTCCACGCACTTCGACTGGCGGATGATGCACGAGACCGAACGGCAGCTCGTCCGGCCGGACCCGGCCTGGGCCGAGGCGCTGCGGCGGCTGGAGGTGCCGACGCTGGTGCTGTCGGGCGGCTCGGCCAGCCCGTTCCGCTCCGAACGGCTCGCCGAGCTGATCCCCGGCGCGCGGCTGGTCACGATCGAGGTCGGCCATCTCATCCACGTCGGTGACCGCAGGGCGTTCCTGCGGGCCGTGGACGACTTCCTCACCGACACGGGCGCGGGCACCGCCACGGGCACCGGCAGAGGCGCGGGCGCGGGCGTCAGCTGAGGCAGACGCGGAACAGCCCTCCCGGCTCCTTGTCTCCACTTGTCTCCACGCGCACGACAATGGGGTCAGTGGGACGTACGGCAGGCGGCGAGCGGATCACCCGGCGAATTCGGGGAAAGGATTCACGGGTGTGTGGCTTGACCGTAATGTCACCCGGATCGGACAGGGTGGAGGAGTGAGGACCAGGCTCGGCGAGCACGCGCGGGCACGGCGGGAGGCGTTCGCGGTCGTCGCGCCGTCGATCGCGCAGGCCGCCGTCGGCGCCGGCCTCGCCTGGACCATCGCCGTCAACGTGCTCGGCCACTCGCGCCCGTTCTTCGCCCCGATCGCGGTGCTGATCGGCCTCGGCGTGGGCCTGGGGCAGCGGCTGCGCCGGGTGGCCGAACTGGTCGTCGGGGTGAGTCTCGGCGTCGGCGTCGGCGACCTGCTCGTGGCCTGGATCGGGTCCGGCCCGTGGCAGATCGCGCTCGTGGTCGCCCTGGCCATGACCACGGCCGTGCTCCTGGACGGCGGCGCGCTGTTCGTCGGGCAGGCGGGCTCGTCGGCGGTGCTCGTCGCCGCGCTGCTGCCCGGCGACGACTCCGGCGGGCTCGACCGGATGCTCGACGCCCTCACCGGCGGCCTCGTCGCCATCGCCGCCGTCGCGCTGCTGCCCGCCAGCCCGTTCTACCTCGCCGCCCGGCACGCCTCCACCGTGCTCGACGCCCTGTCCACGGTCCTCGAACGGGCCGCGCAGGCGATCGAGTCACGCGACGCCGACCTCGCGGCCGAGGCGCTGGAGGAGGCGCGCGGCACGCAGCACGCCATCGAGGAGTTCCAGCAGGCGCTCGCCACCGGCAAGGAGATCGCCACGATCTCGCCCCTGCACTGGCACCGCCGCCCCCGGCTCGCCCGTTACGAGCGGGCCGCCGTGCCGATGGACCACGCGATGCGCAACGCGCGCGTGCTGGCCCGCCGCACCCTGGCGGCACTCGGCGAGGCCGACCCGCCGTCCGCCTCGCTCGCCGAGTCGCTGCGCGAGGTGTCGGAGGCGGCCCTGCTGCTGCACCTGGAACTGGCCGCGGGCCGCGAACCCGAACTGGCCCGGCAGGCGCTCGCCGCCGTCGCCGCGCGGCAGCGCCCCGAACGGCTCGGTTTCTCGGCCGACGTCATCGTGGCGCAGCTACGGTCCATCGTCGTGGACCTGATGCTGGCCACGGGCGCCGAGCCCGAGGAGGCCGGAGCCGCACTCGCCCCGCTCGACTCCCGCACCCGCGACCGCAAAGGCCCCGAACAGCCCGAATAGCGCCCAAGGAGCCGCGGACAGGTCAGGCCGACAACCGCTTCAGCCGCGCCACCGCCTCGTCGATCACCTCGTCCTTCTTGCAGAACGCGAACCGGACGAACTGCCTGCCCCGCTCCGCGTGGCTGTAGAACACCTGCGTCGGGATGGCCACCACACCCGCCAGCTCCGGCAGCCGCCGGGTCAGCTCAAGCCCGTCGGCGAAGCCCAGCGGCCGGATGTCGGTCTGCACGAAGTAGGTGCCCGCCGGCCGCAGGACGTCGAACCCGGCCGCCGCCAGCCCCTCCATCAGCCGGTCCCGTTTGTCCTGCAGCTCCGCCCGCAGCCGCGCCACCCAGGCCAGCTCGTGCCGCAGGCCGTGGGCGACGGCCAGTTGCCAGGGCGCGCCCGCGGTGAACGTCGTGAACTGCTTGACCGTCGCCACCGCCCCGACCAGCTCCGCCGGCGCGCACACCCAGCCGGTCTTCCAGCCGGTCACGGAGAACGTCTTGCCCGCCGAGGAGATCATCACCGTGCGCTCACGCATGCCGGGCAGCGTCGCCAGCGGCACGTGCTCCGTCCCGTCGAACGTCAGGTGCTCGTACACCTCGTCGGTGATCGCGATCAGCCCCCGCTCCCGGCACAGCTCCGCGACGACCTCCAGCTCCTCGCGGCTGAAGACCGTGCCCGTCGGGTTGTGCGGCGAGTTGACCAGGATCGCCCGGGTCCGTGGCGTGACGGCCGCCCGCAACTCGTCCGGGTCGAACGTGAACCGCCCCGCCACCGGCCGCATCGTCACCGCCACCAGCTCCGCCTGGGAGAGCGCGACCGAGGCGGCGTAGGAGTCGTAGTACGGCTCGAAGGCGATCACCTCGTCACCCGGCTCGCACAGCGCCAGCACGGCGGCCGCGATCGCCTCGGTGGCGCCGACCGTCACCAGCACCTCGCCGTCGGGCGCGTAGTCGAGCCCGTAGTGCGCCCGCCGGTGCTCGGCGACCGCCCGGCGCAGCTCCGGCACCCCCGGGCCCGGCGGATACTGGTTGGCGCCCGCCCGGATGGCCCGCACCGCCTCGTCGAGCATCGCCTGCGGCCCGTCTGTGTCGGGGAACCCCTGACCGAGGTTGATCGCACCGGTCCGGGCGGCCAGCGCGCTCATCTCCGCGAAGATCGTGGTGCCGAACACGCGCATGCGCGCCACAAGTGCATCGTTCACGACCTCAGACTATTAGGCTCGTCCCCTGGTGACCCGGCCGTCCGCCGGGACGTTTCGCCGTAGGGTGGTTCGTCTGGTGGCCAAGACGCGCATTCGCGAGCTGGACGCCCTCCGCGGTTTCGCGGTGGGCGGCATCATGCTGGTCAACACCTGGCAGCACGCGGTGAACGGCGTGCCGGCCGACGCCCGCAACGGCCTCGACTGGACGATGCAGGCCATGGTCCAGGGCCGGTTCTACCCCATCTTCTCGCTGCTGTTCGGGATCAGCTTCGTGCTGTTCCTGGAGCGGGCGGGCCGGTGGATGCTGCTCCCCCGGCTGTTCTGGCTGTTCTGGATCGGCATCGTGCAGCACACCTTCTACGAGGGCGAGGTGCTCACCGACTACGCCTTCTACGGGCTGCTGGTGCTGCTGCCCGCGTCGTTCCTGTCGAGCGGGCCGCCCGTCCTCGTGCTGGGCATCGCGGTGGTCGGCTGGGCGCTGGGACAGGACAGGTCCGCGCTGCTCCTCATCCCCGGCCTGTTCCTGATCGGCATGGCCCTGATGCAGATGCGGCCGTCCCCGCGGCTGCTGTGGCCCGGCTTCGCCGTGAGCGCCGTGGCCGCCGTGCTGCTCACCGCCGCCTACGAGACGGCCGGCGGCGGAGTCGTCTACCGGCTCGCCGCGCTCGCCGGAGCCGCCGCCTTCATCACCGGGATGCTGCTGCTGCTCCGCTCCCGCTGGGCGGGGCCGATCTCGACGGCGCTGGAGCCGCTCGGCAGGATGGCGCTGACCAACTACGTCACCGGCACGGTCGTCATCGTGCTCACCGGGGGGCTCCTGCACGCCGACCCCACCCGCTGGTCCGTCCCCGTCATCGCGGCGGTCACCCTGGTGGCGCAGGCGGAGGCCGGCCGGTGGTGGCTGGCGAGGCACCGGTACGGCCCGCTGGAGTGGGTCTGGCGGTGCCTGACCTGGTTCAGGCCGGTGCCGAACCGGCTAGAGTCGGGCCGTGACCACAATCGCCCTCTGCCAGATCCCGGTCTCTCCTGATCCGGCGGCCAACCTCAAGCGGGTCCGCGAGGCGCTCGCCAAGGCAGCCGGCGCAGACCTGGCGATCTTCCCCGAGGCGACGCTCACCCGCTACGGCCGGCACATCACCGACCTGGCCGAGCCGCTCGACGGGCCGTTCGTGTCCGGCCTGGCCGAGGCCGCCCGCGAGCACCACACGGCCGTGATCGCCGGGGTGTTCGGCCCCGGAGACCGCCCGGGCCGCGTGCGCAACACGGCCGTGGCGCTCGACGCCTCCGGCGAGCTGCGCGCCGCCTACCACAAGATCCACCTGTTCGACTCGTTCGGCGCGAAGGAGTCGGAGCTGGTCGCGCCCGGCGCCGAGCCCGTCGTCGTCGAGCTGGCCGGGCTCCGCGTCGGCCTGGTCACCTGCTACGACGTGCGTTTCCCCGAGCTGACCCGGGCGCTCGTCGACCGGGGCGCCGAGCTGTTCGCGGTGATCGCCGCCTGGGGCTCCGGGCCGCTCAAGGAGGACCACTGGGTCACCCTCGTCCGGGCCCGCGCCCTGGAGAACACCACGTGGACCGCCGCAGTCGGCCAGGCGCCCAACCCCGCCGAGTCCTCCGACGGGTTCGGCGTCGGCCGCAGCATGCTGGTCGACCCGCTCGGTGTCGTCCGCGCCGACCTGGGCACCGCCCCCGGCGTGCAGGTCGTCCAACTGGACCACGAGGCGACCGCCGCCGCCCGCGCCACCCTGCCCTGCCTCGAACATCGCGTACTAGGGGTCAACAGATCGTAAAGTGGGAAGCGTGAGCAGAACGCAGATGCAGAAAGTGGTCCCGCCGCGTCTGCTCGTGCCCTATCTCTCGGGCAAGCGCACGGTCATCTCCGGCTACGTCTACCGGGTGCAGGACTGCGAGCGGCTGACCACCCCCCGTGACCTCTACTTCGGCCTCGACCTGTCGTTCGACGGCTCGGAGCTGACGGCCGACGTGCCCGAGCTGTACGTCCTGCGCTGGCACACCCGCGACGTCGACACCTACGTGGTGCCGTACGGGCCGCACATGGGCGGCGACTGGAGCGATGTGGCGCCGTTCGCCGGCAACGGGTTCACCAGCTCGGCCCAGCACGCGGTGCCGCAGTTCCACACCGTGCCGATGCCGATCCCCGCCGGCGCCGAGATCGTGCACGTCACCGCGGCGGGCGAGCGGCCGTTCGCCTCCTACGACGGGCTCACCTGGCGGCAGGCCGCATGAACGCCGACCTGACCCCCGTGGCCTCCGGTTTCGTCGCCCGCTACGGCGAGCGCACCCTGCCCGCCGCGCTCGGCCCCGACAGCGACGAGGTCGTGCTGTTCAGCGAGGAGGAGCTCGACGGGTTCGAGCAGGCGTCCGGCTACTGGCGGCGCACGGTGCGCCGCGCGGAGCTGGAGTGGCTGACGCTGGTCCGCACCGTCGGCGCGTTCGGCGGCGAGCCGTGCGTCGTGCTCGACGAGGACGAGGACGGCCTGCACATCGCCTACCTCGGCCACAGCGGGATGAAGGCCGAGGCGCTCGGCTACTGGATGGTCGACCACGGCGCCTACGAGGTCGTGGTGCCGCGCGAGGAGGTCGTGTCCCTCCGCGTCGAACGCGTCCCCGTCCCCTGAGCGCGTTCCGCGCGGGGGCTGTCAGGGGAGGCCGAGCGTGCGGAAGCGGGCCTGGCGGGCGGCCAGGCGGGTGTCACGGTCCTGCCCGAGCAGCCCGGCGATCTCGTACTCCAGCGCCCGCCCCACCCGCTCGCAGAACGCCCGGTGCTCGTAGGCGGCGTCGGGCACCTCCGGGATGACCCGGTCCACCACCCCCGAACGCCTCAGATCGGTGGCCCGCACCCCCTGCGCCTGGGCGATCTCCGGCGCGAAGTCCGTGGACCGGTAGAGGATCGCCGAGGCGCCCTCCGGCGGCAGCGGCGACAGCCACGCGTGCTGCGCGCACAGCACCCGGTCGGCCGGCAGCAGCGCCAGCGCCGCACCACCCGCGCCCTCCCCCAGCAGCAGGCAGACGGTCGGCGCCGGGAGAGTCACCAGGTCGGCCAGGCAGCGGGCGATCTCGCCGGCCAGCCCGCCCTCCTCCGCCGCCTTCGACAGCGCCGCCCCCGCCGTGTCGATCACGGTCACCAGCGGCAGCCCCAGCTCGGCGGCCAGCCGCATGCCGCGCCTGGCCACCCGCAGCCCCGCCGGACCCAGCGGCGAGCTGGACCGCTGCCGGTGCCGGTCCTGCCCCAGCACCACCGCCGGGGCGGCGCCGAACCTGGCCAGCGCGAGCAGCAGCCCCGGCTCGTTCTCCCCCACCCCCGTGCCGTTGAGCGGGGTGACGTCGGCGGCGGCCAGCTTGAGCAGGCTGCGGACCCCCGGCCGGTCGTCGCGTCGCGACCGGGTGATCGCCTCCCACGCCTCGACCGGCCGCAGGTCCTCCTCGGGCGCCACCCCCGGCTCCAGGCCGCTGGTGTCGGCGCGCAACACCGAAAGGGCCCGGATCGCCACGTCACGCGCGTCGGCGGCCGACACCACGGCGTCGATGAGACCGTGCCGGTAGAGGTTCTCGGCCACCTGCACCCCCTCCGGGAACGGGTAGCCGTGCAGCGACTCGAACACCCGGGGCCCGAGGAACCCGACGAGCGCGCCCGGCTCGGCCGCCGTGACGTGCCCGAGCGACCCCCACGACGCCAGCACCCCGCCGGTCGTGGGATGGCGCAGGTACACCACGTGCGGCAGACCCGCCGCGCGGTGCGCCTGCACCGCCGCGGTGATCTTCACCATCTGCACGAACGCCGTCGCGCCCTCCTGCATGCGCGTGCCGCCGGAGGCGGGCGCGGCCAGCAACGGCAGCCGCTCCGCGGCCGCCCGCTCCACCGCCAGGGTGATCCGCTCGGCCGCCGCCACCCCGATCGACCCGGCCATGAACGAGAACTCGCTGGCCACGACCGCGACCCTGCGCCCGTCGAGCAGCCCCTCACCGGTGACGACCGCTTCGTCGTACCCCGACTCGGCCCGCGCCGCGGCCAGCTCCTCGGCATAGGAGGAACCGGGCACGGCCGGGTCGACGGGGGGCGCGTCCCACGACTTCCACGACCCCCTGTCGAGGACCGTGTCGATCAGTGCGCGCGCGTCCGGTCGGCTCACCAGTGCTCCTTACTGTCATGCGGTGCTGCAATGTTGACGCACGAACGCACCGGCCGGTGCCATGAAATGCCGATCATCTCTCTCGCGCTTCGAGCCAGGCGAGCACCGCGTCGCCGTCCTGGCCGAGTGACGGCGGCGCCGTGTGCGCCGTCCCGGCGACCCCGTCGAAGCGCAGCGGCGGGCCCGGTAGCTCGATCCGGCCCAGCACCGGATGGTCCACCTCCACGACCAGCCCCTGCGAACGCGTCTGCTCCCAGGAGTAGACCTCGTCCAGCGAGCGGATCGCCCCCGCGGGCACGCCCGCCTCGCCCAGCCGGGCCAGCCAGTGGTCGCGACCGTGGGCGGCCAGCGCCTTCTCCATGTCGGCGATCAGCTCCTCGCGGTGGGCGAACCGGTCGCGGTTGGTCGCGTAGCGCGGCGCGCCGGGGTCGATGCCGAGCAGCGCGGCGGTCCTGCGCCACTGGCCCTCGTTGGCCACGGCGATCTGCAGCAGGCCGTCGGCGCAGTGGAACGCCCCGTAGGGGGCGATCGAGGCGTGGTGGTTGCCGTTGGCCCCCGGCACCTGCCCGGCCACGGTCCAGGCGGTGCCGTGGTAGGAGTGCACGCCGGTCACCGCGGCCAGCAGGGAGGTGCGGACCACCCGTCCGTGGCCGGTGCGTTCGCGCTCGTAGAGGGCGGCGGCGACGCCGTACGCGCCGTGGATGCCGGCGAGCAGGTCGGCGATCGAGGCGCCCACCCGGTACGGCTCGTCGCGCGAGGGGCCGGTGAGCGACATGAGGCCGGCCTCGCCCTGCGCGATCTGGTCGTAACCGGGCCGGCCGCCCTCCGGGCCGTCATGGCCGAACCCGGTGATCGACAGGATGACGAGGCGCGGGTTGAGCGCGTGCAGGCGGTCGACGGGGAAGCCCAGCCGGTCGAGGACGCCGGTGCGGAAGTTCTCGACCAGCACGTCGCTCTGCCGGACGAGCCGCTCGACGAGCCGCCTGCCTCCGGGGGACTTCAGGTCGACGGCGATGGACTGCTTGTTGCGGTTGGCCGCCAGGAAGTAGGTGGATATGTCGTGATCTGGCCCGACGAAAGGCGGTCCCCACCCGCGCGACTCGTCACCCCCGTCCGGATGCTCCACCTTGATCACTCGTGCCCCGAGATCGCCCAGCATCTGGGCCGCGTGGGGCCCGGCGAGCGCCCTCGACAGGTCCAGCACCACGATGTCACCAAGAGGTCCGGGCACGGTCGTCCTCCAGCCTGGTTCGCGGGGAAGGACATTCTCCCCCTTCCCCGGCATGTCCCCTAGCCTGGGTGCGTGCAAGCACTTGCCGACCGCATCCTGGCGCTCCCGCCGTCATGCGGGCCCGTCCGCCTCGTCGCCGTGGACGGCCCGGCCGGGTCCGGCAAGACCACGTTCGCCGGCCGGCTGGCGGCGGCGCTCGGCTGCCAGGTGGTGCACAGCGACGACTTCCCGGTGCCATGGGAGGACGGACCCGGACCGTGGTTCGGCGCGCTGGAGGACCAGGTGCTCCGGCCGCTGCGGCGCGGCCGGCCGGGCGCGTTCCGCCGTTACGACTGGGAGCGCGGCGCGTACGCGGAGGTCGTGCCGGTCCCCGCCGCGCCGGTGCTGATCGTCGAGGGCGTCGGGACGGCCCGCAGGCGGGCCGCCGCGCTGACGGCGTTCGCCGTCTGGGTGGAGGCGCCGGAGGCGCTGCGGCTGCGGCGGGTGACCAGGCGCGACGGCCCCGGCCTGGCGGACCGGTGGCGCGTCTGGTTCGAGGCCGAGCGCGCCTGGTTCGCCGAGGACGGCACCCGCGAGCGGGCCGACCTCGTGCTCGACGGGCGCCGTCCCGTCCCGTCCGGCGCCGGGTAGGGGGGCGCGCCGCCGTCACCTTCTCGCTCCTTCTCGGCCACGAGGCCGGCCCTTTACAAAGTAGATTTCTTTGGACTTTTCACGGCAGGCCCGAGCAAGACGCTCGATGACCGTGAACCTGCCCGGACAGGTCAGCCGGCGGGGAGTCCGGGCTGTCAGCTGTCCATGCCACCGGCGAAGGGCGTCGTCTGCCACTGGTCGACGGCGGGCTTGAGGTACTCCATCAGCTCGGGCAGCTGCGGGACCAGCGTGAGGGTGGCGATGACCCGCAGCATGCCCAAGGCGTTGACGAAGGCGAGGACCTCCTCGTCGAGCGGCCTCGTGCCGTTGCGTCGTGCGCCACGGTTGTAGGCGGCTTGGTGTTCGGGTCCGAGAGCGGCCAGGTCCCACTCGACGGGCCCCAGCGTGACCAGTTCGAAGTCGGCGTAGAGGTCGCCGTCCACCGCGTTGAAGATGTTCGCGGGCGGGGAGTCGCCGTGGATGGGCTGGAGGCCGACGCCGGGGAACCGGGCCTCGAAGGCACTGCGTGAGCGTACGAGGGGTTCGAGGAGCTGCCATTCGCGGCGGGCCCGGTCGAGCTCGGCCGCTCCGATCAGGTCGGGATGCTGGTCGAGCAGGGCGAGGCTGCCCGCGATGAACCGCGGGTCGGCCGCCGACAGGAACTCCAGGCGGTGGCCCGGGTAGGCGCGCAGTGCCGCGTGCAGGTCGGCGGTGCTCTCGGCGTTCGCGACGTAGTCGGGTTCCTTGTCCCGGGCCTCCTCGACGAACGGCCAGAACGTCATCGAGAACCCGTCGTGCTGCACGGGTTCGCGCGGCACGAGCGGGCTTGGGGCGATCACAGGAATCTTCCGGTCGGCCAGCCACCATGTGACATCCAGTTCGTCCTGCTGGCGGCGCGCGAGGGCGGCCAGGTCGTCCGGACGAGGCAGAACGGTGGGGATCCGGGCCACGACCGGCGAGGGAGCCAGCTGGACGACGACCGAGAAGACGTCGTGGAGCACCGTGGGCTCGGTGACGGTCAGGCCGAGCCCACGCCCGGCCTCGACGGCTGCCTCGACGGCGGCGGAGGTGCGGTCGGCGCGCTGTTGTGGTGTCAGGAAGGTGGTCATGAATCGTTCTTCCTTCTGTCGAGGTCGCGCCCTCAGCTTGCGCTACCACGGCCGGCTCGGATAGCCCTTACCCGGCAAGGGCCGGACTACGTCGACGCCGTCCTGGCGGGCCGTGGCCTCCGGCTGAGCAGACCTCCCGGCGCCGCGGCGCACCCGGGCATGGCACACCTCGGCGGTCAGGCGGCGGTCAGGCGGCGGTCAGGCGGCGAGCACCTTGGCGAAGGCCTCGGCGATGTCCGCGGCGCGGGCGGGATCGTCCATGAGCATCGGCTGGCGTACCCACACCACGCTCCGGGCGGCCTCGGCGGCGGCCGGGCACGGCTCGGCGCGGGCCCCGGCGCCGGTGAGCGCGTCCATCGTGCCCAGCGGCGGATATCCGGCGTCCAGCGGCACCCCCTCGGCGGCCATCGCGGCCAGCAGGAAGTCACGTCCCACGGAGGCGTCTACCCGCAGCATGAGCAGGTGGCGGGAGTCGCGGGTGGTGCCGGGCGGGCGGGGCACCACGGTCACCGGCGGACCCCCGGCCGAGCCGCCTGCCGGCAGGTGCGCCAGCTCGCGTTCGACGGCCGAGCAGAAGGCCTCCCGGCGGGCGACCTCGCCGTCGAGCCGGTCCAGCCACGGCAGCAGCAGGGCGGCCTGCACGTCGGTCAGCCGGAGGTTCCAGCCGACGGAGGGATGGCCGTACCACTGGCCGCCCAGGTCGCGCCCGACGTTGCACGCCGACCAGATCGCCCCGTGCACCGCCTCGTCCCGGCAGACGATCAGCCCGCCCTCCCCCGCGGTCATCGCCTTGCTCGACTGGAAGCTGTAGACGCCCGCGTCGCCGATGCCGCCGACCGGCCGATCCCGGTAGGCGGCGCCGTGCGCCTGGGCGGCGTCCTCGACGACCGCCAGGCCGTGCTCGGCCGCCAGGGCGGTGAGCGGGTCCATGTCGGCGGGGCTGCCGGCGAGGTGGACCGGCATGAGGGCCGCGGTCCGGCCCGTCAGCGCGGCGCGTACGGCCTCCGGCGACAGGTGCAGGTCGGCCGGGTCCACGTCGGCGAGCACGGGTGTGGCGCCGGCGAGCAGCACCGCGGTGGCCGAGGCGACGAAGGTGTAGGCCGGCACGATCACCTCGTCGCCCGGCCCCACCCCCAGCCCGCGCAGCGCGGCGAACAGCCCGAGCGTGCCGTTGGCGACCGGCACCCCGTAGGGCACGCCGGACCGGCGGGCGAAGGCGGCGGCGAGCTCACCGGACACCCGGCCGCCCTGGGCGGCCCCCCACAGGCCGCTCTCCAGCACCTCGGTGACCAGCCTGCGTTGCGCGGCGTCGAGCGGCGGCGGCCAGGAGGGCCACGGGTCGGCGCGGACGGGGGTGCCGCCGTGCAGGGCGAGGGTCACGGGATGTCCCTTCGGGTGGCGGAGCCTGGGTTGAGGTCGAGGATGCGCGGGCCGAGGATGCGGGCGAGGTTGCCGCCCTGGACGAGCGCCCGGTCGGCGGCGGAGAGCGGGGCGAGGGCGACGCGGCCGTAACCGGTCCTCAGGTCGAGGAAGCACGCGTCGGAGCCGAACACCACCCGCTCGGCGCCGGCCGTCGCGACCAGCCGGGCGATCCACCGGCCGGTCATCTTGGACCCGCATACCTCCAGGTACAGGTTGGGGTGGCCGGCCGCCAGCCGGGCCGCGCGGTCGAACCCGTACGGCCAGAGCCCGGTGTGCCCCATGAGCAGGGGAACGCCGGGATGGCGGGCGGCGACGGCGGCGAACAGGGCGGGGTCGCTCCACGGCGAGTCGGTCTGGCCGTGGGCGAGGACGGGCAGGCCGAGCCGCCAGACGGGGTCGTAGCGGGGGTCGTCGAGCGGGCACTGGTGGACGTCGGGGTGCAGTTTGATCCCCCACACGCCGTCGCGGGTCAGGGGTGTGCGGTGGTGCGGGTTGTAGACCTGCCAGACGCCGAACCGACCCGGGAATCGCGTGGCGGCCTCCATGGCCAGCCGGTTGCCCGTCTCGGCGTCGGGGCCGACGGCGAGCAGGTGGCTGACGCCCATGGCGGTGACGCCGATCGCGTCCATCGTGGCCACCAGGCCCTCGGCGGTCGGATCGGGGATGAGGAAGTCGGGCCAGGTGCCGATGTGGCCGTGCGCGTCGAGCACCGGCGGGCCGGGGGTCACAGCAGCCTGCCCAGCGAGCCGGCGGCGATCAGCTCGACGTCGGCCGGCTCCAGGTCGAGGTGGTCGAGCAGGAAGCGCGGGCCGCAGTCGTCGGCCACCGGCGCCCCGGTGCCGAACACGAGCCGCCCGGCGCCGAACCTCTCGGCCAGCCACTCGACGCCGCGCTGGGTGTTCACGGTGCCGATCTCCACCCACGCGTCGGGGCTCGCGGCCATCAGCTCGGCGAGGGCCCGCAGCCCGCGGTAGCCGGGGTTGAGCACGAGGAGGCGCAGTCCGGGCAGCCGCTCGGCGAGCGTGCGGAGCGCCGCCGGGGAGGTCTCGTCCAGATCGATCGCGACGGGCAGGCCCAGCTCCGCCAGCCAGCGCAGCGCCACGGGCCCGGTGAGGTCGAAGCGGTGCCGCTGCGGGCAGAGCCTGATTAGCCGGACGCCCCACTCCAGCACCTCGGCGGGGGCCGACGGGGCGGACGCCCCCGGCACGCCCGGCACCACCACGGGCACCGGCACGAGCCGGGGGTCGGCCAGCCGCAGGAGGGCGTCGTTGCCGGCCTGCGGGTCGGAGTAGAGGCTGAGCGCGTGCGTCACGCAGGCGCGGTCGATGCCCAGCCGGTCCATCTCGGCCCGCGGGTCGGCGGGCAGGTCGTCGAACGGGACGGGGCCGATCAGCCGGTGGGCATCGATCACGAATTTCGGCACAGACCGAAATCTAGTTGCTGGCCGGTGAGACGGTCAAGGGCGGGCAGGCCGGGTCCAGCCGGATCTTGGCGAGGTCGCGGCCGACGAGCGCCCAGGCGTTCCAGCTGCCCGGCTCGAAGTGGAGCTGGGGATTGGTGTACCACTCGTCACCGAGGCCGGTGGCCAGCAGCTTGGCCTCGACGCCCAGCACGTAGGCGTTGCCACCGCCGCGGAAGACGGAGGTGAAGACCTTGCCCCGGTGGACGGTCAGCTCGCCGTACCCGGCGATCATGCCCTGGCGCACCACCTTGCGGGTGGTCAGGTCCATGGCCATCCAGGCGCCGGAGTCTCGCTTGTAGACGCCGTACAGCAGGTTGCCGTGCACCTTGATGTCCTGGAACGTGCGGTGGCCGGGCATCGGCTCCACCCGCCAGAGCACCTTGCGCGACCTGAGGTCGAAGGCCGCGACCGAGGCGGTCGTGTGCACGGGCGGGACACCGCCGCCGCCGAGCACGTCACCGCCCAGGTAGACCACGCCCCGCTTCGCGTCGAGCGAGAGGCTCATGAGGCTCTGGTCGGGGATGACGTCCACATAGACGTCGGCGGCGCCGGTGTCGGGGTCCACCACCGACAGGGCCCCCTTGAGGTTCGCCCCGAGCGGGGCGCTGGCCACCAGCAGCTTGTCGGTTACCGGGTCGTACTCGATGTCCCACGGCCGCTGCTGGCCGTGTCCCAGGAACGCCACGCCGCGCACCTCGTCGGTGTGCAGGTCGATGGAGATGATCTGTCCACTGGGGTACATGGCGGCGTAGATCTTGTCGCCCCGCCGCACCAGGTCCTTGGGCTCGCCCGGCACCCTGAACCGCCGCTTGTCGCCGGTGCGCAGGTCGCGGACCTCCATCGAGAAGTGGCCGCCGACGTACACGGCCCGGTTGGGGACGAGGAGCATGCTCTGCGGCCGCTCGGTGCCGGCGGGCAGCCCCGCGTCGAGCAGGTCCGTGAACTCCGACGCGCCGGTGCGCGGGTCAAGCGTCCACACGCCGCCGCTGCCCGCGAAGCCGATGAGGGCGTGCTCGCCGGCCGGATGGATCAGCCGGGTCTCGTCGCCGGGCGCGGGCGCTTCGGCGACCTTGGTGAGCGCGGTGTCACCGGTCCGGTACCGGTGGACGGCGCCGTCCGGTCGGGAGGTGGCGTAGACGGTGCCGTCGGCCGCGACGGCCAGCGCGTCGAGGCTGCCCGAGTCGAGCCTGACCCGCCGGGGGTCGGAGCCGTCCTTGCGCACGTCGATCAGCTCGCCTCCGGCGGCCGCGAGCACGCGGTCGCCGTGCAGGGTGACGACGCCCACGCCGGTGGGGGCGGTCGCCAGTTCCTGGACGGCGCCGCTGGCCCGGTCGATCCGCACCAGCTTCGCCTTGTCGAGCAGGCCCGCGTAGACGTGTCCGGCGTCGGCGGCGACCGCGCGCGCGTACCGCTCGCCCTGGGCGAGCACGCCGAAGTCACGGACCGCGCCAGTGGCGGGGACGTACTCGAAGACCCGGCCGCCGGGATAGGTGCCCGCGTAGAGGGTGCCGTCGGGGGCGGCGGCCAGGCTCCACACGTAACCGCCGTTGCGGCCGAAGGAGTGCAGGTGGCGCACCTCGCCGGTGGCGATGTCGAAGCTGTAGAGGTCGGGCACCGGGTAGGTGCCGACGTACACCTTGCCGCCGGAGACGGCGACGCCCCAGCCTCCCTCCGGCTCGCCCGTGGCCGGGCCGTCGGGGAGGGTGACACTCCTGATCACCTTGCGGGTGCTCAGGTCGAGTTCGGCGAGCACGGGCGGCTTCGGGCCGCGGGTCACGACGTAGGCGCGCCCGTCGTGCACGGCCGAGCCGACGATGGCCCCGGTGACCGAGGCCGGGCCGTACGTGCGTACGGCCGGTTCGGCGCAGGTGGCGGCGGCCTGTGCGGCGGGGGCGGTGAGGAGGGCGGGGAGCAGCCCGGCCACGGCGGCCAGGACACGTCGGAGCATGCCGAGCACCTCGCGTTCATTTCCGTTCGATTTAGGTCCAGACCGTAACTTTATGAGCGCGGTACGTCAATGGCATGATGGCGCGCATGACGACAAGGGATGGGACCGGCACGGCGTTCGACGCGTGGAGGCTGATCGGGGACCTGGAGGTGACGCTCGACGTGGACGTGCTCGTGGGCGCCTATCCGGATCGCGACGGCCCGCCAGGCGCGCCCGGCCAGGTGCTCGCCACGCTGGCCCGGCACCGGATCCGGGCGGGCGCGGCGGCGAGCCTGCGCGCGGCCCTGTTCGACGTCCGCAGCGGCAACGACGAGGCGCTGGCGCTGCGCGCGCTCCGGGCGGAGGGGTCGGCGTTCGTCCCGGTGGGCGCGGTGGACCTGCGCGACCCGATCCGGGCGGCGCGCGAGCTGGAGCGGCTGGCGGCGCAGGGCACCCGGGCGGTCCGGCTCTTCCCCGAGGAGCAGGGCGTGGAGGCCGGCTTCCCGTCCGTCCGGCACGTCGCGCGCCGCGCGACGGCGCTGGGCCTGACCGTGCTCACCGGGGGTGACGTGCGCAGGTTCTGGCGGCCGTTCGCGGGGATCGGCGCCCGCGTGGTCTTCCTCGACACGCACTTCTACCATCTGGGCGACTTCCTGGTGGCGGCCGCCGACGAGCCGGGGTTCCACACCTCCACCCGGCTGCTCAACTCCCCCGACGCGCTGGAGACCGTGGCGGCGGAGGCCGGCGCCGACCGCCTGCTGTACGGCTCGCGCGCCCCGCACTGCGAACCGCTCGTCCCCCTGCTGCGCCTGGCCACCGGCGGACTGAAGCCCGACGAGGTCGCGGCGGTGGCCGGCGGCAACGCCCGGAGGCTGCTCTCATGATCATCGATGTGCACGCCCACTGGGGGCCGTGGTTCTTCACCATGGACGTGGCCGAGGCGAACCTGGCCGTCATGGACCGCTACGGCATCGACCGGGCCGTCATCTCGGCCACCGAGGCGGTCATCTACGACGCCCCCGTCGGCAACCGGGCCCTCGCCCGGGTGCTGGAGGGGCAGGACCGCCTGCTCGGCTACGTCACGGTCAACCCGCGCCGGTTGCGCGAGGCGGCCCGCGACCTGGACGCGTACCTGCCCACCGGCCGGTTCGTCGGCGTGAAGATCCACACCGACTACACGGGGTCACCCGTCACCTCGCCGCAGCTCCGGGAGGCCCTGGCGCTCGTCGCCGAGGCCGGCTGCCCGGCGCTCGTGCACACCTGGGGCGCCTCCGTGCTGGACCTGGCCCAGGTGTGTCTGGACACGCCGGGGCTGCGGGTGATCGCCGGGCACATGGGCGCCGACGGTTTCCGCTACGCCATCGAGGCCGCCGCCGGGTGCGACCGGCTCTACCTCGAACCGTGCTGGTCGCACGCCCCCGCCGGGCGCATCGCCGAGGTGGCGGCGGCCGTGGACGGGCGCCGGCTGCTGTTCGGCACGGACGCCACGCTCATCGATCCGTCGTCGGCCTTCGGCGCGGTGGCGGCGGCGGGACTGTCCCCCGAGGCGGCCGAGCGGGTCGCATGGCGCAACGCGGCCGGCCTGTTCGGGATCTAGACATTACGGACGGGCCCGTTATAGCGTGCGGCAAACTTCACCAGGGAGCCGCACATGATCCCCCGCCGTCGATTCCTGCAGGCGGCGGCCACCACCACGGTGGCCGCCACCCTGCCCGCCGCCCTCTCCCCCGCCACCGCGCAGGCCGCCGCCGCACAGGCCGCCGCACAGGCCTCGCACGCAGAGGGGACCGTCACCGACCTGGGCCCCGCCAGCGTCGCCAGCCCACTCGGCAACGCCGAGATCGTGGGCGACGTCCTCTACGCCGGATCGCGCGGCCTGTCGCCCAACGTCGTCGGCGCGTACGACCTGTCCAAGGATTCGGTCACGACCCATTTCGACATCCCGACGGGCATCGGCATCTGGGCGATGTGCCGGGCCGGCACCGACGTCTACGCCGGCACGCACGCCCGCTCCGACCTCTACAAGATCGACACCGTGGCGGGCACGGTGACGAAGGTCGCCGAGTACCCCGACCACTTCATCTGGACCATGGCCGCCTCCCCCGACGGGAAGATCTACCTGGGCACCTCGGAGCCCGGCCGGGTCCGCGAGTACGACCCGGCCACCGGCACGAGCCGCGACCTGGGCGAGGCCAGCCCCGGCGAGTCGTACGTGCGCAGCATCCAGGCCGACGAGACGCACGTCTACGCCGGCGTCGGCGCGAACGCCCATCTCGTGGCGATCGACCGCGCCACCGGCGAGCGGCGCGACCTGCTCCCGCCGGAGCTGGCCGACCGCGACTGGGTGTCGAGCATGAGCGTCTCGGCCACCCACATCGCCGGCGGCATGAACTCCCTCGCCGAGGTCGTCGTCCTGGACAAGGCCGACCCCACCCGCTACAAACTCGTCAAGGCCACCGCGCCGGGCGAGAAGTACATCGTCTCGGTCCTCCTCCACGACGGGTACGTCTACTTCGCCGGCCGCCCCACCGGCACCCTCTACCGCTACTCGATCGGCGAGGACCGCCTTGAGGTGCTCGGCGTGCCGTACTTCGAGGCCGCCACCCACCGCCTCCTCGCCCACCAGGGACGCGTCTACGGCGTGCAGGACAGCGCGGTCTTCGTCTACGACCCGGCCACGGGCACGACCGACTACCGCAACCTGGTCCAGCGCGGCTTCCGGGCCGCCCCCGAGGAGCCCATGTCGGTCCACTCCGACGGCGGGCGCGTCTACGTCGGCGGCAAGAGCGGCGCCGACGTGCACGACCTGGCGACCGGCAAGGTCACCCGGCTCGGCATCCCCGGCGAGCCGAAGACCATGCTCACCGTGCGCGACACCACCTACATCGGCGTCTACACCCAGGCCGCCCTGTACGCGCACCGCCCCGGCCAGGCCGAGGCGAAGCTGCTCGCCCGGGCCGGCAACCAGCAGGACCGGCCGCGCGACCTCGCCTACGACGCGCGCACCGGGCTGATCGTGATGCCCACCCAGCCGGAGCCCGGCCACATCAACGGCGCGCTGTCGCTCTACTCCCCCCGCACCGGGAAGCTGGAGACGTACCGGCCCGCCGTGGAGCGGCAGACGGTCTACTCCGTCGTCACCCGGCGCGGCACGGCCTACCTCGGCACCCTCATCCAGGAGGGGCTGGGCCTGCCGCCGGTCACCACCACCGCCCGGCTTGCGGCCTGGGACCTGACCGGACGCCGGCTGCTGTGGCAGCTCGAACCGGTGCCGGGCGCGCGCTCCATCACCTCCCTCGCGCTCGGCCGGGCCGAGACCATGCTGTACGGCATGGCGAGCACCGGCGAGGTGTTCGAGTTCGACCTGCGCGCCCGGAAGGTCACCAGGACGCTCAAGGTGGGCGCCAAGGGCGCTGAGCTGTTCGTCACCGGCGGGGTGGCCTACTGCACGGACGGCGACAAGGTGTACAAGATCGACCTGCGGTCGTTCACGGCGAAGGCCATCGTGACGGGACTGGCCGGCCAGTGGTTCGGCGGCGAGCCCAAGCTGGCCCTCGACCCCTCGCGGCGCGCCCTGTACGGCCTGCGCGGCCGCAACCTGGTCCGCATCGCCATCTCCGGCCGCCCCTGACGCCTCTCATCGCGCTCGTCAGGCCCGGGGCCCGCCCGCCCACCGTCCGGCAGTGTTCGGTCTCACCGACCGTCCGCCCGGGTGCGGCCCCGGTGCCGGACCACCTCGGCGCGTTCCGCCTCGGGCAGCGGCGGGCCGTACGGGTCGTGCGCGTACGCGCCGGGGACGCGGCCCTCGGCCGCCGCCAGCCACAGCATGCGCTGGACGTACCCCTCCATGGGCTCGGTGAAGGTGGCCCCGGCGAGCCGGTCGAGACGGGCGGACGCCTCCTCGAACGCGCGCAGGTCCCGGCCCCGGAAGGCGGCCAGCACGGCGGCCGTGATCTCCACGCCGGCCGCGGCGATGCCCACCAGCGCGGCCTCGGCGCCCCACAGCAGGGAGGGGCCGAACATGCGGTCCTCGCCGGTGATGGCCAGCCGGCCGGCCTGCCTGGCGAGCGCGATGGCGCGCTGGCAGCCCATCGCGTCGGAGAGCAGGGCCGTCTTGAGCGCGGCCACGCCCTGGTGGGCGAGGATCGCGGCGAGCACGTCCGGCGGGCACGGCCTGGTGTAGAGGTCGAAGGCGACCATCGGCAGCCCGGACGCCCGCCAGACGGCGTCGTGCAGCGCCACCCGGTCGCCCGCCGCGGGGAACACCAGGACGCCCGCCGCGCCCAGCCCGGCCGCCACCCGCGCCTCGGCGACCGTCCGCTCCACCGCCGCCTCGACGGCCGCGTCCTCCGCAGCGGCCGCCTCCATGGCTGCCTCGGTGGCCGTCCGGCCGGCGCGTGGGGCGGCGGGGTGACCGCCCACGCCGACGAGCACCGGGACGCCGAGCGCCACGGCCCGCTCGATCACGCCCGCGCGGGCCTCCGGCGCCAGGAACGGTCCCCGGCCCGTGTGGGCCAGCACCGCCAGGGCGCCGGCCCCGTCGGCGACCAGCCCGGCCAGGTAGCGGGCGGCCACGTCGAGATCCACCTCGCCGTCCGCCGTCATGGGGGTGGCCGCGGCCGCGATCAGGGAGCCGCGCAGGCGGTCCCGGAGACTCTGTGCCGAGATGTGCATCCCAGAGAGCTTAGGCCAGCATGCCCGGCTACTTGAGGCCGGTCATCGCGATGCTGTTGACCAGGTAGCGCTGGAGCAGGAAGAACACCACCAGGCAGGGCACCACCGAGATGGTCGCCGACGCCATGAGCACCGACAGTTGCATCTCCTCCGTCCGCAGCGTGGTCAGCCCCACGGTGAGCGTCCGCGTGGTGTCGCTCTGGCCCACGATCAGCGGCCACAGGAAGTCGTTCCAGTGCCACAGGAACACGAACACCCCCAGCGTGGCCAGGATGGGCCGGGTCAGCGGCACCACGATCGTCCAGTAGACCCGCAGCTCGGAGGCGCCGTCCACCTTGGCGGCGTCGAACAGCTCGTCCGGCAGGCCGAGGATGAACTGGCGCATCAGGAAGACCGCCTGGGAGTTGGCCAGCGTCGGCACGATCAGCCCCCAGAACGTGTCCACCCCGCCCAGCTCGTTCACCAGGACGAACGTCGGGATGAGCGTCGCCTGGAACGGCACCATCATGGTCGCCAGGAACGTCCAGAACATCGCGTCCCGGCCGGGGAACCGCTTCTTGGCGAAGGCGTAGCCGGCCATGGAGGCGGTGAGCAGGATGACGACCACGGACACCGCGGAGTAGACCAGCGAGTTGACCGTCCACGAGGCGAACCCGGTGGACGACAGCACCCGGGTGAGGTTGTCCAGGGTGAGCGATTCGGGCCACTGCCCCGGCACGGTCGGCCGGCCGGCGGGCGACAGCGCGACGACCACCATGGCCACGAACGGGCTGACGGTCAGCAGCGACAGCACGCCCAGCAGGGCGACGAGCGGCCACCTGGCCTTCGGGCGGGGGGGGGGGGGGGGGGGGGGGCCGCCGCGCGGCGCGGCGGCGGGGGGGGGGGGTGGCGGCCGCGGGCTGGACGATGGCGGCGCCCAAGCCGAGGCGCTGGCGCCCCGCCCCTC
>NZ_JBIDCC010000002.1:0-130937 GCF_043204415.1 Nonomuraea sp. NPDC047897 | reverse complement strand
GCGCCGGGGCGGGCGTCCGGCCCCCCCGCCCCGCCCCCGCCGTCGGGCGCGGGGCGGCCCCGGGGGGGGGGGGGGGGGCCCCGGGCGGCCGGGCGCGGGCGCCCCGCGACAGCGGCCTCGATGCGGTCAGCGTCATGAGTTCCCCCGGTCGAGAAAGCGGCGCTGGACCAGCGACACGAGGAGCACGATGGCGAACAGCACCATCCCCCAGGTGGCCGCGTAGCCGAAGTCGAACGATCGGAAGCCGTGCTCGTAGATGCCGTAGATGAGCGTGTACGTGGCGCGCGCCGGGCCGCCGCCGGTCATCACGTAGATGGTGTCGAACGTCTGGAAGGCGCTGATCGTCTCGATCACCAGCACGAAGAACAGGGTCGGCTTGAGCAGGGGCAGGGTGATCCGGCGGAACCGCTGCCAGGCGCTCGCCCCGTCGACCGTGGCCGCCTCCAGGTAGGAGCCGGGGATCGACTTCAGCCCGGCCAGCAGGATCAGCATCGAGTAGCCGAACCCCTTCCACACCGACACCACGGCCAGCGCGGGCAGCACCAGCGCCGACTGTTCCAGGAACGCCACCGGGCCGAGGTCGGCCTTGGCCAGCAGGCCGTTGATCAGGCCGTCGAACTCGTAGATCCAGCGCCAGATGATGCCCGCGAGCACGAAGCTGGTCACGTACGGCAGGAAGAGCATGCCGCGGAACAGCCCGCGCAGGAACACCACCTGGTTGAGCAGCAGTGCCGTGCCGAGCGCCACGAGCACGGTGAGCGGCACGTAGACCGCCGCGTACACGAGCGTGACCCGCAGGCTGGTCCAGAAGTTCGTGTCGTCGAGCAGCCGGGCGTAGTTGTCGGCGCCGACGAAGCTCCACTCTCCTCCGATGTTCCAGTTGGTCAGACTCATGCCCGCCGCGCCGAGCGTGGGGAAGATCCTGAAGATCAGGAAGAGCACGAGCATGGGCAGCACGAACAGCAGCCCGGTGACCGGGTCACGCAAGCGATGGCGCACGGTGTTCCTCTCCGTTCCCGTCTGTCCCGGCTGCCGGTCAGCCGCCGCTGCTCAGCAGCGTGTCGGCCTCCTTGGCGGCGGCGTCGAGGGCCGTCTTGGCGTCCTCCTTGCCGAGCAGGGCCGCCTGGATGTGCGGGGCGAGGGCGCTCATGACCTGGCGGGCCTTCGGGTGGGTGTCACCGGGGAAGGCGTACTGCAGCGACTTGGCGAACTCCTTGGCCTCGGCCGACTGCTCGGGCACGGTCACGTCGGTGCGGGCGGGGAAGAAGCCCGACTCCTTGGCGAGCGCCCCGGTCACCTCGGGGGAGGCGAGGTGGGCGGCGAACTTCTTGGCCGCCTCCTTGTTCGGGGAGTGCTTGGCGAGCACCACCCCGCCGGGGATGCCGAACGCCACGCGTTTGGCGCCTTCCAGCGGGAGGCCGACGCCGACGTTCTCGGCTCCGATGGCGGCGCCGAGCTGGACCGCCTGCCCCGCGGTCGCGGCGTGGTACATCGCGGTCTTGCCGGCGGCCAGCGCGCCGCCCTCGATGTCGTTGCCCTTGCTCGCGGTGTTCTCCGGCAGGCCGCCGGCCGCCTTCAGGTCCAGCAGCAGTTGCAGGCTGGCGACGCCCTCGGGGCCGTTGAAGGCGACGCGCTTGCCGTCGGGGGCGAAGACCGTGCCGCCGTTGGCCCACAGCAGCGGGTAGAAGCTCTGGTTGAGGCTGACCTCGGGCTTGCCGGGGTAGTCGAGGACCGCGACCTTCTTGGCGGCCAGCTTGGGCGCGGCCTCCTTCAGCTCGGCCAGCGTCTCGGGCGCCTTGTCCAGGCCCGCCTCGGCGAACAGCTTCTTGTTGTAGATCGGCGCGGTGATCGTCTGGTAGATCGGCACGCCGTACAGCTTGCCGTCCACGGTGAGGGCGCTCAGCGAGCTGGGCAGGTAGGCGGCCTTGGCCGGGGCCACCACGTCGTCGACCGGTTCGACCGTGCCCTGCTGGGCGTACTGGGGGATCTGGTCGGGGCCGAGGACCACCAGGTCGAAGCCCTTTCTGGAGATGAGGGCCGTGGTCACCTTCTCCTGGCGGCCCTCCCAGGGCTGCTGGTCGATCTTGACGTCGATCGCGGGGTTCCGCGTCTCGAAGTCCTTCTCGACCTTGGCCCAGAACGCCTGGCTCTTGGCCTGGTCGCCGATCACCGGGTACATCCAGAGGGTCACGGTGCTCTTGTCCGAGCCGCTGGATCCGCACCCGGCTGCCGTGACGCCCAGGGCGGCGGCGATGCCGACTGCCGCTATCTTCCTCATGGCGGCTTCCTTTCGACTAATACCGGTCCTGACCGAAATCTAGTAAGGGCGCTCGGTCGGGTCAACGCCTGAGATCTGAACGTGACTACGGGCGGGACAGCAGCCGGATGATCTCCCGGGCCACGGCCTCGACGTGCTCGGTGGTGTAGCGCTCGTTCCAGTCGATCACCACCAGCGTCTCGGCCACCAGCCGTTCCGCCTCGGGGCAGGCCGCCGGGGTGTAGCCCTCCAGCGGGTAGCGGGAGCCGCCGTAGACGGGCGCGGCCCAGACGGGCGCCCGGTTCAGGGGCTCGGCCAGATACCCGGCCCGGGCCGGAATCCCGACCGCCGCCAGGCCGGCGGCCAGCTCCGGCGCTCCCCCGCCGGGCAGCACGAGGGGGAACAGCCACCAGGCGTGGCCGCCGGGCCGCGGCAGCCGCACCCCCGGCACGCCCCGCAGCGCGTCCAGCAGCAGGGCCGCGGTCCGCCGCCGGGCGCGCACCACCGCGGGCAGCTTGGCGAGCTGGGCCCGCGCCACGGCGGCCTGCAGCTCGGTCATGCGGTAGTTGAGGCCGAAGGCGGCGTGCGAGCGCCCGGCCGCGCGGTCCCAGCCCTTGTCCGCGAACAGCCGCATCCGCCTGGCCAGCTCGTCGTCATCGGTGATCACGATGCCGCCGTCGCCGCAGGTGATGTGCTTCCACTGCTGGAGGCTGAGGCAGCCGACGTCCCCCACGGTCCCCGCCAGGCGGGGCGGGCCGTCGGCGCCGGGCGGGGCGGGCAGTTCGGTGAGCCAGGCCTGCGCGCAGTCCTCGATCAGCGCCAGACCGTGCGCGTCGGCGAGCGCGCGCAGCTCGTCGATCCGAGCCGGCGCGCCGAACAGATGCACCGCCATGATCGCCCGGGTGCGCGGCCCGATCAGCGGGGCGACCGCGGCCGGGTCGAGATTGCCGTCGCCGGCGTCGACGTCGGCGAAGACAGGGACCGCGTTCTGCGCCAAGATGGGGGCCACAGTCCCGAAGTCCGTGATCGGCGTCGTGATGATCTCGTCTCCGGGGTCCGGCGCGGCCGCCACGACCGACAGATGGAGGGCCGCGGTGCCCGAGCTGCACGAGATCGCGTGGCGCACGCCGTACATCCGGGCGATCTCCGCCTCCAGCAGCCTGGCTTCGGTGCCCCAGACGGAGTTGAGCATGCCCGAACGGATGACCCGCTCGGCCGCGGCGACCTCCTCGTCGCCGAGGGTGCGGCCCGCCGCCTCTGCCATGGACGGGAACTTCACCGGGACACCTCACAAGGGTATGATTGCGGTCTTGACCGAAATGAGTCACGAGGGAGACGCGGGTGGGAATCGTCATCGGGGTCGTCGGCCCGCACGATCTGGTCGACGACGTCGCGGCCACGTGCGAGGACCAGCCGGGCGTCACCGCGCTGCGGCTGGACTACGACCACGAGTCGCAGGCGCCCGCGATCGTCGAGGCGCACGCCCCGTCCGTCGAAGGGTGGCTGTTCACCGGCATCGTCCCCCACATGCTGGCCCGTGACGCCGACGTGCTGACCCGTCCGGCCGCGTTCGTCGACTACACCGGCGCCACCCTGCTCAGCGCCCTGGTCCGGCTCCAGCACCAGGGACACGACGTCACCCGGCTGTCCATCGACACGCTGTCGGCGGCCGACGTGACGGCGACGTTCGCCGAGGCGGGCCTGCCGACCGGCTCGCTGCGCACGCTCCCCTACCGGCCGGAGATGACCTCCGAGCGGGCCGTCGCCTTCCACCGGCGTGACCCCGGCCACCCGGTGATCACGTGTCTCAGCAGCGTGCACGAGGCGTTGCGGGAGGAGATGCAGGTGCTGCGGCTGGTGCCCTCGGTCCACTCGGTCCGGGTGGCGTTGCGCCAGCTCCTGCTGACGGCCGAGGGCCAGGCCCAGGAGGACGCGCAGATCGCGCTCGGGCTGATCGAGGTGGCCAACGAGGAGGGCCTGCTGCGCGAGGCCACCGCGCTGGGCGGCACCCTCGCGGCCTTCCGCGGCGGCACGCACCTGCTGGTGACCACCCGGGGCCCGCTGCACGACGCCACCGGCGGCTTCACCTGCCTGCCGATGCTGGCGCGGCTGGCCGGGCAGAACGAGGTGGTCCGCATCGGCTTCGGCCTCGGGCGCAGCGCCGCCGAGGCGGAGAGCCTGGCCCGCCGCGCGCTGGCCAGGGCCCGTCGCATCGGCGAGGTGGCCGCGGTGCTGTCGCTGCGGGCCGACACGGACATCGTGCTGGAGTCGGCGCCCGCCGCCCCCGCCGCCGAGCACAACCTGCCGGTCATCGCCCGCCGGGTCGGCCTGTCGGTGCCCACATTGGAGAAACTCCTGGAGGCCCGGGCCGCCGCCGGTGATACACCGCTGACCACCCGGGAGATCGCCGACCGCCTCGCGGTGCAGCAGCGCACCGCCCGCCGCATGCTGCACCGGCTGGAGCTGGCCGGGCTGGCCGAGCGCACCGGCAACCTCACCAGCGGCTCCAGCGGCCGGCCGCTCACGCTCTACCGGCTCACCCTGTGACCCGCCGGGCCGTGCGCTCCGGGATCCGGACCGCGCGTCCCGGGCGCCGCCGGGCTGCCCGGGCCTTCCGGGCGTCCGCGACGGCATGTCAGGACAGCCAGCGGTCCAGGCCGTCGGCGACGAAGTCGTCGTCGCGCAGCCACGGGTAGGCGGCCCAGATCCGGTCGAGCTCCGCGAGCTGTCCGGGCGAGAGCTCCTCCGCGGGGTCCAGGCACCAGCGGCCGGCCAGCAGGCCCTGCCGGCGCAGCACCTCGTGGATGCCCGGGATGCAGCCGTGGAAGCCGTTGGCGGTGTCGAAGATGGCGGCGTTCGCGTCGGTGAGGTGGCCGTCCAGGGTGAGCAGCCGCCGCACCGCCGAGTCGTCGCCGGCCCGGGCGAGCTTGGCCTCCTCCAGCAGCTCGACGGCCCGCCGCACCCAGACCGCCCACTGCCCGAGCAGCCCGCCGACGAACTCGATGTCCACCTCCCGCCCGTCCACCACCACGCGGTGCGTGGTGATGAGGTCGGCGAGGATGTGGTCGTCGTTGCCGGTGTAGAGGGCGACGTCACCGGCCCGGCCGGCCCGAACGACGCCGTGCAGGACGTCGAGCGTCCGGTAGCGGTCGAACGGCGCGACCTTGACGCCCACCACCGACTCGATCGCGGCCAGGCGGGTCCAGAAGTCGCGGGACAGGGTCCGCCCGCCGACCGCCGGCTGCAGGTAGAAGCCGATCACCGGCAGCACCTCGCCGACCGCCCTGGCCCGCTCGATCAGACCGTCCTCGTCCAGCTCGCGGTACGGGCTGAGCAGCACCATGTGGTAGCCGAGCGACCTGGCCAGCTCGGCCTCCGCCACCGCCTGCGCGGTCGGGCCGGTGGCCCCGGCGACCAGCACCACCTCGCGGCCCGCCTCGCCGGCCGTGCGGGCGGCCAGCTCCAGCACGGGAGCCAGCAGGCCGGTGCCGTGGATGGCGAACTGGGTGGTGTGCACGCCCACCGCCAGGCCGCCCGCGCCCGCCTCGACGTAGTAGCGGGTCAGCGCCCGCTGGCGGCGCTCGTCCAGCTTGCGGTCCTCGGTCAGGGCCAGCGGGTGCGCCGGGATGACGAGGCCGCGCCGGAACAGGTGACGTACGGACGTCTGCGCCTCTGGAGCCGTGCTGAGCACGTGGGATCCCCCTTCGTGACGAATGGTGCCTGCGGTCAGAAACGGCCGTCGCGGCGCTCGAACTTGGTCGGCTTGCCGAGCAGCGGCCCGCCCTGGGCGACCCAGCGGGCGGTGTGCTCGATCAGCTCGGCGGGCGTGATCTCGGGGTAGCCGAACAACCGGTGGCAGCGGGCGGCGTTCGACAGCAGCGCCGTGGGCGCCTCCTCACCGGTGAACACCGGCTCCTTACCGAGGGCCGCGCCCAGCGCCAGCGCCGCCTGCCGCACGGAGATCAGTTCGGGCCCGGTGACGTTGAGCACGTACGGCGGGACGCCGGCGAGCAGCAGGGACCGGAGCGTGACCTCGTTGGCGTAGCCCTGCCAGACGACGTTCACCTGGCCGGTGGTCAGATCGACGGGCTGTCCGGCGAGGATCTTCTGGGCGAGGTCCACGAGCACGCCGTACCTGAGCTCGACGGCGTAGTTGAGCCGGATCAGCGCCAGGCGGGTGCCGTAGGTCTCGGCGAAGTGCGACAGCACCCGCTCGCGGCCGAGGCAGCTCATCGCGTAGTCGCCGACGGGGCCGGCGGCGGAGTCCTCGGTGCTGCCGCCGCTGGTCACGGGGACGAGCGGGTAGACGTTGCCGGTGGACAGGGCGGCGATCCTGCTGTCGCGGAACCGGTCGGCGACCCGGCCCGGCAGGTAGGCGTTGGTGAACCAGGTGGCGTGCTCGCGTCCGGCGGTGCCGAACTTGGCGCCGACGAGGAACACCACGTTCGGCGCGTCGGGCAGGCCTGCCAGCGCCCGCTCGTCGGCCACGTCGGCGCTCACCACGGTGGCGCCCTCGTCCCGCAGCGCGTCGGCGAGTCCGGCTTCGGTGAAGCGAGACACGGCGATGATCCGCCGGTCGTGCCCGCCGCGCGCCGTGGCGTTGAGTGCCAGCCGCACCAGGCTCGGCCCCAGCTTGCCGCCGGCGCCGATGATCATGATGTCGCCGTCGAGCCTGCCGAGATCGTCGACGAGCCCGGCGCCGGGTCGCGCCAGCCGCTCCTCGAGTTCCGCTGTCGTCCGCACGCGGTCTCCTCCGTACGTGATTAACGGTCCAGACCGTAACTGCGCGAGGTGGCGGCTGTCAACGGGGCCGGGCATCCCCGGGGCGCCCCCGCGCGCCTCAGCCGTTCCCGGCGCTCTCCCGCGCCGACACCAGGACGTCGAGGATGGCGCGGGTCTGCGCCCACGGCACGGGACTGGGTGCGCCGCCGACCATGTCGAGGAACGCCGCGATCGTCCCCTCGTAGCCGAGGCCCCTGACCGGGTCGTCACCACCCTCGATCACGACGGTCTCGGACGAGTCGCGCCGATGCACGGTGACGCTGTAGGACTCCTCCTCCGACACGCCGATGACCTCGACCGTGCCGGTGACGCCGTTCGCCCACCGCAACGCCATGACCCCGGTGTCCTCGGAGCGCAGGGTCCGGTAGTGCCGCCGCGCGCCGGCCGCGCCGGCCAGCCGCACGTCCGGCCCCAGCAGCGCGACCAGGAGCTCGACCCCGTGCACCCCCATGGTCACCAGGGTGCCGCCGCCCTCGCCCGGCGTGTCCTGCCAGGCGTTGTAGCCGCCGGCCCACATCCCCACGTCGTGCCGCACGGTGGCCCGCACGGCCAGCACCTCCCCCGGGTCCACCGCCGCCCCCGCGAACGCCGGCGCGAACCGCAGCACCGAGCCCGACATCACCCGGTCGTGGATCGGCAGCCGGTCGAGCCGGTCGAGCTGGTCGCGGGTCGCGGCCGCGGGCTTGTTGACGAAGCACGCCGCCCCCGTCTCCAGTACCGCGGCCAGCGCCTCGGGCACCCGCGGGTTGGGCACGGTCAGCACCACCCCGTCGGGCCCGGCCGCCAGCGCCTCGGCCAGGGACGGGACGACCACGGCGGCGGGATGCTCGGCGGTGAAGCGCCGCAACCGCTCGGGGTCAGGCTCCCAGACGACCAGCTCGGCGTGCCGGGCCAGGGTGCGTGCGTCGGTGAACGGGTGGCTGGTGGCGAGGCCGGCGAGAACGATGCGCACGGGTTTCCTCCGGGTCGGCGGCTGGTGGGGGACCCATCATGGCAGCCGCGCCCGCGCCCGCCCGGATCCGAGGCTCCCCCCGATCCGAGACCACCGGACTCGGGGCGACCCTGATCCGGGGTGACAGGGTGTGCGCGCCCGGGTACGCTAGGGATGCCGCCCATCGCAGATGGGAGTGGAAGTGAGCCCGGGTGGACTGCCGGACGACAGGAGCCCGGGCTTTGCGCTGTCCAGGCTTAGCCGATCTCCACAACCATCAGTGCTTCGTCCGCTCCCAGCGCCTCCCAGAGCTCCGGCTCGCCGTCGACCGCCAGCGCCGCCGCCCCAGCTGCGATGTCCGGTAACCAGGTCAGCGGCTCCTCGACCCCCGCGATCCACAGCGCACGTCTTACAGGTCGTCCACCTCCGCGTGAGTTCGCCCGCCCGACAGCTTCGGGTAGCCCGGGCCGCGGTCGAAGAAGCGGTCCGTGACGGGGCGCAGGCGGGCACGGAGCTCGGCGGTGCCCTGTTCGTCGATGCGGTCCCCGTCCAGCACCACCCCGTAGTCGCCGAGGGCGCCGGCGATCGAGACCTTGCCGTCGCGGACGTCGGCCGCGACCGCGCGGGGGTCACGGTCGTACGGGGAGCCCCAGCCGCCGCCGCCCGTGGTGCGGATGCGGATCAGCTCGCCCGCCTGCACCGGGTGGTCGTCGACCAGGCCCTCCATCTCCCTGCCGGCGATCTCGACGCGGAACGGACGGCCGGCCAGACCGCCGTTGACGCCCCAGCACGACAGGATGGAGCGGTCGGCGATCGACATGTACGAGGCGTCGCGCAGCATGCGGACGTGCTTGTCGTAGCCGAGCCCGCCCCGGAACATGCCCGGCCCGCCGGAGTCGCAGGCCAGCCCGAGCCGTTCGACGCGCAGCGGCCAGCGGGCCTCGGCGAACTCGACCGGGATGTTGCGCGAGTCGGGCACCACGTGGATGGTGTCCTCGCCGTCGGCGTACCAGCGGCCGCCGGAGCCGCCGCCCAGCACCTCGCGCATCAGGTACGGCAGGCCGTCGGCGTCGGTGCCGTGCACGCCGGTGTAGCGGATGGTCTCCTGGTCGGCGGGCATGCGGCCGCCGGTCGCCTTGGCCAGGACGCCCGCCAGCACGCCGAGCAGGCGCAGGATGACGAAGGTGCGCGCGTTCGTGGGCGCCGGGAAGACGGGGGTGAGCAGGGTGCCCTTCTCCGGGAACACCATGGCGATGAGGGGCACGACGCCCTCGTTGACGTCCAGCTCCGCCATCCGGGCCGGGGAGTCGGCGAGGTTGCGCAGCACGGGGGCGAGCCACTTCTTCAGGAACACCCCGTCGGCGTAGTCGCCCGCGTGGTTGATGGGCCCCTTCGCCTGCGGGGAGGTGCCGGTGAAGTCGATCGTGAGCGGCGCCCCGGCAGCGTGGTCCACCGTGAGCGTGATGCGCTGGGCGTGCAGGCGCGGCTCGTCCACGCCGTCGTGCTCGGCGTAGTCCTCCCACACGTACGTGCCCTCGGGGATCTTCGACAGCAGCTCGCGGCGGAACGTCTCGGTCGTCCGGTCGATGATCGCGTCGAAGCAGGCGACGACGGCGTCCTTGCCGTACCTGTCGAACAACTCACCGAGGCGGCGCGCCCCCATGAGGCAGGCCGAGCACTCGGCGTCGAGGTCGCCGGCCAGCGAGTCGGGCATGCGGGAGTTGCGGGTCATGATGCGCAGCGCGGCCTCGTTCGGCACGCCCCGGTCCCACAGCTTGATCGGCGGGACCATCAGCCCCTCCTCGTAGACGCTGCGGGCGTGCGAGGGCATGGAGCCGGGCACGGCCCCGCCGATGTCGTCGTGGTGGCCGAACGCCTGCACGAACGCCACCACCTCGTCGTGGAAGACGGGCACGGTGACGCACAGGTCGGGCAGGTGGCCGATGCCGCCCTCGGACAGGTAGACGTCATTGTGGAAGTAGACGTCGCCCGGCCGCATCGTCCCGATCGGGAAGTCGCGGACGATCGGCTGGACCAGCGCGCTGTAGGAGCGGCCGGTGAGCTTGCGCAGCCGCGCGTCGTGGATGCCCGCCCGGAAGTCGTGCGCGTCGCGGATCATCGGCGAGCGCGCGGTGCGCGCGATCGCCGTCTCGACCTCCCTCTCGACGGAGGCCAGCGTGCCCTCGACGATCTCGACGAGGATCGGGTCAGCCACGTGCTTCGGCCGGTCCACGGCGCACCTCCACGTTGCCGTACTCGTCCACCGTGGCGGTGAAGCCCGGGTGGACGGGGATGGTGGAGCCGTACTCCTCGATCACGGCGGGCCCGTCGACCACGGTGCCGGGACCGAGCGCGGCCCGCTGGTGGACGGGCGTCTCGCCCGCCTCCTCGAAGACGACCCGCCGGCTCGCCGGCTCCGCCTCGATCCTGGGGTACGGGTCGCGGCGGACGGCCGGCCGGCTGATCGGCCCGATGCCCGAGACGCGCAGGTTGACCCATTCGACGGCCTGCCGCGGGTCGTCGCGGTAGGCGTAGCCGTACAGCTTCTCGTGCGCGTCGTGGAAGCGGGAGAGCACCTCGGCCCGCCAGTCCTCGTCGAGGGCGCCCGCCGGAGCGGGGACGCGCACCTCGTACGCCTGGCCGTAGTAGCGCAGGTCGGCACTGCGCGCGAAGACCGGCTCGGCGAACCCCTCGCGGTCCAGCGCCTCGGCGGCCTGCCCCTCCAGCTCACCGAAGATCCGGGCCGCCGCCTGCAGGGACAGCTCGCGCGTGACGTGGGTGCGCACGTAGTCGTTCTTGACGTCCACCGTGAGCAGCCCGAACGCCGAGACGTTGCCCGGCTCGGGCGGCACGACGACGGCGGGCAGGCCGAGGATGTCGATGAGCCGGCAGGCGAGCAGCGGCCCGGACCCGCCGAACGTCACCAGCGGGAAGTCGCGCACGTCGAGCCCGCGCTTGACGGTGAGCCGGCGGATCGCGTTGGCCTGGTTGAACGCGCTGATCTCCAGGATGCCCGTCGCGGTCCGCTCGGGGGTGAGCCCGAGCTTGTCGGCGAGCGCCTGGACGCCCATGCGGGCGGCGTCGTAGTCGAGCGGGATCTCGCCGCCGAGCAGGTGGGGCGGGATGCGGCCGAGGTAGACGTGCGCGTCGGTGACGGTGACCTCGGTGCCGCCGCGGCGGTAGCAGAGCGGACCGGGGTCGGCGCCCGCTGACCTGGGGCCGACCTTGAGCGTGCCCTCGGGCGAGATCCACGCGACGGACCCGCCGCCCGCGCCGACGGTCACCAGGTCGATCATCGGGATCTTGCACGGGTAGCGGCCGACGGAGCCCTCGGTGGTGATGGACGGCTCCCCGTCGATCACCACGGCGACGTCCGTGGAGGTGCCGCCGCCGTCCAGCGTGATCACCGACGGGTGCCCGGCCGTGGCGGCGATGAGCGCCGCGCCGAGCGCTCCGGCGGCCGGACCGGACAGGACCGTGGTGATCGGCTGATGAGCGACCTCGCGGGCCGACAGGATGCCGCCGTTGGACTTCATCACCGAGAACGGCATGCCGAGCCGGGCGGAGACGTCGGCGAGGTAGCGGCGCATGGCCGGCTTGACCGCGGCGTCCACGAGCGTGGTGACGGACCGCTCGTACTCGCGGTACTCGCGCAGCACGTCGCTGGAGATGGAGACCACGGCCTCCGGATGCTCGCGGGCCAGCACGTCGCGCATGCGGCGCTCGTGCGCGGGGTTGGCGTAGGAGTGCAGGAAGCACACGCCGATCGTGGTGACGCCCCGGGACCGGTACCAGCGGGCCACCTCGACGGCCTGTTCCTCGGCGAACGGCCACACCTCGGCGCCGAGGTGGTCGAGCCGACCGCCGACGGTCCGCACCAGGTGGACGGGGACGATGCGCGGCGGCTTGACCCAGAAGTAGGAGTTGCCGTAGCCGTCGGGCACGCTCTGCCTGGCGATCTCCAGGACGAACTCGAACCCCTCGGTCGTGATGAACCCGAGGCCGGCGATCCGCTCCTCAAGGAGCTGGTTGGTCGCCACCGTGGTGCCGTGCACGACGGCGCTCACGTCCAGCTCCCCCAGCTTGGCGATGCCCGCGGCGAACCCGTCGGCCGGGTTCGCGGGCGTGGAGGGGGTCTTCGTGGTGACGATCTCACCGGTCTGCTCGTCCACCGCCACGACGTCGGTGAACGTCCCCCCGGTGTCGACTCCGATTCGGACGCTCCGCATGGCTCCTCAGCTCCTGCGCCGGCCCAGCACTTCTTCGATGACGCGGGGCGCGTTGGCCGTGCCCACGTACGCCGCCAGGCGCACCACCATCTCCTGGGACCTGGCCAGCTCGGCCTCCACCCGGGCCTTACCCGACTGGCCGGCCTGCACCCCGAAGTAGGCGCCCATGATCGTGCCGATCACACCCGCGACCCCGGCGAACAGCGCGGCGAACTGGCCCGTGGCGAAGACCGCGGCGCCGAAGGCCACCAGGATCGCCACGATGCCCGCCAGCACGACGAAGAACCCGTAACGCCACCTGGCGGCGTCCGCCTGCGCCGCGGTGACGTCGTCGGGCTTCATCAGCTCGTCGAGGGGCCCCTGCGGATTGTCTGTGACCACACTGCCTCCTGATGCTCAGGGGAGAAATCTCCCATGAGGTCAGGGATTGCGCCAAGCCACTAAGCTGGCGGCCCGTGACTGTGGTGTCTGCTCTGTCTCCCGTGCCGCGTGGCTCCCGCGATGCCGTGCTGAAGTTCTACTTCGGCCCCATGGACTGCGGGAAGTCCACCCTCGCCCTGCAGATGAACTACAACCACAGCCGTCAGGGCCGGCGCGGGCTGGTGCTGACCAAGCACGACCGGTCGGGCGGCGCCCGGGTCACCAGCCGGATCGGGCTCGGGCTGGAGGCGGTCGAGGTCGTCGACTCGCTCGACCTGGTGGAGCTGGTCACCGGACACGCCGGGCTCGACTACGTGATCTGCGACGAGGCGTGCTTCTACTCCGTCGAACAGATCGAGCAGCTCGCCGACCTGGTGGACGAGCACGGGATCGACGTCTACGCCTTCGGGCTGGCCTCCGACTTCAGGTCCGTGATGTTCCCGGCGGCGCAGCGGCTGTTCGAGCTGGCCGACGAGGTGTGCCGGCTGCAGGTGGAGGTGCTGTGCTGGTGCGGACGGCCGGGGCTGCTGAACGGGCGGATCGTCGGCGGGGAGCTGGTGCGCACCGGCGAGCAGGTGGTGATCGGCGACACCGACGACTCGCCCGTGCGCTACCAGGTGCTGTGCCGCCGCCACCACCGCGCCGGCCTCCTCGGCGAGGGCACGCTTCCCGCCTGACGGTCACGCGGCTCAGGGACGCCTGAACCCGGTGATCTCGCGGCCCCCGATGGTGGTCGGCCGGCTGGCGTCGGCCATCCGGTACCAGGCGAGCGCTCCCGCGGCCGCCGCCGGCGCGAGCTGCGCGCAGGACAGGACCACCGAGGCCAGCCGGGTGCCGAGGAACTCGGTGACGGGGCGCAGGGCCGGGTTGAACCGGGCCGCGATCCCGGCGGCCGTGATGGCCGCCAGGCTGACGCCGGAGAACGCCAGCGCGATGAGGTGGATGCGGTCCAGGTCCCGCACCGTGTCGGACAGCGCGGCGGACAGGCGGCGCAGCCTCTCGGTCAGGTGGTTGCCCGCGGCGATGAACTCGACCAGCCTCAGGTCGGCGGAGTCCTTGGCGAGCCCGGCCCAGGACGCGGCGATGGCCTCCCGCACGGCCCGGGTGTCGTGTCCGAAGATCTCCGCGCACTCGTAGGCGATGCGGTCCCAAGTCGCGATCGCGCGGTCGAGGTCCTCGTCCGAGGGGACGACCATGGAGGCCCAGGCGAGTCCGGCGGCCGCCACCGTGTAGGAGAACGCCTTCGCGTACGTCAGGTTCCTCAGTGTGGCCTGGCTCCGCTCGGCGATCTTCGACAGCACCTGCTCCCGAGGAGCGGGCCGGTAGTTCTGCCATGCGTAGCCCCGATCCCTGGCCGCCTTGTCCAGTGCCTCATACTTCTCGAACGCCACAGTCAGCCGAGCGGCCATGCCGCCCGCCGCGACGCCCGGACTGATGATGCGCGACCACGGGAAGGGCGGCTCGTCCCGGCCGTAACCCAGGGGCTCGTGGTAGGGCTCGGGCTCGACGGACTCCACCTGCCGGGATTCGGCCACGGCGGCGAGCACCGTACGGACGCTCTCGCTCTCGGCCGTGTGGTAGCCGTCCTCGGTCTTCTTCAACAGGTCGGCCAGGGTCATGGCCTCCTGGTCACCATGGCGGAACTCCTGCCTGAGGTCGTGCCAGGTGTTCGCGTACTCGCGCCGGGCGGGCCACTCGCACGCCGCGCCCAGGGCGAACATGCCGAGCTCGACATCATTCCCAGCGTAGTAGTTGCTGCCCAGCTCTTGCGCCGCCGTGTCCAGGCTCATCCCCGCCTTCGCGAAGCCGCCGTTCCCGAAGGCGTATCCTTCCCCAGCCATGTGATCACCCGTCGCGCGGTCAACCGTCTGCCATAGATGATCACACGCTACCGGTCGGGGAAGTCCCGCTCGGACGGCGCAGCGGCCGTCGTCGCGGGGTCAGCCGGCCGCCAGCTCCTCCAGCCGGTAGGGCAGGTAGGCCGAGCCGTCCACCAGCGCCGACGCCCCGCGCCACCAGCCGAACCACTCGCCGCTGCGCCACATCCAGTCGACCCGTTCGATCGCGGACACCACGTCGCCCACGCACCGCCACGGCTCGCCGAGCTGCTCCGGGGCCGCGCCGTGACGCCGTGCCCAGTCGCGCAGGATGCCGGCCGCGCGGGGATCCACCTCGCGGGCGTACGGGTCGGGCTCCTCGCCGGGCAGCCGGTGCGGGCCGAGACCGGCGGCCACCCCCCAGCTCCACTGGGCCTCGGCCGGCCGGGAGTAGCGCAGCGACTGGAAGTCGAGGTTGGAGCCCAGCTCGTCGTCGAGCCGCCGGGTGACGACCGCGTCGAGGCGGCCCCCGGCGTCGAAGTGCACGACCAGCCGCTGTCCCGACGTGACGCCGCGAGGCAGGGCGAAGCGGTCCTCGGCCTGCCACGAGTTGAGGTCCACCTCCGCCACCGGGGCGCCCCACAGCTCGTCGGCGGCGTCGTCGGCGATCCAGGCCGCCAGCATCTCCAGCGCGGTCAGGTCGGTCCACGGCTCGATCGCCACCGCCGTGGCCAGCACCTCGTCGGGCGCGGGCAGCTTGCCGCCCCTGCCGCTCCGCCACCACTCCTGCCCGAGGTCGCGGGTGCCGACCACGAGCCCGGCGAGCGCCGCCAGCTCCGCCGAGCGTCTGGTCAGCGACGCGCCCAGCGCGAGGTCGAGGCAGCGTCCGGTGCGCTCGTCGCCCAGCACGGGGCGCGCGTCCGCCAGCAACGCCCCGGCGGTGGGGTGCTCCTCACCCAGCAGGGCCGAGACGATTCGCCTGGCCTCGGTCCTCGCGTCTTCAGCGTGTGCCTGCCGCATACAGCCACGCTACGCCGGGAGATCCTTTTGCGCGAGGGCACCCGCTCGGCGTGGTGCCCGAGGTCGGCCGGCGGGTGTGACGGCCTGGCCCGCCGCCCGGTCAGCGGCGGCCGGCCCGGCCGAACAGCCACCCGATCGCGGCCCCGGCGAGCGCGACGCCGGCCCCCATGCCGAACGAGGCGAGCATCACCCACGGCCGCGTCTCGGCGGGCCCGCGTCGCGGTCGGGGTTCTGCGGGGCGTTCGTACACGACGGGCCCGGACGCGGCCGGCGCCGGCCCGCCGGGCGCGTCCGGCGGGCGCGTGCCCGCGGTGGGGGCGCGGAGGTGGTCCTCGACGGCCGAGAAGAACTCCCCCGCCGTCCGCTTGGCCACCGAGCCGAGCATGCGCTGGCCCACCCCGCCGATCGGGCCGCCGACCACCGCGTCGGCGTCGTAGTCGACCCGGGTGCCCCCGTCCACCTCGCTGAGCCGGATCCGGACCGTCGCGTCGACCGTGCCAGGGGCGCCCTGTCCGCGCGCCAGCAGCACGAAGCGTTCGGGGGCGTGCGGCTCGGCCAGCGCCACCTCGCCCCGGTAGACGCCCTTGACGGAGGCGACCCCCGCGTTGACGGTCATCCGGTAGGTGTCGGGCCCGCTCTCCTCAAGGCGTTCGCAGCCCGGGATGGTGCGCACCAGCACCGCCGGGTCCTGCAGCGCGGCCCACACCCGATCTCTCTCGGCGCCGATCACGGCGCTCCCTGCGACCTTCACACGGCCACTCTAGAAAGGAGCGGGCTCCCGCATAACGGCAAGACCTGACAGACGGCGCGTCGGCGGGGCGGTCACCGGGTCCGTCGCGGGAGGTACCCCGATATCAGCCCACCGGCTGACGCGCCGCGCCGACCTCGTACGACATGCTCGGCGGGCAGGGGGGAGCGCGCTGTGACGAAGATCTCCGCGATCCCCACGACGATGCTCTACGTCCTGTAGTACTACTGGACGTAGGCGCTCTACGACTTGTAGAGCGTCCGAGCCGGCGAGGGGAAAATGGACGCACTCGACCTAGCGCGGTGGCAGTTCGGCGTGACCACCGTCTACCACTTTCTGTTCGTGCCGCTGACGATCGGCCTCGGCGTCTTCGTGGCGGGGCTGCAGACGGCCTGGCACCGGACCGGCAAGGAGCACTACCTCCGGCTGACCAAGTTCTTCGGCAAGCTCTTCCTGATCAACTTCGCCATGGGCGTGGTGACGGGCATCGTGCAGGAGTTCCAGTTCGGGATGAACTGGAGCGAGTACTCCACCTTCGTGGGCGACGTGTTCGGCGCGCCGCTGGCGCTGGAGGCGCTGCTGGCGTTCTTCATGGAGTCCACCTTCCTCGGCCTGTGGATCTTCGGCTGGGACCGGCTGCCGAAGCGCGTGCATCTGGCGTGCATCTGGGCCGCCGCGATCGGGTCCAACCTCTCGGCGTACTTCATCCTCGCGGCCAACGCCTGGATGAAGCACCCGGTGGGCTACGAGGTCGTGGACGGCCGGGCCCGGATGACCGACCTGTGGGCGGTGCTGACCAACTCCACCGCGCTGGCCCAGGTGCCGCACGTGATCGGGGCGGCGTTCATCGTGGCGGGCGGCTTCGTGCTCGCGGTGAGCGGCTACTGGCTGCTGCGCACCAGGGCTGCCATGTGGCGCGGCGCGGCACGCGCGGCGCTGGTGATGACCGCCGTCGCAGGAGTGGTCGTCGCGGGCAGCGGCGACATCTCCGGCAAGCTCGCCTACGAACAGCAGCCGATGAAGCTGGCCGCCGCCGAGGGGCTGGAGCGCGACACGGCGGGCGCCGGGTTCACGATCGTGCCCGGCGTCGAGATCCCCGAGCTGCTCAGCTTCCTGTCCACCGGCGACCCCGACGCCGTCGTCCAGGGCACCGAGGACATCCAGCGCCGCTACGAGGAGCGGTTCGGCCCCGGCGACTACCGGCCCGACCCGGTCGTGGTCTTCTGGTCCTACCGCGTGATGATCGGTTTCGGGCTCGCCACGGTGGGGCTGTCCGTGCTCGGGCTGTGGCTGACGCGCCGCCGCCGGGCGATGCCGCCCTGGCTGGCCAGGCTGTTCGTGCTCGCGCTGCCGCTGCCGCTGCTCGCGGTGACCGCGGGCTGGCTGCTCAGCGAGATCGGCCGCCAGCCGTGGACGGTCACCGGCGAGCTGCTCACCGCCGCCAGCGTCTCCCCCGGGGTGAGCCTGACTGAGGTCGCCGTCTCACTGACGATCTTCACGCTCCTGTACGGCGCGCTGGCGGTGGCCGAAGTCGTACTCCTGACCAGGCACGTGCGCAAGGGCCCCGAGGAGTCCGAGCCGGCGCCCGTGGCCGAGAAGCTCGAACCGTCGCTGATGTATTGAGGTGTGGACAGTGATCGACCTGTGGTTCGGCATCATCGCCTTCCTGTGGACCGGCTACTTCGTGCTGGAAGGCTTCGACTTCGGCGTCGGGCTGCTGTCCCCGTTCGTCAGCCGCGACGGTGACGAGCAGCGGCAGAGCCTGCAGACGATCGGACCGGTCTGGGACGGCAACGAGGTGTGGCTGATCACCGCGGTCGGCGCGATGTTCGCCGCCTTCCCCGCCTGGTACGCCGGCGTGTTCAGCACCTTCTACCTGCCCGTGGTGCTCGTGCTGGTGGGCCTCATCATGCGGGGCGTCGGCCTGGAGTGGCGCGGCAAGGTCGCCGACCCCGGCTGGTGCGACCTCGGCATCGTGGTGGGCAGCGCGCTGCCGGCGTTCCTGTGGGGCGCGGTCTTCGCCAACCTGGTGCTCGGCTCGGCGCTCGCGGCCGTCGTGGGCGGGCTGTTCACGCTGGCGCTGTGCGTGCTGCACGGCGCGGTGTTCCTGGCGCTGCGCACCGACGGCCCCGTACGGCGGCGGGCCCGGGTGGCGGCGCTCGCCGCCGGCGCGGTGACGCTGCCGCTCGCCGTGGTCGCGCTGTCCGGCCTCGCCTTCGGCCGCGCGGGTCGCGCCGGTGACGCGGGTGGCGTGGGTGGCATGAGTGGCCTGAGTGGCGCGGTGGAGGCCGGCGCGGCGTTCGACGCGCGGTCGGTCCCCGCGCTGGCGGCCGTGGGCGCGCTGGCGGCGGCCGTGGCCCTGATCTGGCGGCGGCGCGAGGGGTGGGCGTTCGCCGCCACGGCGACGGCCATCGCGCTGACCTCGGTGTCGGTCTTCACCGCGCTGCGGGTCGCGCCGCTGCCCGGCCTCACCCTCGCCGAGGCGGCCTCCGGCCCCTACACGATGACCATGCTCACCTGGATCGGGCTGATCGCGCTGCCGTTCGTCCTGCTCTACCAGGGGTGGACGTACTGGGTGTTCAGGAAGCGCGTGGGGGTGACCCGGCAGCCGGCCCCCCAGCCGGCCGCCTACTGAGGGCCGGACGACCGCCCCGCAGGCCTGGCCCGCAGAACTTGCCCGCGGGCCTGGCCCGCGGGCCAGGCCGTAGGTCAGTAGCCGCCGGCGGGCCGGGACGGCTGCGGCGACTTGGTCCGGTGGTCGTTGAGGTGCAGGTCGCCGTTGAGCGGCCCCTTGAGCGCCCGCAGCACCTCAAGCTTGGACAGCACGGTCCACCGGTAGCCCACCAGGTGGGGGTTGTACTCGGGCGCCCGGTCCATCCAGACGTCCTTGTCCTTCTCCGACACGAAGGTGTTGACGAAGAACTCGCCGTGCTCGGTCTTGCAGTACCCCGTCCGGATGTCCTCGGCGTCGACCTGGATGCGGGGCTTGCATCCCACCTTGGCGGAGAGCTCCTCGACGCTGAACACCCGCAGCTCGGTGGGGTCCGGGATGGGCTGGTCCGCGCCGCCCGCGACGGGCGCGCCGCCGGTCCCGGCGCCGCCGCCGCCCGGCGAACAGGCGGCGACGAGTCCGACCAAGAGCGCAGAAGCGGCCAGACGTGCAAATGTCGTCATGTGCCGAGATACGCAGCCCTTTCGGGGCCGGTTCACCCCGATTCACATCTGGACGGCACAGCCTCGATTCACATCAGGACGGCACAACCTCGGTCCCGCAGCCGCCGCAGCGGCTCGTGATCGCCGTCGAGCTTGTTCCAGCGCAGGTCGAGCTTGGCCAGCGCGGGCAGGTCGGCCAGTTCGGCGGGCAGCTCGCGCAGCCAGTTGTTGCGCAGGTCCAGGTGGGCGAGCCGGGTGAGCCGGGCCATCCCGGCGGGCAGCGCGCCGAGGAGGTTGTCACGCAGGTCGAGGTGACGCAGCTCGCCGAGCCGCGTCAGCTCCGGCGGCAGAGCGGTCAGCCGGTTGCCGCGCAGGTGCAGCTCGCGCAGCCGGCCCAGGTCGCCGAGAGAGCGGGGCAGCTCCGCCAGCCGGTTGCCGGCGAGCCGCAGCTCCGTCAACGCCGCCATCGCGCCCAGCGAGGCGGGCAGGCGGGTGAGCCGGTTGGCGTCCAGCCCCAGGTAGGCCAGCCGGTCCAGCCTGCCGAGCGTCTCCGGGACGTCGGTGAAGGCGTTGTCGCCCAGGTAGAGGTAGTCGGTGAGGGGGAGATCGCCCAGCTCCGGCGGGATGACGGTGAGCCGGTTGTGGGCGAGGTCCAGCATCCGCAGCGCCGTCAGCCGGCAGACGGCCGGCGGGACCTCGGTGAGCAGGTTCTCCGCCAGGTTGAGCGACTCCAGGCCGGTCAGCTCCCCGAGCGAGTCCGGGACCCCGGTCAGCCGGTTGCCACCGAGCGACAGGTGCCGCAGCCCGTGGGCGAGCCGGTCGGGCGGCAGCTCGGCCACGGCGTTGCCGTACAGGAAGAGCGTGTGGAGCCCCGGCGGGCAGGCGGGCACCTCGGTCAGCCGGTTGCCGTCGAGATGGAGGGCGCGCAGCGCGGTCAGGCCCGTCAGGTCGGGCAGGGCGGCCAGCCGGTTGCCGTCGAGCCGCAGCTCGATCAGTGACGGCAGGTCGCCGAACCACGGCGGCAGCTCGGCCAGGTCGTTCCACGCCAGGTCGATCAGCCGCACCCCGGCGAGGCCGCCCGCCGTGCCGGGGACCCGCGTCAGCCCCCGGCCGGGCGCGCGCAGCTCACCTTCGCCACCCGTCGTCACGACGCCGATCATGCCAGCCCGCCGGCACGGTCACGTGGCCGGGTGACGCCTCCTCAGGTCGAACAGCTCCGACGGCGAGATCGGCATGCGGTCGATCGGGATGCCCTCCGCGTCCTCGACGGCCGACGCCACCACGGCCGACACCGGGATGACCCCGGCCTCGCCGGCGCCCTTGATCCCGAGGGGGTTGAGCGGCGACGGCGTCTCCAGGTGGGCGGTCTCCACGCGCGGGATCTCGGTGGCGTACGGCATGAGGAAGTCCATGAAGGAGGCGTTGACGAGCTGCCCGTCCTCGTCGTAGACCAGCCGCTCGTACAGGGCGCCGGCGACGCCCTGCGCGACGCCGCCGTGGATCTGCCCTTCGACGATCATCGGGTTGATCAGCCTGCCGCAGTCGTGCACGACCGCGTAACGGACGATGCGCACCTCGGCGGTGAGCGGGTCGGTCTCCACGATCGCCGCGTGCATGCCGGCGGCGAACGTGGACCTGATCGGCGAGTAGTAGTCACGCCCCTCCAGTCCCGGCTCGTCGCCCTCGGCCACGGGCGGCCGGTCGGGCGCGGCGGGCGCGGCGAACTGGGTGGCCTTGACCGCCTCGTCGTCGAAGGCGTAGCGCAGCGGGTTGGCCAGCACCGCGACCGTGGACAGCGGGATCCCGGCCGACGGCGTGCCCGCCACGCGCACCAGCCCGCCGTCGAGCTCCAGGTCCGCCGGGTCCGCCTCCAGCGCGTCGGCGGCGATGCGCAGCGCCTTCTCCCGCACCTTGCGGCAGGCCAGCGCGATCGCGTTGCCGCTCATCACGGCCGCGCGCGAGGCGAACGTGCCGACCGCGTAGCCGAAGCGGCGCGTGTCCCCGGTGACCACCGAGACCCGGTCGATGGGCACACCCAGCTCGGTCGCGGCGATCTGCGCGAACACGGTCTCGTGGCCCTGCCCCTGCGAGGTCAGGCCGGTCGAGACGTGCACCCGCCCGTCGGAGGTGACCATGACGTGGCCGCCCTCGTAAGGACCGACGCCGGTGCCCTCGACGTAGCAGCCGATGCCGATCCCCCGGCCGGGCCGCCGCTCGAAGTCGTCCCAGCCGATCAGCTCCTTGACCATGCGAAGCATCTCCGGGTAGTCGCCGCTGTCGTAGATCAGCGGCCGGCCGTCCTGGAACGTCATCCCCTGGTCGTACGGGAACTCGTGCGGCTCGATGAGGTTGACCCGGCGCACCTCGGTGCGGTCGCGGCCGAGATGGCGGGCGATCTTGTCCATGGTCCGCTCCATGCAGAACACGCCCTGCGGCCGCCCGGCCCCCCGGTACGGCGTGACCTGCACGGTGTTGGTGTAGATCGAGCTGAACTCCACCCGGTAGGCGCCGATCCGGTACGGGCCGAGGAGCTGGGTCGAGGTGACGATCGGCACGATGATCCCGTACGGCGTGTACGCCCCGTGGTCGTGCAGGATCGTCACGTCGAGCCCGAGCACCCGCCCCTCGTCGTCGAAGCCCACCTCGACGTGCTGCACCTGGCCGCGTTCGTGGGCGGAGGAGACGAAATGCTCACGCCGGTCCTCGGTCCACTTGATCTCCCGGCCGAGCAGCATCGCCGCCCACGGCACCAGGATCTCCTCCGGCCACGGATGGACGATCTTGACGCCGAACCCGCCGCCCACGTCGGGGGCGATCACCTCCACGTGCGGCAGCGGCAGGCCGAGCGCGGCGGCCACGGCCATGCGGACGCTGGTCGAGGTCTGGGTGCTGGAGTAGACGCGCAGGTCGGTGCCGTCCCACCGGGCGTACACGCCGCGCCCCTCCAGCGGCATGCCGGCGCTGCGCTCGATGTCGAGCCGGAACGCCAGCCGGTGCGGCGCGGCGGCGACGGCCTCGCGGGCGCTCGCGCCGCTCGCGGCCGGCACCTCCTGCACGAGGTGGGCGCCCACGTTGCCCGGCACGTCCTCGTGCACCAGGCGCTCGCCGTGGGCCGCCTCCTCCAGCCCGGCGACCGGCTCGCGCAGCTCGTAGTCCACCTCGATCAGCGCGCAGGCGTCCTCGGCGAGGTAGCGGTCGGCGGCCACCACCATGACGACCGGCTCGCCGACGTGCCGCACCACCTCGCGGGCCAGCGGGTGGGCGGTGCGGCCGTGGGTGAGCGCCGGGTGCGGGATGAGCAGCGGCAGCGGGCGGCCCACCCGTTCGGGCAGGTCCTCCCAGGTGTAGACGGCTACCAGGCCGTCCACGTCGAGCGCGGCGGAGACGTCGATGTCGAGGATGCGGGCGTGCGCGTGCGGCGAGCGCACGAACGCCACCGCCAGCGCCCCGGCCCCCAGGTCGTCGAGGTAGCGGCCGCGCCCGGTGAGGAGCCTGCCGTCCTCCCGGCGGCGCACCGGCTCGCCGAACAGCCGCGTGCTCACGTTCCCTCCTCCGCCAGCAGTTCGGCGGCCCGGCGCACGGCCTTGGCGATGTTCTGGTAGCCGGTGCAGCGGCACAGGTTGCCGGAGATGCCCTCCAGCACCTCCTGGTCGGTCGGCGCGGGGTTCTCGCGCAGCAACGCGGTCACCGTGCACAGGAAACCGGGCGTGCAGAAGCCGCACTGCAGCGCGTGGCACTCGGCGAACGCCCGCTGCACCGGCGACATCCCGTCCGGCCCGGCCAGTCCCTCCACCGTGGTGATCTCCCGCCCGTCCACGGTCACCGCGAACGTCAGGCAGGAGCGGACCGGCTCGCCGTCCAGCAGGACCGTGCAGCAGCCGCACACGCCGTGCTCGCAGCCGACGTGCGTGCCGGTCAGGCCCAGGTCGTGGCGCAGGCAGTCGGACAGCAGCCGCCGCGCGGGCAGCCGCGCCCGCCGCGCGACGCCGTTCACCACGAGCGTGATCTCGTGCTCCACGTCCCTCCTCATCCCGTTCGCCCCTCGGCGGCCGCCCTGACAGCCGCCCGGGCGGCCTCGTCGAGCGCCTGCCCGGTCAGGACCCCGACGAGGTGCAGCCGGTAGGCGGCGCTCGCGTGCACGTCGCCCTCCGGCTCGGTCGCCTCCCGCACGGCCCCCACGGCCGCCGCCCACCCCGCCGGGTCCGCCGCCCGGCCCGCTCGGTCCGCCGGGTGACCGGCCGGGTCCGCCGCCCGGCCCGCGCAGGCCCCGGTGACGTCGACCATGACCGGCACCGGCCCGACCCCGACGCACGCCACCCGCGCGGCGGCGACGCGCCGGTCCTCGTCCAGCGTCACCACGGCGCACACCCCGGCCAGCGCGTAGTCACCGTGCCGCCGGGCCACCTCGCGGAACGCCGTGCCGGACCGCGGCGGCAGCGCCGGGAAGAACGCCGACACGGCCAGCTCACCGGGCCGCACGGCGGACTCCATGGGGCCGAGGAAGAACTCCCGCGCCGGGACGTCCCGCTCGCCCGCCCCGTGGCGCGCCAGCCGTACGGACCCGTCCAGGACGGCGAGCACGGCGGGCAGCTCGGCGGCCGGGTCGGCGTGCACGAGGCTGCCCACCACGGTGCCGCGGTTGCGGATGACCGGGTGGGCGACCAGCCGCAGCGCCTGGCCGAGCAGCGGGTGGACGCCGGCGCGGGCCACCTCCGCGTGCCGGGCCAGCGCCCCCACCGTGACCCCGTCGGGGCGCGGCTCGACGACGGCGAGCGACGCCAGCCGGTTGATGTCCACCAGGTGCGCGGGCGCGGCGAGCCGCATGTTCAGCATGGGGATGAGGCTCTGGCCGCCGGCGAGCACCTTTCCGTCCACCCCGGCGAGAGTCTCCAAGGCCTCGCCGAGGTCCCGGGGCGCGTGGTAGGCGAACGGCGGCGGCTTCACCCGGTCGCTTCCCCCCCGGTCGCCTCCCTGCCCGCCGGCACGGGCCCCGGCCGGCCGGCGATGGCGCGCAGCAGGTGGTACCCGCCCACCACCACGATGGTGCCGAGCGCGATGCCCTCCAGCCGGAAGTCGCCGCTGATCAGGTGTTTCACCGGTCCGATCGCCAGGATGACGCCCGCCCCGATCGGGACCATGTTGACGGGGTCGGCGAAGTCGACCCTGTTCTCGATCCAGATCTTGGCGCCCAGGAGGCCGATCATGCCGTACAGGATGACCGTGACGCCGCCCAGCACGCCCGACGGCGTGGCGGAGACGAGCGCGCCGAACTTCGGGCTCAGCCCGAACAGGATCGCGATGACGCCCGCGATGTAGTAGGCGGCGGTGGAGTAGACCTTGGTGGCGGCCATGACGCCGATGTTCTCGGCGTAGGTGGTGGTGGGCGAGCCGCCGACCGCGCTGGTGACCACGGTGGCGACGCCGTCGGCGGCGATGGCGCGGCCCACGTAGGGGTCCACGTCGGTGCGGGTCATCTCGCCGACGGCCTTGACGTGACCGATGTTCTCGGCGATCAGCGCGATGAGCGCGGGCAGCACGAGCAGCACGGCCGACGCCCGGAAGTCGGGCAGGTGGAAGTCCGGCAGCCCCACCCAGGGGGCGTCGGCGACCTTGCCGAGGTCCACCCGGAAGTGCGCCGGGATGTTCAGGGCGCCGTCGCTGTAGGCGGGCACCTGCCCGAGGACGCGGTCGGCCGCCCACGACAGGACGTAGCCGACGACCAGCCCGACGAGGATGCCGACCCGGCCGACGAACCCCTTGAACGCCACCACGACGACGAACGTGACGAGCATCGTGACCAGCGCCATCCACTGGTCCTGCGGCCAGTAGACGTCGGCCACCACGTACGCCAGCCCGAACCCGATCAGCATGACCACGGCCCCGGTCACCACGGGCGGGAAGATCCGGTGGATGATCTGCACCCCGAGCAGGTGCACGGCCAGCCCCGCGAGCGCCAGCACCAGCCCGGCGACCAGGATGGCCCCGGTGACGATGGCGTCGACCCCGGCCGTGTCACCGCCGAACAGGGCCCGGATGGCCAGCACCCCGCCCACGAACGAGGCGCTCGTGCCCAGGTAGCTCGGCACCTTGCCCTTGACCATCAGCAGGAACAGGATCGTGGCGACCCCCGACATCATGATCGCCACATTCGGGTCCAGTCCCATGACCAGCGGGAAGACGAACGTGGCGCCGAACATCGCCACCACGTGCTGCGCCCCGAACCCCACCATGCGCGGCCAGGTCAGCCGCTCGTCAGGTCTGACCACCTCACCGGGAGCCAGATGCTTGCCGTCACCGTGCTTGGTCCAGCCGAAACCCATGAGACCCCTCTTCAACCGGGCCGTCGGTCAGGTGGCCGCCCCGCAGGCTCCTCCGCGGCGGTTCTTCCCGTTGCGGGCACATTAGGCCCGCCGGCGCTGTGCTACACGGGCATGATCTGCCAAATTCCCCTCTTTCACCAGCATTCCCCTCACTCACGCCACCGCACCTGCGATCGCGCGGCCGGTCCGGCGGTCAGTTCCAGTACGGCGGCCGGTGGTACACCGCCCCGTCCCGCCCGCGCACGACCCCGGGAAGCTGGGCCCCCCGGATGACGGCCGGCCCTAGCGGAAACCACGCGTCGCTGCAGCGTCGCAGGCCGTCAGCACTCTTTCCGGGCGGGAAGACGGACACCACCCGGGTCTTGGCGCCGCGTCCGGCGTCGATCTCCCGGACCACCTCGACGGCAGCGCACAGATCGGAGTCGGCGGAGATCAGCAGCACGACGTCGACCCGTCCGAGGGCGACATCGGCCACCATGGCGCTCGCGATCGCCACGTCGGTCTTCTTCTCCTCGTACGACCGCCATGTGGCCCCACACCGCCGGCACTGCTTGACCTGCTCCTGAAACCTGCCGAGGACCACTTCAGTGCCGCTGCCGGGCCACCGCCTCAGGCTGCGCCCGCACCAGCGCGGTGAAGTAGGCGACGTGCTCGAGTCTCTGCCCCGGTCGCAGCAGCCTCCTGGCCACCGCCCCGAGGTCGAGCCAGAGGTCGCGCCGACGGCTCAGCGATCTCAGACCGTGGTAGAGGTTGAAGCCGTCGACGTAGACGCCGACCCTCGCCGTTTCTCCGATGGACTTGTCACCCATGGCAATCCGCCCCTAACATGGAGTCATCAACGCCCGGGGCTACGTTCCCGGGCTCTACGACCCTCGGGCAACCGGGGGTCGTTTCTTTTGCTCGCATGGGGACGATAGTCAACAGCGAGTAATGATGTGATGACTTTTCGTGAAAGGTGTTCGGGTCAGACGACGCGGATGGCGAAGCCCTCACCGGTGACGAGCTGCCCCGACCGGATCTTGCAGGTCTTGCGCAGCTCCACCTCGCCGTCGACGAGGACCATCCCCTCGGCGATGAGCAGCTTGGCCATCCCCCCGGTCTCGGTGACGCCGCAGTACTTCAGCAGGTCGCACAGCGGGATGTAGTCGGAGCGCAGTTCGAAGTCCACCGCACCAAGGCTAGAGGACCCGCGACGCCGGGCGGCTCGGCCCCGTCAGATGCCGCGCATGCGGAGCACGTGCAGGGCGAGGGTCAGGTTGAGACGCAGGTGGGGGTCGTCGGTGAACCGGCCGAGCAGGCGTTCCAGCTTGCCGATGCGGTAGCGCAGCGTGTTGTAGTGGAAGTGCAGCCGCCGGGCCGTCTCGGCCACGTTGAGGTTGGTCTCCAGCAGCACTTGGAGGGTCCGCCGCAGGTCGGCGTGCTCGGCGTCGTCGTCGGAGGCCAGCGGGCCGAGGGTCTCGCGGACGAAGGCGTGCAGTTCCTCGGTGTCGTTCACCAGCGACAGCAGCCGGTAGACGCCGAGCTGGTCGAAGTGGGCGACCGCGCCCGGCCCGTGGAGCTGGCGGCCGACACGCGCCGCCTTGAGCGCCTGCGCGTACGCGTCGGGCAGCGCGTCGGGCAGCGCGTCGGCGCCCGGGCAGGGCCGCGAGGTCCCGGTGGAGAACGTGACGGGCGTCGCCTCGGTGAAGGCGGAGGCGGCGTCCCTGGCCAGCCGGGCCGTGTCGGCCGCCGCCCCGACGACGGCCACCACCTCGTGGGAGTAGCCGGCTACCGCGCCGTGCGGGTCGTGCCTGCGGACGGCCGCGGTCCAGCCTGTGACGAGGCGGTCCTGGGCGCTGCGTTCGTCGCCGTCGGGGTCGAGCTCGGCGACGAGGACGGTGACGGGCCGTTCGAGGTCCCAGCCGAACGCCCTGGCCCGGGTGGCGACCCGTTCGGCGCCGCCGGCGCGGCCGGTGAGCACGTCGCGCAGGAAGTCGGCCCGGTACTTGCTCTCGACGGCGTTGACCGCCTCCTGGCGGGTGACGACCAGCGCGGCGACGGTGGCAGCGCGCTCCAGGATGCCGATGTCGCTGTCGCGGATCGAGCCCGACGGGCTGTAGGCGACGATCCGGCCGTGGTGGTGCCCGGCCGCGACGACCGGCACCGCCACGAAGGTCCGCCCCCGGCCCGCCGGGGGCTCACGGCGGGCCGGCGTCGTGCCCGCCCGCCCGCCGCAGTGCGCGGTCGCGGCCGGGCCCTCGCGGCGGATCGACTCCCGCAGGACCGTCACGTGGTCGGGCGGCCCCGCCGCGGCCCGGACCCGCCCGCCGCCGTCCACCGCCGCCACCGCCACGTCGAGCAGCCCGGCCACCCCTTCGGTGACCTCGTCCAGCCCACCGCCGGCCAGCACCACCTGCACCAGCGCCCGGTGCGCCTCCTCGGCCCGGGCCAGCACGGCGGCCTGCCGGTTGAGGATGTCGGTGAGCACCTGGTTGAGTATGTCGTCGAAGCCGACGTCGTTCGGCAGCAGGATGAGCGGGAACCCGAGCCGGTCGGCCTGCTCCACCATCTCACCGGGCAACTCGTCGACGTAGCGGCCGAGCTTGATGGCCAGCGCGGCGAGGCCTCGCTCGTCCAGGTCGGCCACCAGCCGGCCGAGTGACTGCGGGGTGTTGCGCAGCGGGTAGCCGGTGGTCAGCAGCAGCTCGTGCGGCTTGACCCAGGCCAGGATGTCGGGCACCTCCATGACGTTGAGCCGCTGCACGACGCGGCCCAGCCCGCTCTCCCCCGCGATCAGCCGGGCCTGGGCGAGGGTGGACACGCCGAGCACCTCCCCCACGGACACGCCGTGGATGATCGTGCCCGTACTGGCCAGGCGGACGGGGGGTTCCATGGGGTCGATTGTGACCCCGGAAGCGGTCTGTCAGGAAGAGCCAACCTTCTGGCGCACTGTTGGCAAATTTCTCCGTACGGAGGGTTGACGGGGCGTTCTACGGTCAGGTCCAGGCGCGACGAGGAGGTCCGGTGACCGTCGGTACCCATGCGCGGCGGCCGCGCACCCACGTGACCGGCGCCGCGAGCGCGGCCGTGCGGCCGGTGCTGGAGGCGCCGCGGCGGCCCGCGCGGGTGCTGGCGGCGTTCCCGGCCGGCGTGTATCTGGAGGTGCGGACGGACCTGGAGCCTTCGGTGATCGCCGTGATCACGGGCGAGGCGACCCGGCTGCCGAACTCGGTCTTGCTCGCCGGTGACCTGCCGCACGTCGCGGTCGGCGACGACGCGGTCGTGGGCGACGGCGTGATCCGCCTGGGACGGCTGAGCCTGCACGCCCGCCGCTGGTGGGACCCCGCCCCGCCGCTCGGCCGGGTCGATCCGGCGCGGCTGCGCGAGGCGCTGCCCCGCCTCGGCACCGGCACGCCGGGACTGGCCGGTGACGAGGCGGTGGAGCTGCTGGCGGCGAGCTGCGCGAGCGGCCACCTGCTGGGCGTGCTGACGGCCGCCGAACGGCTGATGGGTCTCGGCCCGGGGCTTACTCCGAGCGGGGACGACGTGCTGGCGGGACTGCTGGTGACGTTGCGCGGGCTCGGCGCGGCAGCGGGCGCGGGGCGGGCGGTGCGGCTGGCCGGCTGGCTGGCGGCGACCGTCGCGTTCGACGCCCGTACCCGGACGACGCCCATCTCGGCGGCGCTCCTGCACTGCGCGGCGCGCGGCGAGGCGTGCCCCGAGGTGGTCGAGGTGCTGCGCGGCCTGGCGGGGCTGCGGCCGCTGGAGCCGGCGGCGCGCCGGCTGCGCCGACTCGGCCACACCTCCGGCTCGGACCTGGCCCAGGGCATCGCCATCGGCGTGGCCGCGGTCCTGTCCCTGGGCCTCGCAGGATGAGCCCCGTACCGCCGGACGGACCCGTACCGCCGGACAGCTCCGTGCCGCCGGACGAGCCCGTGCCGCCGGGCCGGGCCGTACGGGAGGGCGTTGCGATGACACCCGCGGACATGGTCCTGGTGCGGCCAGGCGTCTATCACGACTCGGTGGCGCTCATGCGGGTGAGCCGGTCGATGCGGGACTTGCCGGGCGTGGCGGTGGCCGTCGTCGCGATGGCGACGGAGCTCAACCTGGCGCTGGCCCGCGATCTCGGCTTCGAGCTGCCCGCGGCCGGCCCCGGCGACCTGCTGGTCGCTCTGCGCGGTGGTGATCTGGAGGGCGCCGCCGAGGAGCTGGACCGCCGTCTGACGCTCCTGTCGGGCGCGCGCGCCCGGGAGGCCGGTGAGCAGCCGCCGCTCACCACCCGCTCGGCGGCGCGGCGGCCGGCGGACCTGGCGCTGGTGTCGGTGCCCGGCGAGCACGCCTTCGCCGAGGCGCTGGACGCGGTGCTGGCGGGGCTCGACGTGATGGTGTTCAGCGACGGCGTGCCCGTCGGCCGGGAGGTGCTGCTGAAGCGGCTGGCCGAGGAGCGGGGCGTGCTCGTCATGGGCCCCGACTGCGGCACCGCCGTGATCGCCGGAGTGGGTCTCGGCTTCGCCAACGTGCTGCGGCCCGGCCCCGTCGGCGTGGTCGCCGCGTCCGGCACCGGGGCGCAGCAGGTGACCTCGCTGCTCGACCTGGCCGGCACCGGGACCGGCCACGTCCTGGGGGTCGGCGGGCGCGACCTGTCGGCCGAGGTGGGCGGGCTGTCGACGCTGCGCGCCCTGCGCATGCTGGACGACGACCCTGCCACCGAGCTGATCGTGCTCGTCTCCAAGCCGCCCGACCCGTCCGTGGCCGGGGCCGTGCGCGAGGTGGTGGCCGGCCTGGGCACACCGGTGGTGACCGCGTTCGCCGGGGAGCGCGACCTGACGGCGGCGGCGGAGGAGGCGCTGCGCGCGCTCGGCTGTCCCGTCCCGGCCTGGCCGCGCTGGCCGGCCCGGCCGCGACCGGAGCACCGGAACGAACCGCCGGAGCGCCCCGACGGACCACCGGGGCGCCCGGACGGACCGCCGCGCGCGGGCCGGGAGGGATCGCGGCCGGAGGGGCGTCGCGGCGGGAGGCTGCTCGGCGTCTACTCGGGCGGCACGCTGTGCACGGAGGCCCGGCTGATCGCGGGGCGGGGCGAGTTCACCGACTACGGCGACGACGCCTACACCCGGGGCCGCGCCCACCCGATGATCGACCCCACCCTGCGGCTGGAGGCCCTCGCCCGCGCCGAACCCGGGGACGTGGTGCTGCTCGACGTGGTCCTCGGCCACGTGGCCGACCCCGACCCGGCCGCCGCCCTCGCGCCCGCCCTCGCCCGCTGTCCCGCGACGGCCGTCGTCGCACTGGTCGGCACCGAGGGCGACCCGCAGGGGCTGCACCGGCAGGCGGAGGCGCTGGCGCGGGCTGGGGCCACGGTGTTCGCCTCCAACGCCCAGGCCGCCCGGTACGCGAAGGACCTGCCATGACGCTGCTCTCCGGCCCGCCCCACGTGATCACGACCGGCGCGGGGCTGCTGCGTGAGTCGCTCGCCGCCCAGGCCGTCACGACGACGCCGGTGGACTGGCGGCCGCCGCTGCCCGGCACGGCGCAGGCGCTGGCGCGGGTGCTGGCCGATCCACGGCTGCCAGCCGCCAACGCGCGGGCCGTCGCCCGGCTGACCTCCGCCCGGCCCGTGCTGTCGGCCGTGCGGCGGGCGTCGGAGGTGCTCGATCTGGGTGGGATGACGTTCCTGCACGCCGGGCCGCCGATCACCTGGGAGCGGGCGTCGGGGCCGCTGCGCGGCGCGCTGATCGGCGCGATGCTGCTGGAGGGGTACGCGCACGACGAGGGGGAGGCCGAGCGGATGCTGGCCGGCGGCCGGGTGCGGCTGGAGCCGTGCCACCACCGCGGGGCGGTCGGGCCGATGGCGGGCGTGGTCGCCCCGTCCATGTGGATGTTCGAGGTGCGCGACGCCGAGCACGGCGGGGTGGCGTACTGCTCGCTCAACGAGGGATTGGGCAAGGTGCTGCGGTACGGCGCGTACGGGCCGGAGGTGCTGGAGCGGCTGGGCTGGATGGACCGCGTCCTCGGCCCGGTCCTGTCGGCCGCGGTCGAGCTGGCCGGTCCGATCGACCTGCGCAGCCTGATCGCGCAGGCCCTGCAGATGGGTGACGAGCTGCACAACCGCAACCGCGCCGCCACCTCGCTGCTGCTGCGCGAGCTGGCCCCGGCCGTGGTCGACGCCGCGCCGCGGGACGCCGCGGAGGTGCTGCGGTTCGTCGGCGGCAACGACCACTTCTTCCTCAACGCGGCCATGGCCGCCGGCAAGGTGGCGACGGACGCGGCTCGCGGCGTCCCCGGCTCGTCGATGGTGGTGGCCATGGCGCGCAACGGCACGGACTTCGGGGTGCAGGTGTCGGGGCTGGGCGAGCGGTGGTTCACCGGGCCCGCGGGGGTGCCGGACGGGCTCTATCTCGGCGCGTACGGGCCGGCGGACGCCAATCCGGACATCGGTGACTCCACGATCACGGAGACGTCGGGGCTGGGCGGGTTCGCGATGGCGGCGGCTCCGGCGATCGTGCGTTTCGTGGGCGGTGAGGTGGCGGACGCGGTGGCGGCGACGCGGTCCATGTACGAGATCACGCTGGGCGAGCATCCGGCGTACCAGATACCGGGGCTCGGATTCCGTGGCGCACCCGTCGGGATCGACGTCACGCTGGTCGCCCGGACGGGCGTGTTGCCCGTGGTCAACACCGGGATCGCGGGGCGCGTGGCGGGCACCGGGCAGGTGGGCGCCGGCCTGGTCGAACCGCCGGTGGAAGCGTTTACAGCGGCATTGCTGGCGCTCTCCGAAACAGCGAATGATCCCATTTATTAACGATATTTCCGCAGGTCAAGGCAGTTGTCAGGAGTGGTCGGCTTCCGTACCCGAATAGCATGCCTATATCGTGTCGAACCTCATAATCGGGAAGTATGGCGCGAAGACGCATGTGACCGACGAGGCTGGAGATGGGGGCGGACATGGCAGCCGACCGCGTGCTCAGCGGGCCCGGCGCGGGAGGGAACGCGGCGCAGAGCCCGGCGGCCGGCACCGGGCGCCTGATCGGCCGGCGCTACCGGCTGATGTCGCCGGTCGGCCGGGGCGGCATGGGCATGGTGTGGCACGCGCACGACGTGCTGCTCGACCGGGCCGTCGCGGTCAAGGAGCTGATCCTGCCGTTCGGGCTCGACCACGCGGGCAAGCAGGTCGCCCACCGGCGCATGCTGCGCGAGGCCAGGTCGGCCGCGCGGCTGACGCACCCCGGCATCGTCACCGTGCACGACGTGGTCGAGGAGGACGGCCGCCCGTGGATCGTCATGGAGCTGGTCCGCGCCTGGTCCCTTGAGCAGGCCGTACGGCAGAGCGGCCCGCTGCCCGTCCTGCAGGCGGCCGAGATCGGCATCCGGGTGCTGGACGCGCTCCGGCACGCGCACGCCGCCGGCATCCTGCACCGCGACGTCAAACCGGGCAACGTGCTGCTCACCTCCGACCGGGTGGTGCTGACCGACTTCGGCATCGCCGCGATCGAGGGCGACGTCACCATCACCCAGACCGGGCTGCTCATGGGGTCGCCCGCGTACGTGCCGCCGGAACGGCTGTCCGGTCAGCCGATCACCCAGGCGGCCGACCTGTGGTCGTTCGGCGCGACGCTGTACGCCGCCGTGGAGGGGCGGCCGCCGTACGAGGGGCCCGACGCGATCGCGGTGCTCGGCGCGGTGCTGACGCAGGAGCCGATCCGGCCCGAACGCGCGGGCGGGCTGCTGCCGGTGATCGAGGGGCTGCTGCGCAAGAACCCGGCCGAACGGCTGACCGCCGAGCAGGTCGGCGACGCCCTCGAACGGGTGCTGCTCGCCCACGGCTCCGCGCGGCCGCGCGCGGCCGACGCCCCGCCGCCGGCGACGCGGCCGGATGCGTCGGCGTCCATGCCGCTGCCGCCGCTGGAGCCGCCGTCCGGGCCGCTGCCGTCGCGGATCGTGGAGACGCCGTCCGGGCCGGTGCGGGTGCCGTACGACCCGCTGGAGAGCCAGACGGACGGGTACCCGGGCCTCACCGGGGCCGCCGCCGACCAGCCCGCGGCGCCGTTCGACGCGTTCGCGAGCACGTCGGGGCCGCTGCGCCTGCCCGGACAGTCCGACGACCCGCTCGGACGGCAGGAGCCCGGTCCCGCACCGTCGCCGGACCACGCCTCCGGCGCGTACCCCTCGCACGGGGCCACGGCGGGATACCTGGCACACGACCTCGGCTCCGGCGCGCACCGGTCACCCGAGCAGCCCTCCGGCGGGTACCCGTCCCGCGAGCACGGCTCCGGCGGCTACCCGTCGCAGGACCTCCCCTCCGGCGGGCACCCGTCACGCCAGCCCGGCTCCGGCGCGTACCCGTCGCAGGACCTCCCCTCCGGCCCGCAGGCGCTGCTGGAGCAGCCCGCCGGGGTCGGCGGCGGCGCGCCGGCGCCTATCCTGCCGCTGACCACCGGCAGCCGCTCCGCGCTGTGGCCGCTTCCCTCGGACGAGGACCTGCGCAACCACTCGCGCGACCTGTCCCGCGAGGTCTCCGGCGGCCGCCTGACCGCCCTGCCCCCGGCCGGCGACCGTCCGGCCAAGGGCAGGCGCAGGCCCGGGGAGCGGGGCAACGGCTGGGTGCGCGCCGGCCGGCCCACCACGCGGCCCACCGTGCGGCTGGCCCTGACCGCCGTCGCCGCCGCGGGCGCCGTCACCGCGGCCGCGCTCTGGTTCGCCTCGTCCGGCGGCGGCGACCCCGCCCCGCCCGCCGCCGCCCCCTCGGCCGACGCCGGCACCGCGGCCCGGCCGCTGCAGGCGGCGGCCGTCCCGGACGGGTACGAGGAGCACGCCGCGGCCGGCTTCACGGCGGCGGTCCCGAAGGGCTGGAAGGCCGCGATCTCCGGGGACGAGGCCACCTTCACCGGGCCGAAGGACTCCGGGGTGCGCTTCCGCGTCCAGCAGGCCACGCCGCAGGCCGACGGCGGCCTGGCCGAGCTGACCAGCGCCGAGGCGGCCGGCGGCGTCGAGAGCTACATCCAGGTACGGCTGCAGGCGACGCAGTTCCGCACGTGGAAGGCGGCCGACTGGGAGTACACCTACACCCGCTCCAACGGCGTCCCGATGCACGCCCTGACCCGCTACGTCACCGTGGACGACGGCACCGCCTTCACGATCACGTTCGACATGCCGGAGCTGGTCTGGGACGACCAGGCGGGGGCGCGCAAGGTCTTCCTCGACACCTTCCGCCAGACCACGTGACGGGGGCCGCAGTCCCCGGCCGGGACCGGTGGGGTACGGTCGGCCCCATGAGGCTGGCCAGTATCCACCGTTATCCGGTCAAGTCCACCAGCGGTCACGCGCTCGCGCGGGCCGAGGTGGAGCCCTGGGGCCTGGCCGGCGACCGGCGCTACCTCGTGGTGGACCAGGACGGCGCCATGCTGACCGCGCGCACGTTTCCCCGGCTGCTGGCCTGCGTGCCGGAGCTGGACGGCGACGCCCTCGTCCTCACCGGCCCGCACATGCCGCCGCTGCGGGTGGTCCCCGCCGCCGCCCGCACGACGGTGCGGGTGTGGCGGAACGACGTCGAGCTCACCGACTGCGGCGACGACGCCGCCGCGTGGCTGTCCGCCCTGCTCGACCGGCCCACCCGGCTGATGTGGCTGGACGACCCCACCCGCCGGCCGGTGAACCCGGACTACGGGCGCGACGACGACCGCGTCAACCTCGCCGACGCCTGTCCGCTCCTGCTGACCACGACCGCCTCGCTGCGCCGGCTCGACGACTGGATGGCCGAGACCGCCGCCGAACGCGGCGAGGAGCGGCCCGCGCCGCTCGACATGCGGCGCTTCCGGCCGAACGTGGTGGTGGACGACGTGCCGACGCCGTTCGACGAGGACTCCTGGAAGCGGATCCGGATCGGCGCGGTGGACTTCCGGGTGGTCAAGGGCTGCGACCGGTGCGTCCTGCCGACGGTGGACCCCGTGACGCGCGTGTCCGGCAAGGAGCCGACCCGCACCCTGGCCCGGCATCGCAGGTGGGACGGCAAGGTGTGGTTCGGCGTCAACCTGATCCCCGACGGGCGCGGCACGATCGCCCAGGGGGATCGGGTCACCGTCCTCTGACCGCGTCCGGCGGGCGCATCGGGAAAGCCGCCCGTCCTCTTTGGGGGGATCTCGCGGCTTATGCGAGACTTCACGGGTGACCAGCGCCCCCACCCAACCCGCTGTCTCCTCCCACGACAACCGCATCCGAAGCGTCCAGCGCCGCACCCTGGCCGTGCTGTCGGCCACGCAGATCGTCGGCGGTGTCGGGGTCGCGGTGGGACTGGCGCTCAGCTCGGTCGTGGTGGACGAGCTGTCGGGATCCACGGTCATCAGCGGGTTCGCGGGCACCGCCACCGTGCTCGGCGCGGCGCTGCTGGCACTGCCCACGGCCAAGGCGGCCGGGCGGGGCGGCCGCCGGATGGGCCTGGCGCTGGCGTACGCGGCGGCGCTGCTGGGCTGCGCCCTGTCCGTCGCCGCCATCACCATCCGCAACTGGCCGCTGCTGCTGGCCGGGCTGGTGCTGGTGGGCGGCGGCAGCGCCGGCAACCTGGCGGCCCGCTACTCGGCCACCGACCTGTCACCGCGGGGGCACGCCGGCCGGCACCTGTCGCTGGTCGTGTGGGCGGCCACCGTCGGCTCCGTCGCCGGGCCCAACCTGGCACGACCCGCCGACCAGATCGGCATGGACGCGGGCCTGGTGGAGAAGGCGGGGCCGTTCGCGTTCGCCGCGCTGGCGTTCGCGCTCGCGCTGCTGATCATCATGGTCGGGCTCCGGCCCGACCCGCTCAAGCTGGCGCGCGAGCGCGACGGCGCGGCGCCCGTGCCGGCGACCGGTCGCAGGACCGTTCGGCGGGCCTGGCGGACGCTGCGGGACACGCCGATGGCCCGCAGGGCGCTCGTCATGATCGCTGTCAGCCACACCGCGATGGTGTCGGTCATGTCGATGACGCCGGTCAAGCTCCACCACGACGGCTCCAACCTGGACGTCATCGGCCTCGTGATCAGCCTGCACATCGCCGGCATGTACGTCATGTCGCCGGTGGTGGGCTGGCTGGCCGACAAGGCGGGGACGGTGCCGGTGCTGCTGGGCGGCATGGCCCTGCTGCTCGGCGCGGCGGTCCTGGCGGGCACGGCCGGTCACAGCGTCTGGCAGGTCACCACGGCGCTGGTGCTGCTGGGACTCGGCTGGTCCTGCGGGCTGGTGGCCGGGTCGGCGCTCGTCAGTGAGTCGGTGGCGGTCGAGGGGCGGACGGCCGTGCAGGGGCTGTCGGACCTGCTGATGAACATCTGCGGGGCCACCGGCACGGTCGCCGCGGGCGCGATCGTGGACCGCCTCTCGTACGGCACGCTCGGCCTGGTGGTCGGCGTGATGGTGGCCGTGGCCGGGCTCTGGCTCGCCGCCACGCACCGCCGCACCGCCTGATCCCGGGCCCGCGGTCCGGCGGGGAAAACGGGATGCGGACCGACGAACCGGATTCGTAGGCTGTGCCGCGCACCGATCGACCGCTCGGAAGGACTCTCGTGGAAAACAGCCGTGTTCGCCTCGTCCGGACTCCTGAGCTGGCCCGGAGCGTCGAGTACGCGTACGCGGCCGTGGCCGACGTGCCGATGCGAGCTGTGTGGGCGGCGGGCGCGTGCCCGCTGGACGCCGACGGCGCGACCGTCGCCGTGGGTGACGTGGCCGGCCAGACGCACCAGGTGATGCGCAACCTCGTCACGGCGCTGCGCAGCGCCGGCGCCGAGCTGACGGACGTGGTCAAGACGACCGTGTACGTGGCCTCCGCCCAACAGAGCGAACTGGTCGAGGCCTGGCGGGTCTACCGGACGTACATGGACGGCCATGACGTGCCCAGCACCCTGCTCGGCGTCGCGGCGCTCGGCTACGACGACCAGCTCGTCGAGGTGGAGGCGGTCGCGCTCCTCCCGGTGCAGGCGGGCTGACCCGTCACTTGGCGTCGGCGTAGCAGCTGACCGCCACGGCTTCCATCGGGAAGCGCACCGGCGTCGCGCCGAACATCAGCCGCGTCGCCTCCGCAGCCGCCGCCGAGACCGCGTCGATCACCTCCCGCGCCTGGCCGAGCGGGCAGTGCACCATGACCTCGTCGTGCTGGAAGAACACCAGCCGGGCCGGCTCGGGCAGCAGCCCGCGCAGCACCGCCAGCAGCGCGAGCGCCCATTCGGCGGCGGTCGCCTGGACGACGAAGTTGCGGGTGAAGCGGCCGCGGTCGCGCGCCGCCCGGCCGCCCTCGGGTCCGGCGACGAGCGACCTCCACCGCTCGGACGGGGGCGGGCTGGTGCGCCCCAGCCAGGAGCGCACCAGCCTGCCGTCCTCGCCGGCCTTGGCGGCGTCCTCGACGAACCGGTGGGCCTGGGGGAAGCGCCTGCGCATCATCGCCAGCAGTTTGGGGGCGTCGCCGCTGGTGCCGCCGTACATGGCGGACAGCATCGCGATCTTGGCGTGGTCGCGTTCGCCGCCGAACGCCTGGGCCAGCGCGGAGTAGAGGTCGATCTCACCGGCCGCCCTGGCCAGCCCGACGTCGCCGGCCATCGCGGCGAGCACCCGCGGCTCCAACTGGGCGGCGTCGGCGACGATGAGCGTCCAGCCGTCGTCGGCCACGACGACGCGCCGCATCACCTTGGGGATCTGCAGCGCCCCGCCGCCCGAGGTGGCCCAGCGGCCGGACACCACGCCGCCCACCACGTACTCGGGCCGGAACCGCCCGCCGCGCACCCACTGGTCGGCCCAGGCCCAGCCGTGGAAGCTGTGCAGGCGGGCCAGCTCCTTGTAGGCCAGCAGCGGCCCGACGGCGGGGTGGTCGATCCGCTTGAGCTCCTCGGACCGGGTGGACCTCAGCGCCACGCCGGCTCCCTTGAACGCCTTGACGAGCTGCTGCACCGAGTCGGGGTTGACCGGGTGGCCGAACGCGGCCGCCACCTCGTCGGCCAGCGCCTGCAGCCGAGCCGGCCGCATGCCGTGCACCGGGCGGGGCCCGAGCAGCTCGGTGAGCAGCGCGTCGTGCACGTCACGCCGCCACGGCATGCCGTCGTGGCCCATCTCGGCGGCGACCAGCGCGCCCGCCGACTCGGCGGCGACCAGCAGCCGGAACCGGCCGGGATCGGGCAGCGCCTCGACGCGCCGGAGCTGGTCGGCCAGCACCTCGGCGACGGCGTGCGCGGCGAGCGGCTCGGGGGCGAACAGCGTGCCGGGCATGCTGGGCTGCTCGTCGGGGACCGGCAGCCCGTGCAGCCTGGCGTGGGCCGCCCGGGCCGAGCGGGGCTCGTCGTGGCGGCCCTCGCAGGCGAGCAGCAGCCCCTCGGTGAGCGCGAGGTCGTGGCAGCGTGAGACGCGCACGCCCGCGGCGAGCAGCGGCGGGTAGGCCTCGCGCGTGTCGGCCCACACCCACCGGGGCCGCCCCGGAGCCGCACCGCCGGTCTCCAGCTCGCGGACGGCTCGCGCCAGGTCGGCGGGCCGCCGGGCGGCGACCTCACCGGAAGGGACCGGGAGGACGGTCTCCCCCGCCAGCACCACGTACACGGCACCAGGGTGCCAGGCGCCTACGACAGACTGATGACGACCTCGTCCTCCACCGGCGGCTCCAGCTCCTGCGCCAGGCAGCCGGTGGCGGCGAAGCAGCGGATGGTCAGCGTCTCCGGCGTGACGGACAGGCGCAGGAACTGCTTGAAGAACGGCGGGGTGTCCCAGTCGGACAGCTCCGACAGGTAGCGCTGGAACACCTTGTCCACCGGCAGCCGGAACGGCCACGGCCAGGCCCCGAGGAGCCGCGCCGCCCACCGCATGCGGCGGGTGATCCGCACCGGGCCGTCGACGGGGCGCACCGGGGTGTTGCCGACGTGCTGGGCGGTGACGCACGCGGCCTCGTCCGGGGTGAGGGAGAGCCACTTCATCCGCAGCCGCCGCGCGTAGATGTGGCTGTAGAACGACAAGGAGTCGCCGCGCAGCGGGTAGCACCGGAAGTCGTCCTCGTGGACGCCCGCCACGTCCACCCGCCGGATGGTGTGGGTGGCGTGCATGAACGCCCCGCCGCCGCCGGAGACGACGTACTGGATCACCCGGTCGCCCACCCGCACCGGATAGCGCTGGTAGTTGTGCACGTCGCCGCCGATCACCGCCACGTAGCGGTGGGCGGGATCGCGCACGATGTCGTCGATCGTGCCGCCGTCCTCCAGCGGCGAGGGCTTGTGGACGTTGGCGGTGTAGACGGGCTTGCCGGTGACGAGGATCTTCGGCCGCGGGTCGCGCGACACCTCGCGCAGCCACGCGGCCTGCCGCCGGTCGACGGCGTTGCGGATGCCGGTGTCGACGCCGACGACGAGCAGGCTGTCGCTCTCGATCACCCAGTACGGTCCCGGTTGCGCGGCGGCCCCGGTGGCCCGCTGGGAGGGCCGCCCCCGGAGCTTGCGCGCCTCGGCCAGCCGGGCCTCGTCCACGGCCTCGGGCTTGCGCCACAGCAGGCCGCGCAGCAGGCCGGAATCGGGCCGGGGCCGCAGTGCGGGGGCGTCGCAGAAGACCCGCATGAAGCCGCCGAGCCCGTCGTACCAGTCGTGGTTGCCGGGGATGGCGTAGATGGGCGCCGGATAGTCCTGGTACGGCCGGAAGAACTTCTCGCCGTACTCGTTGCCGGATCCGGCCGGGTAGACGACGTCGCTGGCCACGATGGCGAACGCCGTCCCCTCCCCGGCCCTGAGCATGCCGGGCACCACCGCGTACTGGGAGGCGTCGCCCTCACCCGTGTCGCCCAGTAACAGGAAGTCGAAGCTCGTCCCCAGGCCGGGGCGGACGCGCAGCCCGGGGTCGGCGCCGCGGCCGCGCTGCGCGGCGACCCACCGCTCGCGCACCTGGCCCGACGGGTCGCCCAACAGCTTCGCGACGACCTCGTTGCGCGAGCGCCACAGCGTGCGCGGGCTGAGCCAGGTGAAGCCCCGCCGGTGGGGTCTCAGCCGCTCGAACGTGCCGATGCGCTGACAGCTCCACCCGGCGCCTTCCTCCGACACCCGGGAGGAGAGCTGCTTTCCACGTTCGGCCGTGATGTCCACCATGTCAACATCCTTACGGCGATCTTCCCCCGGCGCATCCGAACGCTGAGTGCCGTGACAGACACATAAGGTGCGCGATGGTGTAGCCTCACGGCCCAAGCAAGCGGTTGTCGGCCGCGAGGGGGGCTGCCATGGCCCGGAACGGTTCGGACGATGCGATCCGGCGAGACCTCCAGGAGGTGGACGCCATCGAGGGCCTGCTGGCGTACGCCCGGGGGCGGTCCCGCTGGAGCCGCGCGGGCGTGCGGTGCGTGCGGGAGGCGATCCGGCGCAGCCGGGCGCTGGCGGGCGCCGACCCGGCCAGGCACGCGCCGCTGCTCGCCCGCTCGCTGCGGGCGGCGGCCTGGCTGATGCTCAGGCGGGGGCGGCCCGGCGAGGCGCTGGGGCCGGCGGAGGAGGCGGTCGCGCTCACCCGCCCGGCGGGTGGGGCGCCGCTGGTGGTCTGCCTGGTCTGCCTCGCCGACGTCTACCGGGCGCTGCGCCGCTACGACGAGGCGCGGGCGGCCCGCGAGGAGGCCGAGACCACGGCCCTGGCCGACCCGGGCTGACGGCGCCGGGCAGGACCGCACGGGGCAGGACCGCACGGACTGCACGGGACAGGACCGCACGGGGCAGGGAGCGGGTTCAGGGGATCAGCACGCCGGGGTTGAGGACGCCCGCCGGGTCCAGCCGGTTCTTGACCGCCCGCAGGATCTCCACGCCCACCGGCCCCAGCTCGGCCGCGTACGCCTCCCGGTGGTCGCGTCCCACGCCGTGGTGGTGCGACACCGTGCCGCCCGCCTCGACGACGGCGGCCGTGGCGGCCTCCTTGGCGCGGGCCCACTGCTCGACCGGGTCGCCGTGCTGCGCGGTCACCACGGTGAAGTACAGCGAGGCGCCCGTCTCGTACACGTGGGACACGTGGCACATGACCAGCGGCGAGCCGAGGGCGCCGTGCAGCGCCAGCCGCACCGCGTCGTACAGGCGCGGCAGGCCGGCCCAGAACCCGGCGGTCTCCAGGGTCTCCACCGTCGCCCCGGCGTCCAGGAGCGAGTCACGCAGGTAGGGGGCCGAGAAGCGGCCGTGCTCCCAGGACCGCCCCGGCTCCTCGCCGAGCGGTTCGCCGCCGTGCCGGGTGAGCACCGCCGCCGTCCCGGCCCGCGCCGCCATGGCGGACGCGCCCTCGTATCCCGCGATCACCAGGCACCCGCCGGCCGCGCCGCCGCCCCCGCCGATGGCGTCCGGCCGGGCCAGGCCGACCATGGTCTCGGTCTCGTCCGACAGCCGCAGCACGGTGGGCAGCGGCCCTTCCTGGGCCAGCGCGCGCAGCGCCGCCGTCCCGTCGCGGAAGGAGGCGAACCGCCAGCCCTCGTACGCCTTGGCGGCCGGCGCGCGGCGTACCCGCAGCCGCAGCGCGGTGATGACACCGAAGGCTCCTTCGGAGCCGAGGACGAGCTGCCGCAGGTCGGGCCCGGCCGCCGACTTGGGCGCCCGCCCCAGTTCCAGGGTGCCGGCGGGGGTGGCCACGGTCAGGCCGGCGACCATGTCGTCGAACCGGCCGTAGCCGGCCGAGGCCTGCCCGCTGGAGCGGGCCGCCGCGAAGCCGCCGAGGGTGGCGTACTCGTAGGACTGGGGGAAGTGGCCGAGGGTCAGCCCGTGGGCGGCGAGCAGCCGCTCGGCCTCCGGCGCCCGCACCCCCGGCTGGAAGACGGCGAGCATCGACTCGGCGTCCACCGACAGCAGCCGGTCCATCCGGGTGAGGTCGAGTGCGACCACCCCGGCGTGCCCGGCCCGCGCGGCGACGAGCCCGCCCACCACGGAGGTGCCGCCGCCGAAGGGCACCACCGCGATCCGTTCGCGGGCGCACAGCGCGAGCAGCTCGGCGACCTGCTCGTGCGAGCCGGGCAGCACGACGGCGTCCGGCGCGTCGAGCCCGTCTCCGGCGCGCATACGCAGCAGGTCGGGGGTCGACTTGCCGCGCGTGTGCCGGACCCGCGCCTCGGGCGAGGTCAGCACGTGCGGGGGGCCGACGACGCCGCCGAGCGCCTCCAGCAGGGCGGCGGGCAGCGCCACGGGCGGCAGCCGGACCGCTTCCAGGGGGACGGGCGGCGTCTCGGGCGCGCGCACGCCCAGCAGGTCGCGCAGCAGTGCCCGGACCGGCTCGGGCAGCTCGCGGGCGCGGGCGGGGTCCCCCCAGCCGGACCACAGCATGGGTTCACGTGTCACGCTCTACACTGTGACATATGACGTCGATTCGTCACAATGATGGCGTTCTGGACGCGGCACTGGAGTGCGTGCTGGCGTACGGGGTGCGACGGACCACGCTCACCGACGTGGCCCGCCGGGCGGGGGTGTCGCGGATGACGCTCTACCGCCGCTGGCCCGACGTGCGCTCGCTGGTCGCCGACCTGATGACCCGCGAGTGGGTGCGCGCGGTGACGGACCTCGACCTGTCCGAGCCGGTGGCGGCCGTGGTCGAGGGGGTACGGCGGCTGCGCGGGCACCCGCTCTGGCGCAAGATCGTCGAGGCGGACCCCGAGCTGCTCCTGCCATACCTGCTGCACCGCCGGGGCGCCACCCACGAGGCGGTCCTGGCCGTGCTCGAACCCGCCGTCGGCGACCCCGCCCGGGCCCGGGCGGTGCTGCTGGTGGCGCAGGCGTTCCTGATGTCGGCCCCGACGCTGACCACCGGACCGGCGCCCGAGGGACCGGCGCCACACGAGCCCACGACACACGGGCCGACGACACATGGGCCGACGACGCACGAGCCGCTGACGCACGGGCCGACGACACACGGGCCGGTGCGGGACAGGCCGGTGACGCTCGACGACCTCGACACCGAGCTGACGGCACTGCTGGAGGGATACCTTGGACAGCCCGATCGACCCCGCTAGCTCGCTCAACGCCGCGCGCCGGACCCGCGAGCTGCGCCGCGCCGCGGAGGAGCGCCTCGACGTGCTCGTGGTGGGCCTGGGCGTGACGGGCGCCGGCGCCGCGCTCGACGCCGCCTCCCGCGGCCTGCGCGTCGCCGCGATCGACGCGCACGACCTGGCGTTCGGCACGTCGAGGTGGAGCTCCAAGCTGGTGCACGGCGGCCTGCGCTACCTCGCCAGGGGGCAGGTCGGCGTCGCCCACGAGAGCGCGGTCGAGCGCGGCATCCTGCTCCGCCGCACCGCACCGCACCTGGTGAAGGCCCATCCCTACCTGCTGCCGCTCACGCCGGGCGTCTCCCGCGGCCAGGAGACCCTGGTGCTGGCCGGCTACCGGATCGGCGACGGACTGCGCGCCGCCGCCCGCACACCGCGCCACCTGCTGCCCGGGCCGTCCCGGCTCGACGCGGCGCGGGCGCGCCGCCTGGCCCCGTTCCTGGAGCCGGACGGGCTGCGCGGCGGCCTGCTGTCGTGGGACGGCCGGCTGCTGGACGACGCCCGCCTGGTCGTGGCCGTCGCCCGGACGGCCGCCGCGCACGGCGCGCGGATCCTGACCCGCTGCCGCGCCCTGGAGCTGACCGGCCGCGGCGCCCGGGTGCGCGACGAGCTGACCGGCGAGGAGTTCGACATCCGCGCCAGGGTCGTGGTCAACGCGACCGGCGTGTGGGCCGGCGGCCTCGACCCCCGGGTGCGACTGCGCCCGTCCCGTGGCACCCACCTGGTGCTCCGTCCGGGCGCCCTGCCGGGTCTCACCGCCGGCCTGCACCTGCCCGTCCCCGGTGAGCGGAACCGGTTCGCGCTCCTGCTGCCCCAGCCCGACGGGCGCGCCTACGTCGGCCTCACCGACGAGCCGCTCGACGGCCCCGTCCCCGACGTCCCCCAGGCGCCCGAGGAGGACGTCAGGACGCTCCTGGACGTCCTCAACGCCGTCCTGGGCACACCGGTGGTCCGGGAGGCGGTGGCGGGCGCCTATGCGGGCCTGAGGCCGCTGCTGGCCGCCTCCGGTGGCATCACCGGCACCACCGGCACCACCGGCCGCACCGGCGCTCGCACGGCCGATCTGTCCCGCCGGCACGCCGTCCTGTTCGGCGACGGGCTCGTCACGGTCGTGGGCGGCAAGCTGACGACCTACCGCCGGATGGCCCAGGACGCCGTGGACCAGGCGGTGGCGGAGGCGCGGCTCGCGGCGGGCCCCTGCCGTACCGCCCGCATCCCCCTCGTCGGCGCGCCCGGCGCCGAGCAGGCAGGGCAGGCGGGACGGCCGGGACGGCGAACGGGCCCGCGGGCCGGACGGCGGTCGGCGGGCGGCGACGTCCCGGCGCGGCTCGTGGAGCGCTACGGCTGCGAGGCCGCCGCCGTCCACGACCTCGTCCGGGCGCACCCGGAGGAGGTGGGCCTCGGCATCACCAAGGGCGAGCTGCTGTGGTCCGTCCTGCACGAGGGCGCGCTGGACGAGGGCGACCTGCTCGACCGGCGCACGAGGATCGGCCTGGTGGCGGAGGACCGGGAGGCGGCCCTGCGCGCCGCCCGCGACACGCTGGGCTGAACCGCCACATCTCCATCTCCACACCGTTAGGTTAGTCTTACCTAATCTCGCGAAGGGGGAGCGTTGTCCAGGCTCTGCGGACATCCGGACGGGTGCCACACCGGCACTGTGCCCACGCTGGCCAGCGCCACCGTGGGGGCCCGGCTGTGGCTGCTGGTGGAGTTCTCCGGCCCGTGGCCGTCCCATCTGGAAAGTTTCGACCTCCCCGACGACATCGCCGCACTCGTCCGGCGGGCCCTCGACCGGGGCGTCCGGCCGCAGCTCATCCGCCGCCCCGGACGGCGGGCCCGCCCGCGACAGCGGGGGATGCGTGTGCTAGTCGGCTACGGCGAGGGCCCCCGGCCGTGGCTCGCCTCGGGCTTCGTCGCAGGTCCGGACGATCTTGACCTGGACGCGCTGGTGGCGGGAGTGGTCCCGGAGTCCTGCATACTGGAAGACGAGCCGGTATTTCTGGTCTGCACGCACGCCAAGCGCAATGCGTGTTGTGCCCGCATTGGACTACCCCTCGCCCGCACCCTGGCGGAAAACCTGCCGGGGCGGGTATGGGAAACGTCACACGTTGGTGGCGATCGGTACGCCGCCAACCTCGTGTGCTTGCCACACGGAATTTTCTACGGCAGCATGTCTCAGGCTGCTGCGATCGCAGCGGCGAACGCGTACCGGTCGGGCGAGGTCATCCTCGACCGTTACCGGGGACGCGCAGGCATCCCTGAGCCATTGCAAGCCGTCGAGCACTTCGCCCGAGCCCATACGGGAGAGTGCTCCGTCGGCGCAGTGGCCGTGGAATCCTCCAGGTCGGACGGGGACGTCACCGAAGCCATCGTGCGCGTCGGCGACACCCGGCTCCAGGTTGTGGTTGAGCCATCGGCGTTCCGAGCGCCGTGTGGCACGGCTTGCGCCGAGACGATCACCACCTACCGGCTGGTATCGCTGGACAGGCTCACGCCTGTGCGGTACGCCACGCCGGCCCTCACCTGACCAAGGGAACATCACGGCCCCGCCTTGCGTTGGAACAGTGACGCCTAAAGCGTCCAATGCGGCTCAATTACCGAAATACCTCTCACGAAGGTGGTTTTCTCATGTCTCAGGTACGTCGGCAGCTCGCCCGCCCGCGCCCCAGCTGGGGTTGGCAGGATGATGCCGCGTGCCGGGGTGAGGACCTCGTGCTCTTCTTCGGCCCCGACGGGGAGCGGCAGCCCGAGCGTGACGTACGCGAGCGCAAGGCCAAGGCCATCTGCGCCCAGTGTCCGGTCCGCAACGAGTGCCTTGACTACGCGCTGTCCCGTCCGGAGAAGTACGGCACGTGGGGTGGCCTGAACGAGGACGAGCGCGCCTCCGAGCGTCGCCGTCGCATGCGCCGCGCGGCCAGCGCCGGCATCTCCGCCGCCTGACACCCGGCAACACCGAGCGGCCGCGTGATCCCGCAGTTGTCCCGATGAACCGAGTCCTGGCCAGCCACGTCCAGTCCTCGGCGAACCCGGTCGGGACAACTGCCTGATCAGGCGGCGCTCGACCCCCGAGCACGCGAAGAGCCCGGCGTCACCCTAGACGCCGGGCTCTTGTCGTCCCTCCCCTTTGTCCGATCTCTCGGCTCAGACGATCAGGTCGTCGAACTCCCCGTCCTTCGCGCCCAGGACGAACGCGGTGATCTCGGCCCTGGTGTAGACGAGGGCCGGATCGTCCGGGAAGCGCGAGTTGCGCATCGCGATCTCTCCCGTGGGCAGTGCCGCCACCTCGACGCAGTTGCCGTTGGGGTTGCTCCGCCTGCTCTTGCGCCAGACGACGGGGAGACGGCCTGCGGGCGTTCCGTTGCGGAACTCATGCATGGAAGAAGCTCCTCGGCTTACAGATGCACGTGCATCCGTGCTTTGCGACGTGAGGATACGCCTCTTGGAGCTGGCCACATGCCACATGGCGAAAAATGCGGGTATGGGGTGGATCACAGTGCGTGGAGCAACCGGTCCAGAAATCGCCTGGTGTCGGCCGGCGAGTCGGCCTGGATGCTCAGCCGGTCCATCACCTGCATGTAGTGCTCGGACTCCGCCGGCTTGTCCAGGTAGAGGGCGCTGGTGAGCTGCTCCATGTAGACCACGTCGGGCAGCTCACGCTCGGGGAAGCGCAGGATGCTGAACGCCCCGCCCGCCGCCGCGTGCCCGCCCCGGTCGAACGGCATGACCTGCACGGTGACGTTGCGCTGCGCCGTCATCTCCATCAGGTGCTCGATCTGCGCCCGCATCACCTCGGGGCCGCCGGGGCTGCGCCGCACGACGGCCTCGTCGATCACCGCCCACAGGGTGAGCGCGTGCTCGCCGGCCAGCCGGCGCTGGCGCGCGGTGCGCAGCGCCACCCGGCGGTCGACCTCCTCCTCCGGCGTGTGCTCGTGGGCCAGCCTGATCACCGCCCTGGCGTAGCCGGGCTCCTGGAGCAGGCCGGGCACGAACTGGTTCTCGTAGGTGCGGATGACCGAGGCCGCGCCCTCAAGCCCGATGTACACCTCGAACCAGCCGGGCAGCAGGTCACCGTACTTGTGCCACCAGCCGGGGGCGTTGGCCTGGCGGGCCAGCTCGATCAGCGGGGCCCGCTCGGCCTCGTCGGTGACGCCGTAGAGGGTCAGCAGGTCGGCCACGTCGCGCTCCTTGAAGCTGACCTGGCCGAGCTCCAGCCGGCTGATCTTGGCATGGGACGCGCGAATCGCGTACCCGGCGTCGTCCCGCGAGATACCCTTCTCCGTGCGGAGCCTGCGCAGCTGGGTGCCCAGCAGGATGCGCAGGACCGTGGGACTCCCCTGCGAATAGCCGAGGATGTTCCCCTCCGCACTCTGTGCGCTCACCACTGTCTCCCAGATCATCTGCACGTGCAGATGCGATTTGCATCTGTAAACGACGAAAAGTCTTGCATTGGTAAGCGCATCCCGTAAAGATGTGTCTGGATCACCAAGACCGCGCTTCGGGGGCCACCGCATGACGACTTTCGACGCCCGGCCGCAAGCCCCCTCCGGCGCCCGGCCGCCGGAATGGCTGTCCGCCATTCTGCTGGACGGGCGGCGCGCCCCGTGCGACGCGGTGTTCCCGCCGGCCGAGTTAGGCCAGATGGAGCCCGCGTGCGTGGCGTCGGCCAGGCGCTTCGTCGACCGCACCCTGAGCGGGTGGGGGGCCGACGGGGTCGCGTTCGAGGCCCAGCTCGTGGTCTCCGAGCTGGTGACCAACGCGATGCGGCACGGCGGCGGCGTCCTCCAGCTCCGCCTGCTCGGGCACGGGCCCGAGCTGGCCTGCGTGGTGACCGACCACAGCCAGGCGCCCCCGGTGACCGCCTCCCCCGACATCTTCGCCGAGTTCGGCCGAGGCCTCCGGCTGGTCGAGGCGCTCTGCACGACCTGGGGCTGGATCATCGCGGGCAGCCGCGACAAACTCGTCTGGGCCGTGCTGGCGGCCTAGGCACCCCGACGCCGGCGTGCCGGGCCGCTCGCCGGCCGCGGCCCGTCGCCCAGCCGCCGGGCACGGACCCCGGGTCCCGGCCCGCTCATCCCGGTGGGGCGCCGGCCTCGGCCAGCAGGCCCAGCACGTCGGCGTCGCTCAACTGCTCGAAGCGCTCGTACCACTGCCCCACCGCGCGGAAGTCGGCGGGCACCGCCAGCACCACCACGTCGTCGGCCTCCCGGCGCATCGCCTCCACCGTCTCGCGCGCCCCCACGGGCACGGCCAGCGTCAGCCGGCCCGGCCCGCGCGTCCGCACGGCCCGCAGCGCGGCCCGCGCCGTGCCGCCGGTGGCCAGCCCGTCGTCCACCACGATCACCTCTCGCCCGGCCAGGCCGGGCAGCGGCCGGTCACCCCGGTAGACCGCGACACGGCGGGCCAGCTCCGCGCGTTCCTCCGCCACCACGTCGGCCACCGACTCGGGCGTCATCCCCAGCCTGCGCAGCAGGCCGACGTCCAGCACCGGCTCGCCGCCCTCGGCTATCGCGCCGACGCCCAGCTCCGGCGACGGCGGATAGCCGATCTTGCGGGTGACGAGCACGTCGAGGACGCCGCCCAGCCGCCGCGTGATCGGCAGCGCCACCGCGACCCCACCGCGGGGCAGGGCCAGCACCACGGGGTCGCGCAGGTGCGTCAGCCGCTCGGCGAGCAGGGCCCCGGCTTCGGCGCGGTCGGCGAACACGTCCATGCCCTGCTCCTACCCCCCATCCGCCCCTCCTCGCAGCGGGCGGGGGCGGTCACGGGCGGTTGCGGCCCGAGCGGCGCATCTCCTTGTGAATGACCTTCCACTTGTTGCGCTGCTCGGCGCGCAGCCGCGCGTCGGTGCGCCCGGCCATCCAGACGGCCTCGCGCTGCAGCTTGCGCCAGCTCTGCAGCCGCCGCTCGGGCAGCTCCCCGCTGTCGAGGGCCGCCACCACCGCGCAGCCGGGCTCGCTCTCGTGCCCGCAGTCGTGGAAGCGGCACTGCTCGGCCAGCGCCTCGATGTCGGAGAAGACCAGCTCGACACCCTGGCTCATCTCGTACAGGCCCACCCGGCGGATGCCCGGCGTGTCGATGACCAGCCCGCCGCCCGGCAGCGGGATGAGCTCCCGGTGCACGGTGGTGTGGCGGCCCCGGCCGTCGGCGGCGCGCACCTGCTGGGTCTCCATCATCCCGCTGCCGGCCAGCGCGTTGACGAGGGTGGACTTGCCGGCGCCGGACGTGCCGAGCACGACGGCGGTGCGGGAGCCGTCGAGGTAGCCGCGTACCAGCTCGACGCCGTCGCCCAGCAGCGAGGAGACGGCGTGCACGTCGACGCCGGGCGCGGCGGCGCGCACGTCGGCCAGCAGGTCGTCCAGGCCGTCCTCGAAGAGGTCGGCCTTCGTGACGAGCACGACGGGCGTGCCGCCCGACTCCCACGCCAGCGCGACGAGCCGTTCGACGCGGCCGAGGTCGGCGAAGTCCGTGGCGTGCATCGAGGGCTCGGCGACGAAGACGATGTCGATGTTGGCCGCGAGCACCTGACCCTGGCCGTCGCCGGACAGGCCGCCACGCGAGTCGCGGCTGACGCCGCCCCGGACGAAGGCGGTGCTGCGGGGCAGCACGGCGTCGAGCTCGTAGCGGCCCTCGGGCAGTGCGGCCAGGGCGACCCAGTCGCCGACGCACGGCAGCGCCACCGGGTCGGCGGCGGCCGCCCGGCGGACGTGGGCGGCGTAGCGGGCGTGGTGCTGGCCGTCGGCCGCGAGCACCTCGGCGGAGCCGCGGTCGACGCGGGCCACGCGTCCGGGGACGGTGCCGGGCGGCAGCTCGGCGGCGCGGGCCTCGGTCCAGCCGAGCAGGGAGAGATCGAAAGACGAAAGAGACGAAACGTCGGAAGACAACGCGGTGATCCTCTGGTCGAGAAGGAAGACCGGGTGGCTCAGGCAGGCACCCGGAGGTGGACGGACGGCATGCTGAAGCAGACCCGCATAGTCCCCACCTCCTCGCTTCTCGACGGACGCGCCGCGCGGCTCGTCGCGGCGACTCTACGCACTCTTGCCCCCCGGCCGCAATCCCGTTTTTCCACAGCTTGGTTGAACCCCACCCGGAGCCCCGGCCGTACCCACTGCCGACGCACTCGAGAAAGGGGAATGATGCGCACCAGCACGTATCCCCCGCCCTCGCCCGAGGGAGCCGCTCCGATGGGAAAGCCACGACTGAGCCATTGGATCAGGCGCGTACGACCGGATGACGACCTCGTCGTCTCGGCGCTCTACCGGGAGTACCACCGGCCGCTGCTGGCCTTCGTCGTCCGGCTGACCGGCGGCGACCGCCAGTGGGCGGAGGACGTCGTCCAGGAGACCATGATCCGCGCCTGGCGCAGCGCGGACCGGCTGGACCCGGCCTCGGTCTCGCTGATGCCCTGGCTCGCCACCGTCGCCAGACGTATCGTGATCGATGACCGGCGGCGCAGGGACGCCCGCCCCCGGGAGTCGAGTGACGGGCCGCTGGAGAGCGTGCCCATGCCCGACGAGGTGGACGGAATGCTGCACCAGGTGGTCGTGGCCGACGCGCTGAGGGCGCTGTCGCCGGCGCACCGCGAGATCCTGAACGAGACGATCCTGCGCGACCGGTCGGTCAACGACGCCGCGCGGGCGCTCGGGATCCCGGTGGGCACGGTCAAGTCGCGTGTCTACTACGCGGTGCGCGCCCTGCGCGTCGCGCTGGAGGAGAGAGGGGTGACGGCGTGACGTCGCGCGTGGAGCACACCGATGTGGGCGCCTACGCCCTCGGGCTCCTGGAGGAGGACGACAAGCGGGCCTTCGAGGCGCACCTGTACGTGTGCCCGCCGTGCCGGGCCGAGCTGCAGGACCTGGCCGGGGTGGCCGTGGCGCTCGACGGGCTGGGCCCGTTGACCGACGAGCCGCCGGTCCGCCCGGAGACGCGCGGGGGGCCGCGCCGGGAGGCGGGCGGCTTGGCGGGCGGCGGGGGACTCGGCGAGGCCGGGGTGGTCGACCTGATGCGGCGCAGGCGGGCCGCCGACCGGCGCACCCGCCGGGGCACGGTCGTGATCGGCCTGGCCGCCGCGGTCACGCTGGTGGCCGGCGGGCTGACGGTCGGCATGCAGGTGACCGGCGGCATGGCCGCGACGCAGGTGGCCACCGGGAAGGACCCGCACATGGGGCCGGCCGAGCAGTTCTACGCCGACGGCCGCCCGGTGGCCGGTATCGGGGTCGGCGGGGTGAACGGGGGGCTGGTCGTGGAGTCGAAGGCGTGGGGCACCCACGCCGCGCTCAAGCTGGCCGGGGTGAAGGGGCCGCTGGAGTGTGAGCTGGTGTCGGTGTCGAAGTCGGGGGTGCGGCGGGTGATGACGGGGTGGTCGGTGCCGCCCGCCGGTTACGGGGTCCCGGGGCAGCCGCAGCCCCTGTACATGCACGGGGGCAGCGCGTCGCCGCTCGCCGAGATCGACCGGTTCGAGGTGGTGACGACGACGGGGCGGAAGTTGCTGACCGTGGAGGTCTAGCGTGCTCGGTGGATGCCCTCTCGCCTCGGGTGAGGGGGCATTTTCGGGTTCCGAGGTCCTGGCGTTGAACCCGGCGGGGGGCGGGCGCCGTACTGCCTGCCGTACGAGCCGGAACACCCGCCCCCGAGAGGTTCCCGATGCCGCTTCCCCGACCCGCACCGACCGGCGTCGCGCTCGCCGCCGGACTGCTGGCCTGCGCCCTGACCCCGGTCGCCGTCCCGGCCGCCTCGGCGGCCTCGGCGGCCCCGGCAGGCTCGTCCGGTTCGTCCGCCGGCTCCCCCGCCGGCGGGACGCCCCGGTCCGTCTACCTCGCCGCGGGTCTGCGCGGCCGCAACGAGGTGGGCGCCAAGGGGGACGCCGACGGCCGGTCGACGGTCGTGTTGCGGATCAGCGGCAACCGGGTGACGTTCGCGGTCCGGTGGAACGGGATCGACCTGCCGTCGGCGGGGCACGTCCACCTGGGCGCCCGCGGCGTGAACGGCGCGGTGCAGCTCCCCTTCTTCACCGAGGCGCCGCCGAGGACGACGCTGGGCGTGCTCGGCACGGTGGAGGCCGACCCGGCGCTGCTGCGGGCGCTGGTGCGCGACCCGAGCGGTTTCTACGCCAACCTGCACAACGCCCGGCATCCGCAGGGGGCGGTCCGCGGCCAGTTCCACCGGCTGGCCCGGCCGGTGGACCTGCGCGGCGTGCTGCACGGCAGCAACCGGGCGACGCTCGCCGCGCACGCTGACGGCGCGCAGGAGGTGCGCGGGAACGACGGCATGCGGCGCGGCGACCCCGACGGCCGGGGCGTCTGGTGGCTGCGTCCGCACGGGTCGGCCATCGCCTACACCGCCCTGTGGGAGGGGATCGGCCGGGTGACCGGCGGGCACGTCCACCAGGGCGGGCCGGGCCGGAACGGCCCCGTGGTGGCCGACCTGCTCGGCGCGCCGGCCAAGGGGCTGCCCGCCCACCTGATCGGCCTGGCCGGCGAGGCCCGCGTGCCCGCGGCCGTGGTCAGACGGATCGCCGCCCACCCGGGCCGGTACTACACCAACCTGCACACCACCGAGTTCGGCGGCGGCGCGGTGCGCGGCCGGCTCGCCGGCGGCCGGCTCGGCCACCCGCGGGCGCTCACGGCGGACGTGCTGCGCGGCCGGCAGGTGTACGCGTGCGCCAGGCAGCGGGGCGGCGGCCACGCCTTCACCCGCCCGCACGGCGCGGCGGCCGAGCTGCGGCGCGGCGTCTCCCTGTCGCTCGCCCCCGGCGGCACGCCGAGGTGGACCGCACCCGACGGCAGCGTCGTGCGCGGCCGGCCCGTCGCGCAACCGGCGGACGGCCGCGGCAGACTCCCGGTGCTGCTGCTGGCCGCAACCGCGGCGGGCCGGGACGGCCTGCTGTCGCACACCACCCAGATCCTGCGGGTCAACGCCGAGGGCGGCCTGCCGCCCGCCGGCGCCTGCCGGCCGGGCACCAGGGCGCTCGTGCCGTTCCGCGCCGACTATCTCTTCCTGGGCTGAGCCCCGGCGTTCCCTTCCTGAGCTGAGCCCCGGCGTTCGCTTCCTGGGCCGACCGGCGTACCGGCTCGCTCGTCCCGGGCCGACCTCCCGCCGGGCTTCGCGCCATCTCCCCGCCCGCTCCCGGCCACCGGCCCACGCCGGGAGCGGCGACGCCCCGCCGCACATCTCGCAGCCTGTGCGGCGGGGCGTCCTCGTGTCACCGTGCGGGCCGCGAGAGGTGCGGCGCGGTGTCTAGGACAGGCCGGGCGCCGGGAACCGGGCGGTCAGCTCGCTGACCTCGCCGTGCACCCGGGCGATGACGTCTTCGGCGTCGCCCTTGGCCAGGGCGGTGACGACCTCGTCCATCCAGGCGCCGATCTGCCGCATCTCGGGCTCGCGCATGCCGCGCGAGGTGACCGAGGGCGTGCCGATGCGGATGCCGGACGGGTCGAACGGCTTGCGGGTGTCGAACGGCACCGCGTTGTAGTTGGTCTCCAGACCGGCCCGGTCGAGCGCCTGGGCGGCGGGCTTGCCGCCGATGCCCTTGGGCGTGAGGTCCACGAGGATCAGGTGGTTGTCGGTGCCGCCGGACACCAGGTCGAAGCCGCGGCTCGCCAGCTCCTCGGCCAGCGCCTTGGCGTTGGCGACCACCTGGTGGGCGTAGGCCTTGAAGTCGTCCGTCGAGGCCTCGTGCAGGGCCACCGCGATGGCGGCGGTGGTGTGGTTGTGCGGGCCGCCCTGCAGGCCGGGGAAGACGGCCTTGTTGAGCGCGGTGGCGTGCTCGTCGGTCGTCGCCATGAGCATGGCGCCGCGCGGGCCGCGCAGCGTCTTGTGCGTGGTGGTGGAGATGACGTCGGCGTGGCCCACCGGCGACGGGTGCGCGCCGCCCGCGACCAGGCCCGCGATGTGGGCGATGTCGGCCGCGAGCACGGCGTCCACCTCGCGGGCGATCGAGGCGAAACCCTCGAAGTCGATCGTGCGCGGGATCGCCGTGCCACCGCAGAAGATCACCTTGGGCCGGTGCTCCAGGGCCAGCTCGCGGACCTCGTCGAGGTCGACCCGGCCGGTGTCCTTGCGCACGCCGTAGCGGACCGGGTTGAACCACTTGCCGGTGGCCGAGACCGACCAGCCGTGCGTGAGGTGACCGCCGAACGGCAGACCCATGCCCATCACGGTGTCGCCGGGCTGCAGGAAGGCGAGGTAGATGGCGAGGTTGGCCGGCGAGCCGGAGTAGGGCTGGACGTTGGCGTGGTTGACGCCGAACAGCGCCTTGGCCCGCTCGATCGCCAGGGTCTCGATCTGGTCGATGACCTGCTGGCCCTCGTAGTAGCGCTTGCCCGCGTAGCCTTCGGAGTACTTGTTCGTCAGGACCGTGCCGGTGGCCTCCAGGACCGCCTTGGAGACGTAGTTCTCCGACGCGATCAGCTTGACGGTGTCGGCCTGGCGACGCTCTTCGGCCTGGATGAGCTCGGCGATCCGCGGGTCGACGCTAGCGAGAGAACTCATGACTCTCCTGTCATCATTGACATGGCGAAGACCCAGGCGCACGGCCTCCGCTCCCTTCGCTCCCTGGTGGTGGTCCACCTTCACGCGCCAGTCGCGTCGCTTCAGACGATAGCGGAAGTGTCGGACCGGCTCAGGCCGGGAGCCTGCCGACGCCCGGCCACAGCCGGTCGACCTCGGCGTTCAGGATGGCTCCGATCAGCACGGCGAGGGCGGTGATGTACAGCCACAGCAGCAGGGCGATCGGGGCGGCCAGCGAGCCGTACACCGACACGGGCGAGAACCACGCGGCGAGGACGGCGCGCAGCACGCCGGCGCACGCGATCCACAGGATCAGCGCCAGGATCGCCCCGGGCAGCTCCCGGTACCACCGGGTGCGCAGCGGCACGCTCACGTGGTAGAGCACGGTGAGGAACAGCACCGAGCCGATGATCACGACCGGCCAGTAGAGCAGGTCGATCATGATGCCGTACTCGCCGGGCAGGGCGTCCTTGATCAGCGTGGGCCCGATGACGAGGATCGGCATGACGATGATGCCGATGACGAGCCCCACGACGTACAGGCCGAACGACATCAGCCGGGTGCGGACGATGCCGCGCTCCTCCCCCAGCCCGTAGGCGACGGAGATCAGGTCGACGTACACGTAGAGGGCGCGCGAGCCCGACCACAGCGACAGCAGGAAACCGAGCGAGATGATCGACACCTTGCTGGCGTCGTCGCGCAGCACGTCGTTGATGAGCGGGTCGACCACGGTGGTGATCGTGTCCGGGGTGAACAGCACGCCCGCCTGGTCGACCACCCACCGGCGGACCTCCTCGACGCGGTCCTTGCCGAGCCAGGTGCCCAGCTTGGCCAGCACGCCGATGAGGCCGAGCACGAAGGGCGGCAGCGACAGCAGGGCGAAGAAGGCCGCCTCACCCGCCAGGCCCGTCACCCGGTAGGTGACGCCGGCGTTGGTGGCCGCGCGCAGGATCGCGAAGTGCTTGGTGTCGCACACCCAGCTGAGTCCGGCCCGCACGTTTGCGGCGAGCCGCCTCTTCGGCCGCACGGGAGCGTCGGTGGACGTCATGGCACCCAGGTGGTCTCGCAGGAACGTTCAGCACAGCTTACGTCCGTGGTGCACTACCCTGCCCCGTCTCCGCCATGCGGCGGCTTCCGCTCCGCCCGCCGGACGGTGACAATCTCCTCAGCGAAGGGAGGGCCGGTGCGCAGACGTCTGCTCGTGATCGTGATCGGCCTGGCCGCCGGGCTGGTGGCGGCGCTCGGGCTGCCGCTGGCCGTGGCGGGCGCCGACCAGGCGTCGCAGGAGCTGTTCATCAGCCGGGCCGACGACACCGCGCGGTTCGCGGACGTGGCCGAGGCGGCGCTGTCCACCGGCCGGACCCGCCGGCTGACGGCCGACCTGCTGCGCTACGACGAGCTGTACGACACGCCGGTCATGGTGGTGAACTCCGACGGGCAGGTGGTCGCCTCGTCCCGCGAGGGGATGTCGCCGGAGCAGGACGCGGTGCGCGTCCCGCTGCTGCGGGGGCTCGCCGGGCGGCCGCCGCAGCGGCCGCACGTGCTGTGGCCGTGGGACGAGCGGCCGTACGTGGTGGTCGAGCCGGTGGTGCGCGACGGGCGGGTGCTCGGCGCCGCCGTGACGATCTCGCCGACGGATCGGGCGCGGGAGGAGGTCGCCGGGCGGCTGGCCTTGCTCGCCCTCGGCGGCGTGGTGGCGCTGCTGGTGGTGGCGTTCGCCGTGGCGGTGCCGGTGGTGCGGTGGGTGCTGCGCCCGGTCCACGAGCTGGACGAGGCCGCGCACGCCGTGGGGTCGGGCCGGCACGCCGCCCACGTGTCCGACCGGACCGGGCCGCCGGAGCTGCGGCGGCTGGCGGCGAGCTTCAACGCGATGGCCGACGGCGTCGCCGCCGCCGTGCAGAAGCAGCGGGCGTTCGTCGCGCAGGCCTCGCACCAGCTCCGCAACCCGCTGACAGCGCTGCGGCTGCGGGTGGAGAACGCCGAGTCCACCGTCTGCGACCCGCACGGGCGCGAGGAACTGCGGCTCGCCCTGGAGGAGGCCGACCGGCTCGGCGAGAGCGTGGACGCGCTGCTGCAGCTCGCCCGGGCGGAGTCCACGCACGAGGCGCCCGGCCCGCTGGACGTGGCGGCCGCCGTGCGCCGGCGGGCGCTGGCCTGGCGGGCGGCCTACGACAGCTCGGCGACGCCGCTGGCGGTGGACGTGCCGGAGGGCCTGACCGTCACCGGGGCGCCCGACCTGCTCGATCACGCCCTGGACGCGCTGCTCGACAACGCGCTGAAATTCGGGCAGGGCAGCCCGGTGGAGGTGACGGCCCGCCTGCGGGGCGAGGAGGTGGAGATCCGGGTCCGCGACGGCGGGCCGGGCCTGACCGCCGGCGAGCTGGCCCGCGCCGGCGACAGGTTCTGGCGCAGCCCGCGGCACCAGAACGTGCCCGGCACGGGCCTCGGCCTGGCCATCACGCGGACCCTGGCCGAGCGGAGCGGCGGGTCGATGACGCTGTCGCCGGCCGGGCCGCACGGGCTGGAGGTGCTGCTGACGCTGCCGGTCAGCGGTGCGCCGAGCGGTACCAGCGCACCGCCCCCTCGTGCAGCTCCAGCGGGTACGTCATGATCGCCGAGCCGGGGTCGAGCCGGCGCGCCTCCGGATGGACCTCGGCGAGCCGGGGCTGGTCCTCGAAGAGCAGCCGGGTCAGCCAGTAGGCCGTGGCCGGCGGCAGGTCGCGCCGGACGACGAGGAAGTTGGGCACGCTCACGGTCGTCACCGCGTTGGACAGGCCGTACACGGAGGCGGGCACGGTGGTGCGGGTGTAGAGGTCGCCGTACTCGCGGATGAGCGGCTCGATCGTGGAGCCGAGGTCGATGAGCCTCATGTCCGTGCCGCGGCGCAGGTCGGTGATGGCGGCGCTCGGCAGCCCGCCGCTCCAGAAGAAGGCGTCGATCCGGCGTGCAGCGAGCGCCCGCGCCGAGGCGCCGACGTCGAGCCGGCTCAGCTCGACGGCGTCGCGGAGCCCGGCGACGCCCAGGATGCGTTCGGCGGCCACGGCGGTGCCCGACCCCTCGCCGCCGACCGAGACCCGCCGGTCCTTGAGGTCCTTGACGGTCCGGATCGGCCCGTCGTCGCGGACGACGAGCTGCACGTAGTTGTCGTACAGCCGGGCCAGGGCGGCGACGGGCCGCGGCGTGCCGAACCGCTCGCGCCCGGCGAGGGCGTCGGCCGCCACGTCGGCGAGCGTGAACCCCGTCTCCGCGCGGCCCGCCATGACCATCTCGATGTTGTCCACGCTGCCGCCGGAGGGCAGCACCCCGGTGGGGCCGGGGAGCCGCTCGTCGAGCACGCGGGCGTAGGCCGAGCCGTACACCCCGTAGACGCCTCCCTCGGCGCCGGTGGCGATCCTGACGGCGCGTTCCGGGACGGCGGGCACGTCGGCGGCGCCGCACCCGACCGGCAGCAGCACGGCCGGCAGCAGGACCGCCAGCAGGAGCCTGAGTGGCCATGGCCGCGTCATGTCACGCGGCCGTGGCCAGCCGGTAGCCGACGCCCCGGACGGTCTCGATCACGACGGGCTCGCCGAGCTTGGCGCGCAGGGTCGCCATGTGCACGTCGAGAGTGCGGCCCGCCGCGGGCCAGGTGGTGCCCCAGACCTCGATGAGCAGCCGCTCGCGCGGCACGACGACGCCGGGCTCGCGGGTCAGGCAGGAGAGCAGGTCGAACTCCTTGCGGGTCAGCGCGACCGCCTCCCCCTTGCGGGTGACCGTGTGGGCGGCCAGGTCGACGCGCAGGTCGCCGACCTGGGCGACCGGGGGCGGGCTCGGCCGGACCCGGCGCATCACGGCCTCCATGCGGGCCACCAGCTCGGCCGTCGAGAACGGCTTGACCAGGTAGTCGTCGGCTCCGGAGCGCAGCCCGGCGATCCGGTCGCGCTCCTCGCCGCGGGCGGTGACGGCGATGATGGCGACCTCGACGCCGTCGCGGCGCAGCCTCCTGCACAGGTCGACGCCGTCGCCGTCGGGCAGGTTGAGGTCGAGCAGGATCATGTCGACGCTGGGCGCGGCCAGCGCCTCGGCCGCGCTCGCCGCGCGGTGCACCTGGAACCCGTGGCGGGACAGCGCCGCGTCGAGAGCGGCGGCCACTCGGGTGTCGTCCTCGACGACAAGCACACGCATGTCGGTCACCCCCGGGTCCGGCTGCTGGGGTGGGTCTCATCGTGCCATGGACCGCCGTCGCCGTCTGCGGTCGGGAGCGGGCGGGGGTCCGTCACCGGGCCGGGGTCCGTCACCCGGCCGGGGTCCGTCAGCGGGCCGGGTGCGGGGTCGCCGGCCGTGCCCAGGAGGGCGGCGACCCGCAGGCCGAGCTTGCCGGCCTCGTAGGCGACGTGCCCGTAGTCGGCGTCGCCGAGGGTCAGGACGCCGAGCAGGACGGGGCCTGCGGCGAAGGTGACCAGGGCGCCCTCGTCCATGTCCACGGCGGTCTGCCTGACCTGGCCGGTCGCCAGGGAACGGGCGGTCCCGGCGCTCAGCCCGGCGATGCCGGCCACGGCCGCGGCCAGGTGGACGGAGCGTTCGCGGGGCAGCGCGCCGGAGGAGGCGAGGGCGACCCCGTCGGCGGAGACGGCCACGGCGTGGGCGACGCCGGGCACCTGGTTGGTGAACCGGGTCAGCAGCCAGCCGAGGCGGTCGTTCAGCATCCCGGCCTCGGGGTCCGGGACCGTCCCGGCCGCCCGGCCGCCGAGGCCACCACCGTCCCGGACGCCGGGCGTCCCACCGTCCCAGACGCCGGGGGCGCCGCCGTCCCAGACACCGGGCGTCCCGCCGCCGCCCGGGCCGTGCGAGCCGCCCGGGCCTGGCGAGCCGTGCGGGCCGCCTGGGCCGCTCGAAGTCCCTGTCATCGCCCCCACCCCGGCGTGCCGGGCCGTGGCGACGAGGAGGGCGGGCGGGATCAGCACGGTGGCGATGACGCCGCGGCCCCGGCTGGACAGCCGGACCGTGACCCCGTGCCGGTCGGCCAGCCGGGCGACCACGAGCAGCCCCATGGTGCCGCCCAGCCCGCCCGCCGGGTCGCCGGGCCTGGCCAGGCGGGTGTTGGCCCGCTCAAGCGCCACCGGGTCCATGCCGGCGCCCTGGTCCTGGATGGTCACGGTGCAACCCTCGCCCGAGGTGTAGGCGCGGACCACGACGGGGGTGTCGGGCGGCGAGTGGTGCGTGGCGTTCTCCAGCAGCTCGGCGATCAGGTGCACCAGGTCGCCGACGGCCTCGGCGGTGACCGGCGTCCCGGCCAGCGCGATGGGCTGGATCCGCCGGTACTCCTCGATCTCGGCCAGGGCGCCGCGGACGACGTCGTACAGCGGCACGGCCGTCCCGAACCGGCGGACCGGCTCGCCGCCCGCCAGCACGAGCAGGCTCTCGTCGTTGCGGCGCATGCGCGCCGCCAGGTGGTCGAGCTGGTAGAGCCAGCCGAGCGTGTCCGGGTCGGTCTCGCCGGCCTCCAGCCGGTCGATGAGGTCGAGCTGGCGGGCCACCAGCGTCTGGCCGCGCCGGGCCATCGCCTCGAACACGGCCGCCGACTCCCGGCGCAGCAGGGCCTGCCCGGTGGCCAGGTCGAGGGCGCGGGCATGCACGACGGACAGCGCGCTGCCCACGTCGCCGATCTCATCGGGCCCGTCCTGCTCGCCGAGGGCGTGCCGGGCGAGCTGGTCGGTACGGGCCGCGACGGGGTCTGGGGCGGCGCCGATGGCCTCGATGGCCTCCGGCAGCCGGACGTCGGCCAGGGCCAGCGCCGCGGCGCGCAGCCGCCGCAGCCGGCGCGCGAGGTCGGCGGCGACCAGGGCGGTCACGCCCAGGGTGACCGCGAGCGCGCCCGCCGTCAGCCCGATGGTGGCCACCAGGCCGCGGCGGGCGTCGGCCAGCACCTCGGCGGCGGCGGTGTCGAGCCGTCCGGTCAGGTCCAGCTCCACGTCGTGCAGCCGCTTGATCGTGTGCGAGGCGGCCACGTACCAGGCGTCGGCGTCGACGATCGGCGCCCGGCCGGTGGCGGGGTCCGGCCGGGCCGCGGCGTCCTGCGTGCGGCCCAGGGTGCGTTCCATCGCGGCGCGGGTGGCTCGGGTGGCCTCGACGTCGGGGCCGACGAGCCGGGAGGCGAGCCGGCCGCGCGCCCAGGGGTCGGCCGCGGCCTCGAACGCCCGCAGGTGCGCCGCCTCGGTGGCCGCCAGCCGTACCAGCTCACGCGACTCGGCCGGCCGCAGCAGCCGCCGGGTGAGCGCGCCGCGCAGCAGCTCGCGCTGCTCGGCGAGCGCGTGCTTGGCCCCGGCCAGCTCGGCGACGGCGTGGGCCTGGTTGGCCAGCCGCTGGTCGTCGATCTGGCGGGGCAGCGCGGTGGCGACGGCGAGCAGGGCGGTGACCGCGGCCCCGTAGCGGTCCGTCCCCTCGCCGGCCCCCACCCCGTCCCGCGCTGTCCCGTCCTGTCCTGTCCCGTCCTGTGCGCCCGCCTCCCGCGAGCGGGTGAGCGCCTGCTCGGCGGCGCGCAGCACCGGCGCCAGGCCGGGCGCGGCCTCCTGGGCCGTGCGGCCGGCCGCGGAGAAGGCCCGCCGCGCGGAGTCCGTGCGCTGCCGCGCGGCCGTCACCAGCACCCTGCCGCTGGTCCCGCCGCGCGCCGCCAGCGCCTGCGCCTCCGCCTGCTCCCGTTCGAGCTGGTGGACCAGGCCGGAGGTGGCGGTGGCCAGGGCGGCGAGGTCGCGCGTGCGCTGCCCGCCGTCGGCCACGCCCAGGACCGTGCCGGCCTGCGTCACGGCGAAGGCGAGCAGTCCGAGGACGGGCAGCGCGACGAGGAGCCCCAGCCGCGCCCGTACCGTCCACCACCTCCAGGGACGGGCGGAGATCGGGACCTTGAGCGCCATGCTGCGTACCTCGGTTCAGGGAGTGCATCGCCGCCCGTGCCACGCCTCGCGGACGAGCGGCTTGCGCGCACCTTAGTGGCCTGGGTCACACCGAGGCCATGGGCGGGCGCCAGGATTTGATCCGCGCTTAACACAGCCGGCGCGGCTTCCCTAAGAGTTCATCAAATAGCGGCGTCCGGACCTTCATGCGTGGGCCACGTCACATCTACGTTTCAGGCGACCGGCGGCCGACGTGCCGCGGACGTGAGGAGGTCAGAGGTGACATCCGCCGACCAGAGCGCGGCACCGGCCCGCAGCACGGAGGAGCTCATCGCCGAGTACGACGGCGAGCGGCCCGCCCGGCGGCTGCCCGACCGGCTGGCGATCGTCGTCGGGGCGATCGCCCTCGGCGTGTCCCTCTACGCGCTCTACGCGGTGTTCAACCCGATGCCGGTGCTGCCGTACCGGATGAGTTTCCTGGCGGCGGTGCTGCCGCTGACGTTCCTGGCCTACCGGCCGGGCAGCCTGCCGTCGTGGCTGACCCGGCGGCTCCCCCGGCGGCGCGGCGTCACGGGCGAGCCCGGCGGCGACGGCGGAGGCACGGGCGGAGGCACGGGCGGAGGCACGGGCGAGGGGACGGGCGAGGGGACGGGCGGGGGGACGGGCGGGGCCGGTGGGAGAGTCGCGCGGCCGGACGCGCCGGGTGTCGCCGACTGGGTGCTGGCCGCGCTGTCCCTCGCGGTGTGCGCGTACCCGCTGTTCGGGTTCGACGACTTCATCCGGCGCACCTTCGAGCCCTCGGCGATGGACCTGCTCATGGGGGCCGGCTGCCTGCTGCTGGTGCTGGAGGCCACGCGCCGCACCGTGGGGGCGATCCTGCCGGTGATCTGCCTGGCGTTCCTGGCCTACGCCTACTACGGCGGCTACCTGCCGGTGGACTCCGTCCTCGGGCATCGGGGCTACGGCGTCGAGCGGATCGTCGTCCAGCTCTACATGGGCACCGAGGGCCTGTTCGGGGTGCCCCTGGACGTGGCGGCGACGTACATCGTGCTCTTCACCATCTACGGGGCGGTGCTGGAGTACTCGGGGGCGGGCGCGTTCTTCGTCAACATCTCGTTCGCGGCGTTCCGCCGCTCGGCCGCCGCGCCGGGCCGTACGGTGACGCTGGCCGGGTTCCTGCTCGGCACGGTGTCCGGGTCGGGCACGGCCACGGCCGTGTCGCTGGGCAGCGTGGCCTGGCCGATCCTGCGGCGGGCCGGCTACCCGCGCGAGCACGGCGGCGGCATCCTCGCCGCGGCCGGGATCGGCGCGATCCTGTCGCCGCCCACCCTGGGGGCCGCGGCGTTCATCATCGCCGAGTACCTCAAGACGTCCTACCTGACGGTGCTGCTGTACGCGACCGTGCCGACGTTGCTGTACTACCTCGGGATCATCCTGGCGGTGGAGATCGACGCGCGCCGGTTCGGGACGCGCGGCGTCGAGATGGAGACCGGTTCGGTCTGGCGGCTGCTCGGCCGGTTCGGCTACCACTTCTCCTCGCTGGTCGCGATCGTGGTGCTGATGGCCTTCGGGGTGTCGCCGTTCCGGGCCGTCGTCTACGCGACCCTGCTGGCCTTCCTGCTGTCGTTCCTCGACCGCGAGCACCGGCTCACCCCGCGGCGGGCGGCGCAGGCGCTGTCGGCCGGGACGCTCGGCGTGCTGCCCGTCGCCGCCACCACCGCGGCGGCAGGGGTGATCGTGGCGATGGTGACGCTCACCGGGCTCGGCCTGAAGGCGTCGCGGATCATCGTGGACCTGGCCGGCGGGCACCTCGCGCTGACCGCCCTGGTGGCGGCGCTGGCGGTGCTGCTGCTCGGCCTGGCGGTGCCGGTGACGGCGTCGTTCATCATCGCGGCCGTCATCATCGGCCCGGCCCTGCAGACGCTCGGGGTGCCGCCGGACGCGACGTACATGTTCATCTTCTACTACGCGGTCCTGTCGGAGGTGACGCCGCCGACCGCGCTGGCGGCGGTCGCCGCGGCGGCCATCACGGGCGGCAACGCCTTCCGGACCATGATGATGACCTGGAAGTACACCCTGCCGGCTTTCCTGGTGCCGTTCGCGTTCGTGCTGGCGCCGGCCGGGCGGGCGCTGCTGCTGCAGGCCCCGCTGCTCCAGGTGCTGACGGCGCTGGCCGTCTCGGCGGTCGCCGTGGTGGCGCTGGCCGCCGCCACGGGCGGCTGGATGGTGCGCCGTGCCGGCTGGCCGGAGCGTGTCCTGGCGGCGGGCGCGGCCGTCGCCCTGCTCTTCCTCGAACCGGCGAGCGTCGTGGCCGGCCTGGCCCTGCTCGCCGTGGCGCTGCTCGTCCATCTGGCGCTGCGCCGTCCCGTTCCCGTACAAGGTACGCAGAAAGGAACCTGATGCGATCCGTCATCCGTCTCGGCGCCGCCGCGCTGGCCCTCGTGGCCGGCCTCACGGCGTGCGGCGGCGAGCGCCAGAGCACGTCGGGCGACGCCCTCCACAACAGCGGCCGGCTGTCCATCGCCACCGGCAACACCACCGGCGTCTACTACCAGCTCGGCGGCGGCTACGCCGACCTGCTCACCAAGAACCTGCCGGGCTACCAGGTGACGGCCGAGGCCACCGGCGCCTCGGTGGAGAACATCCAGCGGGTGGTCCGCGGCGACTCCGACATCGCGTTCACGCTGGCCGACGCCGCGAGCGACGCCGCGACCGGCAAGGGCGCCTTCACCAGCCCGCAGCCGATCAGGGCGCTGGCGAGGATCTACACGAACTACACCCACGTGATCGCGCGCTCCGACGCCGGCATCCGCACCGTCGCCGACATGAAGGGCAAGCGCGTCTCCACCGGCTCGCCGAACTCGGGCACCGAGAACATCGCGCTGCGCCTGCTCAAGGCCGCCGGGCTGAACGCCGACTCCGACATCAAGAAGCAGGCTCTGTCGCTGCCGGAGACGGTCCAGGGCGTCAAGGACGGCACGCTGGACGCGCTGTTCTGGTCGGGCGGCCTGCCGACGGGCGGCATCACCGACCTGACGACGAGCCTGAAGGACGACGTCGTGTTCGTGCCGCTCGACGACCTGCTGCCCAAGCTGAACGCCGAGTACGGGCCGGTCTACCAGGCCACCACGCTGAAGAAGGACGTCTACGCCACGGCGGCCGACGTGCCGACCATCGCCGTGCCCAACCTGCTCGTCGTGTCGGAGAAGATGCCGACCGACCTGGCCGGCGACCTCACCAGGGTTCTCTTCGAGAAGCAGGCGGAGCTGGAGAAGGTCCACCCGGAGGCGAAGAACATCAGCCGCGAGGAGGCGGCGAAGACCGAGCCGGTGCCGCTGCACGACGGCGCCAAGAAGTACCTGCAGCCCTGACGCGGCTCAGCGGGCCCGGTGCGGGAGGCGCTCCGGGCCCCGTCAGGCGTCCTCGATGCGGGCGCCGAGCGGCAGCAGCGAGACGGGGATCATCTTGAGGTTGGCGATGCCGAGCGGGATGCCGATGATCGAGACGAACAGCGGGATCGAGGTCAGCACGTGCCCGATCGCCAGCCACACGCCGGCGACGAGGCACCAGATGATGTTGCCGAACAGGGAGAACACGCCGGCGTCCGGGTCGCGGACGACGGTCCTGCCGAACGGCCACAGCGCGTACGCGGCGATGCGGAACGAGGCGATGCCGAACGGGATCGTGACGATCAGGATGCAGCAGATGACCCCGGCCACCGCGTAGCCGAGGGCGAGCCAGACGCCCGCGAAGACCAGCCAGATGACGTTCAGCAGCGTCCGCATGACTCCAGCATGTCACCGGCCGCGCGGGCCGCTCATCGGGTATCCCCCTGAGCTTTCCCCGATCTGGGTGCGCGCCCCTTCCCTGGTGGGCCGGCGAACGCCTGGGCGATCTCCATCCAGGCGCGGGCCGTCCGGCCGGTGATCCGCAGCGCGGTGTCGGCCAGGTGCACGCGCTGTGTGACGAGCAGGCAGAAGTCGAGCATGGGGCCGCGCACGACGTCGGCGGCGCCGGCCGGCCCGGCCGTCCACGGCTCGCCGCCGGGCGCGATCAGCTCCAGCCGCACCGGCTCGGCGGGCACGGGCAGCCCGCGCACGGCGAAGCTGTACGGCAGCGCGCGGTGGCCGATGGTGGCCACGTGGCGCAGCCTGGCCGTGGGCTCCCGGGCGACCCCGAGGGCGTCGGCCACGTCCTGGCCGTGCGCCCACGTCTCCATCAGGCGGGCGGTGACGAACGAGGCGGCCGACATGTCGGGTCCGTACCAGGGGATCCGGTCGCGCGGCCCGAGCCGGGCGAACGCCTCCAGGCTCGCGGCGCGGGCCGTGCGGAACCAGGCCAGCAGGGCGTCGGCGGCGAGGCCCCGCGCCTGGAACGCCAGCTCGTCCACGGAGGTCGGCTCGGCCAGTGCGGCGCGGAACGCGGGCGGGTCGGTGACGGCCGCGCGGGCCGCGTCATCGAACCAGGCCAGATGGCTCACCTGGTCGCGCACCGCCCATCCCTCGGCGGGCGTGGGCAGCTCCCACTGCTCCGGCCGCAGCGGCTCCAGCAGGAGCTCCAGGGACGCGCTCTCCGCGCGCAGGTCGTCGAGCAGCTCGCGCATGAGGTCCACCACGCCGCCACCCTAACCGAACCCCGTTCGACGAGGAATAATGCAGGTGTGATCTGCGACGACTGCAAGGACAGGCGGCACGAGGAGTGCCGTGGCGGCTCCTGGTGCGACTGCCAGCACCAGAGCGCGCCGGAGGTCAGGGAGTCGCCGCTCGACTGGCCGCGGCAAGGATGATCACGTCCAGACTCTGGACCCCTTGTTGGACATCCCGGGCGGCTCGCGTATCTTCATAGTCATGCTGCCAGCGGACCCCATGCTCGTCGGTCGACGCCACGTCGACCTCCAGCGTGTCCGCAGCGCCATCTGTCGCGACGCCCGCTGACCGATCCCGTTTGTCATCCCTGAGCGCGTCGCACACCTTCTGACACCCCCGCACTCGACGTCGAGGCGGGAGGAAGCCTGCGCGCGCCCATGATCCGAAGGACGCGCAATGAGCACTCCTGCCAGCCGGCACCACAAGCGCCCGCGCGGCGAGGGTCAGTGGGCTCTCGGTTACCGCGAGCCGCTCAACAAGAACGAAGAGAACAAGAAGAACGACGACGGGCTCAACGTCCGTCAGCGCATCATCGACATCTACGCCAAGGGCGGCTTCGACTCGATCGACCCCGCCGACCTGCGTGGCCGCATGCGCTGGTACGGCCTCTACACCCAGCGCAAGCCCGGCATCGACGGCGGCAAGACGGCGATCCTCGACCCCGAGGAGCTCGACGACCGCTACTTCATGCTGCGGGTGCGGATCGACGGCGGCCAGCTCGACCTGCGCCAGCTACGCACCATCGCCGACATCTCCAACGAGTACGCCAGGGGCACGGCCGACGTGACCGACCGGCAGAACGTGCAGCTCCACTGGGTGGAGATCGAGTCGGTGCCCGCCATCTGGGAGCGGCTGGAGGCCGTCGGCCTGTCCACCACCGAGGCGTGCGGCGACACCCCGCGCGTGATCCTCGGCTGCCCGCTGGCCGGCATCGACACCGAGGAGGTGCTCGACGCCACCGAGCAGATCCGCGAGGTCTACGACCGCTTCATCGGCGACCCGGCCTACTCCAACCTGCCGCGCAAGTTCAAGGCGGCGGTCAGCGGCTGCCCGGCACACTGCACCGTGCACGAGATCAACGACGTGGCCTTCGTGGGCGTGGAGTCGCCGACCGGCGAGAAGGGCTACGACCTGTGGGTCGGCGGCGGCCTGTCCACCAACCCGATGTTCGCCAAGCGGATCGGCGTGTTCGTCCGGCCCGACCAGGTGGGCGACGTCTTCGGCGGCGTGATCGGCATCTTCCGCGACTACGGCTACCGGCGGCTGCGGCACCGGGCGCGGCTGAAGTTCCTGGTCAACGACTGGGGCGTGGCGAAGTTCCGCGAGGTGCTGGAGACCGAGTACCTCAAGGAGGCGCTGCCCGACGGCCCGGCCCCGGCCGAGCCGCGCAGCTCACGGCGTGACCACGTGGGCGTCTTCCCGCAGCAGGACGGCAACTTCTACGTCGGGTTCGCGCCCCGCGTCGGCCGCCTCGACGGCGACCGGCTGCACCTGATCGCCGACATCGCCGAGCGGCACGGCTCCGACCGGGTCCGCACCACGGTCGAGCAGAAGATGGTCATCCTCGACGTGGCGCCCGACCGGGTCGACTCGCTGGTCGCCGAGCTGGAGGCCAACGACCTTCAGGTCAACCCGTCCACGTTCCGCCGTCAGACGATGGCCTGCACCGGGATCGAATACTGCAAGCTGGCCATCGTCGAGACCAAGAACACCGCCTCCGACCTGATCGACGAGCTGGAGCGGCGGCTGCCCGACTTCAGGGAGCCGCTGACGATCAACGTCAACGGCTGCCCCAACTCCTGCGCCCGCATCCAGGTCGCCGACATCGGCCTGAAGGGCCAGCTCGTGGTCGACGAGAACGGTGAGCAGGTCGAGGGCTTCCAGATCCACCTGGGCGGCTCGCTCGGCGTCAACTCGGGCTTCGGCCGCAAGGTTCGCGGCCTGAAGACGACGGCGGCCGCGCTGCCCGACTACGTGGAGCGGGTCGTGACCCACTACGAGGACCAGAAGAAGGAAGGCGAGTCCTTCGCCGACTGGGTGCAGCGCGCCGACGAGGCGGACCTGCGATGAGCACGCGAGCCGTCCCGTTCCACTGCCCCTACTGCGGCGACGAGGACCTGGAGCCCTACGAGGGCGAGCACGGCGCCACGGGTCACGCCGCGGGCGCCGGCTGGTACTGCCGGGCCTGCGCCCGGGCTTTCAAGCTGAAGTTCCTCGGAATCGGAGTGAAGATATGACGCTGGTCGACATCGAGGTCGGTCTGAGACAGCAGCGCGGCACTCTCGACCTGCAGGACATCGTCGAGTCCGCCGCCGAGTTCCTGGAGGAGGCCCCGGCCCGCGACATCATCCGGTGGGCGGCGGCGACGTTCGGCGACCGGCTGTGCCTGACGTCCTCCATGAGCGACGCGCTGCTGATCGACCTGGTGAGCCGGGTCAAGCCCGGGGTGGACGTGCTGTTCATCGACACGGGCTACCACTTCGCCGAGACGGTCGGCACCCGCGACGCGGTGCAGCAGGTCTACGACGTCAACGTGATCAACGTGGAGCCGTCGCGGACGGTGGCCGAGCAGGAGCGCGACCTCGGGCCGCGCCTGTTCGGCCGCAACCCCGACCTGTGCTGCTACCTGCGCAAGGTGGAGCCGCTCAACCGGGCGCTGGAGCCCTATCTCGCCTGGATCTCCGGCATCCGCCGCGACGAGTCGTCCACCCGGACCGGCACCAGGGTCGTCGAGTGGGACGCCAAGCGGCAGATGGTCAAGGTCAACCCGATCGCCCGGTGGACCCAGGAGGACGTCGACAACTACATGGCCGACAACGGGGTGCTGATCAACCCGTTGCACTACGACAACTACCCGTCGATCGGCTGCGCCCCCTGCACCCGCCAGGTGGCGCCCGGCGAGGACCCGCGCAGCGGCCGCTGGGCGGGGCTGGGGAAGGTCGAATGCGGCATTCACCTGTAGTCCCCGGCATCCGGCCCGCCTCGTTGGCAGACGGGGCGGGCCGCCCGCCCGCCGCCGCGGCACCGGACGACGGCGGCGTGCCGCTGGTGGCCGTGGCGCACGGGTCGCGCGACCCGCGGGCCGCCGCGACCGTGGAGGCGTTGCTGGACGAGGTGCGCCGGGCCCGGCCCGGCCTGCCGGTGCGCACGGCCTACCTCGACCACGCCGCCCCGTCCCTCGGCCAGGCCCTGCACGGGCTGGGCGAGGCCGTGGTCCTGCCGTTGCTGCTCACCGAGGCCTACCACTCCCGGGTGGACCTGCCCGCGGCGCTCAACGAGGCGCGGGCGCGCGACGCGCGGCTGCGTGTCCGCTACGGGTCCACACTGGGGCCGCACCCGCTGATGGTCGCGGCGCTGGAGCGGCGGCTCGCCGAGGCCGGCGTGCCGGCCGGCGACCCGGACACGGCGGTGGTGCTCGTCTCGGCGGGTTCGAGCGACGCCCGCGCCAACGCGGTCGTGGCGGCGCTGGCCGGCACGTGGGCGACCCGTTCGGGCTGGTGGGGCGTGACGGCGGCGTACGCGTCGGCCGCCGCCCCGGCTCCTGAGGAGGCGGTCGCGCTGCTGCGCGCGGCGGGCGCGCCGCGGGTCGCCGTCGCGCCCTACCTGCTGGCGCCCGGCCACTTCTCCGACAAGGTGCGCCGTACGAGCCTGGCGGCGGGCGCCGACGTGGTCGCCGACGTGCTCGGCCCGTCCGCCGAACTGGCCCGGATCCTCCTGGAGCGCTACACGGCCGCCCTGGGCGCCCCCGCCGAGGCCGCCGCCTCGTAGCACCGCGAGAACCACCCGGCGCCCCGCCCTGCGCGCGCCGCCTCGTAGCACCGCGAGAACCACCCGACGCTCCACCCTGCGCGCCCAACCCTGCGCGCCGCCGCCTCATAGCACCGTGAGAACCACCCGGCGACCCGCCCGGCCTCTGGGCCCGGCCCGGAAAGGACGCCGGCCGCGGTCGCCCCTGCGGGGCCGTCCGGGCGTGTCCGGCGAGACAGCGGTCAGGTGTCGCGGCCGGGGAGAGAGGTGGGGGGCGTGCCCGGGAGTGGCCGGTGCGGGGTGGACGGAATGCCGTGCAGGCGGTTCCAGTGCTCGCGCCAGGCCGCCAGCCCTCGGCGCAGCGGCTCGGCGCGGGAGTCGCCGAGCACCTTGACGTCGCCCATCACCGCGTACGCGCGCACCCGGACGACCGGCACCTTCTGCCCGCGCGGCGCCTCCTGCACGTCCACGCGCTTGCTGCCCATGACGGCGACGCCCTCAAGGTCCACGTGGACGCCGTCCGGCACGATGATCTTGACGTCGCCCATCACCGACACGGCCGTGATCTCGACCATGTCCGTGCGCACCTCGGCCTCGCGCAGGTCGAGCACCACATCGCCCATCACGGCCACCGCGCCGAGCTCCTCGTCGACGCGCCAGGTGCCGCGCCTCTTGGTGTCGCCCATGACGCCGACGAACCATCGCCGCTTGCGTCCCTCGGCCGGCCGGACCGGGGCGGGGGCGAGGCCGGAGTCGGCGGGCAGGTCATCGGTGATCACGGCGAGCTCGGCGCGCGTGGTCGCGGTGTAGGCGGCCTCGGTGCGGTCGGCCAGTTCGGCCAGCGTGAGCCTGCCGTCCACGGAGGCCACACGGAGTCGCTCGACGACGGCCTCACGTTCGGCGTCGGACGCGCGAACGTCCCCAGGGTCAGTCATAAACGCAACATATCGCGTTTGGTGCCGCATCGGCTCCTCCGAGGGGAGGAAACCTCCCGGACGCCGGTGTAGTCCGAAGGACCGGCGTGGCTCGGCTAGGGTCCGATGCATGCATGAGGACAAGCTCTACCGGGCCGCGTTGAACGGCGACCAGGACGACGTCAGCGAGCTGCTCGCGGCGGGCGCCGACCCCGACCAGGTCGCCGCGGGCGAGGAGGAGGGGCTGCCGCTGTGCGCGGCGGCCGCGTGGGACCGCCTGGAGGTGATCCGGACACTGCTCGCCGCCGGCGCCGACGTGAACGGCCGGGAGGCCGGCGGCTGGACCGCGCTGCTGTGGGCCGCGGCCAACGGCCACGCCGACGCCGCCCGGTTGCTCGTCGAGGCGGGGGCGGAGGTGGACACCGCCAACGACGACGGCGACACGCCGTTGACGCTGGCCGCCCGGCGTGGCGCGCTGGGCGTGGTGCGGGTCCTGCTGGACAGCGGGGCCGACGCCGGCAAGTACGACGGCGACGGCGACACCCCGCTCGACATCGCCGTCGACTGGGTGGGCGTGCACCTGGAGAGCGCCCTGCTCGACCAGATCGGCCAGGAAGGCTGGGAGTACGTCGTGGGCCGCCAGTTCGCCAAGGACGGCACCGAGCTGGTGACGGTGGCGGGCCGCTCCGCCGACGGCGCCGAGACCGAGCAGGTGCAGGCGCAGCGCGGCCACGCCGCCGTCGCGACGCTGCTGGAGGAGGCCACCGGCACCCGCCCGCCGGCGGAGCAGTTGGTGGCGCGGGCCCTCGCGCACCGCGACATCGACGAGGACGCCGAGACGTGGTGGATCGTGGCCGACGCGCTGGGCAAGCGGGCCGACGACGAGACCTACGAGGCGCTGGCCGGGTTGTGCGTGAGCGAGGACGCCCGGGAGCGGGAGTTCGGGGTGGACGCGATCGCCCAGTTCGGGATGAGGGAGGGCGACAAGCCCTACCTGGAGCGGACCCTGCCGCTGCTGCAGCGGATGGCCACCACCGAGGGCAACCCGCAGGTGCTCCGCTCGGTGCTGGCGGCGCTCGGCCACCAGGGTGACACGCGGGCGCTGCCGCAGGTGCTCGACATCATCGGCCGCCCCGGGCACCAGCGCACGATGACCGACGCGATCGCGCTGGCCGACGTGCTCCCCGCGGACCACGCCGAGGGGTTGGACCTGCTCGTCTCGATGACGGAGGACGCCGACGACGAGGTGCGCGACTGGGCCACGTCGGGCCTGGCCTCCCTGGACGCCGACACCCCGCGGATCCGCGAGGCGCTGGCCGCCCGCCTGGACGACACCGACCTGCGCACGGTCGCCGAGGCCACCCGCGGTCTGGCCGAGCGCGGCGACGACCGGGCCAGGCGGGGGGCCGAGCGGGTGCTCAAGGAGAGCGACGACGACTACGCCCGCGACCTGGTGACGGAGGCACTGACCAAGCTCTGAGCCGGTCGGCTCCGGCCCGGTCCGATCGTCGGGCCGGACCGGTGCCGGGCTGCAACGCGTCTGGACCGCCCGAGGTGGTCAGCGGGCGAGGATGTCGTCGAGGTCGTAGGAGACGGGCCGTTCGAGCTGCTCGTACGTGCACGACTGCGGGGTGCGGTCGGGCCGCCACCGGCGCCACTGCGCCGTGTGGCGGAACCGGTCGCCCTCCATCTGGTCGTAGGCCACCTCGATCACCAGCTCGGGCCGCAGCGGGATGAACGACAGGTTCTTCTTGGCGTTCCACCGCGACACCGCGCCGGGCACCCGCTGCCCGCCGCTCGCCGGGCCGGGCGCGGGCTGCCCGGCGGTGGCGGCGGCCTGCTCGGCCCAGTGGCCCCACGGGTGCTCGCCCAGCTCGGCGACGTAGGGCCGCAGCTCCTCGACCAGCTCGGCGCGGCGCGCCATCGGGAACGACGCGGCCACGCCCACGTGGTGCAGCCGGCCGTCGCGGCCGTAGAGGCCGAGCAGCAGGGAGCCCACGATGGGGCCGGTCTTGTGCTCGCGGTAGCCGGCGATCACCACGTCGGCGGTGCGCTCGTGCTTGACCTTGAACATGGCGCGCTTGTCGGGCACGTACGGCTGGTCGCCGGGCTTGACGATGATCCCGTCGAGCCCGGCGCCCTCGAACGTCTCGAACCACTCGGCGGCCTGCCCGTCGTCGCGGGTGACCGGGGTCAGCCGGATGGAGCGGCCGGCGGCGCCGAAGACACCCTCCAGCCGGCGGCGCCGCTCGGCGAACGGCGTCTCCATGAGGGACTCCTCGCCGAGCGCCAGCAGGTCGAAGGCGACGAACGACGCCGGGGTCCGCTCCGCGAGCATCCGCACCCGGGAGGCGGCCGGGTGGATGCGCTGCTGGAGCGCCTCGAAGTCGAGCTGCGACCCGCGCGGCAGGACGATCTCGCCGTCGATCACCACCCGGTCGGGCAGCTCGGCGCGGACCGCCTCGACCAGCTCGGGGAAGTAGCGGGTGAACGGCCGCTCGTTGCGGCTGCCCAGGTAGACCTCGTCGCCGTCGCGGAAGACGATGCAGCGGAAGCCGTCCCACTTCGGCTCGTAGATCAGGGTGCCGTCCTGCCGGGGCATCGCCTTGACCGGCTTGGCAAGCATGGGCGGCACGGGCGGGCGCACCGGCAGGTTGGGCACCGGCTCCGGCTCGCCCTCGCCGGGCGGCGGCGTGGGCGTGGGTGTGGTGGCGTCGGTCATGCGTCAGCAGCTCCCCTCACGTAGCGGCAGAAGAGGACGCCGTCCTCCTCCAGCACGTGGCCGAGGCTCAGCCCCTCCTGTGCCGGCTCGCCGTCGAGCACGCGCGCCGCTCCGCCGCCGACCAGCATCGGGCTGATCGTCAGGCACAGCTCGTCCAGCAGCCCGGCGGCGGCGAGCTGGGCGTTGGTCCGCGGCCCGCCCTCGCACAGCACCCGGGTCAGCCCGCGGGCGTGCAGCTCGCGGACGGCCGCCGTCAGGTCCACCTCGGTGTCGCCGGCCACGACCACGTCGGCCAGCCGGGCGGCGGCCTCGCGACGCTCGCGGGGGGCGGCCGCGCAGGTGAGGACGATCGTCCGGGACAGCGCCCCGTGGAACAGCGGGCCGTCGAGGTCGAGGTCGAGGCTGCGGGTGACCACCGCGATGGGCGGCACCGGGGGTCGGCCCACGCGCAGCGCTCGCCAGGACTCGCGCGGCTCGACCGCGCCGTAGCCCTCGGCCCGCACGGTGGCGGCCCCGGCGAGGATCACGTCGGCCATCCCGCGCAGGACCCCGAAGATCCGCCGGTCGCCCTTGCTGGACAGGCCCCCCGACCTGCCCTCGACCCAGGTGGCGCCGTCGGCGCTGGCGACCATGTTGACGCGCAGCCACGGTCGCCCCTCGGGGTAGGCATAGGCCCGCGGAATATCTGGATCATCCTCTATGTCCGGGTAGATGCGACGCACTCCTCTACCTTGGCATACGCCTCCGACAACCCCGCAGCATGCCCACCTTGGCGGGATTTGCCGTATCTGCTGGCATACGGGGAGTGATCGGCATAACGTTCTCGGCAGAGACCGGGACCGAAGGAGGCCCAGGGTGGGGCTGGTCACCACGGTGACATGGGTGTTCACCGCCCTCGTCGGGATCCACCTGCTCTACCTGTGGCTGTCGGGCGGCGGGCTGCGGCAGCAGGCCGCCAAGGTCACCCGCTTCCCGCTGGCGCTGGTCGTGTCCCACCCCACGCTGGCCGTCACGGCGCTCGGCTGCTGGGCCGGCCACCTGCTGACCGGTGCGCGGGCCCTGGCCTGGGCGGCGTTCGGGGTACTGGCGGTGGCGGCGCTGCTCGGGTTCGTCATGTTCACCCGCTGGCTGGGCGGCGGGCGGCACGCCAGAGGAGCCGAGCGCCGCTTCCCCGTGGTGGCGGTGGCGCTGCACGGCGTGGCGGGTGTGACCACGTTCGTGCTGGTGCTGCTGACGGCCGGCGCGGCGGGCGAGCCGTGACCGTCAGGACGGGAGCGGCTGGCGCAGCACCTGGATGGAGCGCGAGGTGACGGCCACCAGCGCGCCCGCCGGCCACCGCTCGTCGGGGAACGCCTCGTCGCGAGGTGACTCGTCGGTCGTGTCGAGCACCGGCTGCCAGCCGTCGCCGAACTCCGCGCCCGGCAGGGTGAACGTCATGTCCTCGTGGTGGGCGTTGATCAGCAGCAGGAACGAGTCGTCGACGATCCGCTCGCCGCGCGGCCCCGGCTCGGTGATGGCCAGGCCGTTGAGGTAGACCGTGAGCGACTTGGCGTAGCCGGTGTGCCAGTCGCCCGCCGTCATCTCCGCCCCGGCCGGGGTCAGCCAGACCAGATCGCGCCTGCCGTCGTCGGGGTGCCGGCCGTGGAAGAAGCGGCGGCGCTGGAAGACGGGGTGCTCCCTGCGCAGCCGCGACAGCCGCCGCACGAACTCCAGCAGATCGGTCTCGGCGGACAGCCGCGACCAGTCGATCCAGGCCAGCTCGTTGTCCTGGCAGTAGGCGTTGTTGTTGCCCCGCTGCGTGCGGCCCAGCTCGTCGCCATGGGACAGCATCGGCACGCCCTGCGACAGGAAGAGCGTGGTCAGGAAGTTGCGCCGCTGGCGGTGGCGCAACCGGACGATCTCGGGATCCTCGACGGGACCCTCGGCGCCGCAGTTCCAGGACCGGTTGTCGTCGGTGCCGTCGCGGTTGTCCTCGCCGTTGGCGAGGTTGTGCTTGCGGTCGTAGGAGACGAGGTCGGTGAGGGTGAACCCGTCGTGGCAGGTCACGAAGTTGATGGAGGCGACCGGGCGGCGGCCTGAGGTGGCGTAGAGGTCGGCGGAGCCGGTCAGCCGGGAGGCGAACTCCGGCAGCGCAGAGTGGGTGCCCCGCCAGAAGTCGCGCACGATGTCGCGGTACTTGCCGTTCCACTCGGTCCACAGCGGCGGGAAGTTGCCGACCTGGTAGCCGCCGGGACCGACGTCCCACGGCTCGGCGATCAGCTTGACCTGTGAGATCACCGGGTCCTGCTGGATGAGGTCGAAGAACGCGCTCAGCCGGTCGACGTCGTGCAGCTCGCGGGCCAGCGCCGAGGCGAGGTCGAAGCGGAACCCGTCGACGTGCATCTCCAGGACCCAGTAGCGCAGCGAGTCCATGATGAGCTGCAGGGCGTGCGGGGAGCGGACGTTCAGCGAGTTGCCGCAGCCGGTGTAGTCGAGGTAGTAGCGGCGGTCGCCGTCGTGCAGCCGGTAGTAGGCGGCGTTGTCGATGCCCCGGAAGCCGAGCGTGGGCCCCATGTGGTCGCCCTCGGCGGTGTGGTTGTAGACCACGTCGAGGATGACCTCGATGCCCGCCTCGTGCAGGGCCCGCACCATGGCCTTGAACTCCGGCACCTGCTCCCCGCGCGTGCCCGAGCTGGAGTAGCCGCCGTGCGGGGCGAGGTAGGCGACGGTGTTGTAGCCCCAGTAGTTGGTCAGGCCGCGCGCCACCAGGAAGTGCTCGGGGATGAAGTGGTGCACCGGCATCAGCTCGATGGCCGTCACCCCGAGGGACAGCAGGTGGTCGATGACCGCCGGGTGCGCCACCCCCGCGTAGGTGCCGCGCAGCGGCTCCGGCACGGCCGGGTGGCGCATGGTCAGCCCGCGCACGTGAGCCTCGTAGATCACGGTCTCGTGGTACGGCGTGCGCGGCGACCGGTCGTCGCCCCACTCGAAGAACGGGTTGACGACCACGTTCTTCGGCATGAAGGGGGCGCTGTCGGCGGTGTTGAGCCGGGCCGGGTCGGTGAACGTGTAGGGGAAGACCGACTCGTTCCAGGTCAGCTCGCCGTCGATCGCCTTGGCGTACGGGTCGAGGAGCAGCTTGGCCGGGTTGCACCGGTGGCCGCGTGACGGCTCGTACGGGCCGTGCACCCGGTAGCCGTAACGCTGACCCGGCATGATCCCCGGAAAGTAGCCATGCCAGACGAACCCGTCGACCTCGGGCAGGTCGACGCGTTCCTCGGAGCCGTCATCGTGGAAGAGGCACAGCTCCACCCGCTCGGCCACCTCGGAGAACACCGAAAAACCGGTGCCCACGCCGTCCCAGGTGCCGCCGAGTGGGTAGGGCAGGCCAGGCCAGACTTCGCGCATGTGACCCGATTGTCGCACGCGATCGCACGCTAGAGGAGCGAGGCCTTGAGCGTGATCGTCGTGCCGGCCAGTGCCTTGCTCACCGGGCAGTTGGCCTTGGCGGTCTCGGCCGCCTCCTGGAACTGCTCGGCGCTGATGCCGGGCACCTGTCCCTCGACGGTGATCACGATGCCGGTGATGCCCTCGCCCGGCTGGAACGTCACGTCGGCACTCGTGCGCAGCGACTCGGGCGGCGTGCCGGCTCCGGCCAGGCCGTGGGACAGCGCCATCGAGAAGCACGAGGAGTGGGCGGCGGCGATGAGCTCCTCGGGGGAGGTCTTGCCGTTGGCCGCCTCGGCCCTGGACGGCCAGGAGACCTCGAACGTGCCGACACCCGAGCTGTCCAGCGAGACCGTGCCGGAACCGTCGAGCAGGGCGCCCTTCCACTGGGTGGTGGCGGTGCGGGTGGTGGCCATGTGAATGCTCCCTCCGTAGTGGTCCTCCGACCCTATCGCGGGTTCCCGCGACGATCGTCTTCCGGGGCCGCGGCCCGTGGCCGCGGGCCCGGGGTCACGGGCCCGGGGTCACGGAGGGTCAGTCCAGCCAGACGAGTCCGGCGAACCGCCCGCAGGCGCGCTCGCGCCGGTGGGAGTAGAGCTCGGCCGACTCGATGGTGCACCGGGCGTCGTGGCGCACGTCCGTGACGCCCGCCGCGCGGAGCTGTGCCTCGATCCCGGCGCGCAGGTCGAGCGCGGGGGTGCCCCAAGAGGTGGCGGACCAGGTCTCGGGCACCCGAGCCGCCACCCGTTCGCGCAGGTCGGCGGGCACCTCGTAGCAGCGGCCGCACGCGCCGGGGCCGACGAACGCCGCCATCCGCTCCGGGCGCGCGCCGTTGGCCGCCATGGCCAGGACGAGCTCGGTCGCCACGCCCGCCTCGGTGCCGGGCCGGCCGGAGTGGGCGGCGCCCACCAGGCGCGCCTGCGGGTCGGCCACGAGCACCGCCGGGCAGTCGGCGCCCAGCGAGGCGAGCGCGAGCCGCGGCTCGCCGGTGAGGACCCCGTCGAGCGGCGGCGGGTCGTCGCCGAACGGCTCGCTCACGTACGCGACGTCCGCGCCGTGCACCTGACGCATGAACACCACGGCCCGCACGCCCAGCTCGGCCACGAGGCCGTCGCGGTTGGCCCGGACGGCGGCGGGGTCGTCGCCGACCAGCCCGCCGAGGTTGCGCGAGCCGTACGGCGGGGCGCTGACGCCCCCGTGGCGGTCGGTGACGGCGACGTGCACGCCGGGAGCCAGCAGCATGCCTCGATCCTAGAGGCCCCCTGGCCTCCGCCACTCAAGCAAGCATATGCTTGGTTACGTGGCTGACTATCGCAACCTCGTCGGCGGGCGGCTCGTCCCCGCGGCCGACGGCAGAACCCTCGACTCGGTCAACCCCGCCACCGGCGAGCCGTGGGCGCGGGTGCCCGCGAGCGGCCCGCGCGACGCGGACGCGGCGGTGGAAGCGGCCGGGCGGGCGTTCCCGCGCTGGTCGGCCATGCCCGCCCTGGGCCGGGCGCACCTGCTGCGCCGGGTCGCCGCCGTCTTCACCGAGCACGCCGAGGAGCTGGCGCGGCTGGAGACCCGCGACAACGGGCGGATCCTGCGCGACACCCTGCACAGAGACCTGCCCGGCATGGCCCACCTGTGGCAGCTCGCCGCCGCCCAGTGCCTGGACGCGGTCAAGGGCGACACCGTCGTCCTCGGCCCCGACGCCCTCGGCCTGACCCGCCGCGAGCCGTACGGCGTGGCCCTGTGCGTCATCCCGTGGAACTCCCCCGTCTCGACCTTCTCCGCCAAGGCCGCCCACGCGCTGGCCGCGGGCAACACGGTGATCGTCAAACCGGCCGAGCAGGCGAGCGTGTCGGTGCTGCGGCTCGGCGAGCTGCTGGCGGACGTGCTGCCGCCCGGCGTGCTGAACATCGTCAGCGGTCTCGGCGAGGAGGTCGGCGACGCCCTGGTACGGCACCGCGGCGTGCACCGGATCAGCCTGACCGGGTCCACGGACACCGCCCGGGCGATCACCCGCGCCTCGGCCGACGCCCTCAAGCCGATGACCTTCGAGCTGGGCGGCAAGTCGCCGAACATCGTCTTCCCCGACGCCGACCTCGACGCCGCCACCGAGGGCGTCACCGTGAACTCCGTCTACACGGGCAACGCCGGCCAGGTGTGCGTGGCCGGCTCGCGCATCCTGCTGCACCGGTCGATCTGGGACGAGATGCTGGAACGCATCGAGCGGGCGGCGGCCGGCCTGGTGCTCGACGACCCGCTCCACCCGGACACCACGATGGGCCCGATCGTCTCCCAGGGCCAGTTCGAGCGGGTCACCTCCTACCTGGACCTCGCCGAGAAGGAGGGGGCGCGGCTCGTCTTCGGCGGCCGGCGCGGCGCCGAGGTGGTGCCGCGCCTGCCGGGCGGCTACTGGGTCGCCCCCACCCTGTACGCCACGACCGACAACCGGCTGCGCGTCTGCCAGGAGGAGATCTTCGGGCCGGTGGCGGTGGCGATCCCGTTCGACACCGACGAGGAGGCGCTGAGCCTCGCCAACGACTCGCCGTACGGGCTGGCCGCCGGGGTCTGGACGCGCGACCTGGGCCGCGCCCACCGGTTCGTCCGCGACCTGCAGGCCGGCACGGTGTGGGTGAACACGTTCCGTCAGATGCCGCCCGGCCTGCCGTTCGGGGGCGTCAAGGACAGCGGCTACGGGCACGACGCGGTCCTGGAGTACACCCGCGAGAAGGCGGCCATCATCCGGATGTAGTTCGGATACATTCCCGGCATGAGCGAGGAGATCATCGCCGGGCGCGGGGGCGAGTCCGCCGGCCCGCCCGCCCCCCTGCCCGAGCTGCCCGAGCTGCCCGAGGAGGCCGCCCGGTCGCGGGCCTCCGTGCTGCGCAGCCGGGCCGAGTCGTACATCGCGCTGTCCCGCCACGACGCGGCCGTCGCCGACCTGACCGAGGCGATCGCGCTGGAGCCCGACAACGCGCGGGCCTGGCGGATGCGCGGCGAGAGCCACCGCCTGATCGCGCGTTACGAGGCGGCGCTCGCCGACTTCGGCGAGGCGCTGCGGCTGGAGCCCGACAGCGCGTACGCGCTCGGCTCACGCGGCCAGGCGTACGCCTCGCTCGGCCGCCACCAGGAGGCCCTGGACGACTTCGAGCACGCGCTCACCCTGTCGCCCGAGTCGCTGTGGATCCTGGAGGCGCGGGCGGACGTCCTGGCCGACCTCGACCGGCTGGACGAGGCGCTGGACGAGCACGCGAAGATCATCGCTCTGAACGGGCAGATCGCCTACTCCTGGCTGGCCCGCGGCGATCTGCACCAGCGCATGCACCTGTACGCGGAGGCCATCGACGACTACACCAGGGCGCTCGACCTCGACCCCGCGTACGTGCGCGGCTACAGCCGGCGCGGCGAGGCGTACCGGATGATCGACCGCTACGAGGAGGCCCTCGCCGACCTGAACAAGGCGATCGAGCTGGATCCCGACCACGACCGCGCCCTGGGCAGCCGCGGCGCGGTGCTGAGCGAGCTGGGCGACAACGAGGCGGCGCTGCGCGACCTCGACCGGGCCGTCCAGCTCGACCCGGGCTACGTCTGGGCGTTCCGGGTGCGCGGCGAGATCCTCCAGGAGCTCGAACGGCACGAGGAGGCGGTCTCCGACTTCACGCGCGCGCTGGAGCTGGAGTTCGGCGACTCCTGACGCCGCCGCGTGCCCCCACGGTCCACGCCCCCGCCGCCTACGCCCAGGGGCGGGGGAAGGTGTCGCCGTCCAGCCGGTCACCCACGGCGAGCCCGAGCGGATCGGTCACGACGTGCTCGGCCCCGCTGTAGCGGGTCTCCTCGTCCATGTAGATGACGACGTGCGCGAGCCGCGCCTGGTCGGTGCGGTTCGGCAGCGCCATGTGACCGGTGTAGCCGCTGTGGAAGGTGCAGTCGCCGGCGCGCAGCGGCACGGTCACCCGGGGCGTCCAGCGCAGCGACGGGTCCATCTCGAACAGGTCCTCCTCGTGGTGGAGATCCTGCGGGCGCAGGCCGGTGCGATCCTGCGTGCCGGGCAGGAAGGTCATGCAGCCGCGCTCCGGCGGAACGTCAACCAGCGCGATCCACGCCGACAGCGGGAGCCGGTCGCCCGCGTGCGGCCAGTACGGACGGTCCTGGTGGAACTCGGTGGCGGCGTTGTTCCGCGGCTCCTTGACCAGCATCTGGTCGTGCCAGAGCCGCAGCGGGAACCCCGCGAGCTGTTCGGCGATCCGGCCGAGCCGCGGGTCGAGCGTGAGCTCCCGCAGCGTCTGGTCACGCTGCCAGACGTTGACGAGCTGGCTGAAGACGCCGCGCTTCTCCAGGCTCTCCGCCCGGTGAGCCTGCAGGAACGCCTCGGCGCCGGCCCGATGACGCTCGATCCGGGCCGGATCGAGTACGCCGCGCACTCGCACGAAACCGTGTTCGCGGTACGCCGCCACCAGCTCGTCCGGTACCCGCCCGTCCGGGCCGACGTCGCTGCCGAGCTGCCCGGTCGTGGTCGTTGCCATCCCTGACCTCCGATGTTCTCGCCTTTGGGACACCGCAAGCGTCGCCGGGGAAGGGTGCGACGGGCTAGGCCGATCTCGGCTTGTAGTCGTACGATCCCGACATGACCGTCACGCTGCACGAGCACGCGCTGTTCGCCGGCGACCCGGTCCTGGCAGGGGTCCACCGGCTCGACACCGACGTCGAGCCGCACGCGCACGACTTCCTCGAGATCGCCGTGATAGCAGCCGGCCACGGCCGGCACGTGACCAGCCGGGGCGAGCACCCGCTGCGCCGCGGACAGGTCGTCGTCCTGCGCCCCGGCGCCTGGCACGGGTTCAGGGACTGCACCGACCTGGCCGTCTCGAACTGCTGCGTGTCCGCCCAGGCGCTCCGGGCCGAACTGGCGGCGCTGTACGACCTTCCGATGCTGCGCCGGATGCTGTGGACCGACCCGGTGGCGTCCGGAACGCACGGTGTGGCCGTCACGACCGTGGATCCGGCCGCCGCAGAGGAGGCCAGTGCGGAGATCGGCGCGCTCCAACGCGAACTCGGCGCGGGCCCCCGCCGGCCGGGCCGGGTGCTGGGCCGGCTGATCACCGTGCTCGGCGTCCTGGCCGACGGCCGCGACCCGGAACGGCAGCCGCCTGAGCCCGCCCTCCACCCCGCGGTCGCCGCCACCGTCGCCCGGCTTGAGGCGGCGCCCGCGCATCCCTGGCGGCTGGATGATCTCGCCGGCGCGGTCAACCTGGACCCCGCCTACCTCGGCCGGCTGTTCAGGCGCCACGTCGGGTTGACGCCGCTGGGCTTCCTGGCCCGGCTGCGGGCCGAACGCGCCGCCACGTTGCTGGCCCACTCGCCGCTGCCCGCCGCGCGGGTCGGCGCCGAGGTCGGCTGGGACGACCCGACGTACTTCGCCCGCCGCTTCCGGGAGCTGGTCGGGCTGACGCCCACCGAATACCGCAGACGCAGCCGGTCAGCCGCGCCTGCCCGGCCCGGCGCACCGGCGGAGCCGGCGGACGGGCAGCGCCCACCCCGCCGCGCCTGAGGAGCTCGCGCGGGCCGGTGCGCTCAGTCCTCGGCCGGTCGCGCCTTGCTCGGCTGGACGCGCTTAGGCTCGCCGGGCATCTTCGGGTAGTTCGGCGGGTACGGCAGGTCGCCGCGGTCGTCGGCGGCGTACCGTTCGAGCAGCGGCTCGATCGAGCAGGCGTGGTCGTCGATGGCCGCGTGCACGTCGCCCAGCTCGGCGAACCGGGCCGGCACGGTGCGGACGTCGAAGTCGGCCGGCTCGGCGTCGGCCAGCTCGTCCCAGGTCAGCGGCGTCGAGACGGTCGCCGCGGGCCTGGCGCGCACCGAGTAGGCGCTGACCACGGTGCGGTCGCGGGCGTTCTGGTTGAAGTCGACGAACACCCGCTCGCCCCGCTCCTCCTTCCACCAGGCGGTCGTCACCAGGTCGGGGGCGCGTTCCTCGACGGCGCGGGCCAGGGCGATCCCCGCGTGCCGCACCTGGACGAAGTCCCAGCGCGGCTCGATGCGGACGGCGATGTGCAGGCCGCGGTTGCCGGACGTCTTCACGAAACCCGTCATGCCCAGCTCGCCCAGCACCTCGCGGGTCAGGAAAGCGGCCTCGCGGGCCGCGCCGAACGCGACGCCCGGCTGCGGGTCGAGGTCGATCCGCAGCTCGTCGGGATGCTCGACGTCGGCCGCCCGCACCTGCCAGGGGTGGAAGTCGACGGTGCCGAGGTTGGCGCAGTAGGCGATGGCGGCCACCTCGGTCACCCGCAGCGAGTCGGCCGTGCGCCCGCTGGGGAAGGTGACGGTGACGGTCCGCAGCCAGTCGGGATGCTTGGCGGGCATCCGCTTCTGGTAGATGGCCTCGGTGTGGATGCCGTCGGGATGCCGCTTGAGGTTGGTGGGGCGGTCCCGCATCGCCCGGAGCGCGCCCTCCCCCACGCTCACGTAGTACTCGACGAGCTCACGCTTGGTGACGCCCAGCTCCGGGAAGTAGACCTTGTCGGGGTTGGTGACCTTGACGGTCCGCTCCCCCACCTCAAGCTCGATGAACGGCGATGCCATGCCCCCGAACCTACCCCCAGGATTCCGGGCGGCCCGCCTGACGGGGCCGAAGCGTGCTTTTCGTCGGCCGCCACAACGCGTCCGGGCCAAATCCGTCGGATGGCCCGGTGCCCCGGGCCGGGCGTGCCCTGGACAGTGTGACCATGACTTCAGCGCCCACCGCATGCCCGTCGGGGCCACGGTGGTAGCCGGCGAGCTGGTGCACGGCGGCTGGTGACGAGCGGGATTCGACGAGCGGGATTCGACGAGCGGAAAAGGAGCACCACATGCGGGTCTTCATCTCTGTCGACATGGAGGGCATCGCGGGTGTCGCGACGCCGGACCAGGCCTACCGCGGTGGCCACAACTACCCGATGGCCCAGCGGCTCATCACGGCCGAGACCAACGCGGCGATCGCGGGCGCCTTCGACGGCGGGGCCACCGAGGTGCTGGTCAACGACGCGCACGGCACGATGGACAACCTTCTGCCCGACCAGCTCGACGAGCGGGCGGAGGTGCTGCTCGGCAGGCCCAAGGCCCAGTGCATGATCCAGGGCATGACGCCGGAGCACGACGTCGCGCTGTTCGTGGGCTACCACGCGCCGGCGGGAGCGCCGGGGGTGTTCTCGCACACCCTGTCCTCGCTGGCCTTCACCCGGTTCCTCGTCAACGGCGTCACCGCCTCGGAGACCGACCTCGGCGTGCTGCAGGCCGCCGCTCTGGGCGTCCCGGTCGGCATGGTCACCGGCGACGACCAGATCTGCCGGCTGACCCGCGAGCAGCACGCCGGCATCGAGACGGTGCAGGTGAAGCGGGCCGTAGGCCAGTTCGCCGCGTCCTCCGTGCATCCCGTCAAGGCGCAGCAGCTCGTCCGGGCGGGAGCCGCGGCGGCGGTACGGCGGGCCGACCGGTTGCGGGTGCCGCCGCTGCCGGACGCGCTCACGCTCACGGTGGATCTGAAGATGCCCGCGCACGCCGAGATCGGCGCGCTCATCCCGGGGATGCGCCAGATCGACCGGCTGCGGCTGGAGTTCGACGCGGCATCGCCGGACCAGTTGCTCGCCGTGTGCGCCCTGTTGTGGGAGACGGCGCCGGGAAACGTGTGACCGGCGGGCGCGGCCAGTGGCGGGCGTCTGTCGGACGGACGGATCGGCGGCGCAGAGTTCGTCGGAATCGCCGACGAAGTGCGGCGATGTGCCGACCTAGTGTATGCGGCACCCCAGAGCGGGATGCAATGCGTGGAGGAGTGGTCCGACATGATCAGGCCAATGGCAGGCAGCGCGCCGCGCGCCACCTCACAGAACAACCTCGGACGACGTGGCTTCTTGTTCGGGCTGGGTGCGTTGGGCGTGACGCTCACGGTTCCGGGCTGCGCGAACGAGGACAACAAGCCGTCGGGCGGGAGCACCGTCAGCGCGGACCCCGCCGGCAAGGACCCGGCCGGCAAGGACGTCGTCGTCGAGCACGCCTACGGCACAACCACCGTTCCCAAGAACCCCAGGCGCATCGTCGCTCTGGGCCAGACCGACATCGACGTCCTCGTGGCCCTCGGCGTGCCGCCCGTCGCCGTCGGGGTGTTCAGCGGTGACTGGTACTCGCCGCTGCATCCGTGGAACCAGCACGCGTTCACGGAGCAGCCGGCCTTCCTCGACTTCGAGGAGTACTCCATCGAGAAGATCCTCGCCCTGCAGCCGGACCTGATCACCGGCGTGATGGGCGGCATGACGAAGAAGGAGTACGACAAGCTCAGCGCGATCTGCCCGGTGGTGGCACAGCCCAAGGGGTTCACCGACTGGAACTCGCCGCTGGACCAGCAGACCGACATGCTCGCGCGCGTCCTGGGCAAGGAGGAGCAGGGCAAGGCGCTGGTGGACGGCATCAAGAAGCAGGTGGCGGCGGCCGTCGCCGAGAACCCGGGCTTCGCCGGCCTGACCGTGGCGATCGCCGAGTGCTGGGGCGACACGTTCAAGGTGATCGGTGCCACCACCCCCCGCTCCAAGTTCTTCACCGACCTCGGCTTCAAGACCCTGCCCGAGCTGGACGCGCTGGTGGGCAGCGCCTACACCGCGGACATCTCCTCCGAGAAGCTCTCCCTCATCGGCGAGGCCGACCTCGTGCTGTGGACCACCGACGGTGGTCAGGTGGAGGCACTGAAGAAGAACCCGGTCGTCTCCAAGCTGAAGTCCACCAAGGAGGGACGCTCCCTCTGGTCGACCGGGATGAAGCACGACTCCGCGTTCTGGTCGATGGACTGGGGCACCGTCCTGAGCCTGCCGTACGCCCTCAAGCACGTCATCCCGCAGATCAAGCTGGCCGTCGACGGGACCACCGACACCAAGGTCGAGAACTTCTCCTCCTGACAGCCCCGATCCGAACAGAGCACCGACGAGAGGAACACATGAGCGGGCTGATCGAGGCCGTCGAGATACGAACCGTGCGGTTGCCGCTCCGCGCCCCTTTCCAGACGTCGAACGGCGTCAGCACCGAGCGCGAGTTCGTCCTGGTGCGCCTCGCGGGCGGCGGCGCCGAGGGCTGGGGCGAGTGCGTGGCCGAGCGGGAGCCGACCTATTCCAGCGAGCACACCAGTGGCGCCGTCGATGTCATGCGTTCGTTCCTGCTGCCGCGACTCGTCGCGGCGGAGGTCCGCACCGCGGAGGACGTGGCGCCGGCGCTGAGCGGCGTGGTCGGCCACCCGATGGCGAAGGCGGCCCTGGAACTGGCGGTCCTCGACCTCGAACTCCGCCTCCGAGGGGTGTCCCTCGCCCAGTACTTCGGCGCCACCAGGACGAGAGTCCCGGCCGGCGTCTCGGTCGGCATCCAGCCGTCGGTGCCCGCTCTGCTGGACGTCGTGGGCGGGTTCCTGGACGAGGGATACCGGCGGATCAAACTCAAGATCCAGCCCGGCTGGGACCTGGAGCCGGTCCGGGCGGTCCGGCAGCGGTTCGGCGACGAGCTGCCGCTGCAGGTCGACGCCAACGCGGCCTACGACCTCGCCGACGCCGCGCTCCTTCGGCGGCTCGACGAGTTCGGGCTGCTGCTCATCGAGCAGCCCCTGCACCACGACGACCTCTACCAGCACGCCCGGCTGGCCGAGCTGCTGACGACCCCGCTGTGCCTGGACGAATCCGTGGTGTCGGCCAGGTCGGCCGCGGCGGCGATCTCGATGGGCGCCACGCGCATCATCAACATCAAACCCGGACGCGTCGGCGGGTACCTGGAGGCACGACGCATCCACGACCTCGCCCGAGCCCACGGGGTGGCCGTATGGTGCGGCGGCATGCTGGAGAGCGGCCTCGGCCGGCGGGCCAACATCGCCCTGGCCGCGCTCCCGGGATTCACCCTCCCGGGTGACACCTCGGCCTCCGACCGGTTCTACGAGTGCGACCTCACCACCCCCGTCACGCTCGACGCGGACGGGCACGTGACGGTCCCGTCCGGTCCCGGTATCGGCGCCGCGCCCGATCCGGACCTGCTGAGCAAGTTCACCGTGGACGTCTGGAGCTACGAACGATGACCGACACCACCGCGATACCGGGCCTCGACCAGGTCACCGACCGGATCGAGGAGCTGATGACCCGGCACGGGTTGCCGTCGCTCTCGCTCGCGATCGCCCACGGCGACCGGGTGGAGGCCCGCGGCTTCGGGATGGCCGACCTCCGGGGGCGGCCGGCCACCGGCGACACGCCGTACCTGCTGGCCTCGGTCACCAAGCCCATCGTCGCGACCCTCTGCCTCGTGCTCGCCGAGCAGCGGCTCGTCGATCTCGACCAGCCGCTGGCCGATCGGTTGCCCTGGCTCGACCGGCAGCGGCCCGGACGCCGCGGACGGCCGACCGCGCGCCAGGCGCTGAACCACACCGCCGGGTTCGGACAGTACTGGGACTTCGCCTACGGCGAACCGGCCCCGGGCATCCGGCAGACCATCGAGCGGTACGGCGTCCTGATCCACGACCCGGGCACCCGCTTCGAGTACGCCAACCTGGGGTACGGCGTGCTGGAGCCGTGGCTGTCCGCGGCGACGGGCCGGCCGCTGAGCGACCTGCTGGACCGGTATCTGTTCCGGCCGTTGGGACTGGCCTCCGCCGCGTACGGTCCCGGCGCCGGAGGAGCGGACGCGGCGGTGCCCTACACGGCGGCGCGGCACCTTCCCTACCCGACGATCGACACGAGCCACCCGGCCGCCAGCCTGGCCTGGATGTCGGCCTCCGACCTGGCCAGGTTCGGGCTGACGCACACGAACGGGTCCACGATGGTGGCTCCCGCCTCGGCCGAGGCACTGCGGACGCCCGGTGTGCCGGCCGCGCGGCCGTCCACGGAACGGCCCGACGTCTACGGTCTCGGGTGGAACGCCCGGTACCCCGGCGGTGTCGAGGTGCTGACCCACGTCGGAGACATGTGCGGGGTGGGCGCGTCGATCGCCGTCCTCCCGGAGCTCGGGGTGAGCGCCGCCGCCGTCGTCAACCGCACCGGGTCCTTCGAGCAGGCCCGCGCGGCGTGCGAGCTGCTCCTGGAGGGCCTGGTGAGCCGCATCGGCTCGGAGCCGGCCGCGCGGACCTCCCCGGCCGTGCCGGTCGGCGAGTGGTCCGGCCAGGTGGAGACCCCCTCCGGCGCGATACCCCTGCGGATCGGCGTCTTCGGCGACGGGGCGGCGTGGATCGAGGTGGCCGACGCCGCCCGGACACCGGCCCGCGTCGAGCCGGACCCGGTGTACGACGTGATGTTCGCGGCCGACCTGCAGCTGCCCACTCCCGACGCGCTGCGGGCCGGCCCGTTGCTCGAACTCGCCCTCGACGTCGGCGCCGACCGCCTGGCGGGAGCCGCCCGGGCGGTCAAGCACGGCGAGGGCGGGGACCGGGTGGGCAACTGTCTCACCCACTGGTGCGAGCTGGAGCCGGTCCGTTGAGCACCGAGACGCCACCGGCACCGGCACCGGCTCCGGCGGCGGGGCGTTCCGTCCGGCGGCGGCTGACGATCGGACTCGGTGTCGCCGCCGCGATCCTGCTCCTGCTGTCGGCGGCGAGCCTGGCCCTGGGCGCCGAGAACCTGCCGCTCGGGGACGTGTGGCGTTCGCTCACCGTGGGCGGCACCGATGCCGACGTCATCGTGCGCGGCGTCCGGTTGCCGCGGACGCTGCTGGCGGTGCTGGTCGGCGCCGCGCTGGCGGTCGCGGGCGCGCTGATGCAGGCGTTGAGCCGCAACCCGCTCGCCGAGCCCGGCCTGCTCGGGGTGAACGCCGGGGCCTCCCTGGGCGTGGTGGTCGCGATGGCGTACCTCGGGGTCACCGCGCTCACCGGCTACGTCTGGTTCGCCCTCATCGGAGCCGCCATCGCGACGGTGGCGGTCTACGCGCTCGGCTCGGCGGGTACGGCCGGAGCCAGCCCGGCGCGGCTCGCCCTGGCGGGAGCGGCCATCACCGCGGCGCTCGCGGGAGTGATCTCCGCGATCGTCCTGCTGTCGTCGACGGTGTTCAACGGGTTCCGGGCGTGGAGCGTCGGGACGTTGTCCGGCCGGACGGCTCCGGTGGTGATGCAGGTGGCGCCGTTCATCGTGGTCGGAGTGGTGCTGACGCTGTTCCTGGTCTCGTCGCTCAACGCGCTGTCCCTCGGTGAGGACGCGGCGCGGGGACTCGGGGCCAACGTGGCGCGCACGCGCCTCCTGGGAGTCGTCACGACGACGTTGTTGTGCGGGGCCGCCACCGCCGCGGCCGGCCCGATATCGTTCGTCGGGCTGGTCGTGCCGCACATGGTGCGCAGCTTCACCGGGCCCGACCATCGCTGGCTGCTGCCCTACTGCCTCCTCGTCGGGCCGATCCTCATGGTGGCCGCCGACCTGACCGGGCGGCTGATCGCCCGGCCCGGTGAGCTGCCCACGGCACTGGTCACCGCCGTCGTCGGCGCGCCCGTGTTCGTCTACCTGATCCGCCGGCGCAGGATGGCCGGGCTGTGAGCGCCGTGGAACGCGCCCGCCGCGGGCAGGCGGCCTCGCACTCGGCCGCGCGGCTGTCGTGGGGTGAGTGGACGGTCCTCTGGCGCCCGCGCGCGGTGCTCGTGAGCCTCGCGGTCCTGCTGGCCGCCCTCGGCTTCGCCCTGGTGCAGTTGTGCGTCGGCGACTACCCGATGTCCCCGGGCGAGGTCCTGGCGACGCTGACCGGCCAGAGCACCCTGGCCCAGGAGTTCGTGATCTACAACCTCCGGCTTCCCCGGCTGCTCACCGCCGCGCTGGTCGGTCTCGCGCTGGGGGCCAGTGGCGCGATCTTCCAGTCGGTGACCCGCAACCCGCTGGGCAGCCCGGAGATCATGGGCTTCACGATGGGCGCCTCCGCGGGCGCCGTGGCCGCGGTGCTGGTCGTCGGAGGTCAGGAAGTCTCCGGCATGCTGGGCGCCGTCATCGGTGGCTTCGTCACGGCCGCCGTCGTCTACCGGCTCGCGTATCGCCGCGGCATCCAGGGGTTCCGCCTGATCCTGGTCGGTGTCGCCGCCACCGCGCTGCTCGACAGCCTCGTCTCCTACCTGCTGCTCCGGGCCCGGCTGCAGAACGCCGAGAGCGCGTACACCTGGCTGGTGGGCAGCCTCAACGGAGCGGACTGGCAGCAGGTTCAGATCATCGCCCTGACCGTCGGGGTGCTGACCGTCCCGGTGCTCGCGATCGGCAGCCGGATGCGCCTCCTGGAGATGGGCGACGATCTCGCGCAGGGGCTCGGCGTCCGTGTCAAGGTGACCCGTCGCCGGCTGCTGGTGATCGGCACGGTGCTGTGCGCGGGAGCCGTCGCGACCGCCGGGCCGATCGCGTTCGTCGCCCTGGCCGCGCCGCAGATCATGCGCCGCCTGACCGGCGGCTCGGTGTCCGTCGTGCCCGCGGCTCTGATGGGGGCGCTGATCCTGGTCGTGAGCGATCTGGCCGCCCAGCGCGTCTGGCCGGACGCCCAGATGCCGGTCGGCATCCCGACGCTCTGTATCGGCGGTACGTATCTGGCCTGGCTGCTGTACCAGCAGAGCCGCGCCTCCCGACTCTGACCTGGAGTGAGCCATCCCATGACGACTGACATCCGGCCCGAGCACGACACCCACGGCAACCGCCTCCGTGCCCATGACCTGTCCCTGAGGTACGGCGAGCGGGTGGTCGCGGAGAACCTGTCGATCGACATCCCCGACGGTTCGCTCACGATCATCGTCGGGCCGAACGCGTGCGGCAAGTCCACGCTGTTGCGCGCGCTCGCGCGGCTCCTCGAACCGGAGCGCGGCAGCGTCATCCTCGACGGGCAGGACATCTCGCGATACCCGTCGAAGGAGGTCGCGCGCCGGCTGGGGCTCCTCCCGCAGGCCTCGATCGCCCCCGACGGCATCACCGTGGCGGACCTCGTGGCGCGCGGGCGCTTCCCGCACCAGAGGTTCCTGCGGCAGTGGTCGACCGATGACGACGTGGCCGTGACCAACGCGCTCGAACGGACCAACACCAGCGAGCTCGCGACCCGCTACGTCGACGAGCTCTCCGGCGGGCAGCGGCAGCGCGTGTGGCTGGCCATGGCCCTCGCTCAAGAGACGCCCCTGCTGCTCCTCGACGAGCCGACGACCTACCTCGACATCACCCACCAGGTCGAGGTGCTGGACCTCTGCGCCGAGCTGCAGGAGAGCGGGGAGCGCACGGTCGTGGTGGTGCTGCACGAGCTCAACCTCGCCGCGCGTTACGCGACCCATCTGATCGCCATGCGCGACGGGAGGGTGGTGGCCCATGGGGCTCCCAAGGACATCGTCACCCCGGAGCTGATCGAGACGGTCTACCAGCTCCCGTGCTCGATCATTGACGACCCCGAGACCGGAACGCCGCTGATCATCCCGGCGGCCCGGACCCGGGCCGGGCGCGCGCGGTACGACGCGGACGGGTTCCCCCGTTGACCACACACACCGACCCGGCGGACGTGGCCCTCGTCGGCGGGCGGGTGATCGACCCGGAGACCGGTCTGGACGCCGCCCGCACGGTCGCCTTCACCGGCGGGGAGATCACCCACGTCACCGAGGAGCCCGTACCGGCGCGGCGGACCGTCGACGTCACCGGCCTGGTCGTCGCGCCGGGCTTCATCGACCTGCACAGCCACGCGCAGTCGCTGGTCGGCGCCCGGCTCCAGGCCCTGGACGGCGTGACCACCGCGTTGGACCTGGAGGCCGGCCGCTGGCCCGTGTCACCCGCGGTCCGGGCCGCGCGGGAGCAGGGCCGTCCCATCAACTTCGGGTTCTCCGCCGGTTGGGCGCACGCGCGGGCCACGATCGCCGGGGACGGAGCGAGGTTCGGTCCGGATGTCGTCCTGCCCGCGGCTCCCGGCTGGGACGAGCCCTGGTCGGGCCGGCAGGTCACTGCTCTGCTGGACATGCTCGCCGGGGAGCTCGCCGCGGGCGCCGTGGGGATCGGGGTGCTGCTCGGCTACGCCCCGGGCGTGACCCGGGCCGAGTACCTCGACGTCGCCCGGCTCGCCGCGGAGCACGGCGTGGGCACGTTCACCCATGCCCGGTTCCTGTCCGGAGCCGAACCCGGCTCCTCGCTCGAAGGAGTGCTGGAAGTGGTCGCGGCGTCGGCGGCGACCGGAGCGGCGATGCACCTGTGTCACCTGAACAGCACCTCCGGCCGGCAGTCCGCGCAGGTCGCCGGGGTCCTGTCGACGGCGGCGGCGCAGGGGCTGAAGGTCACCGGCGAGGCGTATCCGTACGGGTCCGGCGCGACCGAGATCGGCGCCGCCTTCCTCGCGCCCGCGAACCTGCGCCGGCTGGGCCTCGACCACTCCGCCGTCCACCTTCTGGAGGAGGGCCGGGCCGTCCGTGATCGGGCCGAGTACGACGACCTGCGTGCCCGCCGACCGGCCATCGACGTGATCGTGACCTTCCTCGACGAGGCCGACCCCGACGACCGGGCCTCGCTCCTGGAGACGCTGCTGATGCCGGACACGGCCATCGCCTCCGACGCGTTCACGCCGTACCTGGACGCGCGGCCGGTGACCGCCGACACCTGGCCGTCCCCGCCGGGCGCGATGACCCATCCCCGGAGCGCCGGCTGCTTCGCGAAGGTGTTCCGGTGGCTGGTGCGCGACCTCGCCCTGCTCACGGTGGCCGAAGCGGTGCGTCGTTGCACGCTCGTCCCGGCCCGGGTGCTGGCGGCCAGCGCGCCGGGGGCCCGCCGGAAGGGCCGGTTGCAGGTCGGATGCGACGCCGACGTGGTCGTGTTCGACCCCGCGACGTTCGGCGACGTCGCGACGTACCGGAGGGTGGAGCCGTCGCGGGGCATGGTGCACGTCTACGTCCACGGGGTTCCGGTCGTCCGCGACGGTCACCTGCTGCTCGACGCCCGGCCGGGTCGCCCGGTCGTCGGCGCCGCCGCCGGCTGAGCCGTTCGGTCCGGCGCACCGATCCGCCCGGTGGATCTCGTCGGAACCACCGAGATCCGCGGTGGGCGAGCGTGCGTACGATGGGCGAATTGCCCCGCTGTGAGCGCGGCGCCGGGATCGAGAGTGGGTGAGCGGTGGGAAGCAGTCCGAGTCCTGCTGAGGAGGGGCGACCCTCCGCCGGTGAGTCCGCGGGTCGCGGACCGACCCTCGGCAGGGTCCTGCAGCACCTGGGACCGATGCTGCTCGCGACGCTCGCGGGCACGCCCCGCTACGTGGCGCCCGTCGGCGGGGTCGTCGTCCACGACCTGGACGACCCTCCGCCGATGCCGCGGGGGGCGATCCTGCTCGGTGTCGGCATCACGGCACCCTACGACGTCCGCTCGCTGGTCCGGCTGGCCTGCCGGCACGACGCCGCCGCTGTGATCATCCGGCAGCCGCGCGGCAACGCGCCGGCCCTCGACGAGCTGCTTCCCGACGAAGGGATGGTCGTGCTGGGCCTCCCGGCGGGAGTGTCCTGGCAGCAGGTGATCACCGTGCTCGGGACGGCCATGCAGTCGTCCCCGCACCCGGAGGTCCGGGAACTGGGCGAGCGCGAGGTCGGCGATCTGTTCGGGATGGCGGGCGCGATCAGCGACCTCATCGACGCTCACGTCACCATCGAGGACCGCAACTCGGTGGTGCTGGCCTACTCGGACCACCAGGGCGAGACCGACCCGATCCGGGTCGAGGTGATCCTGGGGCGCCGGACGCCCGAGCCCTACTGGGCCTTCGACGAGGAGCGCGGCGCGCTGCGCTCGATCCGCGAGTCCGTGCGCCCGGTGTTCCTGCCGCCTCTCGCTCTTCCCGACGGCCGCGTCACCCGGGGCCGGGTCGCGGTCGCCGTACGCGCCGCCGACGAGATCCTGGGCTCGATCTGGGCCGTGGTCGACAAGCCGCTCACCGCCGAGAAGGACGACCTGCTGCTCGACGCCTCCCGGCTCGTGGCCCTGCACATGCTCCAGTTGCGGGCCGGTGCGGACGGAGCCCGGCGGCTGCGGACCGACCTGGTCGCCACCGCCCTCACCGGTGGCCCCGAGGCGCGTTCCGCACTGGACCGGTTGCGCCTGGCCGAGCATCCGCTGATCGTCGTCGCGCTGACGCTGAGCGAGACGGCCGGCGGCGCCTACACCGCCGCCGCGGCGCACGTCACCAAGCTGCAGCGGCTGGCGGTCTCGTTCCAGGTCCACCTGGCGGGAACCTGGGCGGACACGGCCGTCGCGCTCCTCGACGACACCGTCTACGCGCTCGTGCCGTCCCGCCGCGAGGACACCGAGGTCAGCCTTGAGCTCTCGTGCCGGAGCTTCATCGGGCGTGGCGGCGAGAGCGCCATCGTGGGCATCGGCAGGGTCGTCCACCACGCCACCGAGCTGGAGCTGTCGCGGGCGGACGCGGACCGCGCGCTGCGGGTGCTGGGCCGACGTCCCGCCGAGCCGTCGTCGGCGCCGGGGGCGGGCCGGGTGGCCCGTGCGGCCGACATCGAGGCGGACTCGCTCATCCTGGAGCTGCGCGATCTCGCCCTGACCTCGAAGCGCGGGCCGTTCGGCGCCTACGCGCGGCTGCTCGCCTATGACGACGACAGGGACTCGACGATCATGGTGGAGACGTTGCGCGCCTGGCTGGACGCCCATGGTGACGTGATGACCGCCTCCACGGCGGCCCACGTTCACCAGAACACCTTCCGGTACCGGCTCAAGAGGATGTCGGAGATCGGGGGGTTCTCGCTCGACGACCCGGCGGCCAGGTTCGCGCTGCAGCTCCAGTTGCGGCTCTACCCGCCGGACCCGTCCACCGGGCGCGCGAGCAGGTAGCAGCCGTCACGACGGACGTCGACGACCTCCCAGCCGTCGGCGAGCGCCCAGGTCATCGCCTTGCGCATGCCGAAGCGCCAGGCGCTGGCGGCGCTCGGGTTCGTACGGCGCAACGCCTCGATGTTCTCGGGGACCTGCAGGGCCAGCAGCTCGGTCCGGGACGCTCCCGAGCCGGGCTTGTCCAGGAGCGGGCGGTCACCGTCCGCGCGGAGCAGGTAGTGCGGAGCCCTCTCCACGGTCACCGCGGGGTGCGGGTACGGACGCAGCAGGTTCCAGTTCGCCAGCGCCCGGTCCGAGTCGTCGTGACCGTTGAGCGCGTCGCCCATGTCGCCGTAGAAGTTCTCGAAGTAGCGGTCGATGCGTGCGCCCAGGCGGTGCACGTTCAGGTAGGCGTTGCGGGCCACGAGGGGGTCGAAGGTCCAGGTGATGCTCGTGGCGCCCACGCTCAGCGCCCAGTGGCGCTGGTGGAGCTTCAGGGCGTTCCCCGCTCCGCGTCCCCGCAGCTCGGGCAGGACGCCGGCGATGTGGCTGTGCAGCGTCTGCGTCCGCGGCGGGGCGAAGAAGCCGGCCGCGGCGCCGACGACCCGGTCGCCGGCCCTCACCACGGCGACGTAGTTGCCACTGTGGGCCAGAGCGATCAACGCGCCCGGGGAGAGCACGCTGCCCTCCCGTTGGTTCCAGACACGATCGAAGATCTGGCTCGCGGCCTCGCAGTCCGCCTGGGAGGAGGCCAGCTCGATCGTCACTCCGGCGCGCTCGGCGGCGGCGCCGGCGAGCGACGCCGCGCCGACAACCCAGCTGTCCGTGACGAGCACTGCGTCCCCGACATCGGGGGACTTTTCACCATTCGTCTTCACGCTTCCGCTCCACCTCAGGGTTATTACGAACCGGGCCATCCTGACCGGCACGACGAGGACGCGGCACAGACCGGCTCACGAATTCCGCCGGGCCTCTTGGGCGATCCCGACGAACCTCTCCCGTGGCTCAACCGTGGGCCCCGGGGGGTTCGCCGAGCAGATCCGCGACCAGCGCCGCCAGCAGCGCGGTGCGTGCGGGGACGTACTCGACCAGCACGTGCTCGTCGCGGCCGTGCGCCCCGCCGCCGACCGCGCCCAACCCGTCGAGGGTCGGGGTGCCGAGGGCCGCGGTGAAGTTGCCGTCGGAGGCCCCGCCGACCGCTGTCGACTCCAGATCCGGCAGACCGAGGCGCCGCGCCAGCGTGACCGCCCGGCCATAGAGGCCGGCCGTGTGCCCCGACTCCAGCGGAGGTCGCCGGTCCGCGGAGCGGACGGACACCGTGGCGCGCGGATCCGCCGGCGTCAGCTCCTTGAGCGCGACATGGACCCGGTCGAGCTCGGCCGCGGTCCAGGCGCGTACGTCGACGTCGAGCCGCGCCCGGTCGGGCACGGTGTTGGTCGTCGTGCCCGCGCGCATCGTCGTCGGGGTCACGGTCGTCTCCAGGCGGGGATCGGACAGCGCCGCGATCTGGCCGGCCAGTCGCGCGATCTCCAGCCCCGCGTTCACGCCGCGCTCGGGTTCGAGCCCGGCGTGCGCCGACCGGCCGGTGACCTCCACGACGTACCCGTCGACCCCCTTGCGCGCGGTCTTCAGCGCGCCGCCGTCAGCCGCGGGTTCGAGGACGAGCACCGCGTCCACCCCGCCGCCGAGCTCCTCGACGAGGGCGCGCGAGGTCGCCGAGCCGACCTCCTCGTCACCGGTGATCAACAGGGCGACGCCGTCGAGCACGTCAGGGCGTCCGGCGTCGAGCAGCAGCGCCAGGGCGTGCACCGCCTGCACGACGCCCACCAGCATGTCGAAGCACCCCGGCCCCGTGAGCACCCCGTCGACGACTCGGCACGGCAGGTCGGCGAGAGACCCTTCGGGCCACACCGTGTCGTGGTGGCCCAGCAGCAGCACCCGTGGCCGCTCGGGCGTGAACAGCACGTGGCTGACACCGCCCACCTCGCGGATCTCGGCGACGACGCCCAGCCTTCGTCCGACCAGCTCGGCGACCTCGGCCGCGCTCCTGGCGACCATCGCGTGATCGGCGCTCGGGGACTCGATGCCGACCAGCCGGGTGGCGTCGGCCAGCATCGCGTCGAGACGGCACTCGGCGGCGGTCACGAGGTGAGCGCCCGGACCCGGGTAGCGGGAGGCTGCGGAAGACATAGGTCGAACGTAGAGCCGGACCCGGGACGCCGCCTCGGCCGATCGAACGGCTCCTCGGGCCGTGGGTTGGTGAGCCCGCCCAACCAGCCGGCACGAGAGGGAGCCGGTGGCGATTCCCGCCTTCGCCGCCTTCGGGTTCGCCGTGGGTGGGTCCGTCCCGGAGCGCGCCTCGGTGGCGGGACCGAGGGCTCGACGGGACGGACCACAGACCACCCGCCCACGGGCCGGTCCGGGCGCTGGCGCGCCACCCGGCCGGCCGGTGATCACCTGCGGCTCCAGCACGGGCGTGGGCTGTGCCGCTCGGGCGATCCGGCGAGTGATCCCACCCTGAGCAGGAGGTGATGACACCCCCTTGCCTACAAAGACGCGAATTCGCCGCAGAAAGGATGCTCTCCCGGTGGAGATCTCTTTTTGCCACATCTCGTACGCTGAACGTATGGACAAGGTGGTCAAGAGCGAAGCCGAGTGGCGGGTCCGGCTGTCGCCCGAGGAGTTCCAGGTCCTCCGGCAGGCGGGCACCGAGCGGCCGTTCACCGGGGAGTACGTCGACACCAGGACCGAGGGCGTCTACTCCTGCCGCGCGTGCGGAGCGGAGCTGTTCAGGTCGGACGCCAAGTTCGAGTCGCACTGCGGCTGGCCGAGCTTCTTCGAGCCGTCGAAGTCGGAGGCGGTGACGCTGGTCGAGGACCGCACCCTCGGCATGGTCCGGACCGAGGTGCGGTGCGCCCGCTGCGACTCCCACCTGGGCCACGTCTTCCACGGCGAGGGCTACGCGACACCCACCGACGACCGCTACTGCATCAACTCGATCTCCCTGCGTCTCGAACCCCAGGCGTGACCCGCCCGCCGCGCGTGGCGGACGCCCGCCGGGGGTAGGACCGGCGGGTGAGACTGGTCCATCTTCGGCACCGGTGGGTGACGGTCGAGAGCATCGGCCGGGTCGTCACCCAGCGGTGCGCGCGGTGTTTCGCGAGCCGGGTGCGCGTGCGCTAACCGGGGTCGGGGTGGGTCACCCGGCAGGTCGTGTCGCCGTGGCCGAGGATGTTCGCCAGCACCGGGCTGCCGTTCTCACCCGGCCTGGCCTGCACGAACACCACCGGCTCGGCCGTGCCGCGCGCGCCGAGGTAGGCGAGGCCGCGCTCGCAGAGGGCGAGCGCGGCGGCGGAGTCGTCGGCGGACTCCGGCAGGTCGGTGTAGATGCGCAGGTAGCCGCCCACCGTGCGGATGTCCTTCACGTGCTTGGCGGCCGCGTCGCCGGAGCCCCACCGGGTGCGGAAGTACTCGACCGCCTGATGGTCGGTGTCCTGCGAGGCCGCCGTGGCGCCCGCCGCCCCGGTGCCCGCCCGCCCGTCGGCGGCGGCGCCCGCGCCGGTCCCGCCCTCGCCTGCCCCCGGGCCGCCGTCCGAGCCGCTGCCCGAGCCGCCGGTGGAGTCGCCGTCCGGGGTGGCTTCCGTGCCCTCGCCTGCCGTCCGGGCGGAGCCCGCCGGACGGGGCCTGCCGGTGTCGCCGTCGCGCGCCGCGGCCGGGCCGGCCGCCCGTGCGCGCGGCCCGTCGTCCGTGGCCGCCGCCGTTCCCGACGGGGTGCCCGTGGGCGGGCCGCCGGTGCCGAGCAGGGCCACGATCCCGCCGGCCAGCGTCAGCGTGCCCACCGACACCCATCCGGCCCACGCCCTGCCGGGCTTGGCGTGCGTGCCGCGGCTCCCGCGCCTGCCGTGCGCGCCGGGTGTGCGACGCCGTCCGGCCCGCGCCGCGCCCCGCCCGACAGCGCGACGGCCACCTTCACCGCCGTCATCGCCGTCGCCCTGGCCGACGTCATCACCGTCGCCCTGGCCGGCGGCGCGCCCGCCGGCCGGCGGGTCCGCCGTGAAGGGGTCCGGCCGTTCGTACGGATGCCGCCCGCGTTCGCCCGAACTCGCGGCCATGTGACGCCCCCCGAACCGTGACGACCTGCCATCCTCTGCCGATTGTGACTCCCGGAGCGGATCCGTGCAGGCGTATCCGTGAAGGCGCTAGGGCAGGGCGGCGAGCAGCTCCCGCACCGGCTTGCGGGCCCCGGTGTAGAAGGGGATCTCCAGCCGGGTGTGCCGGCGCGCCTGGGCGCCGCGCAGCTCGCGCATCAGGTCGACGATGCGGTGCAGCTCGTCGGCCTCGAACGCCAGCATCCACTCGTAGTCGTTGAGCGCGAAGCAGGCCACGGTGTTGGCCCGCACGTCGGGGTACTCGCGCGCCATCCGGCCGTGCTCGGCCAGCATCGCCCGCCTGTCCTGGTCCTCCAGGAGGTACCACTCCAGCGAGCGGACGAACGGGTAGACGCTCACGTACGCCCGGGGCTCCTCCTCGGCGAGGAACGCCGGGATGTGCGACTTGTTGAACTCGGCGGGGCGGTGCAGCGCCATCGCCGACCACACGGGCGCGCTGTGGCGGCCGAGCGTGGTGCGGCGGAACCGGGAGTAGACGTCCTGCAGGTCCTCGGGCGTGGGCGCGTGCCACCAGAACATGTAGTCGGCGTCGGCGCGGAACCCGGCCACGTCGTACAGGCCGCGCGTCACGACGTCCTTCAGGGCCGCCTGCTCCAGCAGCTCGGTGACCTCCTCGCCGACCCGGTCACGCTCGGCGGGCAGCGGCTCGGCCGCCTTGAAGACGGACCACATCGTGTAGCGGATCACCTGGTTGAGATCGCGGGCCTTGGGCCGCGCGGCGCCTTCAGTCATGCCAACATTCTCCTCAACGCGACAGGTGGTCCAGAATCCGGGCCGCGGCGGTGCGGCCGGTCGCGACGCACGCGGGGATGCCGAGGCCGTCGTAGGCGGCGCCGCACACGGCCAGGCCCGGCTGGGGCGCGACGGCGGCGCGCACCCGGGCGACCCGGTCGAGGTGGCCGACGTTGTACTGCGGCAGCGAGCCGCCCCACCGGGTGACGCGGGTGTCGAGGGGCAGCCCGCGCACGCCGAGCACGCCGGCCAGCTCCGCCGTGGCGAGGGAGACCAGCTCGGCGTCGTCGCGCTGCAGCAGGTGTTCCTCGCCGATGCGGCCGATGGACAGCCGGATCACGACGGCGTCGCCGCCGAGGTGGGGCCACTTGTTGGAGCTGAACGTCGCCGCCTTGACCGCCCGGCCCTCCACGGGCGGCACCAGGTAGCCGCTGCCGGTCGGCGGCTCGGGGAAGGCGGTGGGCGCGTAGGCGAGCGTGACGATGGCCATGCTGGCGTAGTCGATCCGGGCCAGCTCGGCGGACGCGACCGGCACCTCGGCCTTGAGCAGCCGGGCGGCGGCGGGGCCGGGGGTGGCGACGATGACGGCGTCGGCCTCGATGGTCTCGGGGTGCGGCACCGGGCCGGCCACGAGTCGCCAGCCGCTCTCGGTCCGGTGCAGCTCGCGGACGGTGAGGCCGGTGCGCACGTCGGCCTCCGACGCCTTGGCCACGGCCTCGGGCAGGCTGCCCATGCCGTGGCGGAGCGAGGTGAAGACGGGGCCCGCGCCGGCGGCGGCGTCGTGGACGATCTGCCTGGCCGCGCTGAGCAGCGACCGTTCGGAGCGGGCGGCGGCGGCCACCCGCGGCATCGTGGCCTCCAGCGACAGCCTGTCGGCGCGGCCCGCGTAGACGCCGCCGAGGAGGGGCTCGACGAGCCGGTCGAGGACCTCGCCGCCCATGCGGGCCCGGATGTAGGCGGCGACGGACACGTCGGTGCGGACGAGGGTGGCGGGCAGTATCTGGTCCATCGGCACCCGCAGCAGCCCGCCGGGCGAGACGATGCCGGAGCGGGCCAGCTCGGTGAGGTCGGCGGGCACGCCCATGACCTGCGTCTTCGGCATCGGCCGCAGCGCGCCCCGGCTGAGGATGGCGGCCCGCGTGGTGCCCGGGTCGACCAGCTCGTCGCCGAGCCCGGCGGCTCGGGCCAGGTCCTTGCCCTCGGGCCGCCTGGCCAGCATGGACTCCGCCCCGGCGTCGACCATGACCCCGGCGACCTCGGAGGCGTGCAGTTTGCCGCCGACGCGTGGGCTCGCCTCGATGACCGTCACCCGGACGGGCGGGCCGTGACCGTCGTGGGCGGCGTGGCGCAGGTGCCACGCCGCGGCCAGACCGGAGATGCCGCCCCCGATGACGACCACGTGCGCGTGATTGCCTTCCACGCCTCCAGACGCTACCGCCTCGGCGGCCCGCCCGCCCGTCCGGGGCGCGCGGGTGCGGCGGGCGTGTGACCGTACCGTGACTGGCGTTCGCAAACCGGTCCGGTGCGGGATCCGTCTCAGGGGCATGAGGAGATTCCGGTTCGGCATGGCGTTGCCGGTCGCGTGCGCGGCCCTGCTCCTGGCCGGCTGCGGCGGCGGCGCGTCCACGCCCCAGACACTGAGCGCGCCGGTGACCGACGAGGTCCGCGGTGAGGCCGACGGCGCGCCCGAGGAGGCCGCTGCGGCCCCGCGGGAGAGCACGCGGCAGGGCCGGAGCGTCACCTCCGGGGTGGAGGTCGCCCGCCAGGAGCGCCAGGTCATCTACGTGGCGCGGCTGAGCGTACGGGTCAAGGAGGTCGCGGCGGCGGCGCAGCGGGCCAAGCAGTTCGTCGCGTCGACCGGCGGGCACCTGGCCAAGGAGGAGTCCCGTTCCGGGGACCGGGGCGGGGGCTCGGCCACGCTGGAGTTCAAGGTGCCGCCCGCCCGCTACTCCGAGGTGCTGACCGCCCTCGGCAGGGACCTCGGCGAGCAGATCTCCCTCACCCAGGGCACCGAGGACGTCACCCTGCGGGTGGCCGACGTGGAGAGCCGGCTCGCGTCGGCGCGGCAGTCGCTCGACTCGCTGCGCGCGCTGCTGAAGAAGGCCGGCACGATCGGCGAGGTGCTGCAGGTCGAGCGGGAGATCTCCGCCCGGGAGGCCGACCTGGAGTCGTTGCAGGCGCAGCAGAAGGAGCTGGCGGGCCAGGTGGGCATGGCCACGCTCACGCTGAGGCTGGTCGGGCCGCGCGCCGTCGTGGCGGACCCCTCGGCGCAGCCGCCCGGGTTCCTCGGTGGGCTTGCGGCGGGGTGGGCGGCGCTGGTGATGTTCGGCAAGGTGGCGCTGACCGTGCTCGGCGCGGTGCTGCCGTGGCTGGCCGTCGTCGTGCCGCTCGTCGCCTTCCCCGTCGTCGCCGTACGGCGCAGGCGCAGGCGCAGGACACCCTCCGCGCCCCCGTCGGCGCCCGAGCCCCCGTCGACGCCCGAGCCCCCGTCGGCGCCTGCGCCTCAGGCGCCGTGAACGAGGTCGGTCAGGCGCTTGAGCTGGTCGGGGTCGGTGCCGGGGAGCACCCCGTGGCCGAGGTTGAACACATGGCCCTCGGCGGTCTCGCCGCGGCGCAGCACCTCACGGGCCTTGCGCTCGACGACCTCCCACGGCGCCATGAGGATGGCCGGGTCGAGGTTGCCCTGCAGCGCCTTGCCCGGCCCGACCCGGCGGGTGGCCTCGTCGAGCGGCACCCGCCAGTCGACGCCGACCACGTCGGCCCCGGCCTCGCCGAGCAGGCCGAGCAGCTCGCCGGTGCCGACGCCGAAGTGGATCCGCGGCACGCCGAGGTCGGCCAGGCCGTCGAAGATGCGGCGGGTGTGGGGCAGGACGAACTCGCGGTAGTCGTCGGGGGCGACCGCGCCCACCCAGGAGTCGAAGAGCTGGATCGCCGAGGCGCCCGCCCGCACCTGGATGCGCAGGTGCTCCAGGACGATGCCGGCCAGGCGGTCCATGAGGTCGTGCCAGAGCCGCGGCTCGCCGTACATCATGGCCTTGGTGCGGTCGTGGTGACGTGAGGGGCCGCCCTCGACGAGGTAGGAGCCGAGCGTGAAGGGCGCCCCGGCGAAGCCGATCAGGGGTGTGCCGCCGAGCTCGCCGACCAGGGCCCGGATCGCCTCGGTGACGTAGGAGACGTCGTCCGGCTCGATGGGGCGCAGCGCGGCGAGGCCGGCGGCGTCGCGGACGGGCTGGGCGACAACCGGGCCGACGCCCGGCTTGATGTCGAGGTCGATGCCGATGGCCTTGAGCGGCACCACGATGTCGCTGAAGAAGATGGCCGCGTCGACGCCGTAGCGGCGGACGGGCTGCAGGGTGATCTCGACGGCGAGGTCGGGCGTCTCGCACGCCGTCAGCATGGGCACGCCCTCGCGCACCTTCAGGTATTCGGGCAGCGAGCGCCCGGCCTGCCGCATGTACCACACGGGCGGATGCGGGACGGGCTGCCGGCGGCAGGCGCGCAGGAACGTTGACTCGGCGAGATTCACCCTCCAAGGGTGCCATGTTCCGGCTCCGGTCCCGGCATCCGGCGGGCGGCACTCCCCCAGCCCGGCCCGCCTGTCCGGAAAAACCACCATAACTGGGCCCAAATCATGATCGAATAGCCGAATGGATGTTTACCCGCCGACCGGCCATGGACCGCACACTCGGGTCGAACACCTCCCATGGAGGGCCATACAACCGGTCCTGAGTGCCCCAATTCTTCGCCAAGAACCCGCGCGGCATCGATTCAGCATCCACTTTCGGGACACGCCGAGCGCGTTGCGCGGAATTGTCGCCGCGGCATGCCACCGTCGGAGCGACGATCCGACGAAAGGCCTCAGTGCGATGACCGCGTTGTGGAGTCCCCCAGAGCGCCGCATGGAGACCTGCGCGTCCCGCGCGGGTGAGCGGCCGTTCGAGCAGCCGCCGTGCCCCGACGGCCACGCGCCCGGGGAGTGCCCGGAGTGGGCCCGCGTCGCGTGCGGCCACGCCCTGCCGGTCCCGCCGCCCGCCCGCCTCCCGCACGTGCCCGCCCGTCTCCCGCTCGTGCCCGCGCCGCGGATCCCGCAGCTGGCAGCGGCAGCGGTTTGAGCACGTACGATGAGCACCCCCGTGGTCCCCTTCCGTTCCCTCTCGACCTACTCTTCGGCTATGACCCACGGTGACCTGCCACCGGCCCCCGCGGCGTTCAGGCGCGCGGTCGAGAGCCTCCGGCTGGCCGAGGTCAGACCGGAGATCGAGCTCGAAGACCTGCCCGCCCCGCAGCGGCTGGCCCCGCACTCCGCCGCCATCGGCGCGTCCGTCTACCGCGACGACGACGAGCTGGCCGTCGGGCGGCTGATCCTGCTCTACGACCCCGACGGCCAGCGCGGCTGGGAGGGGCCGTTCCGGCTGGTCGCCTACGTGCGGGCCGACATGGAGCCCGAGATCACCTCCGACCCGCTGCTCGGCCCGGTGGCGTGGAGCTGGCTCACCGACGCCCTCGACGCGCACCACGCCGACTACTCTGCCGCCGGCGGTACCGTGACTAGAGCTGTGTCCGAGGGGTTCGGCAACAAGGCCGACGACCCGGTCACCACCGAGCTCGAGCTGCGGGCGTCCTGGTCCCCGACCCAGGAAGACCTCTCCGGCCACGTCGCCGCCTGGTGCGACCTCATGTGCGTGGCGGCGGGGCTGCCGCCGCTCCCGCCGGATGTGGCCGCCCTGCCCCGTAGACGCGATGATCCGGAGAGTGACCGAACGAAGTGAGGGCACCAGTCAACACCACATCCCCGTCATGAGAGCGGTGGACTCATGACAGAAGAACGCACCATCGTCCCGCTGCTGGAGCCGCGCGAGGGCATCCCCGCCGTCATCGCCGACGACGCCGCCCTGGCCCGGGTGGTCGACGCCTTCGCCCGCGGCGACGGACCGGTGGCGGTCGACGCCGAGCGCGCCTCCGGCTACCGCTACGGCAACCGCGCCTACCTGGTGCAGCTACGCAGGGAGGGCGCGGGCACGGCGCTGATCGACCCGATCGCCTGCCCCGACCTGTCGGAGCTCGACGCGGCGCTGGCCGAGACGGAGATCGTGCTGCACGCCGCCTCGCAGGACCTGCCCTGCCTGTTCGAGGTGGGTTTCCGGCCGCGGTCGCTGTTCGACACCGAGCTGGCCGGCCGGCTGCTCGGCTACGAGCGGGTCGGCCTCGGCACGATGGTCGAGACGGTGCTGGGGCTGCGGCTGGAGAAGGGCCACTCGGCCGCCGACTGGTCCACCAGGCCGCTGCCCGAAGACTGGCTGCGCTACGCGGCCCTCGACGTCGAGGTGCTGGTGGAGCTGCGTGACACCCTGCACGAGGAGCTGGCCGACAGCGGCAAGCTGGACTGGGCGCGCGAGGAGTTCGCCGCCGTGCTGCGCATGCCGCCGTCCGCGCCCCGCTCCGACCCGTGGCGGCGCACGTCCGGCATCCACAAGGTGCGCAACGTCCGGGCCCTGGCCATCGTCCGCGAGCTGTGGACGATGCGCGACCGCATCGCCCGCGAGAACGACCTGGCACCGGGCCGGGTGCTGCCCGACTCGGCGATCGTCGCCGCCGCCCTCGACGTGCCGCGCACCCGCAAGGCGCTCACCGAGATCTCCGCGTTCACCGGGCGCAGCGCGCGCCGGCACATGAGCGACTGGCTGGGCGCGGTCAGCCGGGCGCGCGCGCTGCCCGACGGGCAGTTGCCGCAGCCGAGCACGCCCGGCGACGGCCCGCCGCCCGCCAACCGGTGGCCCGACCGCGACCCGGCCGCGGCCAAGCGGCTGGCCGCGGCCCGCGCGGTGGTGACGGCGCTCGCCGACGAGCACCACATGCCCGCCGAGAACCTCCTGCAGCCCGACGTCGTGCGGCGGCTGACCTGGGAGCCGCCCGAGGAGATCACGGACGGGTCCGTCGCCGAGCGGCTGCGCCTGCTGGGCGCGCGCGCCTGGCAGGTCTCCCTCACCGCTCACCCCCTCGCCTCGGCCCTGTCCCGGCTGGCAGGCTGAGACTCGCTCCACGCCCTGCCCGGCTCCGGGCGGGGCCGGCACTTGACGCCCCGACGGGGGCGGCCTTACGGTTCGGGAAAGCGCTTTCCACGAAGGGAACCCCATGAGCGTGCGGTCCATCGGCGTCGTGATGAACGGCGTCACCGGCAGGATGGGTTATCGCCAGCACCTGGTCCGGTCGGTGCTGGCCATCAACGAGCAGGGCGGCGTGACGCTCTCCGACGGCAGCCGGGTCACGCTGCGGCCCGTCCTCGTCGGCCGCAGCGCCGCCAAGCTCGCCGACCTCGCCGCCAGGCACGGCATCGCCGACCACACCACCGACCTCGACGCCGCCCTCGCCGACGACGACAACCTCATCTACTTCGACGCCCAGGTCACCTCGGCCCGCGTCAAGTCCGTGCTGAAGGCCGTCGAGGCGGGCAAGCACATCTACACCGAGAAGCCGACGGCCGAGTCGGTCGAGGAAGCCGTCGCGCTGGCCGAGGCCGCCACGGCCAAGGGCATCAAGAACGGCGTGGTGCAGGACAAGCTGTTCCTGCCGGGCCTGCTCAAGCTCAAGCGGCTGATCGACGGCGGCTTCTTCGGTCGCATCCTGTCGGTCCGCGGCGAGTTCGGCTACTGGGTCTTCGAGGGAGACTGGCAGGAGGCGCAGCGCCCGTCCTGGAACTACCGCGCCGAGGACGGCGGCGGCATCGTGCTCGACATGTTCCCGCACTGGCACTACGTCATGGAGAACCTGTTCGGCCGGGTCCGTTCGGTCTACGCCCAGGCCGTGACGCACGTTCCGGAGCGGGTCGACGAGCAGGGCCGCGCCTACCCGGCCACCGCCGACGACGCCGCGTACGGGGTGTTCGAGCTGGAGGGCGGCGTGATCGCGCAGATCAACTCGTCCTGGACGGTGCGCGTGAACCGCGACGAGCTGGTGGAGTTCCAGGTGGACGGCACCGAGGGCAGCGCCGTGGCCGGCCTGCGCAACTGCCGCGTCCAGCACCGCGCCACCACCCCCAAGCCGGTCTGGAACCCCGACCTGCCCGTCACCGCCCGCTTCCGCGACGGCTGGCAGGAGGTGCCGGACAACGCCGAGTTCGACAACGGATTCAAGATCCAGTGGGAGCTGTTCGTCCGGCACGTGCTGGAGGACGCGCCCTTCCCGTACGACTTCGCCGCGGGCGCCCGGGGCGTGCAGCTCGCCGAACTGGGCCTGCGCTCGTCCGCGGAGGGCCGCCGGATCGAGGTGCCGGAGCTGTGAACATCGACCTGCCCGGCGGGACGTACACGCTGCGCGAGCGGGTGACCTGGCCGGTGCCCGACAGCCCGGCCGCCAGCCGGATCGTGTACGCGGCGGCGCACGTGGTGGCCGACCCGCTCGGCGACAACACGCCCGGCTCCCCCGCCGCCGTCGACTGGGACGCCACGCTGCGCTTCCGCCGCCACCTGTGGTCGCACGGGCTGCGCGTCGCCGACGCCATGGACACCGCCCAGCGCAACATGGGCCTCGACTGGGCGGCGACGAAGGAACTCATCCGGCGCAGCGCCGCCGAGGCCCGCGACTACGGCGAGCCGGCCTCGCTGGTGGCCTGCGGCGCCGGCACCGACCACGCGCCCGGCGCCGCCGACCTGGACGCCGTCACCGCCGCGTACACCGAGCAGATCGAGACCGTCCAGACGGCCGGCGCCGGCGTGATCATCATGGCGTCACGCCAGCTCGCGCGGGTCGCCGCCGGCCCGAAGGACTACCACCAGGTGTACGGCAAGCTGCTCGGACTGGCCGAGCGGCCCGTGGTGCTGCACTGGCTGGGCGAGATGTTCGACCCGCAGCTCGCCGGCTACTGGGGCTCGCCGGACGTGGCGGCCGCGACCGAGTCGTTCCTGGAACTGATCCACGCCCACGCCTCCATGGTCGACGGCGTGAAGGTGTCGCTGCTGGACGAGCAGCACGAGATCGCGCTGCGCGCGGCGCTGCCCGAGGGCGTGAAGCTCTACACCGGCGACGACTTCAACTACCCGTCACTGATCAGGACCGGCTCCCACGCGCTGCTCGGCATCTTCGACGCGATCGCTCCGGCCGCCGCGGCGGCCCTGCAGGTGCTCGACGCGGCCGAGGCCGCCTGCGACGCCGCCGGGCGCGACCGGCTGCTCGCCCACTACGACGAGATCCTCGCGCCGACCGTCCCGCTGTCACGCAAGATCTTCGAGACGCCGACCTACCACTACAAGACCGGCATCGTCTTCCTGGCCTGGCTCAACGGCCACCAGGACGCGTTCGCCATGGTCAACGGCGCCCAGTCGGCCCGCTCGCTGACGCACCTGGCCGAGGTGTTCCGGCTGGCCGACCAGGCGGGGCTGCTCACCGACCCCGAGCTGGCCGTCCACCGGATGAAGGCGCTGCTGGCGGTGAACGGCCGGTGAGCCTGTCACTCAACCAGTGGACCACCCGCCGCTGGACGGTGGCCGAGGCCGTGGACGGCTGCGTCCGGCACGATCTGGAGGCCATCGGCCTGTGGCGGCAGGACGTCGCCGAGCAGGGGCTGGCCGAGACGGTCAAGCTGGTGCGCGCCGCCGGGCTGCGGGTGTCGTCGCTGTGCCGGGGCGGATTCCTCACCTCGGGCGGGCTGCCCGGCGAGGACGGCCGCCGGGCGTTCGCCGAGGCGCTCGACGACAACCGCCGGGCCGTGGACGAGGCGGCCGAGCTGGGCGCGGCCTGCCTGGTCATGGTGGTGGGCGGGCTGCCCGGCGTGCGCCCCGGCGAGCCTGTCGGTGAGCGCTTCGGCCAGGCGCCGGGCCAGGGCCCGGCCGAGCCGTCCCCCGTCTCGCGCGACCTCGCCGGCGCCCGCGAACGGGTCACCGAGGGGCTGGCCGAACTCGCCCCGTACGCCGGTGAGCGGGGCGTGCGGCTGGCGCTGGAGCCGCTGCACCCGATCTACTGCCCCGACCGGGCCGTCATCTCGACCCTCGGCCAGGCGCTCGACCTGAGCCTGCCGTTCCCGCCGGAACAGGTGGGCGTGGTGGTCGACACCTTCCACGTGTGGTGGGACCCCCAGCTGTTCGAGCAGATCGCCCGGGCGGGCGACCGGATCGCCTCCTACCAGGTGTGCGACTACCTGCACCCGCTCCCGGCCGACGTGCTGCTGGGGCGCGGCATGATGGGCGACGGGGTGATCGACTTCCGGCCGATCACCCGGGCGGTCCAGGAGGCCGGCTACACGGGCGATGTGGAGGTGGAGATCTTCAACGCCGACGTGTGGGCGGCCGACCCGGACGAGGTCCTCGCCACGATGAAGGCCCGCTACGCCGACGTGGTGCTCCCGGCCTGACCGGGACCGCCACGGACGGTCCGGCCGGCGGCGAGAAACCGACGAGGGGCGGGCGCCGCCGGTCTCGCCCGGCTCAGCGGGTCACGGCGGTCTCCCGCTCCACCCGCGACAGCTTCTCGGGATTGCGCACGTGGTAGGCGCCGGTGACGTAGCCGTTCTCCACGCGCACCGCCACCACGCCGTCGATCTCCCCGTCGACTCGCACGAGCAGCCCAGGACCACCGTTGATCTGGACCAGCTCGACCGACCTCTCCGCGTCGCGTCTCCACCAGCCGACGGCCAGCAGACGGGCCACCTTGTCGATCCCCACAACGGGCCGGAGCAGGGCATGTCTGACTCCGCCGCCGTCGCTCAGGGCGACGACGTCCGGCGCGAGGACGTCGAGCAGGCTCTGCAACTCGCCGGTCTCGACCGCCCGCTGGAAGGCCTCAAGCGCGGCTCGGGTCTCGGCCGGGGAGGTGATGCCGCGGGGCCGGCGGGCGGCGACGTGTGCCCGCGCCCGGTAGGCGAGCTGGCGTACCGCGGCCGGGCTCTTGTCGACGGCCTCGGCGATCTCCTCGTAGTCCAGATCGAACACCTCGCGCAGCACGAACACCGCCCGCTCGATCGGCTGGAGCGTCTCCAGCACCAGCAGCATCGCCATCGAGACGCTCTCGGCCAGCTCCACGTCCTCGGCCACGTCCGGCGCGGTCAGCAACGGCTCGGGCAGCCACGGCCCGACGTAGGACTCCTTGCGCCGGCCGAGCGCGCGCAGCCGGTCCAGCGCCTGCCGGGTGACGATCCGCACCAGGTAGGCACGCTGCTCCCGCACGGTTGCGTGATCGACGTCCACCCAACGCAGCCAGGCCTCCTGCAGGACGTCCTCGGCGTCGGCGGCCGAGCCGAGCATCTCGTAGGCGACGGTGAACAGCAGGTTGCGGTAGCCGACGAACGCCTGGGTGGCGGACTCCACCGAGTCCGCCGAGTCGACGCGGCCGACCCGGTCGGGTGACCCGGCCGGGTCCGTCGTCGGTTCGCTGTCCTCGTTCATGCCTGCTTCCCGCCTGCTCGGTCTCGACGCTGCCACACGCACATGACGTCGGTCCCCGCCGCTCCGTAACACCCACGCCACGTGGTCTATGTCACATGGCCGCGCTGTTACGGGGGCCGGGGCGCCGACGTCTCGTGGTCGTCAGAACGCTGACACCCACGACAACATGAGTTGAGGAGACCCGCACCATGTCCACACCCGCGACGACCGACACGGCGACCGAGCAGGAGAAGCTGCGGTCGCGGATGCCCAACCCCCTCCCCTTCGTCCCCGAGATGACCGGAGTCGCCGAAGGCCTGCACAAGGTCCTGAAGAACGGCTCGATTCCGCAGGTCACCATCCACCTGCTGCAGCTTCGCGCCGGGCAGATCCTCGGCAGCACGTACTTCACCATCCGGGAAACCAGGAACCTCCGGCAGGCCGGGGAATCGGAGGAGCGCATCACCGCCGTGGCCACCTGGCGGGACGCCACCTCCTTCACCGAACCCGAACGGGTCGCGCTGGAGCTCGTGGAGGCCGTCCTGACCCCGAACCCGTCCGGGGAACGCGTCCCCGACGAGCTGTACGCCAGGGCATCCGAGCACTACGACGACAAGGCGCTCTGGACGCTCATCATGGCGATCGCCCACATCGGCTTCTTCACCCCTGCCGCTCTCATCGCCAAGCCGATCCCCGGTATGCCCCCCGGCCAGAACTACAGCCACTGAGAAAGGCGTACGGCATGAGCACCACCAAGTTCGCGGTGGCGGGAGCGACCGGGCGGCTGGGACGCCACGTCGTCGACGTCCTGGCCGACCGGGGACACCCCGTCGTGCCGGTGTCCCGGGCCACCGGCGTGGACGTCATCACCGGTGAGGGCCTCGCCGACGCCCTCACCGGAGTGGATGTCATCATCGACGTCGCCTCGTGGCACTCCTCCGAGCAGGAGGCGGCGACGGAGTTCTTCCGCACGTCGGCCCGCAATCTGCACGAGTACGGTCAGCAGGCCGGGGTCGCCCGGATCGCCATGGCGTCCATCATCGGCGCCGACCGGGCCACCGCCGGGTTCCTCGCCGCCAAGAAGGTGCACGAGGAAGTCCTCCTGTCCGGCCCGCTCCCCGTCCGCATCCTGCGGGCCGCGCAGTTCCACGAGTTCGTCGGCCAGCTCCTGGACTGGCAGCCCGGCGACGTCGCCTACGTCCCGGACCTGCCCAGCCAGCTCGTGGCCTGCCGCGCCGTGGCCGAGGAACTGGTCGACCTGGCCCTCGGTGTCGACGCTCCCGCAACCATCCCCGAGATCGCCGGCCCCCGCAAGGAGAGCCTGGCGGAGGCGGCGGCGCTCCTCGGCGCCCGCCGAGGCGTCAAGGTGGTCGGCGTCGACGGGTCCGGCATACCGGATGCCGAGCTCGCCGCCGCCGGCGCCTTCCTGCCCGGCCCGCACGCCAGGCTCGCCGGGCCCACCTTCCGGGAGTGGCTCGACACCCAGCCCTGAGCCGGTCGTACGGCACGGCCCTGCCTTCCGCCGCCACGGTGCTCCGGTCGTCCTGGTCCGGCTCACGGCCGGCGCGGACGGATCAGACGCCGCGCCAGGACGCACCGAGATCCCGCGCCCGCCCGGCCCCCTCCCAGCGGGCTGGGACGTCGTCGTCGACGACCTGGCCGGCCATCCCGGGGACGTCACCGTGACCAAGCGCACCTGGAGCGCCTTCCACGGCACCGACCTCGACCTGCGGCTGCGCCGCCGCGGCGGCACACAGCTGGTGCTGGCGGGGATCGCCACCAGCATCGGCGTGGAGTCCACCGCTCCACCGCCGAGATCATCGGCCTGCTGGCCGAAGACACCATCCCCTCGAGAGGACAGATGATGACTGAAGCGCCGGACCTGCCGCTGCACATGCGGCGGAACGGGCTCAGCCCGGTCGAGGAACTGGCCCGGGCTCGCGACAGCGAGGGCGTGGTGCGAGTGAAGACGCCGTTCGGCGTGCCCGCGTACCTGGTCTGCCGCCACGAGGATGTCCGCCAGGTGCTGGCGGACCCTGCCCGGTTCAGCAGCGCCCTGACACCGTTCCCGGGAGCAGAGCAGTTGGACGCCGACGAGCTGGCCACGATGCAGGCCGGGCAGCTGATCGGGTTCGACCCGCCCGAGCACACGCGGTTGCGCCGGATGCTCACCCCGGAGTTCACGGTACGGCGGATGCGCAGGCTGGAGCCGCGGATCACCGAGATCGTCCGGACGGCTCTGGACGATCTGGAGCGGGCCGGCAAGCCGGCCGATCTGGTGGAGCACTTCGCGCTGCCGGTGCCGTCGCTGGTGATCTGCGAGCTGCTGGGCGTGCCGCAGGCCGACCGCGCCGAGTTCCACGAGCGTTCGGTGCGTCTGCTGGACACGTCCTTGCCGTTGGAGCAGCGCGTCGCGGCGCAACGGGAGGATCGCGCCTACATGGCCGGCCTGGCGGCCCGCGCGCAGGCGGAGCCGGGCGAGGACATGCTCGGCATGCTGGTGCGCGAGCACGGCCACGATCTCAGCACCGACGAGCTGATCGGCATCGCGGCACTGCTGCTGCTGGCCGGGCACGAGACGACCTCGAACATGCTCGGCCTGGGCACCCTGGCCCTGCTCCGGCACCCGGAGCGGGCGGCGATGATCCGCGACGATCCGGCGCGGGTCGAGCCCGCCGTAGAGGAGCTGCTGCGCTGGCTGTCCGTCGTGCAGGTGCTGCCGCCGCGCACGACCACGACGGACGTGGAGATCGGCGGGCATGCCATCCCCGCGGGCTCTCTCGTGCTCTGCTCGTTTCCGGCCGCCAACCGCGACCCCGCCTTCGTCGACGACCCCGACACCCTCGACATCACCCGGGCAGCCGCCGGTCACGTCGCCTTCGGCCATGGTGTGCACCACTGCCTCGGGGCGCCGCTGGCGCGGATGGAGATGCGCATCGCCTTCCCGGCACTGCTGCGGCGCTTTCCCGGCCTCGCCCTCGCCGATCCGGACGAGCAGGTGGACTTCCGTGCCTTCAGCCTCGTGTACGGCGTGCGCACGCTGCGGGTGACCTGGTGAGCGGGCAGCCTCGGGAGCCGGAAGCCCACGGCAACCGACCACCACGGAGTGACCTGGTGTGGCGGGCAGGCCGGGGATCGGTGCGGTACCTGGCCGTCAGCGCGCTCCTCTTCGTCCTGATCAGCGTCCAGTTCGTGGTCGGGGGGAGCGGCGACCTCGCCGTCCATGTCCCTCTGGGCGTGGCGCTGTTCGGCGCGAGCGCCGTCATGGTGGCACAGGTGTGGTCGTCCCGCCCCGACCGCGCCGCCGGCTGAACGTCCCCCGTCACCTCCACGCCGTCCGGCGCCCGGTGCTTGAATGTCCGGATGGAGATCTTGATTCTGGGTGGGACGGCGTGGGTGGGGCGGGAGGCGTCACGGCAGGCGCTCTCGCGCGGCCATCGGGTGACGTGCCTGGCGCGCGGCGAGAGCGGAGCGGTCGCGGACGGGGCGACGCTCGTGGCCGCCGACCGGCGTGATCCCGCCGCGTACGCGCCGCTGCTCGACCGCGAGTGGGATGCGGTCATCGAGGTTTCCTGGCAGCCCGGTTTCGTGCGGGCGGCACTCGACGCGCTGGGCTACCGGGCCCGCCACTGGACCTATGTCTCCTCCGTCAGCGCCTACGCCTCCCATGCCGCGCCGGACGCCGACGAGTCCGCGCCGCTCCTCGCCCCGACCGACCGCGTCGAGGTCGATCGCACGCTGTACGGCGAGGCGAAGGTGGCCTGCGAGCAGGTGACGACGGCGGTCCTTGGCGACCGCCTGCTCATCGCGCGGGCCGGGCTCATCGGCGGCCCGGGTGATCACAGCGGACGTTCGGGCTACTGGGCGGCCCGCGCGGCGCGCGACCCGCGGGGGCCGATGCTGGTCCCCGACGCGCCGGCCCTGCCGACGCAGGCGATCGACGTGCGCGACCTCACCGCCTGGCTGCTCGACGCCGCGGAGTCGGGGACCGTCGGCACCTACGACGCCGTCGGCCCGGTCGTGCCGTTCGGCGAGTGGGTCGAGCTGTCGCGCGCCGCCGGCGGCCACACGGGCCCCGTGGTCGCCGCCGACCCGGCGTGGCTGCTGGCCAACGGCGTGGCCGAGTACATGGGGCCCGAGTCGCTGCCGATGTGGCTCACCGATCCGGGCTGGCAGGGGTTCTCGGCCCGCAGCGGGTCCGCGGCGCGCACCGCGGGCCTCCGCCATCGGCCCCGGGCCGACCTGCTGGCCGACACGCTGAGCTGGGAACGCGAGCAGGGCCTCGACCGGCCGAGACGTGCCGGCCTCAGCGCCCCGCGCGAACGCGAACTGCTCGCGGCCCTCGGCTGACGTCCTCGTGCCCCACGGGCCGGTCCGGCGCGGTGCGGAAGTCCGCGAACCTTCGGCCGCGCCTGCTCATCCAACAAGGGACACATCACCTGCCACGCATGCGGGGGGATCATGAAGCACCGAACGAGCCGGCCGGCACGGGCCGTCGCGGCACTGGCGGCGGGGACCTTGCTGGCGGCCGCGGCACCCGCCGCGGCCGGCACAGCGGCGTCCGCCGCGACCGCCACCACCGAGACCACCGCGACCGCCACCACGACCACCGCCGCGACCGCCGCCGCGCCGAAGGGCACCTTCGGCCCGTACGGCTACGGCGGTCTCCGGCTGGGCATGACGGCCAAGCAGGCCAACGCCACCGGGAAGATCGTGCTGAAGCAGCGTGGCCACTGCTCCGGCTGGGACTACAAGGCCCACCGCAACCCGCGCGACGAGGTGGGCCTCTACATCTCGGTCCGGCGCGGGGTGGCCGTCATCTTCGCGCCGAAGGGCGTCCGGACTCCCCGGGGCATCGGCACCGGCGCCACGCTGCGCCAGGTCAAGAAGGCGTACCCGGGGGTCAAGGAGGAGGTGAGCGGCTGGTACGCCACCGCGCCCGGCAACCCGAAGGCGTACTACTACTTCGGCGTCGACCGGCGCGGCAAGGTCGAGGCGCTGGCCCTGGGCCTGCGGAACCAGGACTGCGTCAACTGACCTGCGCGGCGCAGACCCCGGCGCGGGGTGGGTCAGGCGTCGGGTGGTGACAGATCGCGGGTGAGGGCGTCGAGGGCGGCCAGGCGGGCGGCCGGGGTGAGGCGGGCGGCCGCGGCGACGAGGATCAGCTCGGTGACCGCGATCTCGTGGGTGAGGGGCGCGATGGGCCCGGCGGCCTCGCGCGGGAGGCGGACCAGCACCTCGGCCTGCTCGGCCAGCGGCGACTCCCACGCGTCCGTGACGAGGACCAGCCGGGCGCCGCGGGCGCGGGCCGCGTGGACGAACCGGGCCGTGGCGGCGGAGTAGCGGCGGAAGTCGTAGGCGACGACGACGTCCGGCGGCCCGAGATCGAGCACGACCCGGGCGCGGGCGGCGGGTTGGTCGGGGACGCGGTGCGCGCCGGGGCGCAGGCCGGCGAGCTGGCGGACGAGATAGTCGGCGGCCAGCTCGCTGAGCGGCCCGCCGAGCGCCCAGACCGCGCCGGCCTCCGCCAGCCGGACGGCGACGGCGTCGAGCAATGGCCCGGTCACGGCGGCGAGCGTGCCCGCGAGGCCGGAGCGGAGGTCCTCGGCCGCGTCGTGGAGGTCGGGCGGCCGGGTGACGAACTCGCTGAGCCGCGACCGGTCGTGCTCGCGGGCGCCGGCCCGTACGGCGGCCTGGAAGTCGGCGAACCCGGCGAACCCGAGCCGGCCGACCAGGCGCGAGGCGGTGGGCGGGCTGACGCCGGCCCGCTCGGCCAGGGCGCGCAGCGAGCCGAGGGCCGCGAACGGGTAGTCGTCGAGCAGCACCCGGGCGATGGCCCGCTCGCCCGGCGGCAGCTCGGGATACATCTCGCCCAGCCGGATCTCGATCGCATCGGCGTCCATGTTGACGAATGTTACATCAGCTCCCGGATAGCGCTCATAACGAAACAAATGTTATGGTCCGGCACATGACCACCTGGCAAGGACTGCTCGACAGTCGCTACCGGCGTCTGCTCCCCGTCACCGACTCCACCCCGTCCGTCTCCCTCCACGAGGGCGCCACGCCGCTGCTGCGCTCCCGGCACCTGTCCGCGCTGACCGGCTGCGACGTGTGGCTCAAGGTGGAGGGCGCCAACCCCACCGGGTCGTTCAAGGACCGCGGGATGACCGTGGCCGTGAGCCGGGCCGCCGAGTCCGGCGCCGAGCTGGTGCTGTGCGCCTCGACGGGCAACACCAGCGCCTCGGCGGCCGCCTACGCGGCCCGCGCCGGCCTCGCGGCGGCCGTGCTGGCGCCCAGGGGGGCGGTCGCCCTCGGCAAGCTGGGCCAGGCCGTCCGCCACGGCGCGCGGGTCGTGGAGCTCGCCGGCACGTTCGACGACTGCCTGCGCGCCGCCCGCGACCTGGCGGCGCACCACCCCGTCGCGCTGGTCAACTCGGTGCGCAACGAGCTGCGGCTGGCGGGGCAGCGGACGGTGGCGTACGAGATCGTGGACGCGCTCGGCGACGCGCCGGACGTGCACTGCCTCCCGGTGGGCAACGGCGGCAACATCACCGCCACCTGGCAGGGTTACCGCGCCTACGCGGCCGAGGGCCTGACCGGGCGGGTGCCCCGCATGTGGGGGTTCCAGGCGGCGGGCGCCGCGCCGCTCGTGCACGGCGCGCCGGTCGCCGAGCCGGTGACGGCGGCCTCCGCCATCCGTGTCGGCCATCCCGCGACCTGGGACGGCGCGGTCGCCGCCCGTGACGAGTCCGGGGGGCTCATCGCGGCCGTGACGGACGAGCAGATCTTCGCGGCGTACCGCATGGTGGCCCGCCACGACGGCGTCTTCGCCGAGCCGGCCTCCGCCGCGGGCGTCGCCGGCCTGCTCGACCGGCACCGCCGGGGGCTCCTGTCCCCCGGGCTGCGCGTCGTGATCACCCTCAGCGGCAACGGGCTCAAGGACGCCGAGGCCGCGCTGGCCGACGGGTACGCGCCGGTGGAGACGTCGGCCGCCACCGCGGACGTGGCCCGCGCCCTCCACCTGGCCGCCTGAGTTCGCCTCGCGGAACGGGGCCGGCCCATGGGGCGGACCGCCCGGCCCTTGGAGGGTGAGCCGGGCGGCCCGCGGGCCCGGCGAGGCGAGGAGGGGGCCGCCGGGCGGTCCTGGGAGGTTCCGCCGCGGTTCCAGCATGCGGGCCGGGCGTACAGGAAACGTCCAGAAGCCGCACACACGGCCCGCGCTCAGCCCTCCGTGAGGGTGACGGTGCCCGCGGCGCCGTCCACGGTGATGCGGGCGCCGGTGACGATGCGGTGCGTGGCGTCGGCGACGCCGACGACGGCCGGGATGCCGTACTCGCGGGCCACGACCGCGCCGTGCGACATCGCGCCGCCCATCTCCATCACCAGCCCGCCCGCCGTGAGGAAGAGCGGGGTCCAGCCGGGGTCGGTGGACGGGCAGACCAGGATCTCGCCCGGCTCCAGGTGGGCGCCGACCGGGTCGAGCACCACCCGGGCCGGGCCGGTGACGGTGCCGGCGGAGGCCGCGCTCCCGGTGAGGGCGCCCGGGTCGGCCGTGACGGCGGCCTGGGCCTCAGGCTCGGTCCCGTCGGACAGCATGATCCGGGGGACGTGCCGGCGGCGCGTCTCCCGCTCGTGGGCCGCGCGCCGCCCGGCGACCCGCTCGCGCAGGTCGCCGCCGGCCGGCGCCGCCCTGGCCTCGGCGAAGGTCAGGAAGAACACGTCGTGCGGCTCGGCGAGCACCCCGGTGGCCACGAGGTGCTCGCCGACGGCCAGCATGCTGCGCCGCAGCCCGGCCAGCGTCTGCACGAGGTGGAACTTCGGCAGCTCCCGCAGTCCCCCGTACGCCCTGGTCCGGCTCAGCGCGAACCGGGTGACCGCCCCCCGCAGCCGCCCTCGGCGGCGGGCCCGCGCGACGACGGCGGCCACGGCCGCCTCCGCGTCGGCGGCTCCCCGGGCGAACAGCGCGTCGGGAGGGGGGCCGGCCGCGACACCGGCGCGCAGGTAGTTGGCGAGCACGCCGAGGATGTGCGTGGGGTCCTCCGACCAGCGCGGCAGTCCCAGGTCGATCTCGGCGACGCCGCGGTGCCCGTACCTGTCGAGGAATCCGGCGATCTCGCGCTGCGCCTTCGGGGGCAGCGCCCCGTCCCGGTAGCGGCGCGCCAGCTCGTCCACGGGCAGCTCGCGGAACGGTTCGGGCTCGACGCGGCCGGCCAGCGCCCACAGCTGGAGGTCCATCTCCGTGGTGGGGTTCGCGGGGAGGCTGCGCAGCACGTCCTGCATCTCGGCCAGCGGCACCCCGGACAGCCTGGCGGCCAGCGCGAACAGGGCGTACCCGGTGATCACGATGGGCATCACGGACACGACGAGCGGGAACGTGCCGGCGAGAACCCGTTCGGCGTGGTCGAGGCGCTGGGCGGGCGTCGCCCCGGCGGGCACGCGCAGCCGCCGGTCGATCCGCTCGCCGAGGCCGCTGACGTGGGCGTACGACCTGCGGGGGCTGGCGAGAGCCTGCAGCACGCGGGCGGGCGCGTGGATCCGGCGGGCGAAGCGGGCGGCGGCCGGCACGACCGGGCGGCGCGCGGTCCGGGTGACCGACAGGCGCGGGTCGGCCATCAGCCGGTCCACGACGACGGCGGCCCGGGGCCTCGCCGAGCCGCAGCATCCGAGGCAGGATCGCCCGGCCCGCCCGGCTGCGCAGGGCCGTCGTCAGGTCCAGCCACAGCCGCCCGCCCGACTCCGCCATGAACGCCGGCCCGTCGCGCAGCACCGCCGGCCCGTACCCGAACAGCCCCGCCGCGCCGGCCGCCACCAGCTTGATCGCGGCCAGCCCCATCGGCGTGAGCGGGCCCATGACGCCCTGGGCGACGTTGAAGCTGAAGTACACCCGCAGTCCCTCGCGCGTTCCGTGGGGCAGCGGGTACAGCGTGGTGATGGGCCTGGCCTGGGTGAGCCAGAGCCGGCCGGCGCCGTCGATCGCCCACTCGGTGTCCTGCGGCGCGCCGTAGTGGCCTTCCACCCGGGCGCCGAGCGCGGCCAGCTCGCGCGCCTGCGGGTCGGTCAGGCACAGGCCGGCCGGGACGTCCTCGTCGCGCCGGGTGCCGCCGCCGGGCGCGGGGCGGACGGCCAGGCGCTTGTCGCCCTCGTGCCGGTCGAGGACCCGGCCGGTGGCGGTGTCCACGACGAACCGGTCGGGGTTCACCGCGCCGGAGACCACGGCCTCGCCGAGACCGGGGCTCGCGTCGATGACCGCCTCGTGCCGCCGGCCCGTGACCGGGTTCGCGGTGAACATCACCCCGGCCACCCGCGCGTCCACCATGGCCTGCACGACCACCGCGAGCCGGACCCCGGCGTGGTCGATGCCCGCCGCCTCCCGGTAGGCGACGGCGCGGTCGGTCCACAGCGACGCCCAGCAGCGGCGGACCGCGTCGAGCACGGCGTCGGCGCCCACGACGTTGAGGTAGGTGTCCTGCTGGCCGGCGAAGCTGGCGAACGGCAGGTCCTCGGCCGTCGCCGACGAGCGCACCGCGACCGGCCCGCCGCCCACCTCCTCGTACGCGGCCACGACCGCCTTGGCCACCTCGGCCGGGACGGGCGTCCGCAGCAGCCGCGTCCGGGCGGCCTCGGCCAGGCCCGCCGTGCCCTGCCCGCCGGCGGCGACGATCTCGTCCAGGCCCGCCGCCCCGGCGACCCGGCGGTAGGCCTCGGTGGTCAGCGCCCAGCCCTTCGGGACGGGCAGGCCGGCCCGGGTCAGCTCGCCGAGATTGGCGGCCTTGCCGCCCACCTCGGCGAGCATTCCGGCGTCGATCTCGGAGAACCGCAGCACGGTGATCAATGGGTCACATCCAGGTGTCAGGCGTCGTCGTCACGAGTGTCGCCCGCGACGCGCCAAAATTCAACACCTGATGACTTCAGTGTCGCAGCGGCACCCCGTCCAGGTCCCAGGCCGGGGCCGGATCGATGCCGAGGGCGGCCAGCGCGGTGGGCGCCACGTCCACCGGCCGGGGCGAGCCGAGCGAGGCGCCGCCCAGGTCCTCGCCCAGGCGGGCGGCGATGACGAACACCGTGCGCTCGACCTCGCGGACGCCGCCGTGGCCGCCCCCGTCCAGGTGCCCGTGGTCGGTCGTGACCAGCACCGTCCAGCGCTCCCCCGGGTAGGTGGGGCGGTGGCGGATCGCGGCGAGCAGGTCGCCGAGCTGGGCGTCCTGGGTACGCAGGGCGTCGGCGTACTCCCGGCCGAGCGGGCCGAGCGCGTGGGCCACCTCGTCGGTGTCGCCCAGGTACACGAACGACAGGTCCGCGGCGGTGCCCGCCAGGTGCTCCAGGGCTGCCGCGGCGACCTGCTCGTCGGCGGCGCCCCAGGTGGTGGCGTAGCCGTCGAACACCCCACGGGCGCCGATGCGGGGGCCGAAGGCGCCGTGCTCCGCCAGCGCGGGCCAGGAGAAGAACGCCCCGGTGACCAGGTCGGGCCGGACCGCCTGCGCCCGCGTCAGAAAATCGGGATATTTCGTAAACTGGGCGCCCACGAAGCTGTTGTCCACCACGCCGTGCTTGTCCGGCCACACGCCCGTCGCGACCGACGACCACCCGGGGCCGGAGTCCGTCCGCGCCGCGATGACCCGCCCGCCACCGGACGCGACCCCGGCGTCGTGGCCGCCGGGCTCCTGGATCACCTCGCCGGGCGACCCGGTGCGCGGCTCGTCCGCCACCCCGTACGGGAGCAGGCTCGTGCCGTACGTGCCCGCCTCCATGAGGGCGGTGAGCACGGGCGGGCGCAGAGCGGTGAGCCGGTCGAAGCGCAGCCCGTCCATGCCGACGACCAGGACCTTGGCTCTCACCGGCGGCTCCCGTCGAAGCGCTCGACCCAGGCGGCCGCGCCCGGCAGGATCTCCTCCACCGGAGCGACCTGCGGGTACCAGGTGCGCTCCCACTCCAGCGACACCCACCCGTCGAAGCCGGACCCGCGCAGCAGCTCGCCGCTCTCCTCCAGCGGCACCGCACCGGCCCCCATCGGCACCGGCGTGCAGTCCTCGGCCGACACCGCGTCCTTGACCTGCACGTACGCCAGCCACGGGCCCAGCGCGCGCAGCGTTTCGGCGGGCTGCTCGCCGTGCCGCCACGGGTGCAGCAGATCCCAGATCGCCCCCGTGGTCTCGGGGCAGGCCGCCTCGTCCAGCAGCCGGGCCACGCTCGCCCCGGTCGCCATCGCGTCGTGCGTCTCCACCAGCACCCGTACGCCGAGGTCGCGTGCCGCACCAGAGACGGCTTTGAGGCGGCGCGCGCCCACGGCGGGGTCCGCGCCGCGCGGGAAGACCCGCACGCCGGGCGCGCCCAGGTCGGCGGCGAGGGCCAGGTCGGCGAGGAGCCGTTCGACCACCGGTTCGTCGGCGCCCGGCTCGCACACCCCGGCATACCCGGCGAGCGCCGCGGCCGCCAGCCCGGCGGCCGCCAGCCGCTCGCGCACCGAACGCCGTTCGCCAGGACCGAGGCCGGCGTGCACCCCGGTGTCGGGGTGCAGGCGCAGCTCCAGCCCCTGACAGCCGTGCCGCGCCGCCACCTCGATCGCCCTGTCGAGCCCCTCGCCGGGCATCCCCAGCGTGCTGACCGCCAGCTTCACCGCGCCTCCCGCGTCACGTTCTCGCCTCACGTCATCCCGCCCGCACGCTATCGCGGCCGGTTCCGCACGATTCGGCCAGCCATCGGGCGACGTCCGCGACCGCCTCCGGGCCGGCGCGCCGCGGGCGCGGATCAGCGGATGTCGCGGACGCTCTCACGCAGGACGACCTCACCGGCGACGTGCTCGACGACCGCCGTGTCGCCCTCGCCCAGCGCCAGGTTCAGCGCGAGCGCCCCCATGTCGGCCAGCGGCAGCCGTACGGTGGTCAGCGCCGGCACGTGGTCGCGCAGCGTGGCGATGTCGTCGAAACCGGCCACCGACACGTCGTCGGGCACCCGCACGCCCTGCTCGCGGTAGGCGGCCAGCGCGCCGACGGCCATCACGTCGTTGACGGCGAACACGCACGTCGCGTCGCCCGTCTGCCGCGCCGCCGCGTAGCCGCCGTCACGGTCGAAGGGCCCGTGGACGACGCGCGGCTCGGGCAGCCCGAGCTCCTCCAGCGCCGCCGTGAACCCGGCGCACCGGTCGCGGGCGGTCATCAGGTGGGGCGGCCCGGCCAGCACGGCGAACCGGGTGTGGCCGAGGGCGGCCAGCGACCGGGCGAGGGCGGCGGCGCCCTCGTAGTTGGCGGGCGCCACCGTGTCGACGCCGAGCAGGTCCTGGCCGACGCAGGCGACGCGCCCGCCGCTGGCCCGGTAGCGGCCGAGCTCGCGGCGCAGCCGGCCCGTGACGTCGGGGTCGTCGACGCGCGAGCCCGCCAGGAGGACGGCGCGGACGCGCTGGGCGTTCATCGTGGCCACGTAGGCGATCTCCTGCTCGGGATCGCGGTGGGTGGTGCCCACCATGACGAGCAGGCCCTGACCCGCCGCGGCGCGCATGGCGCCGTCGGCGAGGGCGGCGAAGTAGGGGTCGGTCAGGTCGTGCACCACGATGCCGATGACGTTGCTCGCGCCGCGGGCCAGCGTCTGCGCGGCCATGTTGGCCCGGTAGCCGAGCTCGTCGGCGGCCCGTTCGACCCGCGCGCGCAGGGCGGCGCCCACCTGGCGGGTGCTTCCGTTGAGCACGCGCGAGGCGGTCGCGAGCGAGACGCCCGCCTGTTTGGCGACGTCTTCCAGCGTGACCACGACACCTCCCGGAAAACGGTTTCCAAAGTCTGACAGACCTCTCCCGGGAACGCATCCTTACATGCCGCGCGCCCTGCGGAACAGCCTGTGGTCAGGACCAGGGGAACAGGATGTCGAGCAGCCCGCCGCCGCTGCTCTTCGTCGGGCTCGGCGCCGGCGCCTGGGTGGCCGGGGCCGTCGGCTGGGTCGTCGGCTGGGTGGTCGGCGCCTGCCGCTCCTCGGTCTCCCGGGGCTTCGGCTCCTGGGTGGCGCCCGGCCGCCGTTCGGTGCCGGTCTCCTCGACGACCTCCGGCTCCTGGGTGACCCTCCTCGTCGGCCTGACCGGGGACTCGGTCTCGCGGGGCTCGGTCACGCGGGGCGTCGGCGTGCGGGTGACCCGGGCCCGGACGGCGGTGGGCGTCGGGGCCGTGGTCTGGGAGGCGGTCGGCTCGGTCGTCGGCGCGGTGGAGTCGTCCACCGCCCCGTCCGACTCCTCGGGGCCGGGCGACCCGGCGGGCGGTTCGCTCACCTGACCGGCGCTCGCGCACTGGTTCCCCGGGCAGGGATCGTCGGAGGACGTGCCGGTCAGCATCCAGCCGGCTCCGAGGCCGAGCAGCACGACCGCGGCGGCGCCCGCCACCAGCACCTTGGTCCGGCGGCGCACCTCCTTGTCGCCGGTGTGCCGGTCGTCGGCGGCGTCGGTCCATCCGGAGCCGAGGAAGCCGCGCCGCGTCTCACCGGAGGCGTCGTCCTCGTGCCCCTCGTAGCCCTTGTCGAGCGGGAGGTAGGCGGGGTCGTGGAGGTCTCCGTCGGGGCCGTCGGCATAGCGGGCGCGATCGTCGTGCACGAGGTGCGCACCGCTGTCGGAGTCGGCGTACGTGGCCGCGCCGTCCTGTACGAGGTGCGCACCACTGTCACCGTAGGAGACCGCGCCGTCCTGCACGAGGTGCGCACCGCTGTCGGGGTCGGCGTAGCCGCCCGTGTCCAACGCCTGAGCGCCGGCCTCGGGGCCGGGATACCCGGCCGCCTGCCCGTGCGCCAAACCGTCAACGCCGTCCACCGCGGGGTAGGAGGTGTCCAAGGCGTCCTGCGGCGGGACGTACGGCTCCGCCGGGCCGCCGTCGGGCGGCATGACGTACGTCTCATTGCCGGACACCACGATGGCGGGCTGTTCGTCGGTGTCGTCGGTGCTCCACCGTGGCGACAGGACGTCTCCGGTCAGCTCAGGGTTCGGTCTCCCCTGGCCATCTTCGTATGACCTGTCGTTCTCGTCGCGCGCCACTACAGAACCTCTCTCATACGACTCCGAAACGTCACCTTTACTAACAGAGTCGACCCCCAGTTGTCCGGATATTTCACCTCATGAACACGAATTGTTGTTGACCCCTTACGCCACACCCGTTTCACCCGGACAGTGACGGGGCAGGACAGTTCGGATCAGAGGCCGTGGCCGGCGCGTCCAGCGCGGCCATGGTGTCGCATCTGGCGGGCGAGGCCGGTCGCAACATCACCGGCTCCGCGATCACCGTGGACGCGGGCGCCACCGCCTGAGCCCTGCGGCTCAGATCATCCGGCGCAGGGCGGCCTCCACGGCGTCGATGAGCGCGTCGCCTTCGGTGCCGGGGTGGCGGGCCAGGCCGAGCTCGACGTCCGGCAGAGCAGGCAGCGCGGCCGCGTCGTGCCAGGCCATGGCCGGGTCGAGGTTGGCGGGCATGAGCGCCGCGACCCCGAGCCCGGCCCGTAGCGCGGCGAGCACTCCGGCGAGGCTGTTGCTCTCGAACGCCACCCGCCAGCGGCGCCCGGCGCCTTCCAGCGTCTCCAGCACCGATGTCCGCCAGGCGCAGGTGTTCGAGAACAGCACCACCGGCAGCGGATCGGCGTCGGCGGCGACACCCTGCCCGACCGCCCAGACGAGCGGCAGACGCACCGTCCAGCGCGGCGGCCAGGGAAGATCCGGGACCTCGTCGAGCACGAGCTGGACCCGGCCCGAGTCGTAGACCTCCCGCATCGCCGCGCTGGAGAGGCTGAGCACCTCCAGCGACACATCCGGGTGCAGCCGCGCGAGATCCGCGAGCGCCTGAGGAAGGCGGGAGGCGGCGAGATCCTCAAGGAGCCCCACGCCGCAATGTCCGGTGAGCGCGCGGCCCGTTTCGGCGAGCGCCTGGGCCGACAGCGCGAGGATGCGCTCGGCGTAGGGCAGCAGCTCCTCGCCGGCCCGGGTCGGCGAGACGCCGGACGGCGCCCGGTGCAGCAGCGGCCTGCCGACGGCCCTCTCCAGCTTGCGCACCTGCTGGCTGAGCGCGGGCTGGGTCTGGCCGAGCGCCGCCGCCGCGCGGCTGATGCTGCCCGCCCGCACGGCGGTGACGAACGACCGCAGCAGTGCGGTCTCCAGATCACGTGCCATAAGCCTTCATTATGCCCGGTGCAACGAAGTGACGACTTCCTATGGCCTGACGGAGGATCTAGCGTCGAGCCGGTGACCGGTTTTCGACAGGTGCTCGCGGTGCCTGGCATGTCGCCGCTGCTGGGCGTCTCGCTGCTGGCCCGTGCCGCGATCACGGCGGACGTGATGGCGCTGACGATGTACGTCGTGATCGCGCTCGACATGAGCTACGCGGCGGCGGGGGCCGTGGCGGCGGCGCTCACCGCGGGTGTCGCGCTGGGCGGGCCGCTGCTGGGCCGGATGGTCGACCGGCGGGGGCTGCGCGCCGTGCTGCTGGTCACGGTCGTGCCGCAGGTCGTGTTCTGGGCGGCCGTGCCCGTGCTGCCGTACGTGGTCCTGCTGGGCGCCTCGTTCGCCGCCGGCCTGCTGATGGTGCCCGTCCAGTCGGTCACCCGGCAGGCGATCGCCGCGATGACGGCGCCGGGGCAGCGGCGGGCGGCGTTCGCGCTGGAGTCGGTGGTGGGCGAGCTGTCCTACATGGTGGGTCCGGCGGTGGTGATCCTGTGCGCGGCCGAGGTGTCCCCCGGCGTGGTGGCCTGGGGTGTGGGCGCCGCGATCGTGCTCGGCGGGTTGGGGATCGCCCTGCTCGACCCGCCGTTGCGGGCCGGGGACGAGCCGGACGGCGACCCGGCGGACCGGCCCCGGCGCCGGGAGTGGCTGGGAGCGCGCATGGTCGCCGTCCTGACGATGGGGTTCGGCACCACGATGCTGCTCAGCGGCGTGGACCTGGCCATCGTCGCCACGCTCCGGGAAGCCGGTCAGGTCTCGTGGGCGGCCTTGGTCGTCGCCGTGTTCGGGGTGACGTCCGTCGTGGGCGGCCTGGTGTACGGGGCGCTGCCCCGGCCGGTGCCCACCTGGCTGCTGCTAGGCCTGCTCGGGCTGGTGACGGTTCCGGCCGGGCTCGCCCATGACTGGCCCTGGCTGTGCGTGGCCGTCATCGGTGCCGGGCTGCTCACCGCGCCGACCCTGTCCGCGGTCTCCGACACGGTGAGCCGGCTGACGCCGGCCGGTGTGCGAGGCGAGGCGACCGGGCTGCAGTCCTCGGCGCTGAGCGCGGGGTTCGCGCTCGGCTCCCCGGTCGTCGGTGTGGCGATCGACGCGTCCGCGCCCGGGGGCGGTTTCGCGGTGGCCGGCCTGGCCGGCCTGCTCGCCGCGCTGACGGGAGGCCTGCTCTGGCGCCGGTCACCCGCCGCGCCGTCGGCCTCGTCCGCGTCGCCGGCGTCCGAGCCCCGCGACGCCGCCGCGCCGACCCCCTGAAGTCCCGGCCGGGCACGGCCGCGGACGCGCGGCGCGTGCCGCTGCGCGGCGAGTAGTTACTGACGAGTAGCATGGCCTCGTCAACTGCCTGCCAACGAGGAGCGAATCCGTGCCTTCCTCTCGTGACGTCGTGTTCGTCGACGGCGTGCGCACGCCCTTCGGCCGGTCGGGGCCGAAGGGCCTGTATGCGGAGACCCGCGCCGACGACCTGGTCGTGCGGGTCATCCGCGAGCTGCTCCGGCGCAACCCCGGCCTGCCGCCGGAACGCGTGGACGAGGTCGCCATCGCCGCGACCACCCAGATCGGCGACCAGGGCCTGACCATCGGGCGTTCGGCGGCGGTGCTGGCCGGCCTGCCGAAATCCGTGCCGGGCTACGCGATCGACCGCATGTGCGCGGGCGCGATGACCGCGGTCACCACCGTCGCGGGCGGCATCGCGTTCGGCGCGTACGACGTCGCGATCGCGGGCGGGGTCGAGCACATGGGCCGCCACCCGATGGGCGAGGGCGTCGATCCCAACCCGCGCTTCCTGTCGGAGAAGCTCGTCGACCCGAGCGCACTCGTCATGGGCATGACGGCCGAGAACCTGCACGACCGCTACCCGTCCATCACCAAGGACCGCGCCGACGCCTACGCGGTGCTGTCGCAGGAGAAGGTGGCCAAGGCGTACGCCGACGGCAAGATCCAGCCCGACCTGGTGCCGACCGCCGTCCGGACGGCGGAGAAGGGCTGGGGGCTCGCGGTCGAGGACGAGGCGCCCCGGCCCGGCACCACGATCGAGGGCCTGGCCGCCCTGAAGACGCCGTTCCGCCCGCACGGGCACGTCACCGCGGGCAACTCCTCGGGCATCAACGACGGCGCGACCGGCTGCGTCGTGGCCGCCCGCGAGGTCGCCGACGAGCTGGGTCTGACGCCGAGGATGCGGCTGGTGTCGTACGCCTTCGCGGGCGTGGACCCCGAGGTGATGGGCGTGGGCCCGATCCCCTCCACCGAACGGGCGCTGCGCCTGGCCGGGCTGTCGATCTCCGACATCGGCCTGTTCGAGATCAACGAGGCGTTCGCCGTGCAGGTGCTGGCGTTCCTGGAGCACTTCGGCATCGCCGACGACGACCCACGGGTCAACCCCTACGGCGGCGCGATCGCCTTCGGCCACCCGCTGGCCTCCTCGGGCGTGCGGCTGATGACCCAGCTCGCCCGCCACTTCGCCGAGCGCCCCGACGTGCGCTACGGCATCACCACCATGTGCGTCGGCATGGGCATGGGCGGCACCGTGATCTGGGAGAACCTGGCATGACGAATCTGGACACCTGGCGCGCGCTGCTGGGCGAGCGCGACACCGACGAAGTCGTCACCAAGGCGCTGGTCCGCGACGTCGAGCTGCCCGGCGGCGCCGGCACCATGGCGCTCATCACGCTGGACAACGGCTTCGACCACACCAAGCCCAACACGTTCGGCCCGCGCGGGCTGTTCGCGCTGAACGGCGCGCTGTCGGAGATCGCCGAACGCACCGACCTGGCGGCTGTCGGCGTGACCGGCAAGCCGTTCATCTTCGCCGTCGGCGCCGACCTCAAGGGCGCCGCCGCCGTGGCCTCCCGTGAGGAGGCGCTGGCGATCGGCGGCCTCGGCCACCACGTCTTCCGGCGGCTGGGCGAACTGCCGATCCCGTCGTTCGCGTTCGTGAACGGCGCGGCCATGGGCGGCGGGCTGGAGATCGCGCTGCACTGCGCCTACCGGACGATCTCCGCCGGTGTGCCGGCGGTGGCGCTGCCCGAGTGCTTCCTCGGCCTGGTGCCCGGCTGGGGCGGCACGCAGCTCCTGCCCCGCCTGATCGGCCCGGAGAAGGCGCTCAAGCTCATCATCGAGAACCCTCTCTCGCAGAACCGCATGATCAAGGGCGCGCAGGCGTACGAGCTGGGCGTCGCCGACGCGATGTTCGAGCCGGCCGACTTCCTGGAGGAGTCGCTGCGCTGGGCCGCCAAGGTGGTCACCGGCGAGGTCGTGGTCGAGCGCCCGTCCCGCGACGGCGACGACGGGGACGACGACTGGGACAAGGCGGTGGCCGACGCCCGGTTCCTGGTCGACATGAAGCTGCGCGGCGCGTCCCCCGCCCCCTACCGGGCGCTCGACCTGGTCGCGCTGGCCCGGACGGCCTCGCGCGACGAGGGCTTCGCCGCCGAGGACGAGGCGCTGGCCGACCTGCTGATGGGCGACGAGCTGCGGTCCGGGCTGTACGCCTTCGACCTGGTGCAGCGGCGGGCCAAGCGGCCGGCCGGCGCGCCCGACAGGTCGCTGGCCCGCAAGGTGACCAAGGTCGGCGTGGTCGGCGCCGGCCTGATGGCCTCGCAGATGGCGCTGCTGTTCGCCCGCCGCCTGGAGGTGCCGGTCGTGCTGACCGACCTCGACCGGACCCGGCTGGACAAGGGCGTCGGGTACGTGCACGCCGAGGTGGACAAGCTGCTGGGCAAGGGCCGGATCTCGGCCGACCAGGCCAACCGGCTCAAGGGCCTGGTGACCGGCTCGCTGACCAAGGACGCCTTCGCCGACGCCGACTTCGTCATCGAGGCGGTGTTCGAGGACATGGCGGTCAAGAAGAAGGTGTTCGCCGAGGTGGAGGCCGTGGTCTCCGCCGAGTGCACGCTCGCCACCAACACCTCGTCGCTGTCGCTGACCGAGATGGGCGCCGAGCTGGCGCACCCGGAGCGCCTGGTCGGCTTCCACTTCTTCAACCCGGTCGCCGTGATGCCGCTCCTGGAGATCATCAAGGGGGCCGCGACGGACGACGCGACGCTGGCCACGGCGTTCGCCGTCGGCAAGTCGCTGCGGAAGTCGGCGGTGCTGGTCAAGGACGCCCCGGCGTTCGTGGTGAACCGGCTGCTGACCCGGTTCATGGGCGAGGTGATCGCGGCCGTGGACGAGGGCACGCCGCTGGAGACGGCCGAGCACGCCCTCGACGACCTCGGCCTGCCGATGACGCCGTTCGCGCTGCTGCAGCTCGTCGGCCCGGCCGTCGGGCTGCACGTGGCCGAGACGCTGCACGAGGCGTTCCCCGGCCGGTTCGGGGTGTCGGCGAACATGGGCAAGCTGGTCGCCTCCGGTAAGCCCGGCGTGTACGCGGCCGACTTCTCGCTGGACCCGGAGGCCGTGGCGCTCTTCGCGGGCGGTGACCGGCCGTCCACCGCCGAGGAGGTGCGCCGCCGCGTGCTGGAGGCGCTGGCCGAGGAGATCAGGATCATGCTGGACGAGGGAGTGGTCGCCGCGGCGCAGGACATCGACCTGTGCATGATCCTGGGCGCGGGCTGGCCGTTCCACCTGGGCGGCATCACGCCGTACCTGGACCGGGCCGGCGTCGCCCGGCCCCGTTTCCTGGAGCCGGGTGTGGCCTCCGTGCCCGCCTGACCCGGACACCGGAAGGGGACCCGCGTGCGCGGGTCCCCTTTTCTGTGACCTTTGCCTGATCCATGACCGCGGCCGACGGCGTCCCGGGTACCTACACCAGCACACCCACCCGCGACATCGTGCACATTCGCCACACGTGCACCCGGCTCGCCCCGGCGATGGAGGACAGGCATGAGATCGATGACGACGACGGCGTTGTGCGGAGCGTTCCTGATGCTCGCGGCGGCGCCCGGGGCGGCGGCCGCCGACGACCACGAACGGTCCACCGCTCTGACGATCACGGTGACGGCGGCCGGGCAGGCGCCCGCGTCCTACCTGCTCACCTGCGACCCCGACGGCGGCGACCACCCGGCCCCGGCCGCGGCCTGCGCCCGGTTGCGCGCGGCGGACGGCAAGCTGCGCGGCCTGCGCCGACCGGCCACCTCCTGCGGGTGGTCGTACCAGCCGTACAAGGTGGGAGTCGCGGGCACCTGGCAGGGCCGCAACATCTCCTACAACGGGACCTTCACCAACGCGTGCCGGGCCAAGGCGGCCGGGGCGGACGTGTTCGCGTTCTGAGCCGGCTCAAGGGGGGCGCGGGGGGGGGGGGGGGCGGCCCCCCCCCCCCCCCCCGCGGGGGGGGGCCCCCCCCGGCGGGGGGGGGGGGGCCGGCGCGGGGGGGGCCCCGCCCGCCCCCCGGG